>JAJPJD010000052.1 GCA_021324355.1 Actinomycetota bacterium
CACCGAGACCCAGCCCCACCGGCCACTGTCCCCCTACGGGGTGTCCAAGAAGGTCGGCATCGACTACCTCGTCGCCTACCGCGAACTGCACGCGCTCGAGTTCTGCGCGCTGGCGCTGGCCAACGTCTACGGCCCCCGCCAGGACCCGCACGGCGAATCGGGGGTGGTCGCGATCTTCGCCCAGCGCCTGGTGCAGGGCCGGCCGGTGGTGATCCACGGCGATGGCGAGCAGACCCGGGACTTCGTCTACGTCGACGACGCGGTGGACGCGTTCGTCCGAGCCGCGGTGCGCGGCGGCGGGCTGGTGTGCAACATCGGCACCGGTCGTGGGACCTCGGTCAACCAGATCTATGCCGGCTTGGCTGCCGCGGCCGGCGTCAGCCAGCCGGCCGAGCACGGCCCGCCCCGGCCGGGGGATGTCCGCCACTCCAGCCTCGACCCGGCCCGGGCCGCGATGCAGCTCGGGTGGCGGCCGTTCACCCCGCTCGAAGACGGCCTGGCCGCGGTGCTCCGGTACTTCGCCGAGCAACGGGGCTGAGGACCCCGGTCCGCAGGCCTCAGCGAAACAAATCCTCGGCCGGAGGTCGGACGATCTCCTCGGCCACCGACGCCGGTCGCAGCCAGTGCTCGGGCACCCCGCGCACGATCGCGACCGGGACGTTGCGATCCTTGCCCATCACCAGCTCGGCCGCGCCGGCGATCTCGTCGGCAACGCAGACCTCGGTCGCCTGCAGTTCGCGCCCGGTCGCGTCCGGGGTGCCCCGCAGGTCGACCACGCCAGCCACGCCGGCCACCCCGATGGCCACGTCGGTCACCCCGCGACGCCACGCCCGGCCGAAGGTGTCCGAGATCACGATCCCCACCGATCGGCCAAGGCGGTGGTGGAGCGAGGCCCGGATGGACCGGGCCGACCGGTCGGCGTCGACCGGGAGCAGCGCGGCCTGGCCGGCGGCCAGGTTCGACACGTCGATGCCGGCGGTCGCGCAGACGAACCCGTGCCGGGTCTCGGTGATGAGCATGTCGCCCCGGCGGCGCAGGACCCGCACCGCCTCCGACTCGACCAGGGCCACCTTGGCCGCTTTGTCCTGCGGATCGAGGGCCACCACCCGGCCCTCGGCCTTGGACACCACCTTCTGGGTCACCACCACCACGTCCCCGTCGGCCAACTCGAGGTGGCTACGGCCGAGGGCATCGGCGATCAGCTGGCCGAGGTCGTCGCCGCTGGCGACCTCGCCGATGCCGTGCACCGGGAACACGACCAAGGCCCCGGGCGGGGGCACCTCAGCCGACATCGAGGACCGCCTTGGCCAATGCGGTCTGGCGGGCCGGGTCCGACATCACGGTTTCGGTGACGACGCAGCGCATGCCCAGCGCCTCGATCGCTGGCGCCAGGTCGCGGTCGGCCTCGTCGACCACGAAGGTCCCGGCCCACGGCGCGTAGAGGCGGGCCACCCCGAGCGCGCTGGACTCGTGGCCCAACTCGGTGAGCAGTCGGTCGGCCGGACCCCGCAGGGCAGCTCCGGCGACGATGGGGGAGACCGCGACCACTCGGTCCCGCCGGCCAACCAGTGCGTCAGCCACCCCGGGCACCGCCAAGATCGGCCCGATGGACACCACCGGGTTCGAGGGACAGCACACGACGAGCGCTGCTCGCTCGATGGACTCGAGCACGCCGGGGGCTGGGGCGGCCCGTTCGGCGCCGTCGAAGCGCAGCCCAGCCACCGCGACCTGGTGGCCCAAGCGAACGAAGTAGTCCTGGAACCCGACCTCGGGCGGTTCTCCCGGTGGCGGCTCGGCCAGCGTCACTCGGGTCCGCACCGGGTGGTCGGACATCGGCAGCAGCCGGGACCGGACCCCCCGGGCGGCGGCCAGCTCCGCGGTCACCTCGCTCAGGGTCGCGCCCTCGGCGAGGCGCTGGGTGCGGTAGAGGTGGGTGGCCAGGTCCCGGTCGCCCAGCTGGAACCAGGTGACCCCGCCCAGGGCCCGGAGCTGGTCGGCCACGGTCCAGGTCTCCCCCTCCACCCCCCACCCGGTGGCCCGGTTGTTCACCCCGGCCAGCGCGTAGGTGACGCTGTCGATGTCCGGGCAGATGTACAGGCCGTGGAGCACCAGGTCATCCCCGGTGTTGATGACGGCGGTGATCTCGGCCGGGTCGACCACCGCGGCCAAGCCGACCAGCAGCTTGGCCGCACCGACCCCGCCGGCCAACGCGGTGAGCACGGGTCGAGCCTAGGCGGGAGCCGGCCGCCGGCTCGGTGCCGACCGCGCCCGGCGCTGTGCCAGGCTCTCTCGGTGGTCGAGCCAGGACGGCTGCGGGTCGCGGTCGACGCCACCCCGCTCATCGGGCACCGCACCGGGGTTGGGGAGTTCTGCCGGGGCGCCCTGGGCGCCCTGGCTGCCCGCGGCGACCTCGAGCTCACCGGTTTCGCGGTCAGCTGGCGCCGGCGGGAGCTGGCTCACCGGGCGTTGCCGCCGGGGGTCTCCGGCGCCCAGCGGCCCATGCCGGCCCGGCCGTTGCAGCTGGCCTGGCGGCGCCTCGGGCTCCCGGCGCTCGAGTGGTTCGTGGGCGACCACGACGTCGTCCACGGGACCAACTTCGTGGTCCCCCCGACCAAGCGGGCGGCCCGGGTGGTGACCGTCCACGACCTGACCGCGTTGCGGTTCCCGGAGCTGTGCGACCGATCGACGCTGGCCTACCCGGCGCTCATCGGCCGCGCCGTGCGGACCGGCGCCTTCGTGCACACCCCGTCGGCCTACGTCGCAGCCGAGGTCATCGAGGCTTTCGGGGCGCCCCCCGAGCGGGTGCGGGCCATCCACTCGGGCATCCCCGAGCGCCCGCCGCCGCTCGACCGGGTGCCGGACCGCCTGCTGGCGCCCCGTACCGAGCGCTACATCCTCTCGTTGGCCACGGCCGAGCCCCGCAAGGACCTCCCGTCGTTGGTTGGCGCGTTCGACCAGCTGGCCGCCGACCGGCCGGAGCTCGGCCTGGTCCTCGCCGGCCCGCCCGGGTGGGGGGAGGCCGAGCTGGCGGCGGCGGTGGCCCGGTCGCCCTTCGCCGACCGGATCGCCCGGCCGGGGTGGATCGACGACGCGACCGCGGTGACCCTGCTCGGTGCGGCGGCGGTGCTTGCGTACCCGTCCCGCTACGAAGGGTTCGGGTTCCCCCCGCTCGAGGCCATGGTCCGGGGCGTGCCGGTGGTCGCCACCGACGCCGGGGCCCTGCCCGAGGTGCTCGGGGACGGTGCAGTGCTGGTTCCGGTGGGTGACGTGGCGGCCCTGGCGGCCGCGCTGGCCGAGGTGCTCGATTCGCCGGGGCGGGCCCAGGAGCTGGCGGCGGCCGGGTGCCGGCACGCCAGCCGGTTCAGCTGGTCGGCCTGTGCCGACGGCCTGGATGCCCTCTATCGCGACGTGGTGGCCGCCGGTGTGGGGGGTGGCCGGCGGTGAGCCGGTCGGCCGGAGCGGTCCGGCCCACGGTGCTCCTGGTGGTCGAGCAGCTCCGGCGTCGGGTCCCCGGCGGCATCGGCACCTACGCCCACGGCCTCCTCTCGGGCCTGGCCGCGCTGGAGCGCGAGCGGGGGCTCAGCGTCGCGACCGTGACGTTGTACGCCAGCTGGGCCTACGCCGACCCGCTGGCCGACTGGGGCCGGCCGCTGCGACGGGTGGCGCTGCCGTCTCGGCTGCTGACCCGAGCATGGGAGACCGGCTATTTGCTCGCGCCCCGCGGCTACGAGGTGGTCCACGGGGTGTCGCTGTCCACGCCGGGGCTGCGGCGGGCCAGCCGCTCCTCGCTGGCGGTGACGGTCCACGATCTGGCGTGGCGGCGGTTCCCCGAGGCCGCCACGGCGCGTGGCCGCCGGTGGCACGAGGCGGCGCTCGAGCGGATGCTCGAGCTGGCCAAGGCCTTCGTCGTCCCCTCGGCCGACGTGCGCGACGACCTGGTCGCAGCGGGTGCCCCTCCGAGCGCGGTGACCGTGATCCCCGAAGGCGCCGACCACCTGGCCCCGCCCGACGCCGACGCCGCCCGGCGGCTGCTCCGGGCGGCCGGGGTGGCTGGTCCCTACCTGTTGAGCGTGTCCACCCTCGAGCCCCGCAAGAACCTGGTCCGCCTGGTTGAGGGCTATGCCCGAGCCCGGGCCGGGGGCCTCGGCGCCGTGCCCCTGGTGGTGGTGGGGCCCAGGGGGTGGGGGCGCCCGGGGCTCGGCCGGGTGCCCGAGGGGGTCAGCGTTCTCGGTCCGGTCCCGGCGCCGGTGCTCAGTGCCCTGTACGCAGACGCCACCGCCTTCGTCTACGTGCCGCTGGCCGAGGGGTACGGCCTGCCGCCGCTCGAGGCCATGGCCGCCGGCACCGCGGTGGTGGCCAGCACCGCGGTGCCCAGCGTGCGCGACGACGGTGGGGGGTCTGCGGCCGTCCTGGTCGACCCGGAGGACCCCGATGCCATCGCCGAGGGTCTGGTCCGGGTGGTGCACGACCCGGTGCTGGCGGCATCGGCGGCCGAGCGGGGGGCGGCGGTGGCCAGGGCCCGCACCTGGCGGGCAGCGGCGGCCCGGCACCTCGAGCTGTGGGCCCGGCTGTCGTGACCGGACCACGCTTGGCGGTGGCGCTGGACGTGAGCGCGGTCCCCGAGCAGGCCGCCGGCGCCGGGCAGTACGTGCTGGCCCTGGCGGGGGCGCTCGACGCCCGGGACGACGTCGCCCTCACCCTGGTGGCCCGGCGAACAGACGTCAGCCGCTGGCGGGGGCGCTCGCCGGGCGCCGCCGTGGCCGGGTGGGCGCCAGGCCCACGGCCGTTGCGCCTCGCCTGGGAGCAGGCCGTCCTGCCCCGCCGGCTGTCCAGTGCCGGGGTCGACCTCCACCACGGCCCCCACTACACGATGCCGACGCGGGCCCGGGTGCCCACGGTTGTGACGGTGCACGACTGCACCTTCTTCGACCACCCGGAGTGGCACCAGCCGGCCAAGGCTCGGTTCTTCCGGCGGGCCCTGCAGGTGGCCGCTGAGCGGGCGGCGGCGGTGGTCTGCGTGAGCGAGGCCACCGCCGAGCGGTTCGTGGCCCACTGCCGGCCCCGGGGCCCGGTGGTGGTCGCGCCCCACGGGGTCGACCGCGAACGGTTCCGCCCAGCCGAGCCGGCACCGGGCGCCGACGCCGTCCAGCTCGCCCGGCTGGGGCTGGACCCGGCGCGCCCACTGGTGGTGTTCGTGGGGACCCTCGAGCCCCGCAAGGGGGTCTCGGTCCTGGTCGAGGCGTTCGACCGGGTCGCGGACCGGTTCCCCGACGCCCAGCTGGTCCTGGCCGGGCAGCCTGGCTGGCTGGGACGCGACCCTCGATCGGCCGCCGCCCATCCCGACCGGGTGGTGGTGACCGGCTACGTCTCTGACGATGCGGTCCCGGCCCTCTACCGTCGAGCCGCGGTGGTCGCCTACCCCTCCTTGGAGGAGGGCTTCGGCCTGCCGGCCTTCGAGGCGGTGGCGTGCGGGGCCCCGCTCGTCACCACCGCTCGGACCCCGATGGCCGACGGCCTGGGGGACGCCGCGCTGCTGGTCGAGCCGGGGGACCCCGACCAGCTGGCCGGTGCCCTGGCTGCGGTGCTTGACGGCGACCCGGGGGTCCGCGCCCGCCGGCAGGCCGGCCTCGACCGGGTGGCTGGCCTCACCTGGGAGGCCAGTGCCGCCCGCCACCTGGAGGCCTACCGCCTCGCCGTCCACTGAGCCCCGGCCGCCGCCTCGGTCGAGGCCGGCCACCGCGGCGGGGTGGGCCGGGGTGGACCGGCGGGCGCCGGTAGGGTTCGCCCTGTGCGGGCGCTCGTCACCGGTGGCGGCGGGTTCGTCGGCCGGCACCTGGGCGAGCACCTGCGGTCGGTCGGCGACGAGGTGGTCTCGCTGGACCTCGAGGTCGACGTGGCCGACCCCGAGGCAATCGGCGAGGCGGTCCGGGCGGCCAGGCCCGATGCCGTGTACCACCTGGCAGCTCGCAGCCATGTCGGGCAGTCCTGGCAGCTTCCGGCCGAGGTTCTCCGGGTCAATGTGCTGGGCACCGCCGGGGTGCTGGCGGCAGCCCGGACCCTGGACCCGCCGCCAGTGGTGCTGGCGGTGAGCTCGGCCGAGGTCTACGGCGCGGTCGAGCCCGACCAGCTGCCCATCGCCGAGTCGGCGCCGTTGCGCCCACTCAGCCCGTACGCGGCCAGCAAGGCGGCGGCCGAGCAGCTGGCGGTCCAGGCCCACCTCGGCTACCACCAGCCGGTCGTGGTGGTCCGACCGTTCAACCACATCGGCCCCGGCCAGGCCCCAAGTTTCGTCGTCTCGGCGTTGGCCAAGCGGATCGTGGAGGCCGAGCGCGCTGGCTCCGCGCAGGTCGCGGTGGGCCGGCTCACCGCCCGCCGCGACTACACCGATGTGCGCGACGTGGTCCGTGCCTACCGGGCCCTGGTGACCGCCGGCGTGCGGGGCGCCACCTACAACGTGTGCTCGGGGCGCGACGTCGCGGTCTTGGAGGTCGCCCAGCGGCTGTGCGCGCTGGCCGAGGTGGAAGTGGAGTTGGTCGAGGACCCCGAGCTGGTACGGGAGGTGGACGTCCCGGTGCTGGTCGGCGACGGCTCGAGGCTCCGGGCCGACACCGGCTGGCGCCCCCGGATCCCGCTCGACCAGACCTTGGCCGACGTGCTCGCCTACTGGCGGGCCCAGCTCGACCCGGCCCTGCCCTAGGCCGGGTCGCTCACCGACCCCGCCGCCGGGCTAGGGCCTCGGCACGCGCCGCCGCGTGGTCGACGATGGGGGTGGGGTAGCCCGAGGGCAGATGGAGGCCCGCCACGGCTCGAAGATCGCCGGAGCCGTCAGCGAGGCCAGCTTGGGCACCCATCGCCGGACGAGGTGCCCTGGGCTGGCGCCGGCACGGCCGTGCTCGCCTCGCTCCGAGCCCGAGGGCCAGGGTCGATCAGCCGGTGGCGGTCCCGTCCCCGGCACCAGCGAGGTGGCGGCGCACCACCTGGTGGAGGCTTTCGACCTGCCGCTGTGCCACCGAGGCGATTTGGCGAGCCGGTTCAGGGAGGCGCTGGGCCACTGGCCGGAGGGTCGCCTCCACCGTGTGGAGCACTTCGGCCGCAACGCCTTCGAGTTGGCCGGCGCGGCGGCGGGCCGAGGAGCGGACGGCCCGGTAGCCCGGGCCGAAGGTCGGATCGTCGGCCAGGCGGCGCTCCAGGTGAACCCGGCCAACCTGCAGCCGCTGGAGCCCGAGGACGCCGAGGCCGACGGCGGTGTCGACGGCATCCCGGCTGAGCTTGGCCAGACGCGACAACCGGTCACGATCGATGTCGGGCACCGGACTCCTCCTTGCCGTGGGTTGTGTGGCCGTGGCTTGTGTGCCAACTCTGGTCACATCCGTGGATAACAGTTGCAAGCATACCAGGGGGTTTTCGATCGCGGCGGCGCCGGGCCGGTAGCCTCCCCATCTCAGTGTCCCGCTGCTTGGTGCCCGGCCAGTCGGCCCGTCGCGGCCTGGCCCGAGCGTCGGCGCGGCGGTGGGGGAGCCCGATCCCGCCCGAGGGAGGTGCCCCGTTGCCCCGCGCACCGGCCATCGGTGGGGGCCGGCCGCCGAGTTGCAGCGTCTCCGGGGAACCGGGGTCGCCGGGGGTCGGTGAGGTCGCGTGAGCTCGCAGCAGACCGCAGCGTCCAGCGCGCCGGCCGTCGTCGCGGTGGTGGTCACCCGGGACCCCGGGCCGTGGCTGGAGGACTGCCTGCGTGCCCTGGGAGCCCAGGACTACCCCGAGCTGGTGGTCGTGGTGGTGGCCCCCGGGGGTGCCGACCCGACCGCCCGGATCGGGCGGACCTGTCCCGACGCCTTTGTCCGGCGGATCGAGGAGCCGCTGGGCTTCGGCGCTGCTGCCAATGAGGTGCTCGGCGTGGTCGACGGGGCAGCGTTCTTCCTGATCTGTCATGACGACTGCGCTCCTGACCCGTCGGCCGTCCGCCTCATGGTGGAGGAGTCCTTCCGGTCCAACGCCGCTGTCGTCTCGCCCAAGCTGGTTCGCTGGGACGACCCGGCACTGCTGCTGCACGTCGGCATGAACGCCGACAAGACCGGCGCAGTGGTGGACCGCGTCCAGAGTCCCGAGATCGACCACGGCCAGCACGACGGGGTCCGGGACGTCTTCGTCGCCCCGAGCGGCTGCTTCCTCATCCGCGCTGATCTGATGGCCGAGCTGGGGGGCTTCGACCCGTCGATGGCGGCGATGGCCGAGGATTTGGACCTGTGCTGGCGGGCCCAGGTGGCCGGGGCTCGAGTCATCGTCGCCCCCGACGCCCGAGTCCGACACCTCGAGGCCACCGCCCCGGGCGTGGAGCCGGTGCTGACCGGGACCGACGCCGGGGCCAGCCTCCAGGCCCTGCAGCGCCGCCACGAGCTGCGGACCGTGCTCAAGTGCTACCAGGGCGCGTCCCTCCTGGTCCTGTTGCCCCAGATCCTGGCGCTCAACCTCGGCGAGATCCTGGTCGCGCTGGCGATGAGGGACCAGGACCGGGTCCGCTCGGTGGTCGGGGCCTGGCGGTGGAACGTCGCCCACCGAGCCGATCTGCTGGCCGCCCGCCGGGCGGTCCAGCGCTGCCGGCAGGTGTCCGACGGCCAGATCCGACGGAACCAGCTCCGTGGGAGCGCCCGGCTGTCCCAGTACCTCTCGAGGGTCAGCCATCTCGGCTTCGAGGCGGCCCATGCCGGGGCGGGCGGCGGCGCCTCGGTGCCCGAGCTCACCGGCTCGATCGCCGGGGCCTTCTCCGAGGACGACTCGTTCGACGAGGACTGGGACGACCGGGGCCACCGTCCCCGGGGCGTTCGCCCCCGCCTCCTGGCCAGCCGCCGGTCTCGCCTCCTGGTGGGGTTGGTTGCCACTCTCCTGCTGGTCTTGGGGGCCCGCCACCTGATCGGGGGCCCGTTCCCGACCGTGGGCCAGCTGGCCCCGTTGTCGAGTTGGACCGCGACCTGGCACCGGTTCTTTGCCACGTGGCACTCCCAGGGGCTCGGGACCACCGCGCCGGCCTCGCCAGCCTCCGCGGTGCTCGGGATGCTCGGGACGGTGCTCCTGGGCGGCATGGGCCTCACCCAGAAAGTGCTCGTCTTGGGGTGTCTCCCGGTGGGGGCGTGGGGAGTCTCCCGACTGCTGGCCCCGTTCGGCTCGCGCCGGGGCCGCCTGTTCGGGGCGGTGGCCTACCTCGGCCTCCCGCTGGTCTACGACGCCCTGGCCCACGGCCGTCTCGACGTCATGGTGAGCTATGCCCTGGTCCCGTGGATCCTGGCCGCGCTCATACGAGCCAGCGCGCTCGATCCCGGCGCGCCGGCGGGGGCCGGCCGCCACGGCCGTTCATCTCGGGCCCGGTGGCTCGGCCTGGGGGTCCTCATCGCGCTGGCCGGCGCGTTCGCGCCAGCGGTGGTGGTCGACGTGGTGGTGATGGCAGCGGGTCTGTGGCTGGGCTCGCTGTTTTCGGGCACGGCGCGCCAGGCCGGCCGGGCCGTGCCGGCGGCCCTGCAGGGCATCCTGGCTGCCCTCGTGCTCTCGGCACCGTGGGTGATCGGGGTCGGGCTGGCCGGCCCCCACGCCCTCGGTGTGCTGGGGGAGCCGTCGGCGCCAGCGCGGGCCGTCGGCTGGGTGGCCCTGCTGCGTTTTGACCTCGGGCCGGTCGGAGGGTCGGCGCTCAGTTGGCTGCTGCCGGCCGCCGCCCTGCTGGCGGTCCTGGTGGGCTCGGGGCCCCGGTTGGCCTGGGCGGCCCGCCTGTGGACGGTGGCGGCGCTCGCCTTCGGGCTCGGGTTCGCGGTCGATCGGGGCTGGACCGGGTCGTTCGCCCCAACCGTCGGCGTGGTCCTGGTCCCGGCGGCGGTCGCGGTGGCGGCCGGGGTGGGCCTGGGGGTCGCCGCCTTCGAGACGGACCTGGTCGGCCTGCGGTTCGGCTGGCGCCAGCTGGCGGCCACCCTGCTGGTTGCGGCGGCCGCGGTGGGCACGCTCCCGGCGGTCGCCGAGGTGGGCAACGGAAGCTTCGGCCTTCCGGCCAGTGGCTACGGGCAGGCGCTCCAGTTCGTGTCGGCGCGCCCCGGCACCTCGTCGCGGGTTCTGTGGCTCGGGGATCCAGCTGCCCTGCCGGTCGGCTCCTGGACGATCTCGCCCGGCCTGGCGTATGCCACCACCAATGGCGGACCACCAACCGCCGGGGATGTCGACGCCCCGGCCGCGCCGGGCCCGGCGGCCCAGCTCGACGAGGCGGTGCAGCTGGCCCGGGAGGGTCGGACGGTGCACCTCGGCCGCCTGCTCGCCCCGGCGGCGGTGCGCTACGTCGTGGTGGTCGAGGACCTGGCCCCGACGGTGGCCGGCGTGGGCGGCGCAGTTGCCGATCCGCCGCCGCCCGATCTGGTGCCTGCGCTCGACCAGCAGGACGACCTCCGCCAGGTGCCGGGTGGGAACGGCTTCGTCGTCTACGACAACACCGCCGCCATCCCCGAGCGGGCTGCCCGCTCGGGGGGGCCGGTCCGGGCCGTCCGGGCTGTGTCGGGCCCGGCGGCCGGGCTTGCCGTCCCCACACCTGCGGACCTGGCCGGCTGGCGGCCAGCCCTCGGGTCGAGCTCGAGCTCGGGCTACCGGGGACCGGTGCACCCGGGAACGGTCTACGCCGCCATGGCTCCGGCCGGCGCCTTCCACCTGAGTGTCCGGGGAGCCCCAGCACCGGCGGCGGCGGCGTTCTCGTGGGCGGCGCAGTTCCGGGTGGCTCGGGGTGGCCAGGCCACCCTCTCGCTGGCCGCCGTCCCGTGGGGCGGGATCGGGGGCGGGCTGGAGGTGGTCCTCTGGGTGCTGGTGGCGGCGGTCCTGGTGGACCGCCGGCTGGCAGTGGCGGCCCGGCTGCGGGCGGTGGGCCGGGCCCGAGCCGGCCGCGCCGAGGCGCCGCCGGGACGTCGCTCGGCCCGGCACGAACGGGTGGGCCGATGAGCGGGTCGGCACCGGAGTTCTTCGAGGACGCCGGGCTGCCCGACGCCGGCAGTGGACGCGGCCCGGCTCGGCCGGGGCGCGTCCCCTATCGGGCTGTCCTCGTGGTGGTGCTGGTGGCCGCGCTGGTCGGTGGGGAACTGGCCGATCACCTGGTGCACCGCCCGTCGGCCCGCCGGCCAGCGACGCCGCTGGCGGCCATCGCGCCCTCGACCGTTGAGTCCTCGGCCTGGTACTGCGCCGGGGGGACGTCGGAGGGGGGCTCGACTGCCGCTGCGACCCTCCAGCTCCTCAACACCACCGACCGCCCCGCTCGGGCCACCCTCAGCGCGGTCAGCGACACCGGTCGGCACGCCAGCGAGCCGGTCACGGTGCCGCCGCGGGCCCAGGTCGCGGAGGTGCCGGGCTCCTTGGTCGGCGGGAACTTCGTGGCCGCCACCGTCGAGCTGGCCCAGGGCGGGGTCCTGGTGACCGAGACGGTCGACGGCCCGCTCGGCTGGTCGGCCACCTCCTGCTCCCGGTCCACCGCCACCAGCTGGTACTTCGCCTCGGGCTCGACGGTCAACGGCGGGACCCTAGCGGTGTCGCTGTACAACCCGACCACCACCGTGGCGGTAGTCGACATGACGTTCGCCACCCCCTCGGGGGTGGAGCAGCCCCAACCGTTCGAGGGGATCGTGGTCGCCCCGGGGGCCTTGGCAGTGGAGCCGGTCGACCGCTACGTCCAAGACGCCCGGTCGGTGTCGACCATCGTTTCGGTCCGGACCGGGGCGGTGGTGGCGGCGGCGCTGCAGACGGTCTCGGCCGGCGGGTCCACCGGGCTCTCGGTCCGGCTCGGTGTGCCCGCACCGGCCCGGGACTGGGCCGTCCCGCGGGCGATCGATCTCACCGGTGGGCTGACCGTGCTCAGCATCTTCAACCCCACCCCGACCAGCGAGCGAGTGGTGGTCTCGGCGCGCCCGTTCGACTCTCCGGCCGCCACCTTTTCCGAGGTCGTGGCGCCCATCACCACCTGGGTCCTCGAGACCACCGGGGCCAACCGCATCCCCGACGGCATCCCCTTCCTGGTCACGGTGCGGGTGAGGGGCCGGGGGGCCGGGGTGGTGGTCGACCGGAGCGAGGACGCCCCGAGTTCGTTCGTCCGGCCCCAGTTCGGAGCGTCGAGCGCGCTGCGGGTTGGGTCGGGCGGCGGGACCGAGGTGCTGGCGGCCCCCGGCTCTGCGCCCAACCCCGCGGTCCCGGGGGCCGGCCTGGCCACCCTCGACCTGTTCAACCCCGGCCCCCACCGCCTGGTGGCACGGGTGTCGGCCCTCCAGGCGAGCGGGGCGGTGGCCCTGGTCACGGTGCACGTGGCCGCGGGCGCCGCGCTGAGCCTTGGGCCGGCGGCCTCCACCGGGATCGGAGCGGTCGCCGGGTTGGCGCAGCTCGGGCGGGTGCCGCTCGTGGTCAGTGCGACCGCCCCGGTGCTGGCGGTCGAGAACCTGGCGCCGGCTGCCACCACCGGCGTGGTGACCATGACCGGGGCCCGGGGCTGATGGCGGCCGGAGGGTGGGGCTGGCGTGCTAGCGGTCCGCCCCCGGGTCGGCCTGGGGCGGCGGGCTCCACTGCGGCGGTGGCCACTGGGGCGCCGGCCAGCCGGAGGGGGTGATGCGGCGGGGCGGTTGGCTGGTGGCCGCGGCCACGGGGGCCGGGGCCACCTCCTCGTCGGCCGGCTCGGTCGTGTGGTCGGCGTCCGCCGTGCTGGCGGCGGCAGCCCCGTTGCCGTTGGCGTGGTGGAAGGTCGGGGTGGCCTTCTTGCCGGTGGCGTGGACCGGCCGGCCGTAGGCCTCGTCGACCAGCTGTCCGACCAGGGTGCCCTCGATGGTCTCGTTCTCGAGGAGGGCCTTGGCCACCGCGTCGAGGCCCTTGCGGTGCCGGGCCAGCACCTCGAGGGCCCGCTCCTCTTGAGCTCGGAGGATCCGCTCGACCTCGTCGTCGATGATCTGGCCGGTGTGTTCGGAGTAGTCGCGGGTGTGCATGAGGTCCTCGCCCAGGAAGACCTGGCCCTGGGAGCCCCAGGCCATCGGCCCGAGGTCCTCGCTCATGCCCCACTCGCGCACCATCTTGCGAGCCAGCTCGGTGTTGCCGACCAGGTCGTTGGCAGCGCCGGTCGAGAGGTCGCCGTAGACGAGGAGCTCGGCCGCCCGACCGCCCATGCGGACGCACAGGGCATCTTCGATGTGGCTCCGGGGGTGGATGTGACGCTCCTCCATCGGGAGCTGCTGGGTCACCCCGAGGGCCATCCCGGTCGGGAAGATCGTCACTTTGTGGACCGGGTCGGCGTGCTCG
>JAJPJD010000046.1 GCA_021324355.1 Actinomycetota bacterium
ACCGACCTCGACGAGACGGCGGCCAAGGGTCGCCACGCCTGGCAGGTCGCCCGGGAGAAGCTGGCCTCGGGCCACTATGACCTGCTCATCTTGGACGAGCTGACCTACGCCATCACCTACGGCTGGGTCGAGGCCGACGACGTCGTGCAGGGGATCGCGCAGCGGGCCGCCCACACCAACGTGGTGGTCACCGGGCGCAATGCCGCCCCAGCGCTGGTCGAGCTGGCCGACACCGTGACCGAGATGCGCAAGGTGAAGCACGTCTACGACCGGGGCGTTCGCGCCAAGAAGGGCATCGAGTACTGAGCAGCCTCGCCCACCGGAGCGACCGATGAGCACCGAGGACCTCGGCCCCCGACTGGTCGTCGCCGGGACCCACTCGGGGGTGGGCAAGACCACGGTCGCCACCGGCCTCATGGCAGCCCTGCGCCGCCGGGGGGTTGCGGTCGGCTCGGCCAAGGTTGGGCCGGACTTCATCGACCCCGGCTACCACCGGCTGGCCACCGGCCGGACCGGGCGCAACCTGGACAGCTTCCTGTGCGGGCCGGCCGCGATCGCCTCCATCGCGGCCAAGGCGGCGGCCGGCGCCGACCTGCTGGTGGTGGAAGGAGTCATGGGGCTGTTCGACGGGGCAGGGACCTCGGCCACCGCCAGCACGGCCGAGGTCGCCCACCTCCTCGACGCGCCAACGGTGCTCGTGGTCGACGCGGCTGCCATGAGCTCCTCGGTGCGGGCGCTGGTCGACGGCTACCACCACCACCTGCTCTCCCGGTGGTCCCGCCCGCTGGCCGGGGTCATCTTGAACCGGGTCGGCAGCGACTACCACGAGGCCCTCCTGCGGGGCGCGCTGGCCGAGGGCCCGGTGCCGGTCCTCGGGGCGCTCCGCCGCGACCCGGCCTTGTCCTGGCGGGACCGCCACCTCGGCCTGGTGCCGGTGGTGGAGGACCCGGACCGAGTCGGGGCGTCGCTCGACAGGCTGGCCGAGGTCGTGGGCCGCTCGGTCGACCTCGAGGCCCTCCAGCGGGTCGCAGCCGGGGCGCCCCGGCTGGCGGCCCACCCGCTCCCGGCGGCTCGGCCGGTGGCACCCCAGCCGGTGCGGATCGCCGTGGTGTCGGGCCGGGCCTTCTCCTTCGCCTACCCGGACAACCTCGAGCGGCTGGAGGAGGCCGGCGCCGAGCTGGTCGACCTCGACCCGCTCACCGACCCTGCCCTGCCGGCGGGCGTCCAGGGCCTGTACGCCTGCGGCGGCTTCCCCGAGGTCTTTGCCGAGCAGCTGGAGGCGAATGCCTCCCTGCGGGCCGATGTCGCCGCCCGGATCGGCGCCGGCCTGGTGACCTGGGCCGAGTGCGGCGGCCTCCTGTGGCTGGTCCGGACGCTCGACGGGCACCGGCTGTGCGGAGCCATCCCGGCCGAGGCCACCATGGGGACCCGGGTCATCCTCGGGTACCGGACCGCCACCCTCCGGGTCGACACCCCGATCGGACCGGCGGGTATGGCCCTGGCCGGCCACGAGCACCACTACTCGAGCGTCGAACCCCCCGGGGCGGCGATGGAGCTGGCCGGCCGGGCTGGCTCCCGGCTCGAAGGGTGGGCAACCCCTCGGCTGCTCGCGACCTACCTCCACCTCCACCTCGGCGCCGACCCGGCGCCGGCCGAGCGGTTCGTGTCCGCCGCCGCTGGCTCGCCCCCGCCGCCCGGGACCGGATCGTGACCGGCCCGGTCGCGCCGGCCCGCGCCCGCAGGCGCCGCAGGCCGCCCGGGCCTCAGGCCAGGCAGCGCAGCGGCCGCCCGCCGTTGTACTCGACCATCTCGGCCAGCGGCGCGGTCCCGAGAGGCTCGCCGGGCGGGACGCCCTCCAGTTCGGCGTAGGCCCGATGGAGGTTCCCGACGATGCGCTCGGGGTCGAGCCAGCGACCGAACTCGCCCAAGTCGAGCTGGCGGGCGACGTCGAGCGGGGCCATCCCGGCAGCCCGGCCCTCGATCGCGCGCTCCCAGACCAGGTCGAGGTAGGCCAGCAGGTCGTCGACCACCTCCACCCCGCACGGGTCGCCGTGGCCGGGGACGATCACCTCGGGTCCCAGGGCCCGGATCCACTCCAGTGCCCGCCGGGCCCCCGGGATGGACCCGCCGAGGTGGAACGGCGTCCCGCCGTTGAAGACCAGGTCGCCGGCGAACAGGACCGAGCGCTCGGGCAGCCAGACCGTGATGTCGTTGGTGGTGTGGGCAGGCTCGCCCACCCAGCGCAGCTCGCAGCGAAGGTCGTCGACCCACAGGGTCAGGGTGTCGCTGAAAGTGACCGTCGGCGGCGCCTTCTCGAGGGTGCCCCAGTCGACCTGGGGAAACGGCGGCCGCCCGGCGGTGGGCAGGGGCGCCTCGAGCAGCTCGGCCCGGCACCGCTCGTGGGCGACGATGGCCACCGGACCGAAGAAACAGTTGCCGTTGGTGTGATCCAGGTGGGCGTGGGTGTTGACCAAGGTGGTCACCGGGAGCGCGCTCACCGAGGCGATCGCGTCGAGCAGTGCCCTGGTCCGGCGCTCGGTGGAGGTCGCATCGATGCTCACCACCTGGGTGCGACCCACCAAAAAGCCGGTGTTGTTGATGCACCAGCTCCCGTCGGGTTGCACGTAGGCGAACACCCCGTCGCGCACCTCGATCACCCGGGGTGGCCCGAGGTCCCCACCGTCATGGGGGGCCGAGCTCACCTCGGACCGCCGATCCGTCCCGAGCCGGCCCGAGGCCTTGGGGCGCTCAGCCCAGCCGGCAGCGGTTGGTGCACTCCCCCACTCCTTCGATCGACGTGGTCACCACGTCGCCATCGGCCAGGAACTCCGGCGGCGTCCGGGCGGCCCCGATCCCGGCCGGGGTGCCGGTCGCGATCACGTCGCCGGGCAGCATGGTGACGATCGTCGAGACGTACGACACCAGGGCAGCCGGGCCGAACACCAGATCCGAGATGTCCGCGTCCTGGACCAGTCGGCCGTTCACGGTGCAGCGGATGGCGCCAGAGGCCCCGTCGGCCTCGTCGGTGGTCACCAGCCACGGCCCGAGGGGCGTCGAGCGCTCGAAGGTCTTGCCCTGCAACCACTGGAGGGTGCGGTGCTGCCAGTCCCGCGCCGTCACGTCGTTCACCACGCTGAAGCCAGCGATGACCGAGCGAGCCTCCCGCTCTCCCACGTGGCGGGCCGGTGCGCCGATGACCACCGCCAACTCGGCCTCCCAGTCGGGCTGCCGCACGGCCCCGGGGAGCACGATGTCGTCGTGCGCCCCGATCAGCGCCGAGCGGAACTTGGCGAACAGGGTCGGGAACTGTGGCTCGGACTGGCCGGTCTCGGCGATGTGGCTCCGGTAGTTCAGCCCGACGCACACGATCTTGTCCGGGCCCAGCACGAGTGGTGCGTAGTCCAGTGTGGCTCGGTCGTGGCTCGGACCGGCCGCCCGCGCCGCTCGGTCCCGCCAGTCCGCCGAGGACAGCAAGGTGCCCACGTCGGGCGCCCCCTCGATCTCGACGGCGCGGTCCTCGTCGATCCGGACCGCGGCGGTCCGGCCTGCGAGGCGCACTGTTGCCAGCTTCACCCACCCTCCCAGGCTCGCCAGGACGACCTGGCGGGCCCCGACACTACCCAGCCCGGCCCGTCCGTCGGGCACGCGTCGTAGGGTTGCCCCGTGGCGCTGGCCGATCGGGACCTGGTCGAGCACCTGGTCCGTCGGGGCGTTCTCCCCGGTCGAGCCCCGATCGACCTGCAGCGCCTCGGTGGCGGGGTCTCGTGCGACGTGCTCTTGGTGACCGACGGCGAGCGCCGGGTGGTGGTCAAGCGACCCCTCGGGCGGCTGCGGGTCGCGCAGCGCTGGGTGGCCTCGCCCGCACGGGCCCTCCGGGAGGCAGAGGCCCTGGTCGTGGCCCGATCCATCCGACCCTCCACCGTGCCCGAGCTGCTCGACCTGGACCCCGACCAGCTGGTCCTGACGCTGGCGGCCGCACCGGTGGGCACCCGGACCTGGAAGGCCGACCTGTTGGCCGGGACCGTGTCGCCGGCGGTCGCCCAGTCGCTCGGCGAGGCGTTGGCCGAGTGGCACTCGACCACCTTCGCCGAGCCTGGTCGCTGCGCTCGGCTGACCGACGCGACCAACTTCGTCGAGCTGCGGATCGTCCCGTTCTTCGACCGGGTGGCCCACGTCCACCCCCAGCTGGCGGGACCCATCGCGGCGGTCGCGCGCCGGCTGCAGGACCGGGCGTCCTGCCTCGTCCACGGCGACTTCTCCCCGAAGAACGTCCTGCTCGGCCCAGCTGGGCTGTGGGTCATCGACTGGGAGACTGCCCACGTGGGCGACCCCACCTTCGATCTCGCCTTCCTGGTCGCCCACCTGGCGTGCAAGGCGGTGCACCGGCCGGAGCTGGCTTCCGCCTACCAGCAGTGCGCGGACACCTTCGTCGGCACCTACCTGGCCCGCTCGGTCCTGCCCATCGACCCGGCCGAGCTGGTCTCCCAAACCGCCTGCCTGGTCCTGGCCCGGGTCGATGGCACGTCCCCGGTCGAGTACCTCGACGAAGACCAACGGAGCACAGCCCGCACCGTGGCCCGGGAGCTCCTGGTCGGCGGGGCCAGCGAGCCGGGGGCGCTGTGGTCGGCGCTCGGGGCGACCCGACCGGCGTGAGCGGCCACCGGCGCCGAGCCAGCGCGGTCCGCACCTGTCGATCCCGCCCCCCGTAGGCTCCGGCCGGTGGCACGAGATCCCCGGGGACGGGCCTTGCGGGCGCTGGGTCGGGGTCGGTGGCTGCTCGGTCTGGTCGCCTGCCTGGCCGTGAGCGTCCCGGCGCTGACGCTCGAAGAGGACTGGCACGGCCGGCCGATGATCGACCAGCCCAGCCACCTCTTCGTGCTCCCGCTGCTGGTCGCGGCGGCCGGGTTCTGCCTCGGCGGCGGGATCGCTGGGCAGCGTGCCGCCCGGTTCGCCGCCGCGCTGTGGCACGGCGCGGTGGTTGGAGCGGCCGCGTCGGTCGTGCTGGTGGCGGCGGACGTGCTCCGTCGGAGCGCGCATCACGAACGGCTCAGCGCGCCGGTCGGCCGGCTGTGGCTCGAGACCGCGGTGCTGGCCACCGTGCTGGCCGCGCTCGGCGGCGCCCTCGCCCAGCTCTGGTCGGCCGACCAAGGGAGCGTCCCTCGGGCGTGAACGTCTTCGGACCGGGCGTCGTAGCCTGAGGCCCATGGCGGAGCACCGCGGCACCGACACGGCCACCCTGACCGGCGTCGGCGTCGGGCCGGGTGACCCGGCGCTGGTCACCGTGGGCGCGGTCGCCGTGCTGCGAGCGGCCGACCGGGTGGTCGCCCCGACGACCGAGCTCGGACGTCCGGGGCGGGCCGAGTCCATCGTGACCGCCGCCGTCCCGGGCCTGGCGGTGGACCGGCTGCCGTTCGACATGAGCTCGGACCCAACCGACGGCGAGGCGGCCCGGGTCGCGTCCCACCGGGCGGCAGCAGCCCGCCTGCTCCCCTGGCTTGAAGGAGGCCAGCACGTGGCGTTCGTCACGCTGGGGGACCCCAACCTCTACAGCACCTTCCCGTCGCTGGTCCGGGCACTCGGTGAGCTCGGATGGCACGGGAAGGTGGAGACCGTGCCGGGGATCACCGCCTTCCAGGCGCTGGCCGCCACCGCGGGCACGGTGCTGCTCGACGGGACCGAGTCGCTCGCCCTGGTCACCGCGCTGGACGGTGTCGACCAGGTCGCCGAGGCGCTGGCCGACCCCGATCGGGCGGTGGTGATCTACAAGGGCGGCCGCCACATCGGCGAGGTGGCACAGCTGCTGGCGGCGAGCGGGCGGCTCGAGGGCGCGGTGTTCGGGGAGCGCCTCGGCCTCGACGACCAGCGAGTGGGCCCGGTCTCGGCAGTCGGCGACGGGCCGGCCTCGTACCTCGTCACGGTGGTGGTGCCGCCCCGGGGCCGGGACGCCGGCCGGTGAGCCTCCCCCAGACCCCCCGGATCAGCTTCGTGGGCGCCGGTCCGGGCGCCCCGGATCTGATCACGCTGCGGGGCGCCGAGCGGCTCGGGGCTGCCGACATCGTCGTGTGGGCGTCGTCCTTGGTCCCCGAGGCGGTCCTCTCCCACGCCCGTCCCGGGGCGGTCGTGCACGACTCGGCTGGGATGACCTTGGAGGACGTGCTCGCGGTCTACGACGCCAACCCGGGCTCGTGCATCGTCCGACTGCACTCGGGGGATCCCTCCCTTTATGGGGCGATCCAAGAGCAGATCGACTGGTGCGTCGAGCACCAGCGGAACTTCGAGATCGTCCCCGGGGTCTCCTCGCTCGCTGCGGCTGCGGCCGCGCTAGGGCGCGAGCTCACCATCCCCCGGGTCAGCCAGAGCGTGGTCGTGAGCCGCCTGGCCACCCGCACCGCCGCCTCCATGCCGGCCGGCGAGCGGCTGGCCGCCTTCGCCGCCACCGGGTGCACGCTCGCGGTGTTCCTCTCGGCCGCCCAGCCTGAGGCTCTCCAGCGCGAGCTGCTGGCCGAGCCCAGTGCGTACCGCTCCGAAACGCCGGCCGCCATCGTGGTCCGAGCCAGCTGGCCCGACGAACGGGTCATCACCACCTCCCTCGGGCGCCTGGCCGAGGATCTGCGAGCCAGCGGCGCCACCACCACCACCTTGGTCCTGGTGGGCGACGCGCTGGGCGCGCCGGCAGCGCGTAGCCAGCTGTACTCGCCCGCCTTCGCCCATGGGCGTCGGCGGCGTTCCCGCCCGGGCTCGACGGCCGGGCGGCCGGCCGGACGGCTGCCGCGACGTGACTGAGCCCGAGACCCACCCCTACGAGCCCGAGCTCTCGGCCGAGGTTGCGGCCCGCCGTCGAGGCCTGCGCACCGGCTGGACTACCGGTACCTGCGCATCGGCCGCGGCCAAGGCGGCGGCGATCGGCCTGGTCACCGGCCGGGTTCCCGACGACGTCGAGGTCGGGCTGCCTGGCGGGACCCGTGCCCGCTTCCCGGTGCTGCAGTCCGGCCCGCTGTCGGGGCCGCCGGCCGTCGCGGTGGTCGTCAAGGACGCCGGGGACGACCCGGACTGCACCGACGGGGCGCACATGACCGCGACGGTCGACTGGCGAGCGACTGGTCAGGAGCACGAGCTGGTGGCCGGGCCGGGCATCGGGACCATCACCAAACCAGGGCTCGGGTTGCCGGTCGGCACCCCCGCCATCAACCCGGTGCCCCGCCGCATGATCCTGGCGGCCCTGGGGGAGGTGCCGGGGCTGGCCGGGCCCGGCGTGCCGGGACGAGCGGTCCGGGTGGTCTTCTCGGTGCCCGGCGGCGCGGCCATGGCCGCCAAGACCAGCAACGAGCGGCTCGGGATCCTCGGCGGCATCTCGATCCTCGGCACCACCGGCATCGTCCGGCCCTTCTCGACCGCTGCCTACCGGGCGAGCGTCGTCCAGCAGGTGGACGTGGCGGCGGCCCAGGGCGAGCGGCACATGGTGCTCTCGACCGGAGCCCGCTCGGAGCAGGCGGCCATGGCCGTCTTCGCCGGCCTCGACCCGGTCTGCTTCGTCGAGGTCGGCGACTTCACCGGGATCGCCCTGCGCCGGTGTGCGGCGGCCGGCATGGCCCGCGCCTCGGTGGTGGCGATGGTGGGCAAGATCACCAAGCTGGCGGCCGGCGTGATGATGACCCACTGGCACCGGACCGCCGTCGACACCGAGCTGCTCGAAGCGGTCGCCCGCGAGTGCGGGGCGCCCGAGCTGGTGGTGGCGGCGGCAACCGAGACCGCGACCGCCCGCCACTTCTTCGAGGTGTGCCTGGCCACGGGGGTGCTCGCGCCGCTCGAGCGACTGTGCCAGCTGGCCGTGGCCACCTGCCGGACCCATGTGCGCAACCAGCTGTCGATCGACGTGCTCATGGTCGACTTCGAGGGGAGCGCCGTCGTTGCCCGTGCCTGAGCAGGGCCCGTCTCCGGGCACCGTGACCGTGGTCGGCTTGGCCGACGACCGGCTCGAGCTGCTGGCGCCCGAGGCCAAATCCGCGCTGGCAGCAGCACGGGTGCTCGTCGGTGGCCGGCGCCACCTGGCCCTGGTGTCCCGGTGGGACGGGTGGGCGCAGCCACCCGAGACCCTCGAGATCCGGGCGGACACGGCCGAGCTCCTGGCCCAGGTGCGGTCCCGGCTCAGTGCTGGGACCGGCCCGATCTGCGTGCTGGCATCGGGCGACCCGGGGTTCTTCGGCATCGTCCGCACCCTCCTCAAAACGGTGGATCGCCGGCAGCTGCGAGTGCTCCCTGCCCCCTCGTCGGTGGCGGTCGCCTTCGCCCGGCTCGGCCTCCCCTGGGACGACGCCACCGTGGTCTCGGCCCACGGGCGGCCCCTGGAGGACGCCGTGCGGGTGGTCCGCACCGGGTCCACCGTCGCCGTCCTGACCGCTCCCGACAACCCCCCCGAGGCGCTGGGCCGGGCCCTGGTCGAGGCAGGCTGCACCGTGGACCTGGCGGCGGTGTGCAGCCGCCTCGGCTCCCCCGACGAAGCGGTACGCGAGCTGACCCTCGACCAACTGGCTGCCGGCCGGTTCGACCCCCTGTCGGTGGTCGTCCTGCTCGGCCCGGGTCGCCTCCCGCTCACCGGTTGGCAGCCGGCCGGGAGCGAGAGCGACCGCCGGGTGCTCGCGTGGGGGCGCAGCGACGCCACCTACCTCCACCGGCCGGGGATGATCACCAAGGCCGAGACGCGCGCCGTGATCCTCGGGAAGCTGTGCCTGCCGGACCGAGGGGTGCTCTGGGACGTCGGCGCCGGCAGCGGCAGCGTCGGGATCGAGTGCGCCCTGGTCGCGCCAGGCCTCACCGTGTTCGCGGTGGAGTCTGACCCGGCCTCGGCCGAGCGCATCGGGGCCAATGCCGCCGCTGCCGGGGTCAGGATCCACGTGGTCCCCGGCCGCGCCCCCGAGGCGCTCTCCTCGCTGCCGCGCCCGGACCGGGCTTTCGTAGGGGGCGGGGGGATCGGCGTGCTGGAGGCGGTGCTCGCCCGACTGGCCCCTGGGGGCCGAGTCGTGGCCTCCTTCGCCTCGGTCGACCGCGCCCTGGCGGCCGCGGGCCTGCTCGGCGCGGTGGTCCAGCTGCGAGCCGACCGCGGCGAGCGCCTGCCCGACGGGACCTGGCGGTTGGTCGGCAGCAACCCGGTGTTCGTGGCCTGGGGCCCGGGAGGCGACGGATGACCCGGGTCCTCACCATCTCGGTCACCGACGCCGGCCGCCAGCTGGCCGAGCGACTGCCCTACGAGCACGTCCACGGGGAACCGGCCCGCCACCTCGCGGCGCGCTGGCACGACGTCGAGGGGTTCGTCGTCGTGCTGGCCCTCGGGGCCACGGTGCGGCTGCTCGCGCCACTGCTTGCCGACAAGGCGACCGACCCGGCGGTGGTGTGCGTGGACGACGCCGGCACCTTCGCCATCTCGGTGGTCGGGGGCCACCAGGCCGGCGCCAACGCACTGGCAGCGGAGGTCGCCCAGCTGCTGGGGGCCCAGCCGGTGGTGACCACCGCCACCGACCGGATGGCCCTGCCCGCCCTCGACCAGCTCCCAGGGCTCACCGCCGAGGGGGACACGGCCCGGGTGGGCGCGGCGATGCTGGCCGGCCACACGGTCGCGCTGGACAACGAGCTCGGCTGGCCGCTCCCCGGCCCGCTGGCAGCGCGCCTGGGAGGCCCTGCGCCGGTGGCCCGGGTCGTGGTGACCGACCGAGCCGCCCCACCGGCTGAGACCGGGCTGCCCACGGTCCTGCTGCGCCCCGGCTCGCTGGTGGTCGGGATCGGTACCACCTCCGACGCCCCGGGCGACGAAGCGGTCGCGGCGGTCAAAGGAGCGCTCGGCCGGGCGGGGCTGTCCCCCCACGCCCTGGGGGCGCTGGCCACCATCGAGCGTCGGCGCGCCCACCCGGCGATCGAGGCCGTCGCCGCCGCCTTCGGGCTCCCGGTGGTCGCCTTCTCTGCCGAGAACCTCGACTCGGTGGCCGTCCCCAACCCCTCCGCGGTGGTGGCCTCGGCCGTCGGGACCCGATCGGTCGCCGAGGCGGCCGCCCTGCGGGCAGCGGGAGCCGGCAGTCAGCTGGTGGTGCCCAAGACCACCGCCGCCCGGACCACCGTGGCGGTGGCCCGGCGGGCCCGGCCGGTCGGGTCGCTGCACATCGTGGGCCTGGGGCCCGGCACGCCCGCCCAGCGGACGCCCGAGGCGGTGGCTGCGGTCCGCCACGCCCACGTGGTGGTGGGCCTCGACTCCTATGTCGAACAGTGCGCCGACCTGCTCTCCCCAGCCCAGGTGGTGCACCGCCTGCCCATCGGGGCCGAGGTCGAGCGGGCCCGACTGGCGCTCGACCTGGCTGCCCAGGGGAGCCGGGTCGCGCTGGTCTGCTCCGGCGACGCCGGCGTCTACGCGATGGCCTCGCCGGTCCTCGACCTGCTCGATGGCCCGGACCCAGGAGACCTCGAGGTGGTCGTGGTCCCGGGGGTGACCGCGGGGCTGGCCGCTGCCGCCCTCCTCGGTGCGCCCCTCGGCCACGACTTCCTCACCGTCAGTCTGTCGGACCTCCTCACCCCGTGGGAGCTGATCGAGGCCCGCCTGGAGGCGGCAGCTCGCGCCGACCTGGTCGTGGTGGTGTACAACCCCCGGTCGCGCACCAGGACCTGGCAGCTCGAGCGGGCCCGATCCCTCTTGCTCGAGCACCGGCCGCCGCGCACGCCGGTCGGGGTGGTGACCGATGCCGGACGGCCTGCCCAGCGGGTGGTGGTGACCACGCTTGGCCAACTGGACTGCGCGGCGGTCAACATGACCACGTGCCTCGTGATCGGCTCGTCGCAGACCCGGGTGCGCGCCGGCCGTATGGTCACCCCGCGCGGCTACCCGACGGTGCCGTGAGCCCACCAGCACCTGCCGGAGCGAGGCACCCGAGGTTGGTCATCGACGCGCGCTGCACCGCCTGCGGCCTCTGCATCGCCACCTGCCCCCAGAGCGCGCTTGTTCCAGCACCGGCCCGGCCGGTGGTGGACCAGCTGCGCTGCACCGGATGCCTGGAGTGCATCGAGGTCTGCCCGCGCGACGCGATCAGCGAGCGGGCGACATGAGCGCCGAGCCTGCTCCGAGCGCCGTCCACCCCATCGAGGCCGAGAGCTACCGGCTCCTGGCCGAACGGGTGGACCTGTCCGGGTGGCCCGAGGGGCCTCGGGCGGTGGTGGCCCGGGTCGTCCACGCCACCGCCGACCCGGCGTTGGTGGAGCACCTGAGCGTGCCGGAGCCGGCAGTGGCGGCCGGGGTGGCGGCCCTGTCGGCCGGCGCCCCGGTGGTCTGCGACGTCGAAATGGTCCGAGTGGCGATGAGCGGGGTCGAGGCGCACTGCATGCTCGGCGAGGTGGACGATCCGGGCTCCCACCCGACCCGCTCGGCGGCGGCCATGGCCCGGGCAGCCGCCGCCCATCCCGACGGTGCAGTGTTCGTGGTCGGCTGCGCGCCCAGCGCCCTGGTCGAGGTGGTCCGCCTGATCGATGCCGGCGCACTGCGGCCGGCGCTGGTGATCGGCACCCCGGTGGGCTACGTCGGGGCCGCCGAGGCCAAGGAAGCCCTGCTGGAGGTGGCTCATCGCCGGGGCGTCCCGGCGATGGTGCTGCGCGGCGAGCGGGGCGGGGCGGCGGCGGGGGCCGCGATGCTGAACGCCCTCGCCCGGCTAGCCGCTGTTGCCCCGCGCCCGACTGCGCCGCCGGCGCTGCTGCTGGTTGGGCACGGCACCCGCTCGGCGCGCGGGGCCGAGGAGCTGAGCGCCTTTGCCGACGCCGTGGCGCGAGCACGGCCGGGGGTGCCGGTGTCGGCCGGGTTCATCGAGTTCGTCCCGCCCGATCTGGACTCGGCGATCGACCAGTTGGTCGCGGCTGGGCCGTCCCGGGTGGTCGCGGTGCCCCTGCTGCTCCTGGGGGCCGGCCACCTGAAAGACGACGGTCCGGCGGCGCTGGCCCGGGCTCGGGCCCGCCACCCTGCCGTCTCCTTCAGCTACGGCCGAGACCTCGGCCTGCACCCCAACGTCCTCAGCGCGGTGGAGGCGCGAGTCCGGGCGGTGCGCTTCCACTCGGCCGGCTCGACGTCGTGGCCGGAGGGACCGACCGACGCCGTGGTGGTGGTCGGGCGGGGCTCGACCGACCCCGATGCGAACGGCGACCTGGTCAAGGCGGCTCGGCTGCTCGCCGACGGCCGGGGGTTGGCGACCCGGGCGAGCGGACCACCAGAACCCGGGCCGACCCCGCCGCTCGGCATGGTCGAGCCGGCGTTCATCTCCCTGGCCCGCCCTTCGGTGCCAGAGGCGCTGGAACGCTGCCGGGTGCTCGGGGCCCAGCGCATCGGCGTCGTCCCGTACTTCTTGTGCACCGGCCTGTTGGTCGAGCGCATTGGGACGGTCGCCCGAGCGTGGGCCGCTGCTCACCCCGAGGTCGAGGTGGCGGTGGGCGAGCACATCGGAGTGGACGAGCGGATCGTGGAGCTGGTCTGGTCCCGCTACGACGAGGCCATACGCGGGCCGGTCTCGATGAACTGTGACGGCTGCCTGTACCGGACCCCGCTGCCCGGGTACGAGCACCGGGCCGCATCGGTCCGACTGCCCGCTGGGTCCGCCGCCCCCGGGGGCCTCGGGGAGCGGGGTTCGGCCCAGAGATAGGGTGGCCGCAGGACCTGAGCCGAGGAGGGGGCCATGAAGATCGACGCCGAGGGCGCGGGGTTCGACGAGGGCCGCCTCGAGCGCATCACCGAACACTTCGACCGCCGCTACGTCGGGCCGGGCAAGATCACTGGCTGCCAGATCACTGTCCTGCGCGGCGACCACGTCGCCTACCACCGCTCGCTCGGGCTCATGGACCGCGAGCGCGCCAAGCCGGTCACCGAGGACACCATCTGGCGGATCTACTCGATGACCAAGCCCATCACCTCGGTCGCGCTGATGCAGCTCTACGAGCAGGGAGCCTTCCTGCTCACCGACCCGGTCCACCGCTACATCCCGTCCTGGGAGGGCCTCAAGGTGGGCAGGGTGCGCGACGACGGCTCGATCGAGACCGTCGAGCCGGAGGCCCCGATGACTGTCCGCGACGCCCTCACCCACATGACCGGCCTGCCGAGCCCGATGGCGTCCACCCACCCGATCGACCGAGCCTTCGCGGCCGAGCGGCGTGAGGCCGGGGCCTCGGCAACGCTCGAGTCGGTCTGCGAGATCCTCTCCCGCCACCCGCTCAAGTTCCAACCCGGCACCCGCTGGAACTACGGGCTGTCGACCGACGTCTGTGCCCGACTGGTGGAGGTCCTCTCCGGCCGACCGTTCGACGACTACCTGACCACGGAGATCTTCGAACCGCTCGGGATGGTCGACACCGGCTTCTTCGTACCCGACGAGAAGCTGGAACGCTTCGCTGCCAACTACTCGCGCCGTCCTGGCGAGCCGCCCCGGCTGGTCGACGACCCGCAGACCTCCACCTACCGCCACCGCCCCTCGTACCTTTCAGGAGCCGGCGGGCTGGTGTCGACCACCGCTGACTACCTCGCCTTCTGCCGCATGCTGGTCGGCCGGGGTGAGCTCGAGGGGCGCCGGATCCTCGGGCGCAAGACCCTCGAGCTGATGACGGTCAACCACCTGCCCGGCGGTGCCGACCTGACCCAGGTCGCGGTCGGCGGCTTCGGAGAGGCCGGGTTTCGCGGCGTGGGCTTCGGGCTCGGGTTCGCGGTCGGGATGGGGCCGGCGGCCACCGCGATGGTCGGCTCTGCCGGCGAGTACTACTGGGGCGGGGCAGCCTCGACCGCGTTCTGGGTCGACCCCAAGGAGGACCTGGCGGTCGTCTTCATGACCCAGCTCATGCCGTCGGCCGCCTACCCGTTCCGGGCGCAGCTGCGCTCCCTCGTCTACCAGGCACTGGCCGACTGACCGACCGGCTGGTCGGACAGCCCGGGACCCTGCGCCCACCGATCGTCGCTCCGCCAATGGCCTCGGGACGCGGCACCCAGGCCCGGGGGTTCTGCCGCTCGGGGATCAACGAGGGCGACCGCCTCGACAGCCACCTGCGTGCCTGGTCCCTGGGCACCGCGCTCCGAGCGTTGGCACCGGTTCCGCAGCGGGCCGCCACCCTGCCCTGGACCCTCAGCCGAACTAGGGTCTTGGCCAATGGTCCAGGCAGCCCAGGACCCCGCGACCGAGCCTGACCCCCTGCGAGAGCGCCTCCTCGACGCGGCGGCCAGAGTCTTCGCCCGCAAGGGGTACTCCGGGACTCGCATCATGGACGTGGTCGCGGAGGCCGGCCTGTCGACCGGCGCGGTGTACGGGCGGTTCGCTTCCAAGAACGAGCTGCTGCGGGAGGCGGTGTGCAGTCGTTCGGCGGCTCGGCTGCCGAGCGACGTCGAGCGAGTCGCCCGAGTGGCCGACCTGCTGGTGGCTGGGGCCCTCCGGGCCGAGCCGCTCAGCGACTCCGAGGCCATGCAACTGGAGGCCTATGTCGCCGCCCGCCGGGAGCCCGAGGTTGCCCAGGCCCTGGCCGAGGCCCACCGCATCTTCCGCCGTCGCGCCGAGCCCCTGCTGGAGGCCGCCCACGAGGACGGGACCCTGGCTCAGGACATCGACCCCGACGCGTTCTTGTACTTCATCCGCACCGTGCACCTCGGCCTTATGGCACAGCGGGCCGCCGGGCTGGCGGCGCCGCCCGGCGAGGGCTGGGCCGACCTCATCGGCAGGATCGTGGCCTTTTTCGGCGAGCCCCGCTACGCCGGCGAGGCAGACCCTGCGCCGGAGGCATAGGCCCGGAGCCTTCAGGCCGGCAGACCGGGGTCGGCCGCGACTTGCGCCCGGACCAGGTCGGCGATCTCCTGATCGCCCATGCCGAGCATCCCGGCCAACACCTCGGCGGTGTGCTGGCCGACCTCGGGGGCCAGCCCCCGGACCGACACGTCGGAGCGGCTGAAGGCGAACGGAGCGGCCAAGGTCTCGAACCGGCCCAGGTCTGGGTGCTCGAGCTCGGCGAACATCCCCATCGCCCGGGCTTGCGGGTCCTTGGCCACCTCAGGCAGCTCGGCCACCTTGGCGAAAATGACCCCAGTGCCTTCGAGCGCCTGTGCCCAGGTCTCGTACGGCGCCGAGGCAAACCGCCGGTCGAGGATCCCGACCAGCTCCTCGGCGTGGGCGAACCGGGCGGTGGCATCGGCGAACCGAGGGTCCTCGGCCAACTCCGCCAACCCCAGGGCGCGACACACCCGGGGCCACGCCGCCTGGTCGTGGGCCGACAGCACCAGCCACGCGCCGTCCGAACACCGATAGACGGTGTTCATCGGCGAGATCGGCTGGGTGCGGCGCCGCTTGCTCGGCTGGCGATGGTCGACCAAGGCAGCTGCCATGTCCACCCCGACCGTCCAGGTCCCGACCCGCATGAGCGCGGTCTCCACCACTTGGCCTTGACCGGTCCGGTCACGAACCCGCAGCGCGGCGAGGATCGCCGACAACAGGGCCAGGCCGGTGGGGTGGTCGCCCTGGCCTGGACGGGGCTGCACCGGGTCGCCGCCGGGCTCTCCCAACAGGCCGGTCACCCCGCCTCGCCCGAAGAACGCGGTCACGTCGAACGCCAGTCGGTCCCGCTCAGGCCCCGAGGAGCCCTGGCCAGTGACCAGCCCGTAGACCAGCCGGGGGTTGGCTTGGCACAGCTGCTCGGGCCCGAGCCCGTAGCGCTCGAGTCGTCCGGGGGTGAGATTGGTCACCAAGACGTCGGCCTGCTCGACCAGCCGCCGTGCGATGGCGGCGCCGCGCTGGTGCCCGAGATCGAGTGCGACCGACCGCTTCCCCCGGTTGTCGAGCTGGAAGACGACGTCGGTCCCACGACGACCCTCGGGGAACCTGGGTTGGCGGAGCTTGTTGCGCATCGAGTCGCCACCCAGTGGTTCGATCTTGATCACGGCGGCACCCATGTCGGCCATGAGCGCGGTTGCGCTGGGCGCGGCCACCCAGTTGGCCACCTCGATGACCGTGATGTCGTCCAGTGGTCCGTCCACTGCGCTCTCCGTCCGGAACCGAGCCGCCAGGCCGGTTCGCGATGCCGCTACTCGGGAGACCAGCCCTCGGGAGCGACCCCGAGAATCCCGTACAGCTCGGCCACCGCCTGGTGCCCGTTTACCACCTTGATCGTGTGCATGCCCATGGCCCGGGCCGGCTTCAGATTGATACCGAGGTCATCGAGGAATACCGCCTCGTGCGGTTCGACGCCCACCGCGTCGCAGGCGATCCGGTAGAAGCGGGGGTCCGGCTTGCGGACTCCGACCCGGCTCGACTCGATCACCACGTCGAACAGCTCGGTGAACTGTGAGGTCCCCTCCCGGGGGGGTCCCTGGGCCGAGGGGGCGAAGTTGTTGGTCAGCGCGGCCGTCTTGTAGCGGGTGCGGCAAAACCGGACCGCCTCGACCATCTCAGGGCGCACCTCGCCGCGGATCGCGGCCAGCACCCGCATCGGGTCGACCTCATGGCCGAGGGCACGGCCCTCGGCTGCGAACAGCTCGCAGAACCCGGCCAGATCGACCTCGCCCCGCTCGAAGCGGGCCCAAGCATTGGTGTCTGGGTTGGTCGAGTTGATCTGCCGGATGAGTCCGGCGGGCAGGCCTGCTTCACGCTCGTAGCGGGCAAAGCCCTCGAACGGCCCGGTGGTGAGGACCCCACCCAGATCGAAGAGGACCGCTCGGATGACGGGCGTCGTCGACGAAGAGACGGGGTCTGCTGCCATCGGGGAGAGAGGGTACAAGACGGTCCCGACCCGGGTGTCAGCCCTGGTGGGCACTAGGGTGCGGCCATGGCCTACCTGATCCGCAAGCTGATCCGCTTGCTCCTCCAGCGCCGGGCGGCACGCCGGCGAGGCATCTAACCGAGATTGGGAAACCAGGTGGGTCTCTGCTGCGGAGGCTGCGCACCGGTCAGCAACTGTGATGACCGGAGACTCTCTTGGCCGGGTATCGCCTCCTGGGATCCCTCGGAGGAGAGAGTCGGCTGCTCCACTCCGGCCACCCTCTCGCGGCGACGCGTGCGCGATGCGAAGCGGGGCATGGTCGGCAACCGCGCCAGGGCTTTGGCGTGGCGAAACACGGCAGGCAGACACGCGAGCAACAGCTGGAGGTACACCGTGCGTTCATGACGTTCACTGCGCCGCCAGCTGCGATTGGCTTCAGGGTTCACGTCTACAGGGTGCCGATCCTGCCAACCACTGCATCACCATCCTGCGAGCCAATCGAGTTCACATCAACAAGGTCGAACCGTACGAGGATCGTGGACAGACCAGGTCGTCTCTGGCTCAGTTCTCCTTAGCTCGCCGCAGCCGGCTGAGCGACCAACCCCTGGTCGTCGGCGGATTGGAATGCACGCCGACCATCTCGGGGCCGTCACCACGACCAGTGGATCGTCACCGGCCCATCAGGGAATCCTTGACAGGGCCGCGCTCAGGCGCCTATCCGCGCGGCCTCTAGGGCGAGTCTGCGTTGGTCACTGTGGGACCTCGACACCGGCCTGACGAAGTCTCCAGCGGGCAGCTTCTCGGTGCTGTTCGCTAAAGAGCGGAAACCAGCGATGGTTAAGGCACGCCTACTCGATCGTCAGATCTGGCCGGCCTTCGCGAACTAGCCGTTCGAATCCAGTCTGGAGTTCGCCATCAATCAGCAGTCGACGGGCTGCCTCGTCCGCACCCAGACTTCTTGCCGTGACCATCCAGCCAGTCGGCTGGTAGCCCAAAAGCTTGCACTCTTCGACAGCGCCTTCGCAAGCGTCTGAGCATTCTTGTTCGAGTTCTTTGTATGGCCGATAGTTCATGACGAACTCGAAAATGTGATCGTGTACTCACAGGTGCCACTGAGGTCATAGGTTTGGTCACCCACCACCAGGCTGGCGATTCCGGCTGCCACGAGTGACGGGGCTGAAACGCTGCCCCCGGCCGGCAGCGGCCCCGAAAGCTGGGGGGGATTGGGGCAGACCGAGGCG
>JAJPJD010000045.1 GCA_021324355.1 Actinomycetota bacterium
CGCCTCGGTCTGCCCCAATCCCCCCCAGCTTTCGGGGCCGCTGCCGGCCGGGGGCAGCGTTTCAGCCCCGTCACTCGTGGCAGCCGGAATCGCCAGCCTGGTGGTGGCTGACCAAACCTATGACCTCAGTGGCACGTGCGAGTACACGATCACACTGCCTAACTCGGCAATCGCATCGACGAGTGGTCCGCAGTCGGACATCAGTATCACCTACGTGGACTCGGGTTACAACATCTACTTCCTGACTGGCGTTGCTGAAGGGATCGACTTCAATTACGGCGGCCGATCGTGCGATACCACCGCTGAGATTGTCACCGCCTATGGCTTGGCTATTGCCGAGCAGACCATGAATTCAGGCAACTGCACTTCCAGCCAGTATGACGATCTCTACGGCTATGCCCTGGCAGCCAACTCCAACCTGCAGTGGGGGCCATACGCTTGGGAAGAGGCCTTTCACCATCAGTACCAGAGCTACGAAGCCGGAACGATCTTCTTTGGACAATTCATGGAGTGCATGGAGTATCCGATAGGGCAGCCATCAAGTTATGTGTGCTCCTATGACAACTATGGCCCCATATTTTAGATTGATTGGGTACTCGAATCACTGTTCGCCTCTCATATTCGCACGCCCGATGTCAGTGGTTAATATGAGCTAAGTTGCGTGTCCAAGGTGGAGGAGTACGAGTAAATGATAGAGCGATCGGAAAGCCGTACTCGCACTGAGGACCGGTCTCCTGTCAGGAAATTGAACACTATCAGAAGATGGAGCGCCCTCGCCTTGCCGCTATTGGTGGGTGCCCTTATATTAGCGCTACCGCTTGCAGCGAACTCGGGAAATACGCGGAAAAGAGCGATTATGACCGAGGGGTCCATTCGCGTTACCTCAACTTCATACTCTGGCACCCCCTCCGGCGTCGCGACATCGTTTGACGTCGACGGATCGGGTGATGTAGCTGCCGTTCAAGTTGGGGTTGCATCTGCCGCAAAAATAATGTCAACGATCGAGCTCGTGGACCTAACAACATCGAAGACAACTGCACAGTTCACGCTGTCTGGCGGGGGTAATTCGTTGGGAGCGCTTCGCATTTCACCAGATGGGCGAACCATCTGGATAACCTCGCCTAATGGTGCTGTCGCTTCGATAAGTTCAGCAAATCAGGTGGTCAATCATCAATTGACTATGCCATCAGGCGTTGTTGGACCTGGATCTACGACGGCTTTCTCGGCCCTTGTGCCGACTGCCTGGGTGAGCAATCCCTTGAGTGGAACGGTTACCAAATTCAATTCCACGACTGGTGTGATCGAGAAGACCTATTCTATTCTTCCGCCCCCGCCACCGGGGAATTCGAACGATGGCATGGGGCTAGCTCTATCGCCAGACGGATTGACCCTGTGGATCACTGATCTCTCTACTCGCCGGTTGGTTGGCATTGATACCTCGACCGGCAAAGAGACGCGGACGATACCTATAAGTAACCTATTGAACGAGGGTATCGCCATGGCCGATAGCATGGCATGGGTAGTTACGCAAGCAAGCGGCAATCGATTTGAAATTGTTCCAATCAATCTCGACGCCGGAACGGTGGGTGCCCCACTCGCGACCTTTTCAGATGGATTGATTAAACTACCCAGCCGGTTGGTTGGGAACACGTTATGGGTCCTCGACACACACCAGGGCAGCGCGGTGCCGGTGAACGTGATGACTGGTAGTTCTGGCAGTCCCGTAGCTGTTGCAACCCCCATGGCACCTCCATCAGCGCCTCCAAACCCGTCTCCTGGTGGGGCAGCACTCGTCAATTGTGACATCTCGAATCCAAACCTTGCTCAGGCAGCTAAAGCCTTCGAGACGGCCGCTGGAACTGATGGTGAAGGCGTCGGGATCGGTGGGTGGTGTGGCCGCTATCAAGACAGTCCAACATGGATCTGGGTTGCCACTGGGAACGAGGCAACCCGGACGCCGGGGTTCATCGCAACCTATACCTGTGCCCCAGGCGATAGCGCCTGCCTCGGAATGACGGAAAGTCTCCCAGTCTCTGGGTGGGAAGTACATCCGCCTCCGCAACCCGGCACCATAAATGTCTTAGCGACACAGGCGATTCACCAAGTAGACGGAAACCCTGTGGTATTCATTCAGTTCGGCTTCTTTTCCGCAAACCAAGCCGAACCCACGCCATATTGGTTTGACCCTCGGACGTTGAGGTTCGAAGAACCTTCAACGGGCCTTGAAATATCGCAGCCGAATACTTATCCTGCCACCGATCTTCCACAACATAGTTAGAAGGGGCACGGAACTAAAGGGGCAACAGCTAGTTTTCCCGTGTAGTTGACCCCCGCCGGTGGCCCCGGTCACGTCGTCCTTGACCGCCTCAAACGCGAGGGCGCTACCCGCTGTCAGGACTGGCACACAGGTGACCGGCGCTCCTTGTGGCCAAGAGTTCGTTGCGTGGCAACTCGACTATTCGGAAGAGGAGTACGACATCCCACTTCGTCAACGCAGCAGTACGATCAGGGCTCGATATGTCTGGCCGCGCCAACGATCAGCTCGGGCTGTGGACCAACCAGCATCCCCCCGAACAAACCCATCAGCCCGGTGGCTAACCGACCTGGTTTCCGTCGCTGTGGGGTTCCCGCCGGGCGATGATGTGCACATCGATGGCGGTCCGGGCAGCCAGCCGGGAGACCTTCCGCACCACCGAGCCTCCCCCAAGGAGCTCTTGAAGTCGGTGCCGTTGGCTGGAGCCGATCACGATCTGGGTGATCTGGTGCGCCCGAGCGAAGTCGACGATCGCCCGGGCCGGATCGTCGGCCTCCAGGTCCGTCCACTGACCACCGACATCCTCGGCCAGGTGGCGCAGCCTGGTCAGCAGCTCTTCCTCCGAACGACTGGGTTCGGCGGTACGCACGTGGACGACGTGCAGGTCGGCCTTGGTCCGAGCGGCCATTCGTGCTGCCCGGCGGAGAATGGTCTCGGTCCCGGGAGCAGCGATCAGCGCGACCAGGATGCGCTCGCTCGTGTCCCAAACAATGTCGGTCTGATAGCTACGCAGGTGCTCCAAGAGTTCCTCGTCGGTCTCATCAGCCAGGAAGCGGAGCGCGAGCTCGCGTAGTGCGATCAGGTTGTCCGTTCGGAAGAAGTTCTCCAGTGCCTGGGGGACCTTCTCGGGTGGGTAGATGTTACCGTGCACCATGCGCCGACGGAGCTGCCACGGGGACGAATCGACCAGCTCGATCTGGTCAGCGCTCCGCACAACCCAGTCCGGCACCCGTTCGTTGACGGTCACGCCGGTGATCGCTTCGACCGCGTCGGCAAGGCTCTCGAGGTGTTGGATGTTGACGGTAGTGATCACCTCGATCCCCTCGTCGAGCAGCTCGAAGACGTCCTGCCAGCGCTTCTCGTGCGGGCCTGACCCAGGAACATTGGTGTGGGCGAGCTCGTCGACCAACGCGACCGTTGGCGCCCTGGCCACGACAGCGGCCGTATCCATCTCCGTGAACGTTGCGCCCCGGTAGTCAACAACCTTTCGGGGGACAACCTCGAGCCCCTCGATCATCGCCTCGGTCTGCGGGCGTCCATGAGCCTCGACGAAGCCGACCACGACGTCGGTGCCGCGACCAAGACGTCGGCGCCCCTCATTGAGCATGGCGTAGGTCTTGCCGACCCCGGCTGCGGCGCCCAGATAGATCCTGAAGTGCCCACGCCGTTCGCGCTCGGGTGGCGTGGGCGCGGGCTCTTGAGCGGTCCCCCCCCGGTGATTATCGCTCCCGGTCACGTCGGCCCTCGATGAGCTCGTAGTTAGGGTTCCAGATCGTCAGCTGGCCCTGTTGCACCCAGGCCGTTCCCTGGATCCGGCAACGAGCACCCACCTCGATGCCCGGAACTCGCTCCCGTCCCACAAACACCAGGACCACCCGACCGGTTCCGTCGTCCAGCATGCAGCGGAAGCCCGAGGGTCCCCGGCCACCCCAGCCAGAGCTGGTGGCAACCACCGTGCCCGTGGTCGCCACCCGCGACCGGTGAGTCGCTGCCCGCAGGCTGGTCGCCGGCCGACGTCGCGGGGGCCCCGGGGGCGAGCTCACCGGAGCTTGGCCAGCGCCTCGTTCAGCGACAGCACGTCGATGAACGGCGAGCCGAGAAAACCGAGCGCCGGTGGCTGGGTCTCCCGGGCGATGAGGGCGCGCAACCTCGCAGGAGCGATCCCCGTCGCCCGAGCGACCATGGGGACCTGGACCAGCGCGTCGGCCGGTGTGATGTCAGGATCGAGGCCGCTGCCCGAGGTGGTCACCAGGTCGGGAGTGGGGTCGACGCCGAGGGCGTGCCAGTAGGCCACCAAGGCCCTGGTGTCCTCGAACAAGGCTCTGGACCGAGGACCGAGGTTCGTGGCACCGGACTCGCCCTTCACCCCGTTGGCCACCAAGGGGTTGTCCCCACCGGAGGTGTGGGTCGCCGGATCGGCTGCGTATGGCCCAGTGTCATCGGGTCGCCCGTGGAACACACAGCTCCCCAGGGGGTGGCCCGGGCACCGAACGTCCGCCCAGTTCTGACCGATCAGCGTCGATCCGTCGGCAGTGAGGGACCCATCCGCCTGGTGACGGAAGAACAATTGCGCGACCCCCGTGCCAGCGAGCATGTACACGAAACCGCACACGACGGTGAAGAGGACCACCGCGGTGAGCGAACGGCGAAGGTTGAAGAGCACGTTCTCGACCCTCAGAACACGCCAGTGGCCTGGAGAATCAGATCGATGAGCTTGATCCCGACAAACGGCGCCACGATTCCTCCCAATCCATAGATCCACACGTTGCGACGGAGAATGGCGGCGGCTGAGGTAGCCCGGAATCTCACCCCTCGCAGAGCCAGAGGGATGAGCGCGACGATGATCAGAGCGTTGAAGATGACCGCTGACATCACGGCGCTCATCTCTGAGTGCAAGTGCATGATGTTGAGTGCCTTCAGCTGTGGGTAGGTCTCTTCGAAGATCACCGGGATAATGGCGAAGTACTTCGCCACGTCGTTGGCGATGGAGAATGTGGTCAGCGCGCCTCGAGTGATCAGCAATTGCTTGCCAATCTCCACGATGTCAATCAGTTTCGTGGGATTGGAGTCGAGGTCGACCATGTTTCCCGCTTCTTTGGCTGCGGTGGTTCCGGTGTTCATGGCGACGCCGACGTCAGCCTGTGCGAGGGCCGGAGCATCATTGGTCCCATCTCCGGTCATGGCGACGAGCTTTCCTTCGGCCTGCTCGCTCTTGATGAGCGCCATCTTCGCCTCGGGGGTCGCCTCGGCGAGGACGTCGTCCACGCCAGCCTCCTGGGCGATCGCGGTTGCGGTGAGAGCATTGTCACCGGTGACCATGACCGTTCGGATCCCCATCCGGCGCATGGCCTCGAATTTCTCTGAGATGCCGGCCTTCACCACGTCCTTCAGTTCGATCACGCCGATCACGTGGGGACCTTCGGCCACCACTAAGGGAGTCGACCCAGCTCGGGCGATCCGTTCGACCAGCGGATCCAGGTCGGCCGGCGTGCGTCCTCCCTGCTCGGTGCTCCAGCGCTTCACGGCGTCGGCGGCGCCTTTTCGAATAGCGCGACCATCGACATCGATTCCCGACATACGAGTCGTAGCACTGAATGGAACGAACCGGTGTCCGTCACCCAGCTCGCGTTCGCGCAGGCCGAAGCGCTGCTTTGCCAGCACCACGATGGAGCGACCCTCTGGGGTCTCGTCGGCCAAGGAAGCGAGCTGCGCTGCCTCGGCCACCTGGCGCTCGCTGTAGTCCCCCACCGGCAAGAACGACGACGCCATTCGGTTGCCCAGGGTGATCGTCCCGGTCTTGTCGAGCAGCAGTGTCTGGACATCCCCGGCCGCTTCGACTGCCCGGCCGCTTAGGGCCAGGACGTTGTGTTGGACGAGGCGGTCCATTCCGGCGATTCCGATTGCCGAAAGCAGCGCACCGATGGTGGTGGGGATGAGGCAGACCAGCAGCGCGACCAGCACGACGATCGGTACCGATGTAGCAGCAAAGTGCCCAAATGCCTCGAGCGACACCACTACCGGTATGAACACAATCGTCAACACCGACAGCAGGATGGTCAGGGCCACCTCGTTCGGCGTCTTCTGGCGATTTGCCCCTTCGACGAGCCCAATCATGCGGTCGAGGAATGTCTTTCCGCGTTCGGCTGTGATCCGCACGACAATGCGGTCCGAGAGCACCTTGGTGCCGCCGGTGACTGCCGAGCGATCGCCACCGGACTCTCGGATCACCGGCGCTGACTCCCCGGTGATGGCTGATTCGTCGACTGCCGCGATCCCCTCCACGACTTCGCCGTCCGAGGGGACGATGTCCCCGGCCTGGCACACCACGATGTCATCCCGTGTCAAGGTCGACGCTGGAACGCGCTCCTCGCTCCCGTCGGCGAGAAGCCGTCGAGCCTCGGTTTCCGACCGCATCCGACGGAGCGTGTCTGCCTGCGCCTTGCCTCGCCCTTCGGCTATTGCTTCGGCGAAGTTGGCGAAGATCACCGTCAGCAAGAGCCAGACCGTGATCGACCAGCTGAAGCCAGTGGGATGGGCGACCGCCTCTGCGGCCGTGACGACGGTTCCGACCAGGACGACGAACATGACCGGGTTCTTCACCTGCATCGCCGGCGAGAGCTTCCGCACGGACCCGACCAACGCCTGGCCGAGGATCTGGCGGTCGAACAGGCTCCGGGCCTGCGCCACTCCCCTGGCCCGAGAGGAACCGGTGCCCTGGGGTCCCAAGCCAGCCACGGTGCCCAGCTCAGTCGGGACCATCAGAACAACCTGCCGTGACTCAGCTGCTCGACGATCGGTCCGAGGGCGGTGGCCGGGAAGAACGTCAGACCGCCCACGATCAGAACCACGCCGATAGTGAGACCGACGAACATGGGGCTGTCGGTGGGGAACGTCCCTGATGAGGCAGGGGCCACACCCTTGGCAGCCAACGACCCAGCCAGCGCCAGAGCCGGTATGAGAATTGCGAAACGACCCAGCAGCATGTCCACGGCTCCGAGCACGTTGTAGAAGGCGGAGTTGGCAGCGATGCCGGCCATTGCCGACCCGTTGTTGTTGCCCTGCGAGGTGAGTGCGTAAAGGATCTCGGTGAAGCCATGGGGACCGGCGTTCAGCGCCGCGCTTCTGCCGGCGTGCAGGGACACTGCGACCGCGGTGAGCACGAGGACCACCAGCGGCATGGCCAGGGTCCCCAAACCGGCCAGCTTCACCTCCCTGGCCTGGATCTTCTTCCCAAGGTACTCGGGGGTCCGGCCAACCATCAGTCCGCCGATGAAGACCGCGATGATCGCGTAGATGAGCAAGGTGTAGAGCCCGCTCCCGTCACCTCCCGGAGTGACTTCGCCAAGCATCATCCCGGTGAGCAGACCGAAGCCGCCCATCGGATTGTAGGAATCCGACGCGCTGTCAACTGCACCGTCTGAGGTCTGGGTCTGCGTCACGTTGAACAGCGCACTGGTTGTATCCCCGAAGCGGACTTCCTTTCCCTCAGTGTTACCGGTCTGCTTCTGCTGGACGCCGGCGGCTGCGACAGCTGGGTTGGGCTGGTGCTCGGCGTAGGTCGTGAACGCAACCCAGCCACCGAAGATGACCGCCATCACAACGAGCAACGCCACGCCGTGGCGCACGCTTTTCACCATCTTGCCGAACGTGTGGGTGATTGAAACTGGGATCGACAGGGTCAGCCACATGTACAAGAAGTTGGTGAGCCCGGTCGGGTTCTCAAAGGGATGTGCCAAGTCGGCATTGAAGAACCCTCCCCCGTTGGTACCGACCTGCATGATCGATCCCATGAACCCGGCAGGACCCCGGGGGATCGTCTGCGTCACGCCGTTCAGTGGGTCATGGATGTGGACCGGTCCGGCCAGGGTCTGCACCGCCCCCTGCCCAACGAGGACGATGCCGGCAACGAAAGAAATCGGAAGAAGGATGTAGAGAACAGCCCGCAGGATGTCGACCCAGAAGTTCCCAATCGTCGCCGAATTGCCACGGGAGAAGCCTCGGACCAAGGCGATCGCGACCGCGATACCCACCGCGGCGCTCACGAACTGCTGGACGGTCAGCACTCCGATCTGCGAGAAGTACGACATCGTCGTCTCCCCGCCGTAGTTCTGCCAGTTCGTGTTGGTGACGAACGACACAATCGTGTTGAAGCCGAGCGCCGGTGGCACGGCACCGAGGTGCTGGGGGTTGAGCGGGAGGTGCCCCTGGACTCGAAGAAGCAGATACCCCAGGCCAAGGAACGCCGCCGAGAAGACGACCAACGACTCGGCATAACGCCTCCAGCTCTGCTCCCGCTGCGGCCCGGTCTGCAGGGCCCGGTACAGCGGGCGCTCGATCCAGGCTAGGAACTGCACACGCCCTTCGAAGACCGCCGCCATGTAGGAGCCCAGCCACCGCCAGGTCAACGCCAGCACGACGACCAGGGCGGCGAGCGTCGCAGCGAAGGTCATCAGAACCACTCGGGCTTGAACATGGCCACGCCCAGATAGACGACGAGGATGACCGAGACCGCCAGCAGCAGTCCCTCCACGACGGTCACAGCCGGTCCAGGCTCCAGATCAAACCCAGCATCGCTGCGGCGAACCCCGCCACCCCGATCACGGAGAGAACGTCAGCCACCCCACCATCCTGGGAGCCAGGATCTTCATGTGATCTGAAAAAGCTGGCGCTTGTCTGAAAAATTTCTTGCTGATCGCTCCTTGAGCTGGGAGCGGTGTAGGACAATGAGGTTGTGGCAGTGCGGATCCTCCGGTCGTCGGTCGGAGTCCTGACCGCGCTGGCGCTCGGCGCGTGCATGCTGCCCTTCCGCGCCCACCTGAGCATCGCGACTGCCGGGTTGGTTCTGGTCGTCCCGGTCGTGGTCGGGGTGATCGCCGGCGGGTACCTGGGGGGCATTGCTGCCGTAGCCACTGGCTTCTTGGTGTACGACTTCGCCTACATACCGCCGTACAACACGCTCACGGTCGGCGCAGTTCAGAACTGGGCACCGCTCGGGGTGTACGTCGTAATCATGCTGCTCGTCGCACAGGTCGTCGCCCACCTGCGAGCGGCGAGGGCGAGCGCCCAGCGCCGGGAGATTGAAGCTCGCCGCCTCTACACACTCTCCGAGCTGACCGTCGAAGGAGGCTCTGTCGAGCAGCTCCTCGACACGGTGGTCCGAGCTATCGCCACCGTCTTCGAAGTCGAGGGGGTGGCAGTCCTGCTGCCCAACGACGACCGGCTGGAAGTCGTGGCCAGCCAAGGAAGGGCGCTTGATCAAACGGAGCTGGAGGGCCTGGCTCCCGGCCCAGGCGTACCGGTTGCAGTGGGTGCCGGTCCCGTCGGTGCCGACCTGCGGACCTTGGTCCTCTCGGCAGCCAGCGGGCCGGTGGGCATGCTCGCCCTGCGGGGATGGTCGGGTCCCCGCTCTGACGATCAGTTGCTGCAAACCTTTGCCAACCATGCCGCCTTGGCGCTCGAACGAGTCCAACTGCGGACCAAAGCCATGCGGACCGAGCTCCTCGAAGAAGTGGAGAAGGTCCGCCGGGATCTCATCGGTGCCGTCTCCCATGACCTTCGGACCCCGCTGGCAACCATGAAGGTGGCGTCTTCGACGCTGCTTGGATCACGCTCTCGGCTTTCCGAGCAGGAGCTCGACGAGCTGTACACGCTGCTCGATGTCCAGACCGATCGGCTTTCGCGTCTGGTGACCAGCCTCCTCGATCTCAACCGGTACGAACGAGGAGTGCTCCGGGTCGAGCGTCGACCCTGTACAGTTCTCGACCTCATCGGCGATGCTCTGGCTGGGATGCGGGCCACGCTGGGCGATCGGCAGGTCGACCTCAGAGTGCCTAACGCTCTTCCAACGGTCGACATCGACCCGATTCTCATGAGCCAGGTGGTGACGAATCTGTTGGACAATGCCGACCGCCATTCGCCGCAAGGAGAGGCAGTCGAGATCTCGGCAGAGATGCTCGATGGCCGGGTTCGCCTCTGCGTGACCGACCGCGGATGCGGCGTACCGCTAGATGAACGCGAGTCGGTTTTCCACAGCTTCGTGCGGTTCGATACCGGAGGGCGCGCCGGACTAGGGCTGGCGATCGCCCGAGCCTTCGTCGAAGCGCACGGTGAGCGGATCTGGGTCGAGGACGCCCCTGGTAACGGCGCCCGGTTTGTGGTGACCATGACGCCGAGTCAAGTTGCCGAGGTCTGACGTGGCCAACATCCTGGTGATCGACGATGATCCCTCCTTACTTCGGGCTCTGCGCCTGGGCTTGCGCTCGGCCGGCTACGAGGTCACCACCGCGTTGACTGGCGCCCAGGGGATCGTGGCGGCAGCCCAGTCCACACCGGACGTCGTCATCCTCGATCTTGGGTTGCCTGACGTCGATGGCCTCGAGGTTTGTCGGAGAATTCGGCAGTGGAGCAGCGTTCCGATCGTCGTGCTCTCCGCCATTGATGCCGAGGATCGAAAGATTGCGGCGCTCGACGGCGGCGCCAATGACTACGTCACGAAGCCGTTCGGCCTCGGAGAGCTGGCCGCCAGGATCCGGGCCGCGGTTCGCGGGTCGGCAGCGCGCGATCTCCGGCGCCCACCAGCCTCGATCGTCCTGGGCGGCCTCGAACTGGACCTGGTCCGCCGGGAAGCCCGTGTCTGCGGCCGTAGCCTCGGGCTGACGGCAAGAGAAATTGACGTGCTCACCTTCCTGGCGCGCAACGCCGATCGCACCTGCACTCACGAAATGATCCTCTCGGCCGTCTGGGGGCCGGGATACGCGAAGGAGTCGCAGTACCTGCATGCATACATCCATCGCCTTCGCCAGAAACTGGACGACCGTGCTGGACAGTTCATTCGAACGGCACCAGGGATCGGCTACGTGCTCGTCTCCGATCAGTCCCCTGGAAGCCATTCCTCGGAACCTGAGTGCGGAAGTGAGCGCTAGACGTCGGCGGCGATAAGCGCTGCAAGGGCCTGTGCGCCTGGGCCCCCGATCGGCAGGTGAGTCCCGTCGGCATAGAACCACCCCGGGTTCTGCGAGGCCAGGCCGTTCCAGTCGGCGATCACGGCACGGGGATAGCTTGCGGCTCCGGTCTCCAACACCTGATTGACCTCGTCCTGCCAGGGCTGATCCACGTGAACGGTTACCAGCACCACTCGCGACGCTCCAGCGAGGATTGCCATCATCTGGGTGAAGTCCCCGCTCGTGATCGGCCCGTTCGTCCCCAACTCGACGACCACCACCGCACCCAGGTCGCCGGCGCTCTCGAGCTGTTGGAGCACCTGCTCACCATCAACCCATTGGCGGCTCACCGCGGCATTCACCTGGATCCCGGGGATGTCCTGCTCCAGATCCGGCTCGGCATCGATCATGACCGAGTCCCCGACCGCGGTCACCAGGCCGGGCGTGAAGCCCGGGCCGGGAGCAGGAAGCGGTGGCGAGGTGAGCGGGCCCAGGCTCCCAAACGGTGCAACAACCGGGACCGTCGTCGTAGGTGCCGGCACCGTCGTCGTGGTCGCCGACCGTGCTGCGATCTCTGGGTGTGACCCTGCCTTGCTGGCCTGCCGCGGTCCATGTCTGGCGCAGGCAGTCGCTCCCAGGCCCAGGGCCACCGCCACCAACCCGATGATGCCGCGGCGAACCTGGGCCCGTCCGAACACCATCATGCCAGGCTGGCACAGCGAGTGACTGGTAGCACGTCTTGGCGCCTCCGAGCGCGATCGTGCTACCTAGCCTCCTTCCTCGCATCCCGAGCGGTGCATTCCAGGCAGCATCGCGCCGCAGCCCGGACATACCAGTTGAGCCCAGCAGGCCGGGTCCCCGCCCAGGTCCTCAGGATCGCTCTCGACTTCATCCCCAATCGGCGGCTCGACACTCAGGAAGTCGAGCACGAAACGCGCGCTGCGGGTTCCTTCGACCCGGTGGTCGACGAGGGGTGCCAGCACCAGCGACGCGCCGGCCGGCAGAACCTGGGACGTGGGTGGCGTCGTCCACAGCCGCACCTCGAGCTCGCCTTCGATCACCGTGAGCAGCCCCCACGTACCGGCGGGTAGGCGGTGCCGGCGTCCGAGCCCCTCGGGCATCGAGCTCCGGTCCCAGACCGGCGACGTCCGTAGAAGGCGGACCCGATCTGGAAGCTCCGCCCGATCACACAGCCGGCAGCTCAACGCCGAGCCGAGGCGCGAGGACCGACCCTGCTCGGTCAGGACCCAGCTGCGCAGCTGAAAGGGCGGACGGTGGTAGAGGTGTTGACGGTGCCCGCAGTCGAGGTCGGCCACCCAGTTCCCCTCGACGTCTTGGTGGAAGCCGACGATCGTTCGCTCCACGTCAGCCATCCGTCCCGTCGAGGTCGGCCTTCGCTTCAGCCTCGCGGTTGCGCAGAAGCCGCAGCGTGAGCACCCGTTCGGCATGGCGCTCCTCTTCTAGGAGCTTCTGCCGTGCGTCGAGCAAGTCGAACTGGGTGACGAGGCCATCCAGCCGTCGCGGCTCCCCTCGATCGACGACCGGGAGTACGCCGAGGCCGAGCGCTGCCATGCGATCGGCAACGGATCGGAGGATCTCGTCCGGGTGGGCCACAGCGGTGGGAAGCATCATCGCGTCCGCGACTGTCTTCGGTCCAGCGGTGCGACCCGAGAGCACGGCGGACCATGGCAGCACACCGACCAGCTCGCCTTCGTCGTTGAGCACCGGATACAAGCGCTGACGGCGCTCGGCAGACCCTTCGGGCAAGGCACGGTAGAGGTCATCGAGCTTGCGCGAGGGCTCCACCGTGAAGACGTCGGTGTCCATCACCTCTCGGACGAAGGTGGCCTCCAATGGGTCCACCGCGTACTCCCTCATGACATGAAAACCCCGACGAGCGACCTTCTCGGTGAGGATCGACCGCTTCAGCGTCAGGACGCTCACCAGGTGAGCGACCGTTGCCGAGACGAGAAGCGCAAGCAAGCTGTTCTGATCATGGGTGAGCTCAAAGGAAAAAATGATCGCGGTGAATGGCGAACGGGTGACCCCGCCGAGCGAGCCAGCCATGCCAATCAGTGCGAAACTGCCGACCGAGGCACCAGGCAAGACATGTCCGAACATCCCACCGATTGCCGCTCCCATCATGAGAATCGGGGCAAGGATCCCGCCGCTGGTCCCTCCTCCGAGGCCAGCCGCCCAGATGGTCATCTTCACTACGAACAAGAGCGCCAGGGCTCCGACTCCAACTTTCCCGAGGAGCTCCAGGTGGATCGTGTTGTAACCGACCCCGAGCGCTCTCGGGTCGATGAGTCCACCCAGGCCGATGATGAGCCCGCCGATGAGCGGCCACCACATCCAGTGCAGATGGCCGCTGAGCTTCTTGAACAGGTCCTCGCACCCGTAGACGGCCTCGGTCATCACCCATGCTCCAAAGCCCGTCGCGATGCCGATCACAGCCGCGCCCCCGAGCGCCACACCTCCGAGTGGCCCGTGGGAGGGAACCGGGAACAACGGCTGGGGAGAGACTAGGCCCGCGTGCGCCATGACCATCCGCAGGGCGTCTGCAGTCGCAGCCGCCAGGCCGATCAGGACCATCGAGCGGGGCTTGAGCTCGAAAACCAGAAGTTCCACCCCGAACAGAGTCGCCGCCACGGGCGTGCCGAACACTGCGCTCATGCCGGCCGCAGCACCGGCGACCAAAAGCGCTCTTCGCTGCGAGCCGGTCAGCCGGAACAGCTGACCGACGATCGATCCCACTGCTCCGCCAGTGAGGATGATTGGTCCCTCGGCTCCGAACGGGCCACCGGTCCCGATGCTGATGGCCGATGAGATTGGCTTCAAGATCGCGAGCCGCGGCTGTACTCTCGACCCGTTGATCAAAATGTTCTCCATGGCCTCGGGGATGCCATGACCACGGATCTGCTCGGACCCGTACCGGGCCATGAGTCCAACGATCAGTCCACCACCAATGGGGATGACCAGGGTGATAGCTCCGAGTGTGCTCGCGTTCGGAGAGACCAGATGGACACTCAGACGCTGGTAGTAGAAGACATTCGTGAAGAACCCGATCATGTCGAGCAGGGCGAGCGAGACGCCCGCACCCAGAACGCCCACCACCACGCCCAGCGGCACCAGGCGGAGCAGGGCGGGGCTCGCGGTGAAGTCGCCAAGTGCTCGCTCAGAGGTATCGCGCGGTCGGACGTCGGAGCCGAGATAGCTCTGGACACCCGCAGGCCGATCAGCGCTCGGCACGTCCAGAAGAACGGTCTTGGCGTCAGAGGAGTCGGCGACCGGAGCCGGCGGCCCTTGCCTATCCCCGCCCTCCGGCGCTGCGTCGGCGCCCTGCGGCGCACGCTCATGCCCAGGGCATTCCGGAGCAGTCTCGCCTGTGCGGTCTCTGGGTGCTCTGGCGTCGTGGCTCACGCTGACCAACCGAACAGGCCGGCGCGACAGCCCTGGAGGGAAAGGCAATTCATCGTGTCCAGATGCTATCGTATTACGAATGCCGCTGCCTGATTCCGCCTACGCTCGGCTTCTCGCCCTGAGAACCGGCCTCAGGCACTTCGAGGCTTGGAGCGCGGCGCAGGCACGCGCCGCCGGTCTCACTCCTGCGCACCATCAGCTCCTCCTGGCGATCCGCGGTCATGGCGATCCGAACGGTCCGACCATCGGCGAAGTCGCTGACTACCTGCTCCTCCGACACCACAGCGCGGTTGGGCTGATTGACCGGGCCGAGGCCGCCGGGCTCGTGCAACGCACTCGCAGCGAGGATGACCATCGCGTCGTCCGACTGCGCCTCACCGACGAAGGCGCCGCTCGGCTCGAGGCGCTCTCCGCACTCCACCTCGAAGAGCTCGATCGGCTCGCGCTCGACATCCCCGCTGCGTGGGCAGGGTTGGCTCCGGTCCAGCGAACTCATGGGTTCCCCGGCCAGCCGGAGCGCAGCACGGGCGCGGCCATAGAGCAGATTGGGATCGCTCGCGCCTACGACGAACCGGAGCCCGGTGCACGCCACGTGCTCGTCGACCGGCTCTGGCCACGAGGCATTGCCAAGGACAGGGCGCCATTCGACGAATGGGTCAAGGACGTTGCGCCGAGCACCGAACTGCGGAAGTGGTACGGACACGTCCCCGCTCGGTTTGCCGAATTCGGCCGCCGCTACCGCAAGGAGCTGTCTCGCGAGCCGGCAAAGTCCGGGGTAGCCAGCCTCCGCCAACAGGCACGAGCACGTCGGCTTGTTCTGGTGACTGCAACCCGGGACGTTGAGCACTCGGCCGCTGTCGTCTTGCGTGAGGTGCTCATCGGCAGCTGACCCCGGGCAGTCAGGCCCTGTGGAGCCGGTGGACCGAGTGAAGCGCTCGTCGCTCAAGGGTGTGCACAAAGACTCCAAGGTGCAGACGGGACTGCTCTCCGTGGCGACAGCGGCAGAGGGCAGGGTGCCGGGCAACAACGATGATGATGCGACGGCATGTGGCACAGCGCTTGATCTGCGTCGCACCAAACAGCGCCAGGAAGCCCACCACTGCCGCGTACGCCACGCTCATAGCCAGGGCCACGATGAGCACTGCCGCGATGGCCTCGAGCGCGATCATCTCAGCCGGCCCGAACAGAGGTCTCGTGCTCGCTGGCAGGTCACGGCCGAGCCAATCTCGATCTGCGCATCCTGGGTTCCAGTTCCGGGTAGCAGCCCAACTCCCAGGCCTGAACGAACCGCTGGAGGTGCCCAGGCAACGGGATGGTCACAGTCGGGCGCTGGCGAAGCGTCCGCACGACAGTCACTCGGTCGTGCTCGACGGCCACCGAAGCCACTGACGGGTCAGCGCTGATGATTGCCGACAAGTACGAGCTCAATGGACTCTCCAGTGGATCGCGAGCCGAGCGCCGCAGGCCCAGCTCGGCCAGCGACTTCGCTACAGCGCTCGGCGTCGCCCCCAGCTGGCAAAGCAGCTGGTTGACGTCGCGCGCCATCTGCCGGGCCCTCGGGGTCGCGGTCCCGCGCACCGGATCCTGCCCGGCAGCGCCCGCCAGCGGGTCACCAGACGCCGCCCTGTCGAGCTCCCAGACCCATCCCACCGCGGCCCAGGACCAACAGATCCCTACCACGCGTTGTGCTACGTGCCTGGCACGCCTCGCCCAGCCAGCAAGCACCGCCAGTGCTTTTCTGGGTGCTCGATTGTGTGCCACCGCAGGAGCGCGCTCATCCTGGACTGTGGGCGAGGCATCCGGAGAAACACGACCCTCGTGTACCGACTTTCTCCCCATGTCGGTTCCCTTTCGACGTCGACCGTCTTGCCATTGCGGGGCCCCCGTTCACACAGCCCCTCCTGCTCGGGCGCCCCACGTCCCTCCAGGAGAGAACAGCCGATCGATCAGTGCCTCGCTCCTCAACCCTGCTCGGTCACGAGAGGACGACGCCGCCGATCTGCTCCTGCCGGGATGGGCGCCGGACCAGCCGCTGGGCCGGCCGGCCCCATCCCTTCCCTTGGTCATGCGCTCTGCGTAGGCCGGAGCCCGGCCAGAGCGCGCCAGTTAGGCCACCTGCGGCCGGTCGTAGCTCGACCGCTGGGGCGCCGCCGGCTGTGTCGACGGAAACCAGTGCAGCTGCCCGAGGCCTCGTGCTGCTCGCCACTGGGAGATCTCGTGGACGGTGAGTCCGGCCAACCCGACAGCTACCCAGCCAAGCGCAAAGGCGAAGGCCGTCCAGCGCTCGACCGAGCCCGCCGTTCCGACCCCGAAGCCCATCGCCAGGCCGCCCAGGGCGGCCATGGCAGCGTCCAGGACTCGCTGGACCACGCCACGACCCCTGTCCAGCTGGGCCAGGATCGAGACCGCCACCACGGCGATGCCGAACGCGAAGGCGAGCCAGCCGACCACCGAGGTCGAAAACGACCGGCTCGCGACCACGACGAAGCCTCCGAACAGCGCCAACAGCACGTTGGTTGCGTATCTACTGCTCACGTCGCACCTCCTTGTGAGGTTGCCAAGCAACACTCTATCGTTTCACGAGCCTATCGGCCACAGATGCATTTCGTGCAGTTGCCGGGGCGACCGGCCAACCCGGTCGGATTCCTGTTCGTGACCGGTCTGGGTGGTTCAATCCATATGGTGGCGACGAGGTCTGGGAACGACGGGTGGCCCCCTGGACCCTCGGTTCTTGGCCGGCAACGGACCTGCAGGGCAAGGGGCTCAGGGGAGGACCCCATCCGGGAGCGGTGGTTCCGGTGGTCGGCCGTCTGGCTCGCGTGGGTGGCACTGGGCATCGTCATGGTCCTGGTCGGCGACCCGGCAGCCAGTGCCGCAAGCCTGCCGGTCACCCGGATCTCCGGCACCGACGCCATCGGGACCTCGATCGCCGTGTCCCAGCAGGAGTTCCCGACCGACGGATCGGCCAACGCTGTGGTCCTCGCCCGCTCTGACTTCTTTGCCGATGCTCTGGCCGGAGGGCCGTTGGCCGCCAAGCTGGGAGGGCCACTGCTCATCACCCCTGGTGCCGACCAGAGCTCGACGATCGACCCCCGGGTGCTGGCCGAGATCGAGCGGGTGCTCCCGGTCGGAAAGACCGTCTACATCCTGGGCGGTGACCTGGCGCTCAGCCCCACCATCGACACCACGCTCCAGGCGCTCGGGTACCTGACCCAGCGAATCGCGGGGGCCGACGAGTTTGCCACCGCGGTCGACATCGCCGAGGCGCTCGGGAACCCCACAACGATCTTCGAGGCCACCGGCCTCAGCTTCCAGGACGCGCTGTCAGCGGTCCCGGCCGCCATCGCCGCTCACGGTGCGATCCTGCTCACCGACGGCAGCACCCAGGCGCCCGAGACCGCCGCCTACCTGACCAACCACCCAGGTGATACCCGCTACGCGATCGGCGGGCCCCTGGCCGCCTACGGCGCTGACCCAGGCGCCACCCCCGTCTACGGCCAGGACCCCTACGGAACCTCGGCCGCGGTCGCGTCCACCTTCTTCCCGTCTGCCAGCGTCTTCGGCGCTGCCACCGGGACCAACTTCCCCGACGCGCTCTCCGGCGGAGTCTTCATGGGCGAACCCACCACAAAGGGCCCGATGCTCCTCGTCCTGCCGTCGGGACCGCTGCCAACGACAATCGCGACCTACCTCGCCTCGGTAGCCCCAACCCTCACGCAGGGGTACCTGTTCGGGGGGCCGCTCGCGGTTGACGACGCCGTCCTCGCGGAGTTGGAAGCAGCCACCGGCGGGGGCACGGCTCCGCCACCACCTCCGACACCGTCGCCACTCGGTGTGGTCACGGTCGCACTACCCCAAGGCACCGTCGGCACCGCCTACTCGGCCACCCTGTCGGCAACCGGAGGGACGCCGCCGTACTCGTGGACGATCACCTCTGGCTCCCTACCCGGCGGGCTCAGTTTGGCTTCGAGCGGGGTGATCTCTGGAACCCCGACCAGCTCGGGCACCGCGACCTTCACCGTACAGGTCGCCGACTCGACCACCCCCATACCGCAGACAGCGAGCCAAGAACTGTCGATCACGGTGACGCCGGCGCCCTTCACCGGCGAGATGTCTCCAAACTGGTCTGGCTATGTGGTCCCATCGAGCCAGATCTTCACCGAGGTGAGCGGGATCTGGACTGTGCCGACCCTCGACTGTGCCGCCACTCCGAACGCCGGCGCTTCGATCTGGGTCGGGACCGGCGGTGAGGAGTATCCGAACGGGGGATCTTCGGGCGTCCTGCTCCAGACCGGCGTCACCACCGACTGCGTCGACGGCATCCAGCAGGACAACGGCTGGTGGGAGGAGTTCCCGACCACGCCCGAGATCTCCTTCTCCGGCTTCCCCGTTTCCCCGGGGGACACCATCCAGGCCACCGTCTTCGAGGGAACCACCGGGGCGTGGGAGACTCGGGTGGACGACCTTTCGACCGGCCTCTCGGGAGTCATGGTCACCGACGAGGGCTGGGGGGTGCTCACCGATGGCAGCACGACCTTCCCGGAGCAGGGGTCGACCGCCGGTCTGTCGTACTCGGGTGGCTACACCGCCGAATGGATCGTGGAAGATTACGAGGTATCGAGCGGGGAGCTCGTCGCGTTCGCCGATTACGGCACCGTCTCGTTCTCAGGGCTGACGACCAACCTTCGCTCGTCGGACCTCACGCCGAACGATGCGGTCGAGATGGTCCAGAGTGGAGTCGTGCTCTCGACACCATCGCCACCAGCGGGTGATGGCTTCTCTCTGAGCTACACAGGCTGACCACAGCAAGCCGAACAGCGAGGTCCGGGTCGCGAAGTGCCGGTCAGGAAGCAGAGACCGCACCTGGAAGTGTCGGCGGCTGTAGGGATGGTCTTGCTGTTGCCCCACATCCCGCCTCGGGCGGCGGGGGCGGCGTAGCCGATCGTCTGTCGGCCACCGACCATCAGCTACTCGTTCTCCTGAACGCCCACCGGGTGCCGAACACGCCGCAGCTGATCTCTTTCACCGAGCGTCCCGAGCGCCGTCGACTACCGGCTGTCCCGGCTCCGATCCGCTCGATGGCGGAACACCCGCCCGTACGCGACGACGGCGTTCTTTTGGTGCCAACGTCGAGGCCATAGCGGTCGACGATCCGCGCCTGTGTCGACCCACGGCACGTGTGGCAGCGGCGAGCTGGTGAACGAGTGGACCCTCACCGAGGACAGGGGCACGGATCGCCGCGTCGCCGAGGCACAGGCGAGGGACGACACCTGGTCGCCTGCATCGACTACGACATCGCCCGCCACGAACGCGACAACCCCTACGGCTACCAGCGCGACAGCCGCCCGGTCTGCGGAGGTTCGCCGGTGCAGGCTGTGCAGCACGCGAGTTGCCCGCCCGCCGCCACGAGCACGCCGAGGCCGAGCGCTACAAGTTCACAGGCCTACTACGTCGAGTGCCATCGACGTCACCATGCTCGACACGATCAAGAGCGCATGGGTGCCGAGCTACTGGCCATCGAGTCCGCCAAGCCACCCTCAACGCCTGAATAGAAGTCATTAACGTCGCCATCCGGTTCTCCACCTGGTGCGCTACCTCCTAGCGACGCGACACCGACCGCACCTGCAAGCAGTTCAATACCGCCGCCCTCGACCAGGCCAGGCGCACGACGGCCACATCGTCGAATTTCGGCCCACAAAGACAGAGCTCCTCTGCTCTGTGCCGAGGTTCGAATACGACGTCGTGGTGGGCGCTAGAGGACTCGAACCTCCGACCTCAGCCGTGTGAAGGCTGCGCTCTAACCAGCTGAGCTAAGCGCCCGCCGCCTGCGGTGCCGACCGGCCCCACCTCGGCTCGGTCCTCCCGGCGGGAGCGCAGCTCGCCGTGGAGGGTGCCGGCCCAAGAACAGTACCCTGGGGAGCGCGTGAGCGAAGACATCGAAAGCCCCTCGCCCCAGAACTCCAGGTGGCATGGCGTGGCGGCTCGCGTTGTTGCGGCGTTGTCCCCCTCCCCCCGTCGCTCCGGCCAAACTGGATCGCCCAGCTCAGCAGAGCCTCCAACCTTGACCGAGGCGGGCAAGCGACAAGCCATCTTCAACCTGGACCCCAAGGAGCGCCAATGGGGGTTCATCGGGGCAGCCCTGGCCGCGGTCATTGCCCTCGTGGAGGACATCCCGTACGTCCTCAACCCAAGCAAACCGGTCAAGTTGCCTCCCGGTTCCCATCACAGCTGCACCACCGGGTTCACCTACCACAAGGTGGGCAACGTCTGCGAAGCCATCTACGACCGTGCTCACTGGGAGTTCGAGCTTGGCTTGCTCCTGGCCTTTGCCCTGGCCATCTTCATTACCGTCCGGGTCGGCCGACGGAGCCCCGTCGGCTTCACCTTGCTCATGGCCGGGTTGGCGTTCGAAGCCGAAGTCGGCATCCTCGGGATCCCCTTCATCTTCGGCGGCGGTTGGTTGCTGGTCCGGGCGTGGCGAGTCCAGCGCTATGGCTCCCCCACCGGGACCAAGGCCAACCCCACCGGAGAGCGCCGACCACCCCCAACCCGTCCTGAGCGGGCCACCCGGTCTAGGAAGTCCAAGGAGCCAGAGCGCAAGACGCCAGCTGCGTCGAAGCGATACACGCCCAAGTCGTCCCGCAAGAAGCGGCCGCCGAGTCCTACTCCTCGATCCTGAGCGCTGAGCGCAGCAGTTCCAGGACGTCGGCCCTCCGTCGGACCAGGGATCGGGCGGTGGGCTCCTCACCCAGGGCTTTCAGGACCTCTACTTCGGTCACCATCCCGATCACCGTGGAGTAGATGGCAAGCAGAAGCAGCCTGGGGTCGTGCCTGCGCATCCGACCGGCATCCATCTCGGCTTTGAGGAAATCGCTGGCGCGCCGCATGAGCGGATCGAGCACCTCGATCATTTGCGTTGCCGGCGGCGGTCCGAGGCGGGCAACTTCTCGGACCAGGCCGAGCAACTCGGGCCGACGCGCTGCCAGGCGGAACACCGCCCGTACCACAGCCTCGACCTTGGCCCAGCCTTCGCCGGCTCCCTCGAGCCCGGACTCGAACGCTTGGGCCAGTTCGGCCGCGCTTCGTTCGATGACTGCGCTCAGGAGCGCGTCCTTGGTCGGAAACCAGTAGAGGATGGTCTGTTTTCGGATGTCCAGCTGCTTGGCCAGGGTGTCGAGCGACGTGGCCTCGAAGCCACGCGACCCGAACGACGTCAACGCGGCGTCGAGAATCCGGTCCGAGGTGCCACCGCCGCCGCCCATCTACCAAATGGTAGACAACCCCGCCTACCAAATGGTAGACAACCGAGGTGGGCATCGCCGAGCGCCTGGCCGGGCGGCGGTTCTTCGTGACCGGCGGGACCGGGTTCCTGGGAACCGCCCTCATCGAGCGCATCCTGCGGACGATCCCTGATGCCCCGGTGTTTGTGCTGGTCCGGCCAACTCGCCGAGCCGGTGCCCAGGCCCGAGTGGAGCGCGAGATCCTACGCAACGACTGCTTCGCCCGCCTGCGGGCCGAGCTCGGCGACCGGTTCGACGAAGAGGTCGCTCGACGGGTGACTGGCGTCGCTGGGGACGTCACCATCGACGGGCTGGGGCTCGATGATGCTGGCGAGGAGGCGCTGGCCACTGCCGACGTGGTCATCCACTCGGCTGCCACGGTCAGCTTCGACGCCCCGTTGGACCAAGCGGTCGAGATCAACCTGCTCGGTCCGTCAAGGGTGGCACGTGCCGTTGTGCGCGCGTCGGCCGCACATGGCAGCGACCCGGCCCACCTCATCGCGGTGTCCACCGCCTACGTGGCCGGGGCTCACCAGGGGGAGACCGAGGAACGACTGCTCTCGGAAGATCGGTTCAATCTGGCCGTGGACTGGGCGGCCGAGGTGGCCAGCGCTCGCCGCCGGCGCGACGAGGTCGAGGATGCCTCGCGTCAGCCGAGCCAGCTACGGGAGTTCGCCCGACGAGCTCACGCCGAGCAGGGCGCGTCCGGCACCCACCTGCTGGCCGCTCGGGCGGAGCGGATCCGGGAGGAATGGGTCCGCAGCCAGCTCGTCGAGGCTGGATCGGCTCGGGCCAAGGCGCTGGGATGGCCCGACGTCTACGCCTTCACCAAGGCGCTGGGTGAACGGGCGCTGGTCGCCCAGCACGGCCCGGACGGCCAGGCTCCGGTCCCGCTCACGATCGTCCGGCCGTCGATCATCGAGTCGGCCTTAGCCGAGCCGCGACCTGGGTGGATCCGCGGCTTTCGCATGGCCGAGCCGATCATCCTGTCGTTCGCTCGGGGTCTGCTGCGGGAGTTCCCAGGTGTTCCCGAGGGGATCATCGATGTCATCCCAGTCGACATGGTCGTCGCCACCCTGATCGCGGTCGCATCCCAAGGACCGCAGGACGTGCCGGTCGTCTACCACGTTGCCTCCGGGGTGCGGAACCCGCTCGCCTATGGCGAGCTGCTCCGGCTCATCCAGGAGTGGTTCGGCCGCCGACCCCTCTACGACGACCGGGGCCAGCCGATCTCGCTGCCCCAGTGGACCTTCCCGGGGCGAGGACGGGTGCAGCGCCAACTCCGCCAGGCGACCCGGCTGATGAGCCTGGCGGAGCAGGGGCTGCAGATGGTGCCGTTCCGCCGCAAGCAGGCCGAGTGGGCCGCCAAGCTCGAGGACCGCCATAGCATGGTCGAACGCGCCCGCGGCTATGCCGAGCTCTACGGGGCCTACACCGAGACCGAGGCGCGGTACCGGATCGACCGACTGCTCGAGCTGTACGAGAGCTTGGACCCACAGGACCAGCGCACGTTCTGTTTCGATCCGGCAGTGATCGACTGGAGCCAGTACGTCTCCGAGGTCCACCTTCCCTCGGTGGTGGAGCGGGGCCGAGTCCGGACCACGCCCGGCCGCTCGGTCGGCCCCGACCGCCAGAGCCGCCTGCGCTCAGCGGTGCTGTCGAGCGAGCGCCACCTCGCAGTGTTCGACCTCGAACACACCCTGGTGGCCTCGAACGTGGTCGACTCCTATGCCTGGTTGGCCAGCCGGCACCTGCCCGCCAACCGCCGCGTCGCCCTCGTCGCCGACCTGCTGGCGTCGGCTCCCCGCTGGCTGAGCCTCGACCGCCGGGACCGCGGGGACTTCCTGCGCTTCTTCTACCGCCGCTACGAGGGCGCGCCAGTCGACCAGATCGCTGAGGATGCCTGGGATCTCTTCCATCAGTACCTCCTTGCCCGGTGCTTCCCCGCGGGGATCGCCCGGGTGCGCCACCATCGCAGGCTGGGCCACCGCACCCTGCTCATCACCGGTGCACTCGACCTGGTGGTGGCCCCGCTGCGCCCGCTCTTCGACGACGTCGTCTGCGCCCGCATGTCCGAGCGCGACGGGACCTTCACCGGGCACCTCACCGAGCTGTCCCCCACCGGCGAGGCCCGAGCCCTGCTCCTCGACCGCTCCGCGCGCCAGCATGGGTTGTCGCTCAGCGAGTCGGTCGCCTACGCCGACTCGGTCAGCGACCTGGCGATGCTGGAGGCCGTCGGCTTCCCGGTGGCGGTCAACCCCGACTCCCGCCTGGCAGCCATCGCCCGACGACGCGGCTGGCTGGTCGAGCACTGGAGCCGAGCCGCCGGGGGCACCGACCAGCTCCTCCCCTTAGCCGGCCTCGAGCACCGGTCGATCACGACCAGGAACCGGAGTCCCCGGTGAAGGCGGTCGTCTTCGAGCGGAGCCTGCCGCGGTTCGCAGCAGCCCGCTTGGCGTCGACCCTCGGTTCAGGCCGCGGCGCCCGAGTAGCCCCACTGCGCCTGGTCGACGCCGACCCGCCAGCGCTCCCGGGGGACGGTTGGCACCATGTGAGCCCGGTGCTCGCCGGGATCTGCGGCTCGGACCTGGCGACCATCGACGGCCGCAGCTCGCGGTACTTCGAGCCGCTGGTCAGTTTCCCGTTCGTGCCGGGTCACGAGGTGGTGGGCACCATCGCGGTCGAAGCCACGGGGGCCGACCACAACCCGATCCCCGCCGGGTCCCGGGTCGTGGTCCAGCCGGTGCTGGGCTGCGCAGCCCGGGGCATGACTCGGTGGTGTCGGTCCTGTCGGGAGGGCAACCCCGGGAACTGCGAGCACACCAGCCTGGGGCACCTGCGACCGGGGATCCAGATTGGGTACTGCACCGACACTGGCGGCGGCTGGTCCACTGCCGGCCTGGTGGCCCATGAGAGCCAGCTGTACCAAGTCGCCGAGCCGATGAGCGATGCCGGCGCGGTCACGGTCGAACCGCTGGCCTGCGCGCTGCACGCGGTGGTCGCCGCCGGCATCCGAGAGGACCAGGTCGTCGCGGTGCTGGGTGCGGGAACGCTCGGACTGGCCACCGTGGCGGCGCTCTCCCACCTCGTCGACCGGGGCGCGCTCGGCCAGCCGGGAGCAGTTGCGGTTGGGGCACGCTACGAGATCCAGCGTCGGCTGGCCGAGCGCTTCGGAGCCGACGTCGTCGTCGCACCCGACCAGCTCGGCCGGGCGATTCGCCGCCAGGCGCGCTCGATGGTGGTGGGCGGTCCCGCGGGGGCGAGGCTCACCAGCGGGGCCGACGTGGTGTTTGACTGCGTCGGCTCGTCGGAGTCGATCGCGGCCGCGCTCGAGATCGTCCGCCCGCGGGGCACCGTGGTCCTGGTGGGCATGCCCGGGCGGGTCCACCTGGACTTGGCCCCGCTCTGGCACCGCGAGGTCCACCTCGTTGGCGCCTACGCCTACGGCACCGAGGCCCTCGGTGCCGTGACGCTCCCGACCTTTCAGCTGGCCTTGGAGGCAGCATCGGCCATGGGGACCGGCCAGCTGGTGTCGGCGACCTACCCGCTGGAACGGTTCGAGGAGGCGGTGGCCCACGCCGGTGCAGCCGGACGCCGCGGCGCCGTGAAGATCGCGTTCGACCTGCGGTCGAGCACCCGAGGAGGGAGACGATGACCCCACGACCCGGCTTCGTCCTGGAGGTGGACGGCTCGACGCCCCCGACCCTGCTGTGGAACGGGGAAGGCTTCGTGCTCGAACGGCTCCCCGAGGGGACCAGGGTGATCTACCCTCCCGAGCCGCTTCCGCCCCTGGCCGACCCAGTCGCAGCCATTCGCGACGCCCTCGAGCACCCGGTCGGGGGCACCCCACCCCTTCGAGCGCTGCTACGGCCCGGCATGCGACTCACGATCTGCTTCGATGACGTGTCCCTCCCGCTGCCGCCGATGCGCGCCCCCGACGTGCGCCAGATGGTCATCGAGCAAGTGCTCGACCTGGCAGCGGCGGCCGGGGTCGACGACGTCGTCCTGATCGCGGCGCTGGCGCTGCACCGACGCATGACCGAGGCCGAGCTCCGCCACGCCCTGGGCGACCGCATCTACGAGGCCTTCGCCCCTCACGGGTTGTTGACCCAGCACGACGCCGAGGACCCCGACAACCTGATCGACTTGGGCCGCACCGCCGAGGGCGAGGAGGTGGAGATCAACCGGCGTGCGGCCGAGAGCGACTTGATCGTCTACGTCAACATCTGCCTGGTCGCGATGGACGGTGGGCACAAGAGCGTCGCCACCGGGCTCGCCAGCTACCGGAGCCTGCGCCACCACCACAACCCCACCACCATGCGCCACTCACGCTCGTTCATGGATGCCCCCTCTTCGGAGCTGCACAGCTCGAACTGGCGCATGGGTCGTCACATTGCGGCCAGCGGCGTGAAGGTGTTCCAGATCGAGACCACGCTCAATACCGACACCTTCCCGTCGCAGTTCGCGTTCCTGCAGCGCCGGGAGTGGGAGTGGTCCCTACGAGACCGCGCCGCGTACGCGGCCAGCGCGGCCGCGCTCGACGCTGTCCCCAAGAGGATCGCCCGCCAGATCTTCCATGCCATCGAGGCTCCGCACCAGATGACATCGGTCCAGGCTGGAGAGGTCGAAGCCGTCCACGAGCTCGCGCTCGAGCACATCTGGCGCCAGCAGGGCGTCGCAGTGGAGGGCCAGACCGACATCTTGACGATGGGGCTCCCCTACATCTGCCCCTACAACGTGCACTCGGTGATGAACCCGATCCTGGTCGCCTGCCTCGGGCTCGGCTACTTCTTCAACCTGTACCGGGGTAAGCCCCTCGTCCGTCAGGGCGGTGTGGTGATCATGCGCCATCCCACCAGGGCGGAGTTCGACCCCGCCTACCACCCGAGCTACATCGACTTCTACGAGCAGGTGCTCACCGAGACCACGGATCCAATCGAGATGCACAAGCTCTACGAGGAGTCCTTCGCCACCGACCCGTGGTACATCCACCTGTACCGCACCGGTCACGCCTACCACGGCGTGCATCCCTTCTACATGTGGTACTGGTGCGCGCACGCCCTCGAGCACCTCGGTCGGGTCATCGTGGTCGGGGGCGACACCAAGGCCGTCCGCCGGATGGGCTTCTCGCCGGCCTCCACCCTGGCAGACGCGCTCGAGCTGGCACGCGATGTGGTCGGCCCCTCGCCCACCATCACCCACCTGCACGTGCCGCCCCTGCTCATGGCGGACGTGCGATGAGGTCATCGGAGGTGTGGCGCAGGCTGGCCAACCAGCAATTCCCGCTTCGCAAGCCAGACTGGCCGGCCAGCGTGGAGCGACCGGCACCGCGCCGGGGGGTGGGCCTCGACTACGACCACGAGTGGTCCCGTCGCTACCCGGCCAGGCTGCTGCGGGCGGTCCTGCTCGACACCGTGACCCGCCCCCTCGCCCGATTGGTCGCGCCCATGACCCTGCGAGGGCACGAACACCTGGCCCACTTGGAGCCGCCAGTGATCTTCGTCGCCAACCACGCCAGCCACCTCGACACCCCGCTGCTCCTCTCAGCCCTGCCGCCCCGTCTGCGCCACCGCACCGTCGTCGGGGCGGCCGCCGACTACTTCTTCGACCGCCCCTGGAAGGGGGCGCTGTGGTCGCTCACCCTCGCCGCGATCCCCATCGAACGGGCCCGGGTCAACCGTCGCTCGGCCGAGACCGCCACCCAGCTGCTCGGCGACCGCTGGAACCTGATCCTGTTTCCCGAAGGAGGCCGCTCGCCCGACGGCTGGGCCCAGGAGTTCCGTGGCGGCGCCGCCTACCTCGCGCTGCGCACCGGAGCGCCGGTGGTTCCGGTCTACCTCAAAGGAACCCGACACGTCCTGCCAAAGCGCGACCCGGGCACGCCCGGCGGTTCAGGGACCGAGAACCGGGGCCAGCCACTGCGCCGGGGTCCGGTCCTGGTCCTCTTCGGTCTGCCCCTGCGCCCCCATGAGGACGAGGACGCTCGCCGCTTCGCGACCCGAGTCGAGCACGCGGTGGCCCTGCTGGCCGCCGAAGCGGCGTCCGACTGGTGGTCGGCTCGGCGCCGAGGCGACGTGGACACCGCCCTCCATGGCCCGCAGGCATCGCCGTGGCGGCGAGCATGGGCCGACGCTCGCCCGGCCGTGCCCGCCACCGAACGCTCGTGGCCAGGACCGCTGCGCTGGCCAGGCCGGGGGGCTCGGCGCTCCTCGGCCCCACGCTAGGGGTCGACGCCGGACCCTCGGCGGCGGAGCCGGCGACCGCCCGCGCGACCGAGCACCGCCCCCAGCCGCTCGGCTCGCAACGCCTCCTCCCGGTGGTCGTCGAGCGGCGGGAGGGACTCCATGCCGGTGGCCCAGGTCAGGAGGGTGTCGGCGAGTGCCGGGTTGCGAGCCAGGACCGGACCGTGCAGGTAGGTGCCGACGACCCGACCGCTCCATGCACCGTCGGTGCCGTCGCCGTTGCCCACGCCGTGGCGGAGCGCGCCGAGCGGTCTCACGCCGGGTCCGAGCACGCTGGTCCCAGCGTGGTTCTCGAAGCCGCTGAGCAACCCGACCCCGGGGATCGTGGCCGCCACTGCCGCCTCACCCACAGCGCGGCGCCGGCGGCCCTTGGCCGTGGCCACCTCGAGCAGGCCCAGCCCCGGCACCGGCGCGCCGTCGGCGGCCGGGAAGGTCGTCCCCAGCACCTGGTAGCCAGCGCACACCGCTAGGACCACCGCGCCAGCGGCTACCGCCTCAGCCAGGCTGCCGTCGCGGGCCAGCAACTCGGCCGCCTGGACCTGGGGCGCGTCCTCGCCCCCGCCGAGCACATAGATGTCGCCCCGGGGCAGCGCCCGGTCACTGGTCGCCTCGACCAGCTCTGCCGCCACGCCGCGGCGGCGGGCCCGGCCGGCCAGGACGATGCCGTTCCCGCGGTCCCCGTAGGTGCCGAGGAGGTCCGGGTAGACGACAACGATCCGCAGCGCCTGGGCCACTGCTCAGTGCGCTCCGGCTCGCAACAGGTCGTAGAAGGCGGTGTAGTTGCCGACGAACTGCACGACCTGGCCAGGGCCGAGTTCGCCAGCGCGTGCCACCGCACCGAGCGGCTCGGGCACTCGCTCGTGGGAAACTCCGGCGTAGTGCAGCCGGACCGACAGGTCGAGGCTCCGCTCACCGGTCGCGACCACCGGCCGGCCGGCCAGCCGCTCGAACGGCACGTCCCACAGCCAGGATGGGTCCCGCCCATCGGCCACCCGGGCGTTGATCGCGATCACGACCGGACCCGGCGTGACCACCTCGAGCAACTCCTCCCAGCCGGCCGGGTTCTTCGCCAGCAGCATCCGAGTCGGCACCCCGCGCACGTGGCGCAACGCGAACCGTCCGGCCACCTCCTCGACCACTCGCATCGACTCCAACGCAGCCCGCGCGGACAGGCCGAACACCTCGGCAGCCGCCGCCGCCACGAGCGCGTTGCGCCGGTTGAAGGCGCCGGGCAGCTTGAGAGCCACCGGGACCAGGCGCCCATCGGCCAGCACGGCGGTGCGAGCCGCTGGCCCGTCGGCGAAGCCGAACTGGGGCGACGGGCGCCGGAAACCACACCGGCACGACCACGCCTCGCCGTCGTAGGCGATCCCCCCGCCACACGCCGGGCAGCCGGCGGCGTCGGCTCGCCAGCGGACCCCGCCGCCGACCCAGATGACCGACGCCGCGTCGCGCGCCCCGTGGACCACCAAGGGGTCGTCGGCATTGGCGATCACCGTGGCAGGGGTGCCGGCCAGGGCCCCGCGCCAGCGCTCGGCCACCATCCGGACCTCGCTGCTCCGGTCGAGCTGGTCTCGTGACAGGTTGAGCAGCACCACCACCGCCGGAGCCAACGCTGCCAGGCTCTGGGGCAGGTACCCCTCGTCCACCTCGAGCACGGCCGGGCCGCCGGTGCGGGCGCCAGCGGCCAAGGCGGCAAAGTGCCCGGCGGGCATGTTGGACCCGGTCGAGTTGGTGACCACTGCCGAGCCATGGGACCGCAGCGCGGCCGCCAGCAGGGCGGTCGTGGTCGTCTTGCCGTTGGTCCCGCTGATGAGGGCGACCCTGCGGCCGGCGGCCAGCTCGGCCAGCCCTCCGGGCGCGATGGCCAGGCCGGCCCGGCCGCCCAAGACCGTGCCCTGCCCGGCGCCGAGGCGGCGAGAGAGTCCGTTGAGCCCGGCTGCCACCACCATGCCCAGACGAGTCCGCAGGGTGATCCGGTCGGGGACCGGGGATCCGGCCCCGTCGTGCGCGAGCTCCCCGGGGGTGGCAACCACCGGCCGAAGGCTACCGGCCGAACGTCCTGGCCCCAGAACGCAGTGAAGGGACCGCCGGGGGGGCTGGCGATCCCTTCACTCGTGACCTGCGTGGGAACAGAGGGGGGGGTTCCTGATCCCTGCGGTCTGGATCCATTGTTACCGACCGGGAGCAATCTGTCAAGCAGCTACGACTGATACTTGCTATCTTTCGTAGAGATGGAGCTGCGACACCTCCAAGCACTGGTCGGCGTCGCCGAGCACGGCAGTTTCTCGGCGGCTGCCGATGCCCTGGGCACCGTCCAGTCCAACGTGTCCGCCCATATCGCCCGGCTCGAGCGGGAGCTGGGGGCGCCCCTGGTCGACCGGTCAGGTGGCCGCCTCACCGAGGAGGGCGAGGTGGTCGTCGCTCGGGCCCGCCGAATGCTGGCCGAGATGAGCGCCCTGGTGGCCGACGTGGCGGCCATGCGACGGGAGGTGGTGGGCACGGTGCGGGCCGGCATGATCGGCACCACTGGCCGGTGGCTGGTGCCGCGGCTCTTCGCCCTGCTGCGGGTCCGCCACCCCAAGGTCCGGATCACGGTGGCCGACGGGACCAGCGCCACCTTGGAGCCGCGTCTGGCCAATGGCCAGCTGGACCTGGCCGTGGTGTCCCTGCCGGTCTCCATCGACGACCTGACCGCCGTCCCCCTCTTCGAGGAGGACCTCATGCTGGTGGTCCCGGTCGACCACCCCTTCACCCAGCTGCCACGGCCGCTGGCGCTGGCCCGACTCAGCGAGCTCGACCTGCTGCTGCCGCTGCCCGGCACTGCGCTGCGAGACGAGATCGACCGGGCGCTGCGCCGAGCCGACGTGACGCTGCGGCCCGCCTTGGAGCTCGACGGCATCCGCATGATCGCGTCGCTCGCCTTTGACGGCTTCGGACCGGCGATCCTGCCGGCAACGGCGGTGCCGCAGCACATGCGCGAACGTTTCGAGCTGGTGCCCCTCCAGACGTTCCCCCGCCGCCGAGTCGGTGTCGCTCTGCGCCGCCGGGGGGTCCCTTCGGCTCCGACCCGTGCCGTGATCGAGCTCCTGCACGAGGTGACCAACGACTCCCACGACCGGCCGATGGGGCTCCACCCGCCCGCCGCCTCCGGCTGAGGGCTACTACGGTCGCCTCCGAGCCGGAGGTCCGACATGCTGAGCACCAAGGTCCCACTCGACGAGCTCGGAGACGACCGGGCACTCGTGCCCACCTATGCCAACCGGGGGCTGGCCCAGCCGGTCGCCCGCTACGAACTCCCCGAAGAGGGCCTCGAGCCCTCTGTCGCCTACCAGCTGATCCACGACGAGCTCAGCCTGGACGGCAACCCCACCTTGAACCTGGCCTCCTTCGTCACCACCTGGATGGACGAGGAAGCCGAGCGGCTGATGGCCGAGACCATCAACAAGAACGCGATCGACTGGGACGAGTACCCCCAGACGGTCGAGCTCCAGGACCGGTGTGTGAACATGCTGGCGCGCCTCTACGGTGCCCCCGAGGAGCGCCGCAGCGTGGGCTGCGCCACCGTCGGCTCCTCGGAGGCGATCCACCTGGCCGGCCTGGCCATGAAGTGGCGGTGGCGGTCCGCTCGCCAGGCGGCAGGGCAGACCACTGCACGGCCCAACCTGGTGATGGGCGCCAACGTGCAGGTGTGCTGGGAGAAGTTTGCCCGCTATTTCGACGTAGAGCCGCGCTACGTCCCGCTGCGCGAGGACCGGTTCGTGATCGGCGTCGAGGAGGCGATGGAGCTGGTCGACGAGCACACCATCGGCGTGGTCGGCATCCTCGGCAGCACCTACACCGGGGAGTACGAGCCCATTGCGGAGCTGGCGGCGGCCCTCGACCGGCGCCAGGCGGACGACGGCCTCGATGTGCCCCTCCACGTCGACGCGGCGAGCGGCGGTTTCGTGGCCCCCTTCCTCCAGCCCGACCTGGTGTGGGACTTCCGGCTCGAGCGGGTGCGCTCGATCAACGTGTCGGGCCACAAGTACGGGCTGGTCTACCCCGGAGTGGGGTGGGTGCTGTGGCGGGATCCGAGCGACCTGCCAGACGAGCTCATCTTCGAGGTCGACTACCTGGGCGGGAGCCATGCCAACTTCAGCCTCAACTTCTCCCGCGGCGCATCGCAGATCGTCGCCCAGTACTACAACCTCCTGCGCCTCGGCCGATCCGGCTACCGCCAGATCATGGAGAGCCTGGCCGGCACCGCTCGATGGCTGGCCGATGCGCTCGCCAGCCGGCCCGAGCTGCAAGTGATCGCGGGCGGGACCGACCTGCCGGTGGTGTGCTTTGCCCTACCGGGCTTGGAGCCCGGGGCGCCCACTGCACTCTCGGCGATCCTGCGCCGGCGGGGCTGGATCGTCCCCGCCTACAAGCTGGCCCCGAAGGCCGACCACATCGAGGTGCTGCGGGTGGTGGTCCGAGAGGGTCTCAGCCGGGACTTGGCCCGATCCCTGGTTGCCGACATCGACGCCGCCCTCCACGAGCTGGCCTCGGGAACCCCCCCGGCGCAGCAGCCCGGTCCGGGGGCGACGCCAGCACCCCGGAGCCGCCGGCCAACGCGGCCAGCCCGCCCCCGCCCGGACCGCAAGACCCGGGCGGTGTGCTGAGGCGGCTCAGCGGGAGCTGGCCGCCCACGCTCGGGCCTCCGTCCCCACCGCCGCCACCAGGTTGCCCAACGCGACGTTGACGTCGGCCAGGTGCAGCCCCCAGCGGGGTCCCAAGACCTGGGTCAGGACCGGGCGCGGGTCGTCAGGTCTCGGGACCACCTCGAGCCAGCTGGCCCCGTTCTCGGACTGGCAACGAGCGCGGTACCGGCCCGGGAAGCTCACCCAGGCGGTGGTGGCGCTGGGCTCGGGCCCCACCTCACCGAACGCCGCTCCCGACCCCTGCGGGAACTCCGGGTCCAGCGTGGCCCAGCCGCCGCCCAAGGCCCCGGGGTCGACGCAGAGGACCTGCAGGCCCGGCCGGCCGGCAACGGCGTCGATCCCCACGCCGACCCGGCCGAACAGGGCGTCGGCCGGCGGCTGGCGCCGAAAGCTCGAGTAGGCGATGACGCAGCCGACCTGGGTTGGCGTCCGGCACGCCGGGATGTGCCGGAAGGACCCACCGACCGTCCTCCCCACCGGCACGGTCACGTTGCCCCCGAGCACGATGGCCGACACGAGCAGCCGCCGCAGCCTGGGGGACGGGTCGACCACCTGCTGGAGCAGCCTGATCAGCATCATCGCCCCCTGGGAGTGGCCAAGGAAGACGATGCCCCGCCCGTGGTTGTCGCGGGCCAGGTGCTCCTCGAAGGCACTGCGAACCGAGTCGTAGGCCAGCGCGACGTCGGCCGGCGTGACCTGGACCCCGCCCGAGATGGCAGCCAGGGTCAGCTGCCGGTACATCGGGGCCCAGACTCGGCACACCCGGGAGAACTGCGATGCCTGGGCGACTGCCACTGCGGTCTCGGCTGGCTGGATGCTGAGGTCGGCGTTGGCGGTCTGCTCACGGCTCACGGTCGGGTAGACGTAGAAGCAGTCGACCGCCGGGTGTGGTGCCACCCGTGGGGTGCTGGTCCGGCGGCTCCCGTTCGCCGCAATCTCGGTCGTACTGAGCGGGGCCACACAGGGGTCCGGCGAGACGCCGGGCCGGCAAAGCCACACGGTCGCTGGCGGAGCAGGCTCGGCGGCACTGGCGATCGCGGGGCCGGTGGCGGCCCACAGCGAGCAGGCAACCCCGATCGCCATGGCCAGCCGCCTGAGCAGGGCAGGCCAGTCCCGTCGGCCCCATCGGGCTGTGCTGGTGATGCCGAGCACCCTAGTGTCGGGGCGGTGCCCGGACCGACGCATCCTTTCGAGATCGGCGACGCGCTAGCCGCCGCCGTCCTCGGCCGGGCCGAGGCGGCCGGCTGCGAGCAGGCCGAGCTGCGGGTGGAACGCATCCGATCGCAGGCCCTCGCGCTGCGAGACACCGAGCTGGAGACGGCTGCCGACGACACCGAAGCGGGCGTGGGCATCCGAGTGGTGCGCGATGGGGCCATCGGTTTCGCCGCCACCGTGGCCACCGACCGCTCCTCGGTCCTCGCCCTGGTCGACCAGGCGCTCGACCTCGCGCGGGTTGCCAGCCGAGCCGCCCGGGAGCGGGTCGTGCTCGCCCCCGAACCCGGCCACGGCGACATCGAATGGACCTCTCCGCACCGGCGCGATCCGGTCACGGTGCCCCTCGCCGAGAAGCTGGCGATCTTGGGCGACTGGAGTCGCCGGGTCCTCGCCGCGCCGGGGGTCGACCACGTCTCGGCGGCCGTGCTCGCGGTCAGCGAGGACAAGTACCTGGCGACCCTGGCCGGCACCCGGGCCCGACAGCACCGGGTGCGGGTCCTCCCGCGCCTCGAAGCGGTGGCGGTCGACGAGGGTGGCGACGTCGAGACCATGCGGACGCTCGCGCCGCCGGCTGGTCGGGGTTGGGAGTACCTGGAGGGCGACGGGTGGGACTGGGAGGCCGAACTGCACCAGCTCCCTGGGTTCCTCACCGACAAGTTGGCGGCCGCTTCGGTGACGGCCGGCCGCTACGACCTGGTGATCGCACCAACCAACCTGTGGCTGACCATTCACGAGTCGATCGGCCATGCCACCGAGCTCGACCGGGCCCTCGGGTACGAGGCCGCATACGCCGGCACCTCCTTCGCCACCCCTGACAAGCTCGGGAGCCTCGCCTACGGTTCGACTGCGCTCAACGTGACCGGTGACCGGACCACCCCCCACGGCCTCGCCACCGTGGCGGTCGACGACGAGGGGGTGCCAGCGCAGCGATTCGAACTGGTTTCCCAGGGCATCCTGGTTGGCTACCAGCTCGACCGGATCGTCGCCGGTGCCGCCGGAGCGGCGCGTTCCAACGGCTGCGCCTTCGCCGACTCGCCCCTGCACGTCCCGATCCAGCGGATGGCCAATGTGTCGCTGGCCGCCGACCCGGCCGGGCCGTCCACTGAGGAGCTGATCGCGCGGGTCGATCGCGGGATCTACATCGAGGGCGACAAGAGCTGGTCGATTGACATGCAGCGCTACAACTTCCAGTTCACCGGGCAACGCTTCTTCGCCATCCGTGGTGGCCAGCTGGCCGAGCCGCTCCGCGATGTCGCCTACCAGGCCACCACCACCGAGTTCTGGGGGGCGATGGAGGCAGTCGGAGGTCCCTCCACCTACCTGCTCGGTGGGGCGTTCAACTGTGGCAAGGGCCAGCCTGGTCAGGTCGCACCGGTGAGCCACGGCTGCCCCAGCGTCTTGGTGCGCGACGTCCGGGTCCTCAACACAAAGGAGGAGTCGGGCCGGTGAGCCTGCCCTCAGCCCACGAGGTCGTCGAGCGGGTACTCGATGCCAGTCGCGCTGAGCCGACGGTGGTGATCGTCGAGGACTCTGACCAGAGCGAAGTGCGCTTCGCCCGCAACACCACCACCACCAACGGGCGGCGCCGGGACCGGCGGGTGGTCGTGGTCCGGGTGTGCCCGGTCGACGGTGGCGTCGCTGCCGGGGTCGCCATTGGCAGCGGCGACGTCGACCCCGCCGAGATGGTGGCGGCCGCGACCGCCGACGCGCAGAGCTCGCCGCCCAGTCCCGACGCCGCCCCGCTGGTCGACGGCACCGTCGACCAGGACTTCGACGCCGAGCCGGGCCAGGCTGACCTCTCCGCCTTCGAACCGATCCTCGACCGGCTCGGCGCCGCCTTCGATGCCGCCGCGGCATCGGCCCGGGTCCTCTCCGGGTTCGTCGAGCACCAGCTGGACACCACCTACCTGGGCAGCTCGACCGGGCTTCGGCGGCGTCATGTCCAGCCCACCGCCATCGTCCAACTGGTGGCCCGCTCGGCCGATGGGACCGGCTCGGCGTGGGCGGCCGACGCCGGGGCAGACCCGGCGGCGCTCGACGTCGATGCCCTCGACGCCGCGGTGACCGCTCGGCTGGGGTGGGCACAACGACGGCTCAGCATCCCGGCCGGCCGCTACGAGGTCGTGCTGCCTCCCGACGCGGTGGCCGACTTCATGATCGAGCTGGTCAACGCCGCCAACGGCCAGGATGCCGAAGAGGGGCGCACCGTGTTCTCGGCTCCGGGCGGCGGAACCAGGATCGGCGAACAGCTGAGCGCCCTCCCCTTCCACCTCTACAGCGACCCCGGTGCCGCCGGGCTCGAGTGCGCGCCCTTCCTGGCGGTGGCCGCATCCTCGGCCGAGGCCTCCGTCTTCGACAACGGGGTCGAGCTGGGACCAACGGACTGGGTGGCCGACGGCCGGCTGGCCAACCTCCGGTACCACCGGGCCGGTGCCGCCCGGTCTGGCGCCCGCTTCGCCCCGCCGGTGGACAACCTGCTCCTCGAGCTCGACGGCGCCGCCGGCACCACCGACGACCTCGTGGCGCACCTCGACCGAGGCCTGCTGCTCACCTGCCTGTGGTACATCCGGGAGGTCGACCCCAAGACCCTGCTGCTCACCGGGCTGACCCGGGACGGCGTCTACCTGGTCGAGCGGGGCGAGGTGGTCGGAGCGGTGAACAACTGCCGCTTCAACGAGAGCCCGGTTGACCTGCTCGGCCGGGTCGACGAGGTTGGCACCAGCCGGCGGGCCCTCGGACGGGAGTTCGGCGAGTGGCTGTGTCGGACCCAGATGCCGCCACTCAGAGTGCACGAGTTCAACATGAGCTCGACCAGCGAGGCCAGCTGAAGGGGACTGTTCCGGTTACCTGCGGGTCAGTGGTCCCCCATTCACCTCTCTGCGTGGCCGTAGAATTCGTTCACGGTTGCACGGCAGCACCTCCGGCCGCCCTGGCGGCGGCGGGCCGTTGGTCCGCCTCGGTCGGAGCGCCCCGATCGCTGGGGGCTCGGAACGGTCTCCGCGCCCACCCGCTGGCTGGCAATCGGCGTGCTCGTCCTCGGGTCGGCGGCCTCGGTGCTGGGCGCGCTCCAGTGGCGCAGCTACGTGACCGGCCAGCAGCGCCGTCAGGTCACCACCACGGTCGCGACCACCACGGCGTCGCTCACCGGCGCCGTGCAACGGGACGAGGACCTGGTGGAAGCGCTCGGTGGCCTGGTCGCGACCGGCGCTCCGGTCACCAACCCCGAGCTCCAGCAGCTGTTCGCCTCGGTGCCGGCGACCGCCGACGCCGGGGTGATCGGGATGGGCTACATCGTGCGGGTCCCGGCCGCCCAGCTGGACCAGTTCCAGTCCCAGTTGCGGGCCGACCCGCCGCTCGGGATCCGGCCACGGGTCGAGCTGGCATCGGCCGACGGCGGGCGGCCGTTCGCCTGCCTGGTGCGCGACGCGGTGGCCAGCCCGGCCGGTGCCCGGTACCTGTCCGACGCCGGCATGGCCCAGGAGCTGCAGTCGCTCGCCAGCCAGCACGACTACTGCCAGGGGTCTTCGGCGGCCATCCTGGCGCGCGCCGCCACGACCGGCCGGCTCATGGTCGCCGACCTGCACCCCGGCCTGCAGCGGAACCTGGACCTGCCGGTGGCCAACGAGCTCTTCGACCTGGTCCTGCCGGTGTACCGCCCCGGGGTGCCCCTGCACAACGCCACCCAGCGCACGGCGGCCCTCCTCGGCTGGGTCGACGGCCTGTACTCGAGCGTCCCGATCTTGCAGCCGGTCATGGCAGGGACAACCGACCTCGCGGTCAAGCTCTCCTACGTGGAGGGGCGGCGCCCGGTCCTCGTGGCGGCGGCCGGCGGCCAGCGCAGCGGGGCCTGGACCCACACAGTCGTTCTGGTCGCAGGAGAGCCGTGGCAGGCCACGATCTCGGTGGTCCCGAGCGTCGCCTCCGCCACCGTCCAGGGGATCGGCGTCCTGGCCGACCTGTTGGCGATCGTGCTGCTGGTCGCCTTCATCATCTCGCTCTTCCGGTCGCGCCAGAAGGCGTTCGCATCCATGGAGCGGACCAACGCCGAGCTGGAGCATCGGGCCCTCCACGATCCTTTGACCGGGCTGCCAAACCGCGAGCTCATCGTGCAGCACGCTCGCAGGATGCTGGCCGATCAGAACGGCGCGGCGGCCGTGATGGTCGATCTGGACGGGTTCGCCGGAGTCAACGACACCTACGGCCACCGGGTCGGCGACGAGGTCTTGCGGGCCGTGGCCCGCCGCCTCGAGGACGAGACCGGGACCGACGGCCTGCTCGGCCGGATCGGCGGCGACGAGTTCGTCGTGCTGGACGGCAGCCGCTCGCCGGGCACGCTGGCCGAGCGGCTGCTCGATCGCCTCGCCGCTCCCTTCGAGCTGCCTGGCGTCCCGGGCGAGCTGCGACTCAGTGCCTCGGTCGGGGTGGCGACCAGCGAAGGGGGCGACGCCGAAGGCCTGCTGCGCGACGCCCACATCGCCCTGAACCAGGCCAAGCGGGCCGGCCGCCATCGCTTCGCGACCTTCGAGCCGACAATGCACGCCGCTGCCAGCGAGAAGCTGGCGATGACCAGCGAGCTCCGAGCCGCCCTCGACCACGACCAGTTCTTCCTCCTCTACCAGCCGGTCTTCCGGCTGGCCGATTCCCGGCCGATCGCGGTCGAGGCGCTGCTGCGATGGCGACACCCGGTGCGAGGGGTGGTCCCTCCGCTCGACTTCATCCCGCTCCTGGAGGAGACCGGGCTGATCGCCGAGGTCGGTCGGGAAGTGCTCCGGCAGGCCTGCGAACAGGCGAGCGAGTGGGGGCGGCGGGGACTGCCCATCTTGGTCTCGGTCAACGTCTCGGCCATCCAGCTGGAGTCGGAGCAGTTCTGCTCGGACGTGGCCGCGATCCTGCGGCGCAGCGGCATCGACCCGTCCCGGCTGGTCATCGAGATCACCGAGTCGGCGCTCATGCGCGATGCCCCCAACGCGGTCGACCGGCTGGCCGATCTCAAGGCGCTGGGCGTCCGTCTGGCCATCGACGACTTCGGGACCGGGTACTCCTCACTCGCCTACCTGCGCCAGTTCCCGGTCGACATCGTGAAGATCGACCGCTCCTTCATCTCGGCCATGACCGGCTCGGCCACCGGGCTGGCGCTGGTCCGGGCCATGCTGGAGCTGGGCCGGGCTCTCGGTCTCCAGACGGTGGCCGAAGGGATCGAGCAGGCGGCGGAGCTCAAGGTCCTCACAGCCGAGCAGTGCCGGCTCGGCCAGGGCTACCTCCTGGCCCGGCCACTGGAGGCCAGCCAGGTCGAGCTCTTCTTCGACAACGCCACGCCGGTCTCGCTCCCCCAGGTTCTGGCCCCGTCCTGAGGGCCCCACCGATGAGCCACAATGGCCGGGTGGCTCGCGAGCTCTCCGTGGCCGCCACCTCGCGCCGGGAACGTAGAGGACCGTGGCGACCAGGACCCTTCGACCGCTCGGTTGCCGAACTGGAGGAACTGCTCGAGGGCGAACCCCCCTACCGCCTGACTCAGCTCCTCGACGGCCTCCGGCGCCGCTCGGCCTGGGTCACAGAGCTCACCGAGCTCCCACGGGCCCTCCGGGACCGGCTCGCCGAGCCGTGTGCGCCGGGGCTGACGCCCCTCGAGCGGCGCTCGGCCGATCGCGGCGCCACCCTCAAATGGGTCTTTGCCACCTCCGATGGAGCACGGGTGGAGACCGTCCTCATGGCCTATCCGCGGCGGACCACGGTCTGTGTCTCGACCCAGGCTGGGTGCGCCATGGGATGCCCGTTCTGCGCTACCGGCCAGGGGGGCTTCGTCCGCCACTTGACCAGCGGAGAAATCCTCGAGCAGGTGGCATGGGCCAGACGGGAGCGACCGGTGACCCACGTGGTGATGATGGGCATGGGGGAGCCGCTCGCCAACTACGGCCGGACCGTGAGCGCCCTGCGCCGGCTCCACCAGGAACTCGGAATCTCTGCCCGCCGACTCACCGTCTCGACTGTCGGGATCGTGCCGGGCATCCGCCGCCTGGCAGCCGAAGACCTGCCGGTCAACCTGGCCGTCTCCCTGCATGCAGCCAACGACGCGCTCCGGGACCGGCTGGTGCCGATCAACCGGCGCTGGCCACTCAGCGCCCTGGCCGAAGCGTGCGCCGAGTGGACCGCCCGCACCAGGCGCCGCCTCTCCTTGGAGTGGGCGGTGATCGCGGGCGTGAACGACCGACCGTCCGACGCCCAGGAGCTGGCTCGATTCGCCCACCCGCTGCGGGCCCACGTGAACTTGATCCCGCTCAATGAGACCCCGGGGTTCCGCCCGACCGCTCCGGGCCTCGCCGAACGGTTTGCGGCGCTGCTCGCGCCGCTCGGGGTCAACGCCACCGTCCGCGAGACCCGGGGACGGCAGATCGCCGCAGCGTGCGGGCAGCTGGCTGGCCAGCCGACTGGCTAGCTCCGGGGCACGTCCTTCCAGGGAAGGTCCTTGTCGGCGCGGGGCTCGCCCGGCAGGCCGAGAACCCGCTCCCCGAGGATGTTCTTCATCACTTCCGAGGTGCCGCCCTCGATCGAGTTGGCCCGGGTACGCAGGAACTGTTTGTGCACGTCGGGCCCGCCCATCCCAACACCGCTCGGGCGAACCTTCGGGTAGTTGGACGAGTGCAGTATTCTCTCTGCTCCGAGCAGGTCCACCGAGAGCGAGGAGATCTGCTTGTTGAGCTCTGCGAACGCGAGCTTGCCCACCGATCCCTCCGGACCCGGGGTCCCTTTGCGGCGCAGGTCGGCGGCGCGCTGGTTGGTGAGCCGGTTCGCCTCGCTGGCCACCCACAGCTGCATGAGGCGGTCCCGTAGTGCCCGCGCGTGCGGCGAGGAGTCGCCGGCCCACCGACGCCGGTAGAGATCGACCGCGACATCGATCGGCCCGCTGCCCCGGCGTGAGGAGACACCGCCGCCGATCGACACCCGCTCGTTCATGAGGGTGGTGATCGCGACCCGCCAGCCCTCGCCCTCGCCGCCCAGCCGATCCTTGTCGGAGACCCGGGCGTCGGCGAAGAAGACCTCGTTGAACTCTGCCTCCCCCGTCATCTGGTACAGCGGCCTGACCTCGACACCGGGAGCATGCATGTCGATGAGGAAGCAGGTGATCCCCTGGTGCTTAGGAACCTCGGGGTTGGTCCGGGCCAGCAGCAGGCCCTTGGCGGCCAGGTGAGCGACCGTCGTCCAAACCTTCTGGCCGTTCACGACCCACTCGTCGCCGTCACGCTCGGCCCTGGTGGAGAGGCTGGCCACGTCGGAGCCCGAGCCGGGCTCGCTGAACAGCTGACACCACACCTCTTCCCCGGTGAACAACGGCCGCAGGTAGCGGCGCTTCTGCTCCTCGGTGCCATGGGTGACGATCGTCGGTGCCACCATGCCGTAGCCGATGACGTTGCGCATGGCCGCCGAGGGCGCGCCGGCCTCGGCCAGCCGACTGGTCACCCGGACCTGGAGCGCGGGCGCAAGACCGAGGCCCCCCTCGCCCTCGGGGAAGTGCACCCAGGCCAAACCCCGGTCGAACTGGGCCCCGAGGAAGGTCACCGGGTCGGTCTCTCGCGGCGGGAAGTCGGCCAGGAGTTCATCGACGAGGCTGTCAACTCGCTCGGTGTCAGTCGCCACTACGGTCACGGCGTCCCCTTTCCTTCTCCCTCCTACCCTACCCTGACGCCATGAGCAGGGCGTTGGCGACGATGGCCCTGGTGGCGGCAGCGGCCACGGCCTGGTGGGAGGGCGGGCTGGGGCGCGACCAGGCCTCGGCTCACGATAGCGTCCTCGCCGTCATCGGGCTGGGGTTCCTCGCCACAGCGCTGGCCGGGGTCGGTCGCCAAGCAGTGCCCTCGTCGCAGTGGGTCAAAGGCCCCTTCGCGCTCCGCCGCCACCTGGCCGACGCAAGGGCAAGCGCGCTCGGAGCCGCCATCTGGACGGTGCTCGTTCTCGCCGTGATCGGCTGGGACCTCAACAGTTTCGTCCACCAGGAGCACGATCTCCCCACCTTGAGCTCGATCCTCGGCCACCTCACCGCGAGCCAGCCCGGGCGGGCGGTGGTCTTCTTTGGCTGGTTGCTCCTCGGCGGGGCGATCGCCCTGGGATGGCGACGGCCGCGGTGAGTCCGGGCGGGGTGGTCTGGATCGTGCTCGGCGCCGCCCTGGTGGGCTGGGGCACCTTCTCGGCGATGCGGCCAGGCCTGCCCGGACCCATCGCGCTCATCCGCTGGTTCACCCAGTCCTGGCTGGGCCGGGTCCTCGCCCTGTGCGCGTGGGGCGGCGCCGGCTGGCACGTGTTCTGTCAGCGGCCCTAGAGGCAAAGGCGTCGCGACCACGCCGACCGCAGGAGTGCTCGACGCGTGGCGCGGCGGCGCCAACCCTGCCGGCCAGCGAATCAGTGCTCGAGCCAGGCCCGCAAGGCCGGCCGACGGGCTCGATCCCAGCGGTCCTGCCAGCCAATCCACCGCTCGGCCTCCAGCTGGCGCGCTCGCTCCAGCAGCTGGCCCGCCACCAGGTCGACTCTGCAGGCGGCGCCGTCGGCCGCGTGGCGGAGCCAACCCTGCGCGAGGGCGGCCTCTTGGAGCCCATCCAGCGCCAGCCGAAGCTTGGCCAATGCCTCGGCGAATCGACGACCGGCCGGCTCGAGCTCGGCGCCGTGCCGGGCACGGTCGATGCGGACGGCGAGCTGGCGGCGCTGCTCGTCGCCCGGCACGCAATCGATCGTTCGAACGAGCCTCCGCAATGCCCGCCACTGCTTGCCGACCCGCTCGTCGAGGTGTCGGGGCGCGAGATAGGGCCGCCGAAGGTCCTGCACCATCCGCTCGTAGCGGGCCGACTCGACCAAGGCGACGAGCCGGCGGTGGGCGCGAGCCCGCTCGGCCGCCAGCTCGGCCAACAGCTCCGCCTTGCCCGCTTCGTCCCTTTGGTCCAGCCGCTGCGCCGCGACCCAGCACCCCAGGCCGTCGGCGTCCACTACGTCGCCGATCACCTGCTCGAGGACGCGCAACTCCCGCCGGACGAGCCACACCCAGTCCCGGTCGAACCGGCCCGCAGAGAGCGCCAGGCGGGCCCGGAGCCGGCGAACCTCAAGGCGGGCGGCGCGAGCGCCAGCCGTGTCCAGTTCGTGGTGGCGATGGGCCAGACGAGTCAGCGCCGAGGACATCATGGCGCCGACCGGCCCGGGCTCAGCCGGCTCACCGAGAGACGGAACCGCCGTGCCGACCCCCCCAGATGGCCCATTAGATCGTCGAGATACCGCCGTCGACCGGGATGACTGCCCCGGTGAGGTACGAGCCGGCCCGCGACGCCAAGAAGATGGCGGTGCCAGCCATGTCATCGGGCCGGCCGATGCGCTTGAGCGGAGCCGAGGCCGCGATCTGCTCCCCAAAGTTCCGCAGGGTCTCGGCCATCATCTTGGACTCGAAAGGTCCCGGCGCGATGGCGTTCACGGTGATCTCCGGGGCCAGCTTGCCGGCCAGGTGCCTGGTCAGCATGTGCACAGCCGCCTTGGACGCCGAGTATGAGTAGGTCTCCAGCCTGGGGGCCCGCAGCCCGTCGATCGAGCCGATGTTGATCACTCGGGCCGGGTCCTCCGGCCGGGCGGCCGCCCGAAGCTTCGGCAGGAGGAACTTCGTTAGGTGGAACACCCCCTTCACGTTGACCGACAGCGCCCGCTCCCAGGCTGCCTCCCCGAACTCCTCCAGCGGCGCAGCCCACGTGGCGCCGGCGTTGTTCACCAGGATGTCCAGCCGCTCCTCCCGGGCGGCCACCTCGTCGGCCAGGGCTCGGCACCCGTCCTCGGTCGACAGGTCAGCCCGCAATGCGATGCAGGTTCCGACCTCGGCCAGCTCAGCCGCCGTCTGTTCGCTCGCCTCGTGCTTGCGGGCGGCGATGTACACCTTCGCGCCAGCGGCAACGAATCCCGCCGCGATCATCCGGCCGATCCCCCTGGACCCCCCGGTTACCAGGGCCGTCTTGTTCTCGATGGAGAAGAGCACGCCCTATCTTGGCAGGCCTGCCGCCGTCGGGCCCGCTGTCAACTGGTGAGCAGCCCTCCGTCCACCGGCAGGACGATCCCGCTCACGTAGGAGGCAGCGTCGCTAGCCAGGAACACCACTACGGCTGCGCACTCTTCGAGCTGGCCGACCCTACCCATCGGGACGCGCCGCTCGACCATCCGCTCGAGATAGCCCGGCAAGTACTGCTCCGTCATCTCGGTCGGGAAGAACCCTGGGGCCACGGCATTCACCCGGATGCCCTTGCGCCCGGTCCACTGCTGGGCGAGGTCACGGGTCAGTCCAACGATCCCTGCCTTGGAGGCCGAGTAGGCCGCTTGGGGGAGCTCGGCCGTCGTCTCGCCCAGCACGCTGCCGATGTTGACGATCGACGACCCCGGTTCCATGTGCGCCGCTGCTGCCTGGGCCATCCAGTAGGAGCCGAAGAGGTTCACTTCGACCACTCTGCGGAACTCCTCCGGCTGCTCGCGCGACGCCGGCACTGCCGTCCCCACTCCCGCATTGTTGACGAGCACGTCGAGCCGGCCGAATGCCTCAACTGCCCGATCGGCCAGGGCTCGGCACTGTTCGGGCACGGTGACGTCGGTCACCAAGGAGACTGCTCGACCGCCGCACTCGCGCACTACTGCCTCGGTCGCGGCCAGGCCATCGGCCCGGCGGGCCCCGAGCACCACGTCGGCCCCGGCCTCAGCCAGACCCCGGGCGAATGCGACTCCGAGCCCAGAGGACGCGCCAGTGACCACGGCGACCTTTCCATGAAGGCCGAAACGCTCGAGGATCGACATCGCAACTGTTTCAGGCGTCGATCAGGCGCCCATGCAGGTGGTCGTCGTACGCAGAGAGGTCGAGCAGTCCATGGCCGGAGTAGTTGAACAAGATGACCTTGGGCCGCCCGTCTTCCTTGGCCGCCAGCGCCTCGTCGATCACCGCCCTGATGGCATGGCTGGTCTCGGGAGCGGGAATGGTGCCCTGGCTTCGGGCGAACTGGACCGCGGCTTCGAAGACCTTGCCCTGCGGGTAGGCAGTGGCCCGCATCCGCCCGTGCTTCACCAAGTTGCAGATGATGGGAGCGTCGCCGTGGTAGCGCAGTCCGCCGGCGTGGATGGATGGCGGGATGAAGTCGTGTCCAAGGGTGTACATCGACAGGAGGGGGGTCATTCCAGCCGTGTCCCCGAAGTCGTACTCGTAGCGGCCCTCGGTGAGCGTCGGGCAAGAAGCTGGCTCGACCGCCAGCAGCTCGACCTCCGGATCCGGGACGAAGGGCAAGGCGATCCCGCCCAGGTTGGACCCTCCCCCACAGCAACCGATCACAATGTCTGGACGTTCCTCGCCGGCCATCGCGAGCTGCTCCTTTGCCTCCAAGCCGATCACCGTCTGGTGGAGCAGGACATGGTTCAGCACCGATCCGAGCGAGTAGTGGGTGTCTTCTCGGGTCGCAGCATCTCGTACCGCGTCAGAGATCGCCGTACCCAACGATCCAGGATGCTCGGGGTCGTCGACCGGCGAGGGGACCACCGAACCGCCCCAGGTCTCCATCATCACTCGACGGTAGGGCTTCTGGTTGTACGAAGCTCTCACCATGTAGACCTTGCACTCCTGGCCGAAGAGTGCGGTGGCGAAGCACAGGGCGCTCCCCCACTGTCCAGCGCCGGTCTCGGTGGTCAGCCGCTCGACGCCCTCCAGCTTGTTGAAGAACGCCTGCGGCACCGCGGTGTTCGGCTTGTGCGACCCGGCGGGCGACACCGACTCGTCCTTGTAGTAGATGCGAGCAGGCGTGCCGAGCGCCTCTTCGAGCCTCGACGCCCGTACCAGTGGCGTAGGACGCCACAGCTTCAGGACGTCGAGCACCGCTCCAGGCACGTCGATCCACGGATCCGCTGAGACCTCCTGAGCGATCAGCGCCATCGGGAACAGCGGCGCAAGATCGTCTGGGCCGACCGGCTCTCGGGTCCCGGGATGCAACGGGGGCTCGAGTGGTGCTGGCAGATGGGGCACGACGTTGAACCAAGCCTCGGGGACCCGACTGTTCGGTAGGTTCCAGCGCATCAGTCCTCCTTCCGTGGCCGACTGTACCGCTGCGGGCCGACGAGCGCCCGAGGCGTCCTCGGGCCACCCGAGGCGGACGATTGCCCGGCTGGCACGACCGATATGCGAAGCTGTCGACGCTGGTGCGGATCGGATGGGCACGGAGGGTTCCCATGCTCAAGGGGTTTCGAAACTTCATCTTGCGGGGCAACGTGGTCGACCTGGCCATTGCGGTTGTGGTCGGCGTCGCATTCAACGCGGTCGTGCAGGCCCTGGTGCGGGACATCATCACGCCGCTGATCGCGGCGATCGCCGGCAAGCCCAACTTCAGTTCCTTGAGCTTCCGGCTCCACCACAGCCTCTTCAGTTACGGCGACTTGATCAACTACATCATCACCTTCCTGTCGGTGGCAGCGGCCGTGTACTTCCTCATCGTTGCGCCTCTGAACGCGTTCCAAGCACGGCACAAAGGTGCTGACGAGCCTGAGGTCGTCCCTGAGGACATCGCGCTGCTCCGAGAGATCCGTGACCTGTTGGCGTCGAGGCCGGCATCGGGTAACCAATGAGCGCCCGATCTGATCGGAGTCCTGTCTCGTCGAACGGTAAGTCCAGCGACTACCGTCGGCAGAACGAGGACCTGGCCGCCCGGCTGGGTGTCCTCGCGCTCAGCCTCCGGGTCGTCCAGGCCGAGGACCTCACACCATCGTTCCGCCGCATCACCCTGGCCGGGGAGGAGCTCAGAGCGATGGAGCCCTTCCCAGGGCAGGACCTCATGATCGCTCTCGACGGCAACGGCGAGCGAGTACGCCGCCGCCGTTACACGATCCGGCACTTCGACCGCTGGCGTCGTCAGGTGACACTGGACGTGGCGCTGCACGGCGACGGGCCTGGTGTGCAGTGGGCCCGTTCCGTCAGACCCGGCCACGCAGTCGAGGCCGTGGGGCCGCGCGGCAAGATCGGGCTGGACCCGAACGCATCGTGGCATCTCTTCGTGGGAGACGACGCGTTCGCACCCGCAGCCTTAGCCATGGCCGAAGCCGTGCCACCGACGCGCAACGTTGTGCTCGCCATCGAGGTCGACGGTCCCGGACACGAACAGCCGGCCGATGTCCGTGCCCGGGTCTCCGGTCCACGCTGGATCCACCGCGGGGATGCGGCCCCAGGCAACCCGGCTCGCCTGCTCGAGGCAGTCGCCTCGCTGTCCTTGCCTACGGGTAGGGGGCACGCGTACGTCGGCGGCGAGCACCGGGTTGTCAACGCCCTGAGGGACGCGCTCGAAGCTCGAGGGCTCGCCTCCGAGGACCTCAGCGTCAAGTCCTACTGGCGCCTCGGGCGGCAGAATGCCGCCAACGGAGAGCCCGAGCGCACCTGAGCGCACTGCGGTCGAGTCGGATAGGGTCGCCTCGATCACCCTGGCCCCGAGAGCCTGAAAGATCCACGTGCACACTGCGGGCATCCTGCTCAGCTCGGGCCGGTCGCGTTCCGGCCGCCCTGGTGCCCGGTGATTGCCGGCACCAGAGCCCACCGGCGTCGAAGGCGAGCGCTCGCCGCCACGCCTCCACCCCGAACCACCTGGCTCAGCGGGTGGGCGCTGCTCCCGCTACGGGCCTTCCTCGGCGTGACCTTCTGCGTCGCCGGCCTCCAGAAGTTCGCCGATCCGACCTTCTTCGATCGGTCCAATCCGGCCGGCATCTATGCGCAGATGGTCGGGGCCGAGCGCTCGAGCCCGCTGCACCCGCTGCTGGGTCACTTGCTGGCCGTCTCCACGCTGGTCGGCGTGCTCATCGCCCTCGGCGAGCTGGCGGTAGGGATCGGAACCCTCCTCGGCCTGTTCAGCCGGATCGCGGCCGCCGGAGGGGCGCTCATCTCCTTGTCCCTGTTCCTCACGGTGAGTTGGTCTGCCTCCCCCTACTACACGGGCGCCGACATCGCCTTCTTTTTCGCGTGGCTTCCCCTGGTCCTTGCCGGCGCTGGAGGCGTCTGGTCCCTGGACGGGGTCATTCGGAATCGAACCCGCGCCGAGCGAGACCGACCCTCCCTCACCCCGGTCGTCGTCCCTTTCGGTCTGGTCCAACGGATCTGCGGCAATTACGAAGCCGGACGCTGTGCCGCCAGGCGTGGTGCTCCGTGCAGTCCTGGGCCGTGCCCGTTCCTGCACCAGAACTCGTCCCCGCCGTCCGTCGACGGCGAGCTCACCCGGCGCCAGCTGGTCCGAAGCAGTGCCGCGGCCCTGGGAGCCGCCATGGCGGGCATGATCGCTGCGGGGGCGGCAGCGGGGATTGGCCGGGTGCTCGGCAGGGCTGCACCGTCGACGCCCGGGGCCACCCTGCCCCCGGTCACCCGGTCGACGGGCCGCTCGGCAACCACAACCAGCACCACGCCCCGCGACGCCGGAGGAACCACTCCCCCCGGGTCGGCGATCGGGCCGGCCACCGAGGTACCCCTGGGTTCCTGGGCAGCGTTCACCGATCCCACCAGCGGGGACCCGTCGCTGGTCATCCACCTCAGCGATGGCCGGTTCGTCGCCTACGACGCGGTTTGCCCCCATGCCGGTTGCACGGTCGGCTACAGCCCCTCTGAGCGGCTCATCGTCTGCCCTTGCCACGGGTCGGAGTTCGACCCGAGCAGCGGGGCCGTGGTCCAGGGGCCAGCGACCCGAGGACTGCGCCGCTTCCAGGTGACCGAAGGCACCAACGGCCAGCTCTACGTCGAGGAGTGAACGGCTCAGACACCTGCCTCGGCGAGCGCCCGGCGAGTGAGCACACGAGCCAGGTGGCGGCGGAACTCGGCAGTCGCGTTGTTGTCGCTGGGCGGCTCGAGCCCCTCGGCAGCCCGCTCGGCAGCCTCGGCTGCCGACGCGCCCTCGGCGAGCGCCTGCTCGACCGCGAGCGCACGCAAGGGGGTCGGACCCATGTTCACCAGGGCCACCCCGACCCGGTCACCCACACGAGCCACGACCGATCCTACGATCGCCCAGTCTTGGGCCCGCCGCACGAACTTCTGGTACGCGTGTCCCCCGACTGCTTTCGGTACCCGGATCTCGGTCAGCACCTCGTCGGGTGCAAGAGCGCTCTCCAAGAACCCGGAGAAGAATGCATCAGCTGGGATCTGCCGCTCTCCAGCAGGACCCCGTGCCACCAGGGTTCCGCCCAGCGCCAGCACCGCTGCCGGAAGGTCAGAAGCAGGGTCGGCATGGGTCAGAGAGCCACCGATCGTTCCGCGGTGCCGAACCTGCGGATCACCGATCTTGCCTGCCACCATCGACAACAGCGGCACCTGGCTCACTGCCACCGGGTCATGGTGGAGATCGTGATGTCTGGTCAGCGCGCCGATCGCGACGTGGTCACCGGCGTCGACCACATAGGACAGCTCTCGCACGGGACCGATATCGATGAGCACGCTCGGTGTCGCCAGGCGGAGCTTCATAAGCGGGAGCAGAGAGTGCCCTCCAGCCAAGAGCTTGGCATCCTCGCCGTGCTCGACGAGCGCAGAAATGGCCTCGTCGAGCGAGCCCACGCGTACGTAGTCGAACGGTGCGGGAATCACCAGGCTCCCTCCCGGCTCGATCGAGCGGCATCGAGGACCGCCTGCACAATGTTGTGGTACCCGGTGCACCGGCAAAGGTTTCCTTCGAGGCCCTCTCGGACGGCAGCCTCATCGAGATCAGGGTTCTCTTTGACGAGCGAGACAGCAGCCATGACCATGCCGGGGGTGCAGTAACCGCACTGCAGCCCGTGGTGTTCGCGGAACGCTTGCTGCATCGGATGGAGCTCGTCGCCGCTGGCCAGCCCCTCGATAGTGGTGATCGAGTGGCCGTCGGCCTGCGCGGCCAGCACCGTGCAGCTCTTCACTGACTCCCCATCGAGCAGGACCGTGCACGCACCGCAGCTCGTCGTGTCACACCCGACATTGGTGCCCGTCAGGCCCAGCTCTTCACGGAGGAAGTAGACGAGGAGCGTTCGCGGCTCGACGTCGCGCTCATGGGCTTCCCCGTTCACCTCCAGCTTCACCTTCATGACTTCCCCTTCGCTTGTTCGATCGCTTTCCACACTCGCAATGGTGACGTTGGCATGTCTACATGTCGGACGCCAAGATGTCTCAGGGCGTCACAGACAGCGTTCTGGACCGCCGGGGTCGATCCGATCGTGCCAGACTCTCCGATCCCCTTGGCTCCCAGTGGGTTGATGGGCGTCGGTGTCTCCATCGAATAGGTCTCGAAACTGGGTAGCTCGGCCGCCGAGACGAACTCGTAGTCGGCAAGGTTCGCGGTGATCGGATTGCCCTGCTCGTCGTAGCACATCTCCTCCATCAGGGCCTGCGCCACACCCTGAGCCAAGCCGCCGTGAATCTGACCCTCGGCGATCAACGGGTTGACCAATCGACCAGCGTCGTCGACCGCCACGATCCGCTTGAGCGTCACGCCTCCGGTCTCGGTGTCTACTTCGGCAACCACCAGGTGGGCTCCGAACGGGAAAGTGGCGCCTGACGCGGCAAAGTCGACCTCAGCCGAAAGACCTCCATCGCCGCTCGCTCGCGCTAGCTCCGCCCACGTCTTCGACGCGCTGGGCGTCCCAGCCACCTGAAATCGGCCGCTCTGCTTGTCAAGCTCGATGTCGTTCGGGTTCGCCTCGAGCAGCTCAGCAGCAAGCTTCCTCGCCTTGTCAACTACCTGTTCGGCGGCTTGGAACACCGCCACTCCGCCGGACTGCAACGACTTGGATCCGAAGGTGCCGACCCCTCGGGGAACGAGGTCGGTGTCGCCGTGGATGACTTCGACATCTTCGATCGCGATCCCGAGCTGGTCAGCAACGAGCTGGGACCACGAGGTCACGTGACCCTGGCCGTGGGGCGATGTGCCGGTCCGGACCCGGGCCCGGCCATCGGCAAGCACTTCCACCGACCCGAACTCGCTACCCGGGATGCCGTTGGTTATCTCAACGTAGGTCGATAGCCCGATCCCCAGCTGCTTGGCTTCGCCGGCTTCCCGGCGTCGCTGCTGCTCGGCTCGAAGCTCCGAATAGCCCGCAGCCTCCAGCACCCTGTCGAGGGCGGCCTCGTAATCACCGACGTCATAGGTGGTCCCGGTTGGCGTCGTGAATGGGAAGCGATCCCGTCCAACTAAGTTCTTCCGCCGCACCTCGGCGGGGTCCATGCCGATCTCGGCCGCAAAGATGTCCACCATTCGCTCAATCGCCGCTGTGGCTTCCGGTCGACCGGCGCCCCGGTAGGCCACTGTCGGGTTGGTATTGGTCGCGACCGAGGTATCGGCGAAGTACACCCTCTCGATGTCGTAGACACCGGTCAGCATCGTTCTCGTCATCAGGGGGAGAAAGGCCCCGAAAGCCGGATAAGCGCCGGCATCTTGGATCACCGAGAGCTTGTACGCGAGCAGGCGGCCGTCCCGGGTGCCTCCCAGCTCTGCCAGCTGGACCTGAGCGCGCCCATGGCCGAGTGAGAGCATCGACTCACTGCGGGTCTCCACCCATCGAGCGGGCCGGCCGATCTTCCGCGCGATCCAGGCAACAAACAGCTCCTCAGGGTAGGCGCCGATCTTGGCGCCGAAACCACCACCAACGTCGGGCGCGACCGCCCGGACCTGATCGTCCGCCAAACCAAAGATCTGAGCCAGGCTCGCCTTCACCCCATGCGGTGCCTGGGTGGTGGTCCACTGGGTCAGATGACCGTCGTCCCACCTCGACGCGGCCGCTCGAACCTCGAGTGGGCAGGGCGCCACCCTCTGGTTGACGATGCGCTGGCGAACGACGACCTCGCAGCCTGCGAACATCTCGGGCGGCTCGGTGGCGGCCTCCGGCGGAACCATGCCGACGCTCACCAGGTCCTCCGGCATCCGCAACACCACGTTGGTGCCGGCCGCCTCGTGCACGAGGATGTCGCTGCCAGCGGCAGCTTCAGGATCGATGACTACCGGAAACGGCTCGTAGTCGACCAGTACGAGCTCGGCAGCGTCCATCGCCTGCTCCCGAGTCTCGGCCACCACCGCCGCGACGAGGTCTCCAACAAACCGGACAACCCCGTCGGCCAACCAGGGGCGGACCATCGCTGGGTTGGCGAAAGGGGCGCCCGGCGGCATCGGTGGCAGGTCGACCTCGGCGGCCGTGAAGACTGCAACGACGCCTGGCGAGCGCAGCGCCTCTGTGCTGTCGATTGAGTGGATCCTCGCGTGCGCCATCGGGGACCGCACGTAGACGATGTGGACGGCGCCTTCCAGCGGCAGGTCGTCGACGTAGGTCCCGCCGGTCGTGAGGAACTTCGGGTCCTCCCGGCGCAAGACGCGGTTGCCAAGGATGCTCATCCGCCCTCCCCATCTCGTGCCATCGTGGCGACCCTAGCCTGAGCGGTCGCCACCGGGCCCACGATGGCCCGCACCCTCCGGAGCCGGCGCCCCCTAGTGTTCGACCAGCGCACCCGAAACGAGGCGCCGCCTTCTGGCCGGTACGAAGGCAGGCGCGGACGCTGATGTCCCGGACCTCCCCCCGTCAGCCCCGGCGCTGCCCATGGCACGCTCCGGGCGGGCGCACCGGAGCGTGCCATCGAGCGAATCGCGCCCTACCCGGCTGCGTGCTCCGGACGACCCTCCGAGCTCAGCGTGGGTCCGGTCCCAGGTACAGCCTCCATCCGGCTCGACTCGATCGCCCGACGCATCTCCCGGAGCTCTTCGGTCTCATAGCCGCTGTGAACGGACCACAAGAAAGCGATAAGTCCGATCCCTGCCGCGATCAGGTCGCTGTAGGGGAAGGCCACCGTCGGGTGCGTGGAGTTGAACCCGTACTCCCCGTAGTAGGAGAGCAGGAGCAGCGACAGGATTAGGAAGATCAGCCACCACGCTCGGTCGATCTGCTTCCGACCTTCTTCATTGGACAGCAGCCAGGTCGCCGCCGAGACCAGGACAACTGCGGCGGCGAAGGCCACGTAGTAGGTGCCCTCGGTCCATGAGCCGTGCACCGGCAACGTGCCAGTGCGCAGGACCCAACCACCTTTGGCCGCGATGTAGAGCCACACTCCGAGGAAGGCGAACCCGAGGGTCACTCCTTGTCCTTGAGTCATGTACCCGCGCGATGGCGCGTAGTACCAAAGGTAGATGACGAATGCAAAGAATGCAGCCGTCATCACCGTGATCAGTGTCGAGAACCCACTCCAGTAGACAACCTCGGTCGCTGCGATGAAGCCCAAGGCCGAGAGCACCCACATAGCTGGCAATCGCACCGGACGATGCCAGTCCGGTGCGATGCGGCGCAGCACCGCGACCCCCGATCCGCCCATGATGTAGGTGAGCACCGTGGTCGAGGTGATGAACCCCACAATCCCATACCAGCTGGGCTGGCGGATGAAGAACAGCCCGCCGACGAAGAACGATGCGATCAGGGCCGCCCAGGGAATGCCGAAGCGGTTCATCACCTGCAGTCCCGGCGGGAAGAGGCGCTGGACCGACATGCCGTAGAAGGTCCGCGTGGACGTGCCGGTGTAGACCCAGCCGGTGCCAGCTGGCGAGATCACCGCGTCCCAGATCAGTAGAGCGGCGAAGCCGGCTAGGGCACCGATGCCTGCCGCGTGCAGCTCCCGATAGAACGGGCCGGTGGCCCAGGCCGATGTACTCAGCGCCTTCCAGTCACCAATCTTGACGCCGAGGCTCCCCCACCGGATTCCACCGGTGAAGGCCACTTGGAGCAGCACGTACAGGACAATTGCGATTAGTACCGACAGGATGGTCGCCCGGGGAACGTCACGCTGGGGCCGTCGAGCCTCCCCTGCGTACTCGAGCGCCTGGCGGAACCCGAGATAGGCAAAGACGATCCCGGTGGTCGACACCGCCTCGAAGATCGGCGCCTTGCCGAGCGGCGCGAACCCCCCGACGCTCGACCCGTAGTTCGAGCCCCTGAACGCAGCGAACACGAAGCAGAAGGTGAGGGTCGGGATAATCAGCTTCCACGCCACCACCCACCGGTTGACCTCGGAGAGCAGCCGGATGCCGAAGAAGTTCAGGAAGAAGAACAGGAGCAGGAAGCCAAAGGCCAGCATCACTCCCTTCGGCCACGCCAGGATCGTGCTCTTGGGTGGGATCAGACCGATGTTCGGGAACTTCGACGACAGATAGGTGACCGACGCCTCCGCCTCGATGGCCGGAACTGACACCGCCGACAGCAAATATGCCCACCCGAGCAACATCCCGGCATACCCACCATGGGTGAGTTGCGGGTACCGGGCAAGAGCCCCGGTTCGGGGCAGCATGCCCGCAATCTCCATGTAAGTCAGCGCGATGAAGAGCACGCAGATGCCGCCGATGATCCACGACACCATGGACGCCGGACCGGCGGTGGCGTCGGCCGAGAGCACCGCGAACAGCCAGCCCGAGCCAATGATCGCCCCCAAGGAGAGCGCGGTCAGTTGGGTCAGACCCATTGTGCGACGGAGCTTGCGGTCCGACTGCTCGAACCCAGCGAGACCGGTCCCCGAGGCAGGCTCTACAACGGTCGGACGTTCCTGCGCGAGTGCCATCTATCCCCCCTCACAGCCCGTAGAACTGCGAACAGACAACCTCCGGACAAAGTCTCCCAGAGCTGACCAGGTACTTCAAGTGATTCGCGTGAGGGTAGGAAAGGGAAGGCCGCGATGGCACGGGCCGTGCAACTCCACACCTCCGCCCAAAGATAATCGATCGTTCGGGCGGAGGCCCGTTTGGTGCGCCTTGTTACTCCCAAAATGCTTTAGCGATAAGGATGCATACTGGGATTGGTTCTATCCTGCACCTCGGTGACCAAACGTGGCTGGCTCCTGTTCGCCACCATGGGTGTCATCTGGGGCATTCCCTACCTGCTCATTCGTATCGCAGTCCGCGATATCGCGCCGCCGACCTTGGTCTTCTTCCGCACTGCCGGAGCCGGCCTGGCGTTTCTGCCGTTGCTCGGGCGGCCGTCCAACACTGTGCTGCTTCTCCGCCACTGGCGTCCGGTCGCCGTCTACACGGTCATCGAGGTGGCCGTACCGTGGTTGCTGCTGTCGCGGGCCGAGCAGCACCTGGCCAGCTCTCTGTCCGGCCTCCTCGTGGCCACTGTCCCCCTGATCGCCGTGATCATTTCCTGGGTGACCCGCCACGAACCCGCGCCAGGGTGGCGGCGACTGGGCGGCTTGGCTCTCGGCTTCGGCGGGGTCGCGATCATCGTCGGCATCGATCTGCGCGGGCCCGACCTCATCGCGGTCCTGGAGGTCCTGGGGGTCGCGCTCTGCTACGCGGTCGGACCGTTCGTCGTCGTGCTGCGCCTCCAAGCCGTGCCGACCAACCTGGTGGTCGGAGCCTCGCTAGTCCTGACCGGTGCCGGGTACGCCCCCTATGGACTCACACACCTCCCTCATCATCTCTCACCCGAAGAAGTCGTCTCGGTCATTCTCCTTGTCGTCGTCTGCACCGCGGTCGCCTTCCTCACCTACTTCCAGTTGATCGCCGAGGTGGGCCCAGCCCGATCCACGGTGATCACCTACATCAACCCAGCAGTGGCAGTCGTGCTCGGCATCGTGCTCCTGCACGAGACCGTTTCGCGTGGCTTAGCAGCCGGGATCCCACTGGTGTTCTTAGGGTCCATCCTCGGGACGATCCGCCATCGAGAAAGGGGCGAGAATCGCTCGGTACCTGGTGACGTGGCAGGGAAACCGACGCGGCTCAACGAAACCCGCGACCTGCCAACAACGTTCGTCAGACCACGAACAGATATGGTCGGTCTGTGGTCGAGATCGCCTCGTTCAACATCAGCGACCCAAAGGAGCTCTGGGAAGAGCTCGGCTTCGTGATCGAGGACGGGGCAACCTGGATCAGCGGCATCTGCCATCGGCTCGATGCCGAGGGACGAGGGATCGTCTCGTGGAGCCTCCGCGGGGCTGGAGGACCAGGAGAGCTCCCCTGCCACGACGGCGAGCCCGATCCGAGGCCCACCCCATTGCATCCAAACGGTGTGGTGGCCGTCGACCACCTCGTCATCGCCACCCCCGACCTCAGGCGGACGGTGGCTGCCTTCGAGCGTGCGGGCATAGCGCTGCGACGGACCAGGAACGCCGGGACCCCAGAGCGCCCGACGATGCAAGCATTCTTCCGGCTCGGCCAGGTCATCGTCGAGGTGGTCGGTGACCCTCGCCGGACAGATTCGGGCCAGGCTCGGTTCTACGGGCTCGCGTTCACGGTCACCGACATCGAAGCGACCGCCGCCTACCTCGGACCCAGGCTGCGCCCGACCAAGCCCGCGGTCCAACCGGGCCGGCTGATTGCCACCCTTGACTGGTCCGTTGGTTCCCAGCTTCCGATGGCATTCATGTCGCGGCCAACGCGGACACCGGCTGGCCCGTGATCACTCCCCGTTGCCCAAGAAGCCGGCTCGGATGGCCGCTATACTGCGGCTTGGTTTTCGGGTGTCGCTCACAGCGGATCACTCGGCACGGTTGTACGCCAGTGTTTGCCAACACGAGTTGTAAGGGGGGCGGATGACTGACGTCACCCATGTTTTGGAGAGCACCGGAGCCCGGGCCGAGGTGGCGCCGGAAGCCGCCGTCCACCGGCCGTCATTTCAGATCGTCCCAGTTCGGGGGCTCCCTATCGTCGCCGTCGTCCTCGCCTGCCTGGTAGTGGCCATCGCGACCAACCGACTGTGGGCGATCGACTTCTTCCACGTCGTGAGCGGGGGCATCTGGACCGCGCTGGATTTGTTCTTGGGGTTCGTGATCGGCCCGATCCTCGGTCGACTTTCCATTCCGGCCCGGATCGAATTCACGACCCGCTTCATGCCGAAGATGGTGCTCATCATGCCAACATTGGTGACCTGCACCCTGGCTGCCGGCTGGCAGCTGGCCAGGCATGAGGGGTATCTCACCTCGTCATACTCGCATCACGGTTGGATCGTGGCTTCCTTCATCGTGGTTGCCGTCATGGCCATCATCGCCCTGGGTCTTCTCGAGCCAGCGAACATCGCTGTGCTATTCGAGTTGAAGAAGCCAGAACCAGATGGCGAGATCATCGGCAGGTTGATGCGGCGCTTCATCATGACCGCCGGGATCACGGGAGCGATGCAAGTCGCGACCCTGGTCATCATGACCCGGATCGCCACAACGTGAGCACAACTCAAGGACTCCAACACCCGGCGCAAAGGCGCCTGCCTCCGGTTGCAGAGTTGACCGTCGGGTCGGTGGCACTCATGCTGTCCGGGGGCGTCTACCTCGCTTCGTACCTTCCGAAGCGCCCTCCACTGGGACCGGCATTGGGCCTGCTGATCGCCGGAGGAGTGCTGACGCTGGCCGCTCTCGTTCTGCTGGTGCGGATCCGCGACTTCGCCTGGGGGAGCTTCTTCCTCGTCGCTCGATGGGCATTGTTGGCGTACATGGTCATCGCGGCGATCCTGGCGTTCGTCTTCATCTATGACCATACGAGAGGGGCCACGCTTGGGATCCTGATTGCCACCCTTGCCGTCTTCGCGATCGACGTGCCAGTGGTGATCGCGTACACTGTCGCTCGATACCAGCGGAATTGATCTGGTCACGGCGGCCCTAGAGGAATCGTGGTATCAATACCCAGGACCACCGAAGCCATCACTGGTGAATGGCTGACGGAGATCTTCCGATCCTCAGGAATCATCGGTGCCGACACCACCATCACCGCAGTCGTGCACCAACCCATCGGTGTCGGAGTCGGCATTGTCGGCCAGCTTGCACGGCTGAGCCTCCGCTGCGAGGGCGATCCAAGGGGTGTGCCTGAAAGCGTCGTCGTCAAGCTTCCGTCGCACCTCCCAGAGAACCGAATGATTGGCGACCACTTCAACTTTTACGAGCGTGAGGGTCGCTTCTACCTCGAGATCGCCGACCGGGTCCCGGTGCGAGTGCCTCGATGCTTTTGGAATCACCTGGACCCGGAAGGAAACACCTTTGCCCTGATCCTCGAGGACCTGAGTGGCCGGACCTGCTTCAGCCAGATCGATGGAGCCGACCCTTCCCGGGCAAGCCAGGCCCTAAAGGCGCTCGCCGGACTCCATGCCACCTGGTGGTCCGCTCCTGCCCTGGAGAGCCTCACATGGATGCCCAACCTCGACGATCCGATCAACCTCTCGGCCGGGGAACAGTACCGGCAGGCATGGCCAACCTTCGTTCGCCTCTTCGGAGGTGACCTACCCGAGGGGAGTATCCCACTGGCTGAACGGATCCAGCAGCAGTTCGAGGACCTCGTCAAGGCAGGGATCGCAGAGGCGCCACGGACCGTCTGTCACGGGGACTTCCGGCTCGACAACCTACTCTTCGACGATCAAGGTCCGGACCCGGTGGTCGTGCTCGATTGGCAGATCTCCTACCGCGGCCCGGCGATATCTGATGTCGCCTACTTCCTCTGTCAATCGCTCGACACGACCACTCGCCAGAGCAACGAAAGGGAGCTCGTCTCCTGTTGGTACGAGACCGTGGCACGCCACCTCACTGGCGACCACGGATCTCACCTCTACGACTACCCGCTGGAGCTGGCCTGGGACCACTACCGCCGCAGTGCCCTGGCGACGACGGTCTACCCGGTAACCGCGGGCGGCGCCATGGATCCTGCCAATGACCGCGGGCGTGAGCTGATCGCGGCGATGGCTCACCGAGTGTTCTCGGCAGTCCTCCAACTGGGTTCGGCGGAACTGCTCCCCTGAAGTCGATCGTGTGGGCAGACGACAACTGCCACCGAGGAGGACCGACCGGTACCTCTGGCTCCGGAAGCGTCCAAACGAATCAATAGTCTTGTCGGCAGACGAGCCGTCAGCCTCGTCTGCCGGGTCCGATAGGGTCCTCACCCGATGCCTGGATCGATCTTGGGAACCCGCGTCCTTCGGATAGAGGACCCGGAACTGCTCACTGGCCACGGCACGTTCGTCGGGAACCTCCGTGTCCCCGGCATGGCCTACGCCACGTTCGTGCGTTCGCCGCTGGCTCATGCCCTGGTCAACTCGGTCGACATCTCACGAGCCTCCAGGGCTCCGGGGGTCCTGGGAGCCTGGACCGCTGCGGACCTGCAGCTCGAGCCCTACCACGGCTTTATGGTCTTGAACCCAGCGTGCGGGCGGCCCCCCTTGGCCACTGGCAAGGTCCGTTTTGTCGGGGAACCGGTCGCAGTGATCGTCGCCGAGACGGCAGCGGCGGCTGCGGACGCGGCCGAGAGTGTCGAAGTCGACTACACGCCCCTTCCTGCCGTGGTGGACCCAGAAGAAGCGCTTGTCGCTGGCGCGCCACTGCAGTTCGAAGAACTGGGGAGCAACATCGCCGCCGGCTTTCGGGATCGCGAGGATGTTGATCCTTTTGCTCGAGCTAGCCGGGTGGTCCGGCTCAGAATCGCGAACCAGCGGGTTGCGGTCGTGCCGCTAGAGGGGAATGCGATCGCCGTCGTTCCCGGAGACGATGGCGCGGGTCACCTGCTCACGGTCTACGTGTCGACGCAGATGCCTCACGGCTTCCGGGACAATCTCTGCCGCCTCCTGAACCTCGACCGGGATGCGGTTCGGGTCATCACACCTCACGTTGGGGGTGGTTTCGGTGCAAAGGCAGGAGTCATGGCCGAGCACCTGGTTGTCACGACCGTTGCCAACCGCCTGGGGCGACCCGTCATGTGGGTCGAGACCCGTTCGGAGAACATGGTCGCGATGCCCCACGGCCGCGGCCAGATCGACTATGTCGAGCTTGGATTCGATGAGCAGGCCAAGATCACTGGCATGCGAGTACGAGTCGTCTCCGACGCCGGAGCCTATGCGGGCTTCGGAGGCGCACTGGCAATCGGCCCAACCAGGCTGATGGCCCAGGGTGTCTATCGGATTCCGACGATTCGTTACGACGTTGCGGCCGTACTTACCAACACGACGCCGATGGGAGCATTCCGAGGTGCGGGACGCCCAGAAGCCGCTGAATTCCTCGAGCGGACAATGGACCTCGCAGCTGACGAGCTGGGGATCGATCCGGTCGAGTTGCGTAGACGAAATCTGATCGCTCCCGATGAGTTTCCCTTTACGACCCTGATGGGGGCACGGTATGACAGCGGCGATTATGAGAGGGCTCTCGACAAAGCATTGCAGATCGCCGATTACGATGCTCTGCGGCGCGAGCAGGAACGCCGGCGACGGAACGGGGACCGGGTAGCCCTCGGAATCGGCGTCGCGGTGTACGTCGAAGTCACCGCAGGCGGCGGGGCTAAGGAGTTCGGTCGAGTAGATGTCCACGAGGACGGCTCGGCCACAATCAGGGTCGGTACATCGGCTCACGGACAAGGGCATGCCACATCGTTCGCGATGATCGTGGCCGACCGCCTCGGGATCCCTCTCAACGCCATCCGTTTCATCCAATCCGACACAGCCGAGGTGCCACGGGGCGGAGGCACCGGGGGTTCGAGAAGCCTCCAGGTCGGAGGCAATGCAGTCCGCCAAGCCGCCGAGGAGGTCTTGGCCCGCGCCAAGGAGCTCGCGGCTGAGGAGCTCGAGGCGAGCACAGCCGACATCACCGTGACTGAGGACGGGCGAGTCGGGGTGGCGGGCGTCCCCTCCAGAGCGATTAGCTGGGCCAGGCTGGCCCAGCTAGCAGCGTCCTCGGGCAACCCTCTCGCCGCCTCGGTTGACTTCAGCCAGGAGGGTCCGACATTCCCCTTTGGTGCTCATCTATCAGTTGTCGAGGTCGACCTGGACACCGGCGCAGTTCGACCCTTGCGGCACGTCGCTGTCGACGACTGCGGACGTGTCTTGAATCCAATGGTCGTGACGGGACAACAACATGGCGGAATCGCGCAGGGGATGTCCCAAGCGCTGTGGGAGCACATGGTGTACGACGAAAGCGGGAACCCGCTCACGTCGAACCTGGCGGATTACCCGATGCCGTCGGCTGCTGAGCTGTGCTCGCTCGAGGCTTCGAACACAGAGACCCCAAGTCCCCTCAATCCGCTCGGGGCGAAGGGCATTGGAGAGTCCGGAACTATTGGGTCCACTCCAGCAGTGCACAACGCCGTGATCGACGCCCTAAGCCACCTCGGGATCCGGCACCTCGACATGCCGTGCACGCCACTCAAAATCTTTGAGGCGGTAAGGGCAGCAGAGGCCGGATCGCTACCTTCCGTGTGGAGAGAGCCACCAGCCGCGCTGTCTCAGCTCCCCCTTCGCGGCGAACGGCCGCGGCCGGAGGCAGCTGACGCTGACATCTGATTCGGCTGCTGCTGTCGTGCCGGAACTGCTTTTCAGTCGACCCCGGACATGGGTGCCGGAGGCCCTGTCCGTCGTGGCGGTTCCGGCGTTGATCGGCGTGCCAGATCTCCAAGCCAGTGTGCGCTCGGTTTTGGATGACGGACAAAGGTTGTGCGGTCGACGGCTACGAGGCCGAACGTCGGCCGGTACGAGCCCCACTCGTAGTTGTCGAGAAGGCTCCAGTGAAGGTAGCCGAGCACGGAGATACCCTCGTCAATCGCCGACCTCATGGAGCGAAGAGCTTCAGTGGTGTACCAGATCCGCAGCTCATCGTCATCGGTCGCGATGCCGTTCTCCGTCACAAGCAGGGGCACGCCTCTGGCCACTTGCCAGGCCCGCCGAAGGCCCATGCCCAATGCCTCCGGCCGTATGGGCCATCCGGTCAGCGTCGTCGGCTCTCCGTCGGGGACGGGCTCCGGCCCCTCCGGCCCGATGACCCGACTGGTGTACGCCTGCACCCCGAGAAAGTCATCCGAAGCGGCTGGTTCGAGGAACTGATCCTCCCAAAGTCGGTTCCATTCCTCGAGCACACGCTCCGACCCAGGGCGGCATACGAAAGCCTGAGTGGCCACAGACCAGCCAACGTTGGCCCTGACGCGCTGCTTCAGAATCTGGCGGGCTCGATCATGGGCCGCCACCATGGTTTCCGCCGTTTGCTCATCGGGGGTAACCCGGGCGAGATCGGATACACCCCCAAGCTCTCGGTTCGCAGGAACAGCCCGAACGAGCGCGGCCACGACATTCGGCTCATTGATGGTGACCACCCATCCGACGTCCCCGAGGATAGATGTGGTCGCTTCGATGTAACGACCAAAGACATCAACAGCGCCATCTTGGGCCCAGCCCCCCGCCCGTCTAAACCAGCGCGGACAGGAGAAATGGTGGAGTGTGACGACCGGCTCGATCTCACGCTCCAGACACCCATCGATCATTCGTCGGTAGTGGTCGAGCTCTGCTCGAGATACCCAACCCTCTTCTGGCTCGATTCGAGCCCACTCGATGCTAAACCGATAAGCGTTGAGGCCCAGGTCTCGGACCAGGTCGAGGTCTTGCGGCCACCGGTGATAGCTGTCGCAGGCGTCTCGGCTCGGCTCAGGAAACAGGCCACGACGCTCAAGCTCCCAGAGATCGCTAGAAACGTTGTTTCCCTCAATCTGGTGAGCGGCCGTGGCCGCCCCCCAGAGAAACCCTGGTAACAGACCGAGCTCCAGATGACCAAGCTGCCAACTCACCCGACAATCTTCGCAAACGGTGCCGTCCGGCCGCCATCCGTTCAGCTGGATCACATCTCGCGGCCTGCCGGGCGCTCGATGGCTACATCCGCGAGCAGGAGGTGCTTCCTTGCGACGTCGAGATCTTCGGCTATCAGCTGGCCGTCTGGGAATCTGCTCGAAGCAGTTCGGCAATCGCTTCGTCTACGAGGCGATACCGCACAACTCTACCCTCTCGCTCCGCTTCGACCGCGTGCCATGCTCGGAGATAGCGGAGTGTCTGCGAAACTGTCGCATCGGCGATGCCGGTCGCAGCAGCAAGGTCCGAGACGCTGATCGGACCAGCAGCCTGGATGCAAGTGAGCAGGGACAGGCGCGTCGGATCAGCCAGCATCGCGAACTGCCGAGCTCGCTCCCGAGTCCTTGCCGGCTCGTCCAGAGCGGCAACCGCTCGGCACACGCGTTCACCATCGATTACTCGGTGATGCGATCGCTCCTTTGGCAGCAGGTGCATCCAACCATCATGGCACGCTGGTACCCGGACAATCTGATCATCTAATCAGACTTGACTCCTTGGCGCGCCTTGCCTAGGTTGGTCACAGCCCGACCTTCACACTCGGGTGGCAGCCAACCCGGCGAAGTCCGGTGAGAATCCGGCGCTGTCCCGCAACGGTGGTCCTCCAGCGGAGGCGAGCCCGGTCGACCGGGTTGGCCGCCAAAACGACGCCCGTCCTCGGATGAAGGGCGGCTCGTGCGGAGCCGGTTCGGGCCCCGCAAGGGCTCTCTTCGTCCTCCAGCTGGGAGGATGAACTGCAGTGCCACGGAGGCTCACCAAACACCCAGTCCGGACGATCTCGATGGTCTACCGCTCCCTGACGGGAAGGGAGTGGGGACGGTTGTGCCTCATGTTTGGCGTGATCCTCGCAGTGAACGCCGCCGGCTGGTTGATCTATGCCGTGGTTGTCATGCCGCACCATGTCCACTACCGGGGGTATGGCGGCACCAAGGGTCTTGGCGCCGGACTTGGTGTCGCATTAACGGCGTGGTTCCTCGGCTTTCGCCATGCGTTCGATGCTGACCACATCTCGTGCATTGACAACACCACACGCAAGTTGATGGCCGACGGCAAGCGACCGCTCGGATCTGGCTTCTTCTTCTCGTTCGGCCACTCGACCGTCATCGTGGCAGTTGGAATTGGTATTACCTTTGCAGCCCGAGCTGTCTTCGGGGCGGTCGTCAATCCATCGTCGACTTATGAGACCGCAGGTGGAGCTGCGGGAACAATGATCTCGGCGGGGTTCCTCTACTTGATCGCGATCCTCAACCTCATTGTGCTCTCGGGAATCTTCAAGGTATTCCGGGAGATGCGCCAAGGAACCTACGACGAACAAGAGCTCGAAAGGCAGCTTCAGGCTCGTGGGTTGATGTACAGGTTTTTCGGACGTTTCATGAAATCCATAAACCACGCGTGGCAGCTCTACTTCGTAGGTATGGTCTTCGGGATTGGATTCGACACCGCTACAGAGGTGGTCATCCTGGCAGCAACGGCCTATGCAGCAATCCAAGGCCTTCCGTACTACGCCGTTCTTGCGCTGCCAGCCCTCTTCTCGGGCGGCATGATGCTCTTCGATACCATTGATGGTTGTTTCATGAACTTTGCTTACGGCTGGGCCTTCGCCAAACCAGTTCGCAAGGTCTACTACAACCTGGTGGTCACTGGCCTGTCGATCGGCGCCGCCTTCATTATTGGCACCATTGAGATACTCGGCGTCTTTTCTTCTGAAGCCCATCTTCAAGGATCGTTCTGGGACGCCGTGGCCAACTTCAACATCAATGTGGCCGGGTTCTGCATCGCGACACTCTTCGTCGTCGTCTGGGCTGTGGCACTCGCATACTGGCGATGGGGACAAGTCGAGGCTCGTTGGAGTACCAAAGTCGTCAGCAACGAGCGACCTGCCACCATCGATTCTACCGGCCCCTAAGAGGAAGCGTCACTGCACGCTCACCTTGCACCAGTTACCACGACAACGGTATGGCAATCAGGGCCAAAGAAAAAGGGAGACATCTCCCGACGTGGTGTCAATCGGCGAAGGTGCACCACTGAGACGGGCCACGGGACCTCGGGACACAGGTTCGCCTCTTCCTGTGCTATCTCAAGTCTACCTGCCGCAAACTGTGACGAGCTTTATCCTTCGTCTATATTGAGAACCTGCTCCCTTACCGCCAGCAGAAGTCCGATTACAGAGCCACCGACAGTCAGTTATACATTCGAAATGATATCTCCCCCGCCGAATTCAGACTGCTCAGCTTCAGCCACGCCGCTCCAACGAGCGAGTAGCTGTTCCAAGAGCCCCTCAACACGATCCAATCGTTCGTTGATCTCGATCTTGTCTCAGTCGGCCTTCTCCTCGACAAAGTAGCTTGCCACCGTGGCGGTTAACACCCCGATTAGACCGATGCCCACCAGCATCAAGACAACGGCTACACCGCGGCCACCGGCCGTTACCGGGTACTTGTCTCCATATCCAACCGTCGTTACGGTAACAATGGCCCACCACAATGCGTCTCCATAGTTATGGATAGTCGACCCGCGCGCACCGTTCTCGAAACTGAGTTCGAGGGCAGCCATTACGAAAAGAAGAAGTAGTACAGCGGCAAGAATCAAGTGGAGACTTCTGTGTGTCAAGACGGACCGGAGTCGCCGTAGAGCATTGGCCAAGACTGCACCGGCGCGGGCTAGGGTGAATAGGCGAAGAATCCTGAGCATGCGAAGCGGCCGCAATATTGGAATGGCCACGATAGCAAGGTCCAATAGATGGTGAGTTATGAAGTGCAAACGAGCGGGCGACAAGTACAGCTTTATCAGATATTCGACAACAAACAGCGCCCACACGGCGTAGTCGATGGCCTCGAAGGTGTGGGCAAGGTCCGGCTTCAGATGGACAACGTAGGGGACGATTAGTACGGGCAGCCAGAGGAGCGAGATGACTGTGAGGGGAAACTCGACGGCGGCTGAAAAACGATCGAGGGCATCCTGGGATCGCCCGAGGTCTGACATGGGTGCTACAGATGCTGCTAACTGGAATACCCAGCCGGAGGGGCGGGGCGCGCCGCGTCGACCTGCATAATGTCCTGCTTCAACTGATTGATGAGATCACCGACGGTGCCTTTAAAGTGGGCTAAGGCCAGGTCCAAGCGGAAGTCGAAGGAGCCGGACAACTTGGAGCCGTAATGCACAGTCGTCGGCTTTTGCCTGTTGGATACCGAGAAGGTCGTCGTACCAGCGGCATCGTCATGCTGGAACCCGATGAGCTTCGAGAATGCACATTCCCGAGTTTGCTTGCTTCCTTGGAAGATTACCCGCTTATTCGTGATGAAGATTGTGCCTGTATCGATGGCAGTAGGAGTCGGCGCACCTTGCACGTAATGGCCCCTTGTCGCTCCCACGCGATAGCGCACCGTCCGGCCCCCCAGGCTGCCGATTGGAATAGACACTCCGGTCGATCCGCCTTGCCAGTGGCCTGGCGCTCGACGCTCCTCAACTAGGGCAGCATCCGTGACCTTGTAGAAGATCCTTTCGCCCGAACTAAGCATCAGTTCATCGGAGCCGCTTCCGCCAAACTCCTCCGCGACCTGGAGCATCTCGGCATAACCATCGCGTTGGGCCTGCCACCGGGCAAGGGCCTCGTTGTATTCCTTGGCCGCCCTTTTCGCTCGGTGCTGCTCAAACATTGGTGGAGCCTCCCGTTTGGTGAGTTGAAGAAGCGGCAAATCTAGGACGAGGGTGGCCGTCGCCGCATGAGCGACCCAGTTGACCAGGACTTTCACGAACGGTCCGTGGAGAACGCGGGAGCCATCTCGACGGCCCCCACACCATCGCCTCATCCAGGGCGGCAGCTGAGGGGAGGATCTCGATGATCTGGTGGTGCTCGACATGGGCCACGGTGGTCGCGTAGTCGCGCGCATGGCTCGTGCCGAGCCTCACGAAGGAGGTCTTGTCCAGGCCGATGGCGGTGGTCTTGTTCGGCCGCTTCTTATCAGCAGCCAAAAGGGCCCGGCCGTCGGTGGTCACTGCGTCGTTGACCGTGTGCCAGTCACAATCGAGCTCGCCCGCGACCTGAGCGACCGTGCGCCCGATGCCCACCTGGACCGTGGCCCACTTGGCCGCCCGGGTGGTGAGCAGGCAGCCCCTGGCTGCGATCCGGTGATGGACGAGCACCCAGGACTTCGTCGGACAGCCCG
>JAJPJD010000002.1 GCA_021324355.1 Actinomycetota bacterium
ACGACGTCGCCGGTGACGGCACCACCACCGCCACCGTGCTGGCCTGGGCCATGGTCCACGAGGGCCTGCGCAACGTGGCCGCCGGCGCCAACCCGATGTCGCTCAAGCGGGGCATCGAGGCCGGGGTGGAAGAGGCGGTCTCGGCGATCCACAACATCGCCAAGGAGATCGACTCCAAGTCTCAGATCGCCCAGGTGGCCGCGATCTCGGCGGCCGACCCCGAGATCGGGGACATGATCGCCGAGGCCATCGACAAGGTCGGCAAGGACGGCGTCATCACCGTCGAGGAGTCCCAGACCTTCGGGATGGAGATGGACCTGGTCGAGGGGATGCGCTTCGACAAGGGCTACATCTCGCCGTACTTCGTGACCGACCCCGAGCGGATGGAGGCCACCTTGGAGGACCCCTACGTCCTGTTGGTGAGCTCCAAGATCTCGGCCGTGCGCGACCTGCTCCCGGTGCTGGAGAAGGTCATGCAGACCGGCAAGCCGCTGGTGGTCATCGCCGAGGACGTCGAGGGCGAGGCCCTCGCCACCCTGGTGGTGAACAAGATCCGGGGCACCTTCAAGAGCGTCGCGGTCAAGGCGCCCGGGTTCGGCGAGCGGCGCAAGGCGATGCTCCAGGACATGGCCATCCTGACTGGCGGCCAGGTGGTGAGCGAGGAGGTCGGCCTCAAGCTGGAGAACGTCGGCCTCGACCTTCTGGGCCGGGCCCGCAAGGTGGTGGTGACCAAGGACGAGACCACCATCGTGGAAGGCGCTGGTGACGAGGCCGACATCAAGGGCCGGATCAACCAGATCAAGACCGAGATCGAGAACACCGACTCGGACTACGACCGGGAGAAGCTCCAGGAGCGCCTGGCCAAGCTGTCCGGCGGGGTCGCGGTGATCAAGGTCGGTGCGGCCACGGAGGTCGAGCTGAAGGAGAAGAAGCACCGCATCGAGGACGCGGTGTCGACCACCAAAGCGGCCATCGAGGAGGGCGTCGTCCCCGGTGGCGGAGTGGCCCTGCTGCGAGCCCAAAAGAGCATCCTCGAGCGGGCGGACAAGCTCGAGGGCGACGAGGCGACCGGGGCCCGCATCGTGGCCCGGGCGGTCGAGGAGCCGCTCAAGCAGATCGCGGTGAACGCCGGTCTGGAGGGCGGCGTCGTGGTCGAGCGGGTCCGCGACATGAAGAACCCGAGCGAAGGACTGAACGCCGCGACCAACGAGTACGGCGACCTGTTCGCTGAGGGGGTGATCGACGCGGCCAAGGTCACCCGGTCGGCGCTGCAGAACGCGGCGTCGATCGCGGCCCTGTTCCTCACCACCGAGGCGGTCATCGTCGACAAGCCCGAGGAGAAGCCGCAGCCGGCCATGCCCGGTGGCGGCATGGACGACTTCTAGTCCCACCCTCGCCGAGGCGAGCGCGCTGACGCTGTCCGGGCCCCGGGGGCGCCACGCCCCCGGGGCCCGGCCGCGTCCTCCCTAGACTGGCCCCATGGGTGGGACCGACCGGTTGGAGCCGAGCGAGGGGCTCGGGGTCCTCCACCTGTTCTGCCGCCTGGGCCCGGGCGTCGATCCCGAGGCGGTGACAGCGGCCGAGAAGGGCTTGCGCGAGGCCGGCGGCCAGCTGGTGACCGCGGCCATCTTGGGCCACAAGGCCGACGTCGGCTTCGTCGCGCTGGCTCCTGACCTGTGGTCCCTGTGGGGGTTCCAGCGGGCCTGCGCCGCCGCCGGACTGGAGGCCTGCGCCTCCTACGTGTCGCTCACCGAGGTGTCCGAGTACGCCCGCGGCGCCCCTGAGCAGCTGCGCAACGCCCGGCTCTTCCCCACGCTCCCGCCCGAAGGGATGCCGGCGTTCTGCTTCTACCCGATGTCCAAGCGTCGGACGCCGACCCACAACTGGTACGCGCTGGACTACGAGGAGCGCCGACGGCTCATGCTGGGCCACGGCGAGGTGGGGCGGAGCTTCCGGGGCCGGGTGCTGCAGCTGGTGACCGGCTCGACCGGGCTGGACGACTGGGAGTGGGGGGTGACCCTCTTCGGGGTCCACCCCGACGATCTCAAGGCCTGCGTCTATGAGATGCGCTTCGACGAGGCGTCCGCCCACTACGCCGAGTTCGGTCCGTTCTACGCCGGCATGGTTGGCGACGTCGCCTCGGTGGTCGCGGGACGGGGCCGGTGAGCCCGGCCTCGCTCGACGACCTCGAGCGCGAGCTGCGCGCGTTGGGCCGGGTGGTGGTGGCCTTCAGCGGCGGCGCCGACTCGGCGTTGGTGGCCAAGGTGGCCCGGGACACCCTGGGGCGCGACCGGGCGCTGGCCGCCACCGCGCTCTCCCCCTCGCTGGCCGAGCGGGAGGAGGCCGAGTGCCGGGCACTGGCCGCCGAGTGGGACCTGCGCTGGGTCGGGGTGGCCACCGGGGAGCTGGACGACCCGGCCTACGTGGCGAACGGGCCGGACCGCTGCGCCCGCTGCAAGCACGCGCTCATGGCCGCCCTGGCGCCGTTGGCCGAGGCCGAGGCGGCCACCGTGGTGCTCGGCGTCAACCTGGACGATCTCTCCGACTACCGGCCCGGCCAGGCCGAGGCCAGCCGGCTCGGAGCCCGGTTCCCGCTGGTCGACGCCGGCTTCGACAAGGCGGCGGTCCGAGCGTGGTCTCGCCGGCTGGGCCTGCGGACCTGGGACAAGCCGGCCGCCGCCTGCCTGGCCTCCCGCATCCCCTACGGCACCCCGGTGACCGTCGGCACGCTGCGCTCGGTGGCCCAGGCCGAAGCGGCGCTGGCGGCGATGGGGCTCGGGACCCTGCGGGTCCGCCACCACGGGACGGTGGCTCGCATCGAGGTCGAGCCGGACCGCCTGGCCGACCTGGTGGCCCGACGGGAATCGGTGATCGAGGCGGTCAAGTCGGCCGGCTACCGCTACGTCACCGTGGACCTGGCGGGGTTCCGCTCGGGGAGCCTGAACGAGGTGCTCGAGGCGCCGAGGTGAGCGGGACCATCGAGGTCCGGGTCCGGCTCACCTTCCCCGAGGCCCTGGTCCGCCAGCCGGTGCTCGCCCGGCTGGTCCGCCGCTTCGAGGTGGAGCCCAACATCCGCCGGGCCGACGTGGGGGACGCAGAGGGCTGGATCCTCTGCGAGCTGACCGGGACCGCCCAGGACCTGGAGGCGGCGCTGGAGTGGCTGCGGGACCAGGGGGTCGGGGTCGACCTTTTGGGCGACGTCCTCGAGAGCTGAGGCGGCCTTAGGAGCTGCCGGGCCGCTTCTTCGGCACCTGCCAGCCGGCCGAGGAGGTGGAGCGGGGCTCGTAGAACACGCAGCCCGGGGGGCAGGCGAAGGGGAGTGGCTCGTTGGCGTCAAGCCGGCACCGCTCGAGCTTCTCGTTGCCCCTGGTGGTCTGCATCACGTAGTGCCGGCAGTCTTCGTGTACGGCCACGCCCACATTGTGGTCGATCGTGAGGGTCGGCCGGGGATCGCCCGGGCGACCAAACCGGCGGTCGAGGGGACTAGCGTCGCGTCCGGTGAGTTCGAGCGTGCCCGACAAGGTGCTGCTGCGCTGGAGCGAGAGCCTGGCTGCGATCGCTCGGACCGGGCTCGGCTTCACCGAGAGCCTCTACGAGCGGGAGCGCTTCGAGGAGGTCCTGCGGGTGGCGGCCGACATCCGGGCGGCGGCCGAGGAAGGGTTCGACGGGGTGGAGGACGCCGAGGGCCTGGTCGAGGAGTGGCTGGGCCAGGTGGTCGAGGGGATCCCCGGCTACGTCACCCCCAAGGTGGCCATCGGGGCGGCGGTCGGCAACGACCAAGGCCAGCTTCTGTTGATCCGGCGGGCCGACTCGGGGGTCTGGCTGTACCCGACCGGGTGGTGCGACGTGGGCTACTCGGCGGCCGAGGTGGCGGCCAAGGAGGTGCTGGAGGAGACCGGCATCGAGGTCGAGCCGGTCCGGCTCATCGCGGTCCTCGACGGGTTGCGCCTCGGCATCACCCGGATCCCCCTGTACTCGCTCATCTTCTACTGCAAGGCGGTCGGCGGCGAACTGCGTCCCCACCCCCTCGAGTGCAGCGACGTCGGGTGGTTCTCCCGCGACAACCTGCCGACCCCGCTGGTCGGGGTCGAGCGGTGGGGCGACACGGTGTTTGCCGCGATCAATGGCGAAGTGCGCGACGTCCTCTATGACCGGGTCCGGCGCCCCCTGTGGCGTGGCTCGCCGGAGCAGGTGGCCGGCACCGGCGAGGAGCGCGACCCTCGGCGCGAGTGAGCGAGGAGCCCGAGGTCCGGGTCGAGGTGGCCCGGACTGCCGACCCCGAGCTGATCGACGCGGTGGCCCGGCTGCTCCCCCAGCTGTCCTCCTCGGCGGCCCTCCCCACTGCCTACGACCTCGAGACCATCATCGAATCGCCGGCCACCACCTTGTTCGTGGCCCGCGACGGCCGGGCCGGGATCGTGGGGATGCTCACCTTGGCCGTGTTCAAGGCGCCCACCGGGGTGCGGGCCTGGATCGAAGACGTGGTGGTGGACGGGGCCGCTCGGGGCCGGGGGATCGGGGAGGCGCTGGTGCAGGCGGCGCTGGAGACTGCCCAGCGGGCCGAGGCCCGCACCGTCGACCTCACCTCGCGGCCCGAGCGGGCCGAGGCCAACCGCCTGTACGAGCGACTGGGCTTCGAGCGGCGGGCGAGCAACCTCTGGCGGTTCAGCCTCGGGAGCTGACGATCAGCGCAACAGCCGCGACAGCCGCCGGTCGGCCAGGACCCGGCCCCCGGTCTGGCACCGGGGGCAGTACACGACCTGGTGGGAGTCGAAGTTGACCGCCGCCAGCGGGCCGGCGCAGTGCAGACACGGCTGGCCGACCCGGTCGTGCACCGCGAAGCGGGCCCCCAGGCTGGCGCCCGACAGGCCGCCCTCCCGGCGCCGCTCGCGCCCCAAGGCCTCGGCCAGCACCGAGCGCACCGCGTCCACCAGGCGCTGGCGTTCGGCAGCGTCCAGGCTGCGGAGCGGGGCGAAGGGCGAGAGCTTGGCCCGATTGAGGGCGTCGTCGGCGTAGCCCCGGCCGACCCCGGCGACGAAGTGCTGGTCCCGCAGCAAGGTGTGGAGGCGCCGCCCGCTGTCGGTGGCGAGGAACCGTTGTGCGAACTCGGGGTGGTCGGGCTCGGGCCCGAGCGTGGCCAGCGGGCCGTCGTCCCCCTGCTCGAGCACCCACCAGCCGGCCTTGCGCTGGGTCCCGTGCTCTTTGACCAGCACCGCCACCTCGCCGAAGTGCAACCGGACCAGTGCCCCTCGGGGCCGAGTCGACTTTGGCGGCCGCTCCAGGTCGACCCGCCCGCCCTGGGAGAGGTGGACCAGGATGCGGCGGCCGCCCTCGAAGCTGACCACCAGGTACTTGCCCCGGCGCCCGACGGCGTGCACGGCCGTTGAGACCAGCTCGGCGGCGGCGGGCGAGACCGTCTTCAGGCTCGAGAAACCGAGCAGGTCGGCTCCCACCAGCCGCCGCCCGGCGAGGGCGTCGTCGAGGCGCTCGGCCAGCGCCTGCATCTCGGGGAGCTCGGGCATGGGCGGGGGCCCAGTGTACGAGCCGCCCGCCATCGGCCGCCCCGCTACCGTTGACCGGCGTCGAAGGAGGGCCGATGGGGGGCGACAGCGCCAATCTCGCGCTGGCAGTGCTGCGGGTGGTGCTCGGGGTGGTCTTCGTGGCCCACGGGGTCAATCACATCGTGGGCGGCGGGAAGATCGCCGGGACCGCCCGGTGGTTCGAGCGCCTGGGCATGCGCCCCGGGCTGCTCCACGCCTGGACCGCCAGCCTGACCGAGCTGGGCGCGGGCGTGCTGCTCCTGGTGGGCTTGGTGACCCCGGTCGCGGCGGCCGGCGTGGTCGGGGTGATGCTGGTCGCCTGGGTGACCAACCACGCCCGCAACGGGTTCTTCATCTTCCGGCCCGGCGAGGGCTACGAGTACGTCATGACCCTGACCGTGGTCGGGCTGGTCGTGGCCACCCTCGGTCCGGGTCGCTGGAGCCTCGACCACGTGGCCGGGATCGAGGCGGCGCTGGCCGGGTGGCACGGTCTGGCCATCGGCGGCGGCGCCGGCGCGCTGGGAGCGGCCGCCTTGTTGGCCGGGTTCTGGCGGCCCGGCCGGTCGGGGTCGGAGGGCCCTTCGGCCTAGCCTGTGGCGGTGCCGCAGTACCGCATCGGCCAGGCGGCCGAGGTCATGGGGGTGAGCCCCGACACCATGCGCCGCTGGGCCGATGCCGGCCAGGTGAAGGTGGTCCGGGGCCCCGGCGGCCGCCGGCTGGTGGACGGGGCCGACCTGGCCCGGTTCGCCCTCGAGCAGGCCGGTCGGGACGAGCTGGGCCCGGTCCGGGCCCAGTCGGCCCGGAACCGCTTCGCCGGCATCGTGACCCGGGTGGTGCGGGACCGGGTCGCGGCCCAGGTCGACGTCCAGGCCGGACCCCACCGTTTCGTGGCGCTCATCACCCGGGAGGCGGCCGACGAGCTCGATCTTGCGCCCGGGGTCCTGGCCGACGTGGTGATCAAGGCCACCAGCGTCGGGATCGAGCTGGCTGGGGGTCGGGAGGGGGGGAGGCCTGGGGCTCGGCTCGGGGCCACACCAGCACCGAGGACCCCTCGACGCTGACGCGCACCTCGGATCCGGGCCGTAGGCTCGGCGCCGCCCGGCGGCTCCGCAGCTCGACCCCGCCCGCATCCAGCACCACCTCGGTGGTGCCGCCCAGGTCGAGCACGTCCAGCACGGTGGCCGCCAGCGGCCCGGTGCCCACCACCACGTGCTCGGCCCGAACCCCCCACCACACCGGGGTGCCCGGCGACAGCTCGGCCGCCCGGGCGGCCAGCCGGAGGCTGCCCGCCACCACCTCCCCCGGGCTGCCCACCGTCCCGTGGTGGAGGTTGGCCACCCCCACCAGCCCGGCCACCGTCGGGCTGGCCGGCTCGGCTAGGACCCAGCCGGCCGGGCCGGCCTGGACCACCGTCCCGGCGTGGAGGACGACGATCTCGTCGGCCAAGGTGGCGGCCTCTTCGGCGTCGTGGGTCACGAGCACGGTCGAGATCCCGGTGGCTCGCTGCAGCCGGCGCAGCTCGTGGCGGAGCTGGGCCCGGATCGCGGCGTCGAGGGCCGAGAAGGGTTCGTCCAGCAACAGCAGCTCGGGGTCGCGGGCCAGGGCCTGGGCCAGGGCCACCCGCTGGCGCTGGCCACCGGAGAGCTCGCCCGGGCGCCGCGCCTCGAGCCCCTCCAGACCGAGTGCCCCCAGCCAGTGCCGGGCCAGCTCGGGCCGGGAGCCGACCCCGAGCCGCAGGTGGTCGGCCACGGTGAGATGGGGGAACAGCCCCAGGCCTTGGGGCACGTAGCCGAGCCGGCGGTCCTCGGGGGGGACCCGCTCCACCTGGCGGTCGCCGTAGCGAACCGGCCCCGGCGCCGGCCCGAAGAAGCCGGCCAGGCAGCGCAGGGTCAGCGACTTGCCGGAGCCCGACGCGCCGAGGACGGCCAGTCGGGGGCTGCGGGCCCGGTGGGCCACCTCCAGGTGGAAGGACCCGAACGTGGCATCGAGGTCGAACGCGACCGGGGCCGGTCGGGCCCGCACCGCCGGGGGCGGCGGGAGCGGGCGATCCGGCCCCGGCACCTCGGCAGTCGGCTGCCCAGCCGGGGCCCGGCGCGCTCGGCTCGCCCAGCCGAGGGCGCCGATGAGGACGGCGGCACCCAGTGCGAGCAGGGTGGGCGCTCGGGTCGCCGGGATCCCCTGGCTCGAGAACTCGACGTAGGTGAGCACCGGCAGCGAGTAGGGGTGGTAGGCGAGGATCACGGTGGCGCCGTACTCGCCGAACGCCCGCAGCCAGACCAAGAGCAGGCCGGCTCGGATGCCCGGCCCGGCCAGGGGGAGGGCGATCCGCAGGAACCGGGACAGCTCCCGCCGGCCCAGGCTGGCGGCGTGTTCCAGGAGCGACGGGTCGAGCTGGGCGAACGCGGCCCGAGCGCTCACCACCCCGAACGGGGCGGCGACGAAGCTCTGGGCGAGGACGATCCCGAGCATGGTCTCAGACAGCCGTCCGCCGGCCGCCCGGCCCAGCGCGGTGTCGGGGCCGAGCACGCTGATCAGCACGATGCCGCTCATGAGGGGTGGGATGGCCAGGGGGAGCTGGACCGCCACCCCGACCAGGGCACCCAGGCGGCCCCGGGAGCGGGCCAGGGCGTACGCCAGGGGCACGCCGAGCAGGGCGACCAGCGCGGTCGAGATGGTCGCGGTGGCGGCCGACACGTACAGCGCGCCGAACAGCCCGGGGGCCGAGAAGCCCCGGTTCCTGGCTGCGGCCGACTCGACGACGAACGCCGCCACCGGCACGCTCAGGTAGAGGGCGAGGAGCGCGCCCAGCCACCGAAGCGCGTTGCCACCAGCGCGAGCCGGCAGGCGGGCTGCGCCCGCCGGCCTCACCGGCCGAGCAGGCGGGAGCGGAGCGCTCGGGGAACGGCCGAGCGCGCTCCGTGCACCGAGACCCGGGTCATGGTGAGCCCGGCACGGGTCAGGATCGCCTCGCCCGGCTTGGAGAGCAGGTACGAGACGAAGGCCACCGCGGCCGCCGGGTCAGGTGCGTGGCGCAGGACCGTGACGGTGTACGCGGCGTCGTAGGAGAAGCCCTTGCCCAAGCCGATCGCCGGGATGCCGGCTGCCGAGGCCTCGACCGAGTAGAAGAACCCGGCGTCGAGCTGACCCGCCTGAAGCCGCCCGACCAGGGTCTCTTCGGGGAAGACGTTGGTGGTGGAGCGGGCCATGCGGGCAAGGGCCGGCTCGTGGTGGAGGCGGGCAGCCCGGGTGAGCGCGTCGACGGTCAGCACGCCCTTGGGGTCGACCGCCGGGTCGGTCCGCCCCACCTGGATCCCCGGCTCGGCGATGACCCGATACCACGGCCCCCGGCGCAGGGCGCTGGCGAAGCGGCTGTGGGGGTTGTAGCCCAGCTCGAGCGGGGACAGCGCGAACGTCGCGTACCACGACACCCAGTTCCCGTTGGCCGCTCCCTCGAGCGAGGCGTTGACCGCTGGGCTGGCGCTGATGAAGACGTCGCCCTGCACGACGCCGCCCTTGATCTGGCTGGCCAGGCCCTGGGAGCCGCCGGCGAAGCCCGAGACGCTGATCCCGGTGGCTCGCTGGAAGGCCGGGCCCAGCCGGTTCGTCATCACCGTGGTCAGTGAGCCGGCGTACAGGACGTTGACCTTCCCGCCCCCGGCCGCCCCGGCCGGGGGCGGGAAGGCCGCCAGGAGGCCGGCCAGGCAGGCGGCGGCCAGCAGGGCAGAGATCGACCGTCGGGGTGCCATCCGGCCGATGTTAGCCTCATGTGCGAACTTCGAATCTCAAGAACCTGGCGGTACCCAGCCTTTCTCACTGGAAGACTTGCAGGATCGAGCTGTGAGGTGGCCCGGCGGGCCGGTCGCCACGGCGCTTAGGGTGGTCGAGGTGACCGAGCCAGACACTTGGGTCGATCTGACGGCGGAGCCCCTCCCGTTGGCCGAGGTGGTGGCGTGGGCCACGGTGCCGGGCTGCGGGGGCCTGGCGGTCTTCGTGGGAACGGTGCGGGACCACGCCGAGGGCCGACCCGGGGTCGTGGCCCTCGAGTACGAGGCGTACGAGCCGGCGGCCCAGCAGGTCCTGAGCCAGATCGCCGGCGAGGCCCGCCGGCGGTGGCCCGAGATCGGTCGGGTCGCCTTGTTGCACCGGACCGGACGGTTGGCGGTCGGCGAGGCGTCGGTGGTGGTCGCGGTCTCGACCCCGCACCGGGCCGAGGCTTTCGCTGCCGCCCGGTGGTGCATCGACACCCTCAAGGAGTCGGTGCCGATCTGGAAACGAGAGGCCTGGTCGAATGGACAGGCCTGGTCGCCCGATGCCCACCCCCTGCGGGAGGTCGGCTCGGGGGGAGGGGGCCGGTGACCGGCGTCCCGATCGCGCTGGCTCGGCGGCGGCCCGACCCGGCCGACTCCTGGGCGCTGGTCGACCGTTTCGGCCGGGTCCACCGGGACCTGCGGATCTCGGTCACTGACCGCTGCAACCTGCGCTGCATCTACTGCATGCCAGAGGCCGGCGTCGAGTTCCTCCCCCGTCACGAGCTGCTCAGCTACGAGGAGCTGGCCCGGGTGGCCGCGGTGGCCCATCGGCTCGGGGTGGTCCGGGTCCGGGTCACCGGAGGCGAGCCCCTGGTCAGGCGGGGCCTCGAGTCCTTCATCGAGCTGCTGGCCGGGATCGGGTTCGACGACCTGTCCATGACCACCAACGCGATCGGCCTGGCCCGGCGAGCCGACGCCCTGGCGGCGGCGGGGCTGCGGCGGGTGAACGTGAGCTGCGACTCCCTGCGCCCGGAGCGGTTCGCCGCCATCCGCCGGGGGGGCGACCTGCGGGTGGTCCTGGAAGGGATGGCCGCGGCCGAGCGGGCCGGGCTGCTGCCGGTCAAGGTGAACGTGGTGGTCTTGGCCGGTGTGAACGACGACGAGGTGGTGGACTTCGCCCGCTTCGCCCGGGAGACCGGACGGGTGGTGCGGTTCATCGAGTACATGCCGCTGGACGGCTCGGGCGAGTGGGAGCGCGCCAGGGTGGTCCCGTCGGCCCGAGTCCTCGAGACGATCGCCGAGCACTGGCCGATCGAGCCGGTCCCGGCCCCGGAGGAGGACCCGGCCGCCCCGGCCACCCGCTACCGCTTTGTCGACGGCAGGGGGGAGATCGGGGTGATCCCCACGGTCACCCAGCCGTTCTGCGGCACCTGCGACCGGCTTCGGCTCACTGCCGACGGGGCCCTGCGCAACTGCCTGTTCGCCCGGGAGGAGACCTCGCTCAAGCCCCTGCTGCGGGGCGGGGCCGACGACGAGGCCCTGGCCCGGGCGCTGCGCGAAACGGTGGCGGCCAAGCTGCCCGGGCACGGGATCAACGAGCCGGGGTTCTTGCGGCCCGCTCGTTCCATGTCGATGATCGGCGGCTGAGCTGGCGGTGGTCGTGTTCCTCGGGCCGGCCCGGGAGGCCGCTGGCACCGGTCGCTCGGTGGTGCCGGGGACCTCCGTGGGCGAGGTCGTGGCCAGCGTTCGGGCCCGGTTCGGGCCCGGGATGGACGACCTGCTGGCGGTGTCCCGAGTGTGGCTGAACGGGGCCCCCGCCGACCCCGATGCGCCGGTCGGCCCCGACGACGAGGTGGCCATCCTCCCGCCGGTCTCCGGCGGCTGACCCCCGGTCAGGCCGGGGGGTGGGGGTGGTGCTCCCCGGCCAGCAGTGCCAGGGCGTGGGGCAGGACCTCGAGCACGGCCCGGAGGGACTCGACGGCTCCGGCCGGGGAGCCGGGGGTGTTGAGCACCAGGCACGTGCCAACAGTCCCCGCCACCCCGCGCGAGAGCGGTCCCAAGGGGCTGGCCGCCCGCATCGCTTCGGCCAGGCCGGGGGCCGACCGCTCGATGACCGCCACGGTGGCCTCGGGGGTGAGGTCCCGGGGCCCGAACCCGGTTCCCCCGGTGGTCACCACCAACCCGGCGAACCCGGCGGCCAGGCGGCGCAGCGCCGCGGCGACCGGCTCCTGGCCGTCGGCGCAGTGCGCTCGCTCGACCACCTCGTAGCCGTGCTCGGCCAGCAGCGCCGCCACCGCCTCGCCCGAGGCGTCCTCGCGGGTGCCGGCCGCCACGCCGTCGGAGACGGTGAGCACCTTGGCCCTCGGCCGGCTCACCGCGCCCCCCGGGGACCGGCGTCGGCCGCCCGCCAGGTGCCCGAGCGGCCACCCCGCTTTTCCAGGACCCGCAGACCGGCCACCGTTGCCTGAGGGTCGGTCTGCTGGCAGCGCTCGACGATCGCGAGCGCAGCCGCGGCGCAGGCGGTGAGCGCCTCCATCTCGACGCCGGTCTGGCCGGTGCACTCGACTCGGGCGGTCACCCCCACCGCGTGGCCGCGCAGCTGCAGGTCCACCGAGACGTCCCCGATGAGCAGCGGGTGGCACAGCGGGATGAGCTCGGCGGTCCGTTTGGCGGCCTGGATCCCGATGACCCGGGCGGTGGCCAACACCTCGGCCCGCTGCGCCGGGTCGAGGGCGCCGATCGCACCGGCCGGGGAGGTGACCGTGCACGCCGCCACCGCCTGGCGGTGCGTGAGGGCCTTCTGGGTGACGTCCACCATCCGAACCCGGCCTCGGCCGTCGACGTGGGTGAGGTCGCCGGTCATCAGCCGACCGCCGCTCCCTCGCCGGGGCCGAGCCGCTCGCCGTCGAACACGAGCACCGCGACGTCCTCGCCCGCTCCCACCCCCTCGCCGTCCTCCAGCACCACGAGGGCGTTCGCGTCGGCGAGGGCCTTCAGCTGGTGGGACTCCTGGCCGCCGGCCGGGCGGACCCAGAGCTGGCCCCTCGGGTCCACCACCGCCCGTGCCCGCAGGAAGTGGACCTTGCCGTCGGGCTGACGGGGCAGGGCGACCGCGCTCTTGGCCCGAAGGGCCGGCCGCAGAAGCTCGCGGTGCCCAGCCATGCGCCGCAGCGCCGGCCGGGCCAGCAACTCGAAGGAGACCGAGGAGGAGACTGGATTGCCGGGCAGCCCGAACACCGGGACTCGGCCGTCCACCAGGCCGAACGCGAAAGGCTTGGCCGGCCGGATGGCGATCTGCAGCCAGTGCATCGAGTCCCCGCACAGCTCCTCGAGCACCATCCGCACCACGTCGAGGTCGCCCACGCTGACCCCGCCGCTCGTGACCAGCGCGTCGCACGTCTGCGCCCCCTCGAGCACCGCTCGGCGCACGGCCGTCTGGTCGTCGCCCACGATGCCCAGGTCCATGACGCAGAACCCGGCCGACTGGATGAGCGCCCGGAGCATCGGTCGGTTGGCGTCGCGGATGGCGCCGGGGGGAAGGGGCTCGGGACCCTCTCGAAGCTCGTCCCCGGTCGAGAGCACGCCCACGGTGGGCGGCCGGTGGACGCTGAGCGCGTCCAGTCCCAGGCGGGCCAGCATGCCGAGGTGCGCCGGGGTGAGCACCGTGCCGGCCGGCGCCACCTCGCTCCCCTTGGGCACGTCGCTCCCCGGCTCGCGCACCGCGGTGCCGGCCGGGACGGCCACCTCGATGACCACCCGACGGCCGCCGTCTTGGGGGCGGGTGTGCTCGACCATGCACACTGCGTCCGCCCCTTCGGGGACCGGCGCGCCGGTCATGATCCGGACGGCCTGCCCGGTGCCCACCCGGACTGGCCGGCCGTCACCGGCCATCACCGAATCGACCACCTCGAGCACGGTCGGCGCCTCGGCCACGTCGCTCGCCCGCAGGGCGTAGCCGTCCATGGCCGAGGAGGCAAAGGTCGGGACGTCCTCGGGCGCCACCACCGCCTCGGCGAGGACGCAGCCGAGCGCGCGCTCGAGCGGCCGCCGCTCTGGCCCGAGGACCGGGCACGCCGAGACCACCAGCTGGCGGGCCTCGTCGAGCGGGATCACGGACCGGCCGGCTCAGCGGCGCCGCCGGCGGCGCCAGATCGCGACCAGCACCACCGCGGCCAGGATCGGCAGGACCCGCTTCAGCACCGAGCCGCCGGCGGCATCGAGCAGGTCCACCGGCGGCCGCTCCGGGGCCTCGATCGGCCGCGGGCCCGGCCCGTCGGGCGCCGGGGCCGGCTCCGGGCGGCCCCCGTCGGGGTTGCCCGGCGCGAGCACCGTCCGCTCGAGCTCCTCGGTGAACTGCCCGAGCAGCTTCTCGCTGACCTCGGCCAGGACCCCCCGTCCGAACTGGGCCACCCGGCCCGAGACCTCGAGGTCGGTTGCCAGGTGGACCGCGGTGCCCGACCCGTCGGGGCGCAGCTCGGCCGTCACCGTCGCCGCCGCGGTGCCCTGGCCGCGGGTTTCTCGACCTTCGGCGCGCAGGACGGCCCGGTGGGAGGCCGGGTCCAACTCGACGATCCGGGCGGCCCCCCGATACTGGGCGGTGATCGGGCCCACCTTCACCTTCACCACGCCCCGGTACTCGTCCCCCTCCACCTCCTGGAGCTGGGCCCCCGGCATGCACGGGGCGATCCGCTCGAGGTCGGTGAGCACCGCCCAGGCCTCCTCGATCGGCACCGGGACCGTGAAGTCGTGGTTCAGCTCCACCGGGCCAGATCCTCCAAGGTGTCGATGTCGATGGCCTGTCCGGGACACGCTACCGCCTCGACCAGCTCGGGGTGCCGGGCCATCACCACCCGGGCGCCTTCGTCGCCGGTGGTGGGGAGCAGCGGCCAGACCGACGCCGCCAGCTTGGTCGGCGGGCACCGGCGGCCGGCGAAGACGGCCACGCCGATCGGCCCGGTCGCGGCCGCGCCCGCCCGCCAGGCCTCAGGGGGAACGAGCGGCTGGTCGCCCAGGCCGATCACCACCGAGTCGAGACCCTGTCGGCGGGCCCAGGCCACCGCGGCCTGGAGCGAGGTGGCCTGGCCGTCGGCCCAGCTCGGGTTGTCCACCCGCTCCAGGTCCGGGGGGACCAGCTCGCCGAGGTCGACCGCACCGGTGACCACCGCCGTCGGTCCCACCGCCGCCTGCCAGGCGTGCTCGAGCGCCCAGGCGACCAGCGGGCGGCCCCGGAACGGACTGAGCAGCTTGTGGGTCGGCCCACCGAAGCGGGTCGAGCCGCCGGCCGCCAGCACCGCCGCGCCGGTCACCAGACCGTGCCGCCGCGGTGGATCGCCCCGGCCGAGCGGGAGAGGGGGACCACGGTCTCGGTCCCGGTCTGGGTGGCGATGATCTCGGCGCAGATGGAGATGGCCGTCTCCTCGGGCGTGCGGGCCCCGAGGTCCAGGCCGATCGGGGCCCGCACTCTGGCCAGCTCGGCCTCGCTCACCCCCTCGGCCCGCAGGCGCTGGTCCCGACGCTCCTTGGTGCGCCGGGACCCCATGGCCCCGATGTAGCCGACCTGGGTGGCCAGTGCCGCCCGGATGGCCGGGACATCGAACTTGGTGTCATGGGTGAGGACGCACACCGCGTCCCGGGGCCCGAGGGCACCGCCGACCCTGGCCAGGTAGCGGTCGGGCCACTCCACCACCACCTCGTCGGCGGCCGGGAACCGCTGGGCGGTGGCGAACACCGCCCGGGCGTCGCACACGACGACCCGGTAGCCGAGCACCCGGGCCACCTGGGCCAGCGCGGCGCTGAAATCCACCGCTCCCAGGATGATCATCGTCGGCGGCGGCGCGAAGGCCTCGACGAAGACCGTGACATCGTCCTGGCGGGCTTCGCCGGTCAGCCCGTAGTGGCGGGTGCCCGAACGACCGGCGCTGAGCGCGCCCAGGGCGTCGCGTCCGACGACCGCGTCGAGGCCGGGGTCGCCCAGGGTGCCGAGCGGGTCGGCCCCTGGCCGCACCAGCAGCTTCGCCCCCAGCCGGCCAGGGTCGGCGCTGGCCACCACCGTGGCCAGCGCGACCGGTTGCTGCTGACGGAGGCAGCCGCGCAGCACCTCGTAGAGGGAGTCGCCGGCCTCCACGCCCTACCAGTCCAGGGGCTCGACGAACAGCGAGATGGTGCCGCCGCAGGTCAGGCCGACGGCGAACGCCTCGTCGTCGGAGTACCCGAAGCTGCACAGGCGGGGGGTGCCGGTCTCCAACACCTCCAGGGCGGCGGTGACCACTGCGCCTTCGACGCACCCGCCGGACACCGACCCGGCAACCTCGCCATCCTCGCTAACCGCCATGGCGGCACCAGGACCGCGGGGGCCGGAGCCGACCACGTCCACCACCCGGGCCAGCGCCACCTTGCGGCCCTGGGCCCGCCACCGGTCGATGTCGTCCAGGATGTCCTTCATGCCCACCTCCTCGTGCTCAGGCCGCCAGGACCTCCAGCAGGGCCTCGAGCGAGGCCACGTTGTGCCCCGGCAGGAACTGGTCGACGTGCGGCAGGGCCGCCGCCATGCCCAGCGCCAGCGGTTGGTAGTCGGGGTCGGCCTTCAATGGATTGACCCAGACGTTCTGGTGCACCACCCGGTGGAGCCGGGCCATCTGGGCCCCGAGCTCGTCGGGGTCCCCCCGGTCCCAGCCGTCGGAGAGGATGACCACCTGGGCCCCCCGGGCCATGCCGGCCACCCCGTAGCGGTCGTTGAACTCTCGCAGCCCGTCGCCGAGCCGGGTGCCCCCCGACCAGTCCGGCACTACCGCCGAGGCAGCGCGCATCGCGGCATCGGGGTCGCGCGACGAGAGCTGCCGGGTCAGCCGGGTGAGCCGGGTACCGAGGGCGAACGCCTCGACGTGGGTCCGGCCGGCCACCAGGATGTGGGCGAAGCGGAGCAGGGCGCGGGCGTACGGCTCCATCGAGCCGCTCACGTCGCACAGCAGCACGAGACGGCGGATCCTCGGCACCCGCCGGGCCCGTTCCACGACCGCCACCTCGCCACCTCGCCGCATCGCGCCCCGGACGGTCGCCCGGATGTCCAGGCGCGCTCCCCGTCGGCCCCGGGCCCAGCGGTGCGACGCCCGGACCGCCTCGTGCAGCGGGAGCCGGCGCATCGCGTCGACCGCCTCCACCAGCTCCTCGGGGCTGCAGGCAGCGAAGTCCTTGTGCCGGAGCACCTCGGCTCGGCTGTAGCGGAGGGCGCCGTCGGAGCCCTCGTCGTCGCCGGTCCCGTCCTCGGTCGGGCGGAGCCGCTCGAGCACCGAGGTCGCCACTGCCGGCGACTGGCGGGCCGGCGTGCCGGACCAGAAGGCCGCAAAGACCCGGTCGTAGGGGGCGATGTCGTCGGGCCGCCGGACCAGGGTCGCCCGCCCGGCCCAGTAGACGTCGGTCGTGCGCCGGACCCCCAGCGCGCCGAGCGCCCGCACGAAGCTGAACACCGCCGACACCGGGACGCTCAAGCCCTCGTCGCGCAGGGCTCGGCAGAAGCCGACCACGCAGCGAAGCGGTCCAGCTGGCTCGGGCAACGGTTCACCCACGGCCGGCCGCTTCGATCAGCCGTCCCAGCTCGGGGCGGGCTCGCTCTGCGTCCTCCCGGTACTTGAGCACCGCACCCAGGGTTCGGGCGGCGCTGGTCTCGTCGAGGGCCTGGCGTCCGAGCGCGTGCAAGGCGCGGGCCCAGTCGATCGCCTCCGCCACGCCAGGAGCCTTGTAGAGGCCCATCGAGCGCAGGGCTTGGACTGCCCGGGTCACCTGGCGAGCGAGCTGCTCGCCAGCCTCGGGGACCCGAGTGAGGACGATCGCGACCTCGCGCTCGAAGTCTGGGTGCTCGACCCAGTGGTACAGGGCCCGGCGTTTGAGGGCATCGTGCACGTCACGGGTCCGATTGGAGGTGAGGACGACCACCGGCGGGACCTCGGCCCGAAAGGTGCCGACCTCGGGCACCGTGACGGTGAAGTCGGCCAGGATCTCGAGCAAGAAGGCCTCGAACTCGTCGTCCGCCCGGTCGATCTCGTCGATGAGGAGCACCGGCGGCGCGGCCCCGGGGACCGCTGCGCCGGCGATCGCCTGGAGCAGCGGGCGCCGGACCAAGAACCGCTCGGAGAACAGCTCGTCCTCGTCGACGATCGGGCTGCCTGGGCCCCGGTCGTGGGCCCGCAGGTAGAGGAGCTGGCGCTGGTAGTCCCACTCGTAGATGGCCTGGTGGGCATCGATGCCCTCGTAGCACTGGAGACGCAGCAGCTCGGAGCCGAACCAACGGGCGATCGCGTTGCCCACCTCGGTCTTGCCGACGCCGGGCTCGCCCTCCAAGAAGAGGGGTCGGCGCAGCGCGATGGCTAAGAAGATGGCCGTGGACAGCCCGTCACCGGGCAAGTACCCCTGGGCCCGCAGGGCCCGGTCCACGTCGTCGGGAGAGGCGGGGGGCGACCAGGCAGCCCCCGGTTCGCGGGGCGCGGTGGGCTGGCCGGCCAGGTGCTCCATGACCCCAGCGTAGTGGGTCGATCGGCTCCTCCGGCCCCTTGACCAGGGTCGATGGTCGGTACGCTCGGCGTGTGCGCTGGATCGACGACCAGACGGCCGACCGAGTCCGGGTGCGACGGTTCGACCTGGTCCGTGCTGGGCGGACGATCCCCGGGCTGCTGTGGTCGCCAATGGCACCGACCGCCCCGGTCCCGCTGGTGCTGCTGGGTCACGGTGCCTCGGGGAGCAAGACCACCGACTATGTGGTCAGCTTCGCTCGAGCCCTCGTGGGTCTGGGGATGGCGGCAGCCGCGGTCGACGGCCCGGTGCACGGCGACCGGCGGTCCGACGGCGGCCAGGACTCGAGACTCGTGTTCCTCGAGTTCTGCCAGGCATGGTCGTCGTGGCCGTCGATGACCGATGACATGGTGGGCGACCTCATCGCGGTGCTCGATGCGCTGCTCGGGCTGGGGGAGTTCGACGAGGCTCGGATCGGTTGGTGGGGCCTGTCGATGGGAACGATCATCGGTCTGCCGTTTGTGGCGGCCGAACCTCGGGTCTGTGCCGCGGTCCTCGGCCTCATGGGTCTCACCGGTCCGACCAGGGGACGAATCGCCGCTGACGCGCCCAAAGTCCGGTGCCCGACGTTGTTCCTCCTCCAGTGGGACGACGAGCTGTTCGGGCGGGACCATTGCCTGGAGCTGTTCGATGCCATTGGCGCGCCCGACAAGCGGCTGCATGCCCATCCTGGTCGCCACGGGTCGGTACCGGTCGAGGCCTTCGGAGCCTCGGAGGCCTTCCTCGCCAGCCGGTTGCGCGAGTAGCGGCCAGCACGGCGTGGCCGGTGGCGTTCCTTGCCAGCTGCCGCCCTTGGCACCCTCATCGAGGTGGCGTCGACACCAGAGCATCGCCGCCACCGAGCTCCTCTACAGCGTCGACTCCGAGGACGAGGCACTGCCGGTCGCATCCTGGCCGTGCCGACCAGCGCCCTGGGCGAAGCGCCCGATCCCTTCCTGTGCCTCGCCGGTCGCGATGGAGTCAAGACCACGGCGGAACTCGTTCGCGATGGCCGAGGCCTCGTCGAGATCCCACTGCTCGATGGCCGAGAGCCGGTCGTTACGCAAACAGGCCTGTGGGAGCTGGGCGATCTGATGGCCGAGCCCCACCGCGGTCTTGAGGGCGGCCCCCGGTGGAACCAGTCGGTTGGCCAGCCCGATTCGCTCGGCCTCGACGCCATCGATGCTGCGGCCAGTGATGATCAAGTCGATGGCCCTGCTGTGGCCGATGAGTCGCGGTAGGCGCACGGTCCCGAGGTCCATGAGAGGGACGCCCCATCGACGACACAGGACGCCGAGGGTGGCGTCGGTGGCGACAACTCGCAGGTCGCACCACAAGGCGAGCTCGAGTCCGCCGGCGACCGCTGGCCCTTCGATCGCCGCGATGGACGGCTTGGACAGCCTGATCCTGGTGGGACCCATGGGCGCCATCCCGTCGAGGGAGAGCGTGGTCCGCCCCCCGGCAGCCATCGCCTTGAGGTCGGCACCAGCGCAGAACGCTGTTCCGGCTCCAGTGAGCACGAGCACCAGCACTGCCGGGTCGGCATCGGCCTCTCGTACGGCATCGAACAGCTCCTCGGCCGTCTGGGCGTCGACGGCGTTGCGCCGTTCCGGGCGGTCGATGGTGAGGACCCTGACCGGTCCGTCGTCTCGTACCCGAACTCCGCTCACGGTGCCTCCCCTCACGGCCGATGCGGGACAATAATATCTAGATCACTCTAATAACAACAAGGGGGTCCATCGTGCCGCGACGCAGCGACACCAAAGAGCGGCTCCTCGACGCGTCCGCCCAGCTCTTCCGACGTCAGGGGTACTGGGGAACCGGGCTGGTCGAGGTCACCGAAACCGGGCAGGCACCGTGGGGGTCCCTCTATCACTACTTCCCTGGGGGCAAGGAACAGCTGGGTGTCGAGGCGCTGGAGCGTTCCGGCAGTCGCTACCAGCACCTCATTGCGTCGGTCTTCTCCCGACACACGTCGGTCACCGCGGCTGTCAAGGAGTTCTTCGAGCTGATGATCGATTCGTTGGAGAAGTCAGGCTTCGCCGACGGCTGCCCGATCGCGACGGTGACCGTGGATGTCGCCTCGCGCAGCGAGGCACTTCGCCAGGCGTGCTCGACGGCGTTCTCGGCCTGGACGGAGCAGTTGACCGAGTACTTCGAGCCGACATTCGGCGCGGCCAGCGGCCGCCTTGCGGTCTTTGCTCTCTCGACGTTCGAGGGCGCGATGGTGCTCAGTCGGGCACACCACGACATCACCCCCCTGCGCGTCGCCTGCGAGCTGCTCGTCGCCGCCTTGGACGCGGCGATCTCGGGTGGCACGCAACCGCGCTAAGCCGGATCGTCAGCTGGCGCCTCGGGTGCACTGGTCGGCGTCTCGGGCTCTCGAGCCCGTTCCCGCCACGCCTGCTCGGCCAAGGACGCGACCTCCGAGACAGCGAGGCCGGTCTGAGCGGCCACCCGGGCTACGTCGTCGAACTCGGCCTTGATCCGCCCTCCGCCAGCCTTCACGTTGACGGGGTGACCGGCCACGTCAACCGGCTCGATGGTCCTGGCCGCCGGCCATCGTTCCCCGGCAACGGCGCGAACGCCGAAGGTCCCAGTGTTGAGGCGGATCAGGTCTCGAAGGGTCTCGCGTAGCGAGGGGTCGGCCAGGACGTGGATGGTGTGGCCCGGGCGCCCCTTCTTCATGACCACCGGGGTGATCCAGGCATCGTGGGCTCCGGCGTCGAGCAGGGACTGGATGGCGTGCGCGAGTTGCTCGCCGGTCACGTCGTCGAGGTTCGCCTCGAGGACCACGACGGGTTGGCCGGTGTCGCCGCTGCCCGACACCGGGCCGGTCGTGCCGACCACGACCTGGGTGCAGTTGGGGAGATCGTCGAGGTCACGGCTGCCGGCACCGAATCCGGTGCTTCCCACCTCCATCGCCGGCATCGGCCCGAACGAGGACGCCAACGCGGCCACGATCGCGGCTCCAGTCGGGGTGGTGAGCTCGACCGGCACGTCCCGGCCATAGCTGGGCACCCCTTGGAGGAGTCGGACGACGGCCGGTGCCGGGTTGGGCAGCAGACCGTGCGCGGTCCGCACCATCCCAGTACCGGTCGCGATCGCGGACGCCCGTACATCATCGATCCCCAAGATCTCGAGGGCTGAAGCCGTCCCGACAACGTCGACAATCGCGTCGTGACCTCCGACTTCATGGAAGTGCACCTGCCCAGAGGACCGGCGGTGAAGTCGGCCCTCGACCTCGGCCAGGACTGCGAAGACGGCGAGCGAGCGAGCCTCGACCCGTGGTGGCAGGCGGGCCCCTTTGACAAGGTCGACGATGTTGGCATGTGTGCGCACCACGACATCGTCTGGTGCCGACACGACGGCGCGGGTGCACGCAATCCCGCCCCGAAGCACCTCTTCGGTCTGTAGATCCCAGCCCGAGAAGGGGACCCGCCGCAGCAGCTGGCGCACCTCTTCGACGTCAGCCCCGGCGTCGAGAAGGCTGCCCAGGGCCATGTCACCGGCGATCACCGAGAAGCAGTGGAACCAGGCCACGTTCTGAGCAGGCCCCGGAGGCGGAATCATGGCAGCATCCTGGCCACCGCGCACGCCGCTCCGAACCCGTTGTCGATTCCGACAACTGCGATGCCAGCAGCGCAGGAGGCGAGCATCGCCAGCAGTGCCGTCAGGCCTTCGAAGGACGCGCCGTAACCGACGCTGGTTGGGACAGCCACCACCGGTGCCGAGGTGATCCCACCCACCAGGCTGGCTAGAGCCCCCTCCATCCCGGCAACGACCACGATCGCGTCGGCGTCATGGATCTCGTCGAGCGATGCCAGTAGCCGATGGACCCCGGCTACCCCGCAGTCGCACAGCAGGGATGGCGAGAACCCCAGCGCAGTCAGCGTGGCATGGCACTCCTCGGCCACCGGGAGATCGGCAGTCCCGGCCGTGACCACCAGGATGCGGCCCGGTCTGGCTGGCGCCGGCCGCCAGGTCACCGTGGACAGCTGTCCGGTCGTGGTGGCCCGGTGCTCGTCGAACCCGGCGCCGGTCGCGGCGGCCACGGCCGCCTCGACCTGGGCACGCTCGGCCCGGGTGAGCAGGATCGGCCCGGTGGAACCCTTGAGCAGCTCCACGACGATGGATGCGCACTGCTCTGGCGTCTTTCCGGGTCCGTAGATGGCCTCGGGTATGCCTTGGCGCAGGTGCCGGTGGTGGTCGATCCGGGCGAAGCCGAGGTCCGCGAACGGCAGCCGGCGAAGCTGGCCGACGGCGTCCTGGACCGAGCACGTGCCCGCAGCCACGTCGGCCAGGAGGCGTTCCAGGGCGGGTCGGTCCATGTCGTTCACTATCCTGCCCGGATGTGACCCGTCCTGCGACCTCTGTCGGGTACTTCGGCCCGGCCGGGACCTTCACTGAGCAGGCGCTCCTCACCCAGGCTGACTACGCGGCAGCCAGGCGGGAGCCTCTTGCGACCATCGTCGACGTGCTCGATGCGGTGGATCGCGGGCAGGTCGACGTGGGATTCGTCCCGCTCGAGAATGGCATCGAAGGATCGGTCCCGATCACTCTCGACAGCTTGGTGTTCGACTTCGACCTGCTGATCCAACGTGAGGTCGTCCTGGACATCCATCTCGCGCTCTTGGCCAACGAGGGAACGAAGCTCTCCGACATCAAGGTCGTGGCGTCCTTCCCACACGCGTTGGCACAGTGCCGGAAGTTCCTTCACGCCGAGGTCTCCGGCGCCCGTACCGTCGCCGCAGAGTCCACGGCCGAGGCTGCGAGAGCGCTTTCTGAGCACCCGGACCCGAGTGCAGCAGTCATCGCGCCTCCATCGGCAGCTCAGACCTACGGGCTCGCTGTCCTCGCCGAAGCCATCGAGGATCACCCCGAGAACCAGACTCGGTTCGTCGCGGTGGCCGCCTCGGGTGTGCCGAGGCCCACTGGGCACGACCGGACGAGCATCGTCTGCTTCCAGGGAGCCGATCGGCCCGGCAACCTCCACTCGATCCTCGGTCAGTTCGCAGCCCGGGACATCAATCTGACCAAGCTCGAGTCTCGTCCGACGAAACGAGGCCTCGGGGACTACTGCTTCGTCATCGATCTCGAGGGTCACATCGGGGATGAGATCGTTGCCGATTGCTTGCGAGATTTGCACGCGAGCTTGTTCAGGGTGAAGTTCCTCGGCTCGTATCCAGCTGCCGGGCGTCAGGGGCCGGACCGGCGGCGCGATGCCGATCGAGCCTGGCGGGAGGCGGACCGGTGGATCCAGTCACTGCGGGCCCAGATCGAGCCTCGTGAATAGGTTTTTCGCGGTGATGTGGACATGGAGGGATGGCAGAGCGGACGATTGCGCGGCTCTTGAAAAGCCGTGGGACTTCGGTTCCCGTGGGTTCGAATCCCACTCCCTCCGCCAACTGGGGATCCGTGGCGCCAGCCCGCTCCGGATGGCTGTCGGCGGGGTGGCTGCGGTGAAGAAGGCCGCCGACTAGGAAGCGAGGCGGCCCTCGCCAACCTGGAGACCAGGTCGGTGACCTTGACCATCGCATCGTTGGGGATGGGTCGGCCCTGGGGCCACCGAGCCGAGGCGGATGGCGACAGCATCAACCGTCTCTTCCAGCAACTCGGCGGTCACAGGGACGGCCAGCGCTCGACCGCACTGAGGCCACCAGCCGATGATCCGGATCGGTAGGTCGGCTCTCGAACCGAGCACGGCGGTCAGCGCGATGAACCCGAGCTCATCTCGTGCTGTCGGCTGGGGGCGGCCGGCCACCACGGTGAGCAAAGCACTCCGCCGTACGGGGCCGGCACGGTCGGTGCTGACCTCGATCGAGGTGCGAAGGTCGATCCGGCCGCGCAGGAAGAGCCGGGGCGAGGAGGCGAAGGAGATCGTCCGGTCGTCTCCGACTGCCGGGTTGACCAGTCGCGTCCAGTCAACGGCCGTGATGAGTTGGGTTGCCATGGTCACTGCCTCGGCCTCGACCAGGCTACGAGCGCCAAGGCTCAGGCCTGCCAACCACCGACACAGCGTGTGCCGACCGGCCAAGGGATGGGATCCGGAGCGAACCAGGCGATCGATCGTCGATCGAACCGCGTCCGCCGGAGTTCCACCGGTTGCGAGGCAGGTCCTGACCGCGTCAAGGGCGACGGGACGCCGGGCAGATTCAGGGCTCCATTCGAAGGCCTGGTCCCACTGGGCACGTCCCCGGTCGGGGCGGAGCGAGTACGCGTCGATACGAATCTTGCGACCGGATTCGATGGTCGCGGCCCAACCGCGCAGGATGGCTTCTGTTCTGTGCCGGATGGGCTTCAGGTCGCGTTCGGAAATGGGCGTTCCTCGGGAGTCGGTGAGAAGGTCGGTCAGTGCCCGCGATCGAGGCAAGGCCATGGGCGAGACGGTGTTGGTAATCATGGCTTCTCCCGTAGGGTGCTTCGCACGGTGTCGATGATCCGGACCACGCACGATGCCAGGAGGTCGTCGCAGACGTCTTCGGCTTCCACGGTTCCAGTCCTCGTGTAGAAGGTCGCAACCCGAAACGGGGGCGCGCCGCTGCGGAGGGTTTCGAGGAGGGCCGAGAAGCACCGCTCCTCCTGGTCCTGCGGCCGGGGGTGACCGGAGCGGACCTGCACGAGAGCGACCGACGCCTGACCGCTGGAAGGTGAGCCAACCACCAGGTCGAAGACACCGAGCAGCACGACACGCCCCCCCACCAGGGGTACGACGACCCGCTCATGGGTACGGGGCATCCAGCCGGGCTGGAGTCGTGGCCAACGACTGACCAAGATGGCTGCCTGGGTCTCAAGCTCGTCGCGGAAGTCACGCAGTTGCGCTCCCTCCATTTGGCGGACGAAGCGAACGATTTCGGCCCTTCGTTTGTCCAGCTCGAGCGCGCTGAGGCCGTCGGCCAGCGGGTCTTCGATCCGACCCACCGTGACGTACTGGCGGAACAGGACTTCGATGAGTGCCGCGAGCGCCAGGCCAGGTCCCACCCTTGTGCTCTCGGCCGCGGCCGGCGGGCTCAAGGTCCGCTTAGTGACCACGAGCTCAGTGCTGGGACCAAGCGGGAGGGAGCACAAGCCATCCTCGAGCCACTCGCGCAGGCCACCGGCCAGACCGGGGTCGACCGGCGGCCGGAGGCGGGTCCGCCCCCTGATCGCGTCGAGCACCTGGTGAGTTCCGACGCTCGGTGTCGTCCTCGGTGGGGCAGCCAGATCGGGCACCCATCCACCATGGCGGCGGGCTGTGACACTGGGCGTAGGCTTTGGCATGTGGTGTCGGTCCAGCTGGTTGCGGCGACTGATGTGGCCTTCGGGATCGTCTTCGCCATCTTCGTGGCCGCCCTCGGCGTCCTGGCCTTCCTCGCGATCCGCTGGGGAGTTCGGCGTGACCGGGCGGGGAGGGAGGCGTGGCGGCGGCGGCTCGAAGCGGCATCGACTGGCTCACCGTCGCCCGCGGGGCACCGTGGGGCCCCTCCTCCTCGTCGCCGCGATCGCAGGTGACACCTCGCCGCCTGCCCTGGTTCCGGCGTCGCGAGCCCAAGACGGCCTTCGTCCTTGGCGGGGGCGGTTCGCGTGGTGCGGTTCAGGTAGGCATGCTCGCCGAGCTCGTGCAGCGGGGCATCCGGGCCGACCGGGTCTATGGTGCATCGGTCGGTGCGGTGAACGCCGCTGCCTACGCGGCTGATCCCACAGTTGAGGGGATCAAGCGCCTCGAAGACGTCTGGGTGAACTTGAGGCCGGACGACGTCTTTCCTCGGGCTCGCGTCCATGGCCCGTGGCTTTTCTTCCAACAGCGCTTGTCGGTGTATTCCAACAGCGGGCTGCGCAGGATCTTGGAGTCCGGGTTGGAGATCGACCGAATCGAGGACACCGCGATCCCCCTCGAGGTGGTCGCGACCTCGCTGCGCGATGGATCCGAGCGATGGTTCGACTCGGGGCCCATCGTGGACGCTGTGCTCGCGTCGGCGGCCATTCCTGGAATCTTCCCTCCGGTCACGATCGACGGCGAGGCGTTCATCGATGGAGGCGTGGTTGACAACGTGCCGGTCAGCCGGGCCGCTGCCTGGGGGGCGACGCGCATCTTCGTGCTCCTCTGCGGCCCGCCCCGCCACACCCCTCTGCCGACCAAGCGGCCCATCGAGGCCGTCATCTCTGCGTTGTTCACCAGCGTCCACGCCCGGTTCGCGCGGGAGATCGAAGAGCTACAACGCCGGCCCGGACTCCAAGTGGTCGTCCTGCGCGGGACCGAGCGCGTGCCCGAGGACTTTCGAGACTTCGGGTACTCGCCCCAGCTGATCGATGCGGGCCGGCGGGAGGTGGAGCGAGCCCTCGATGCTTTGGCCGGTCACAGGTCCGTGCTGGGCTGATCTGGTGACGCGCGCCGCCAGCCAGCCAGGGCCGGACGTGCTCGAGCTCCTCCACCCGGTGGTCAGCTCGTGGTTCTCCCGGGCCTTTCCCGGCGGGCCGACCGAGCCACAGGCTCGAGCCTGGCCTCAGGTGATGTCCGGTCGGGACGTCCTGGTTGCGTCACCAACCGGGACCGGGAAGACCCTCACTGGATTCCTGGTCGCGATCGATGCCATCTGTCGGGCCGAAATGACTGGGACCGCGAACTCGGCTGCTCCTCACGTGTTGTACGTCTCGCCGCTGCGGGCCCTTGCCGCCGACGTTCACCAGAACCTGCTGGTACCCCTGGAGGGGATTCGCGCCGAGGCGGTACGGCTGGGGATGCCGGTTCCGGAGATCTCGGTGGCCACCAGAACCGGCGATACGCCGCCCGCACAGCGACGAGCGATGCAGAAAACGCCGCCCCACCTGCTGGTCACGACGCCCGAGTCCCTTTATCTGCTCCTCACCGCAGCATCGAGCCGGGCCCAACTCGGTCACGTGCGGACGGTGATCGTCGACGAAGTGCACACGCTGGCCCGGGACAAACGGGGCAGCCATCTCGCGCTCAGCCTCGAACGCCTTGCCAACCTTGTTGAAGCGGACGGTGGCCGGCTCCAGCGGATCGGCTTGTCGGCGACGCAGCGTCCACTTGATGTCGTGGCTCGCCTGCTCGGCGGGTCGGGTCCCAGCCGGCCGCTCCCCCAGATCATCGATTGTGGCCACCGGCGTGATCTCGATGTCGCCATCGAACTGCCAGACGCCGAGCTGGAGGCGGTCGCTCCTTCGGGACAGTTCGGGCAGGTTCTTGATCGCCTCGCCGAACTGGTGGTCGCTCACCGGACGACCCTTGTCTTCGTCAACACTCGCAAGATGGCCGAGCGGGTGGCCCATCAGCTTTCCGAACGGCTCGAGTCGGGTGCGGGGCTCGGGGGTGACCGGCTCCTGGTGGCTGCCCACCATGGGAGCCTGTCAGCCGAGCGTCGGCGGATCGTCGAAGCGCAGCTGCGTGCCGGAGAGCTCCGAGCCTTGGTCGCCACCTCATCGCTCGAGCTCGGGATCGATGTCGGGCCGGTGGAGCTGGTCTGTCAGCTCGGCTCGCCTCGGTCGATCGGGACCTTCCTGCAGCGAGTAGGGAGGGCAAACCACACCCTCGAAGGCACACCGGCCGGCCGCCTGTTCCCGATGACTCGAGACGAGCTGGTCGAGTGCGTCGCACTGCTGGCCGCGGTGCGTGCCGGACACCTCGACCTCCTCCAGCCGCCCCAACGACCTCTTGACGTGCTTGCGCAGCAGCTGGTGGCCGAGGTGGCCGCAGCCAGCGAATGGACCGAAGCCGACCTTCTCGAGCTGGTCCGCCGAGCCACGCCTTACGCCGAACTCGGCGACGAGGAGTTCGAATCGGTGGTGGCGCTGGTGTCCGAAGGGATCATGACCGGGAGGGGCCGCAGGGGTGCGCACCTGCACCGCGACGGTGTGCACGGCGTCCTGCGGCCGAGGCGTGGCGCCCGGATCGCGGCATTGACCAGCGGCGGCGCGATCCCTGAGACCGGTGACTACCGCGTCGTCCTCGATCCTGACGGGGTGACGGTCGGATCGGTCCACGAGGACTTTGCTGTCGAAGCGACCATTGGTGACATCTTTTTGCTCGGGACGCACTCCTGGCGGGTGAACAAGGTGGAGGTGGGAACGGTCCGGGTACAAGACGCTGGCACGTTGCCACCGACCGTCCCGTTCTGGCTCGGAGAAGCCCCGGCCCGCACGCTGGAGCTCTCGCTCGAGGTCAGCCGGCTCCGCCAAATGGTGGACGACCGGCTGGCCAGCGGCGACGACCGGGGTGCACGGCTGGCGGTGCACGAGCTCTCCGGGGCGTGCGAGGAGGCGGTCAATCAGGTCGTGGACTACCTGGCCGCCGGACGGGCAGCGCTCGGGTGCCTTCCGACCCAGGAGCGGATCGTCGTGGAGCGGTTCTTCGATGACACCGAAGGAACCCAGCTCGTCATTCACAGCCCGTTCGGGGCGGCCGTCAACCGAGCCCTCGGGCTGGCATTGCGCAAGCGCTTTTGCGTCTCTTTCGACTTTGAGCTCCAGGCAGCGGCCGACGATGACACCGTCTTGTTGTCCCTCGGCCCCCAGCACAGCTTCCCGCTGTCGCAGGTCACCAAGATGCTCCCGAGCCGGCGAGCTGAAGAGGTGCTCACTCAAGCCGTGTTGCCCCACCCGATGTTCGCTGCTCGCTGGCGTTGGAACCTGAACCGAGCTCTCGTCGTCCCCCGGTCGCGCAATGGGCAGCGGCGCCCGATTCACCTCCAGCGCATGGAGGCCGACGACCTGCTGGCGGCGACGTGGCCGGCGCTGGCGGCATGCCAGGAGAACGCCCCCCCGGGACCGATCGCGGTCCCAGACCACGTGCTCGTCCGCCAAACGGTCCACGACTGCCTCCACGAGGCCCTCGACGTGGCGGGCCTCGTCGGTCTCTTGGAGCGAATCGAGGCGGGCGACGTCCAGGTCGAGCTCGTCGAGGCGGTCGAACCGTCCCCGCTCGCGCACGGGATCCTCACCGGGCGGCCGTACACCTTCTTGGACGACGCGCCGCTGGAGGAGCGGCGGTCCAGGGCGACGCCGATCGGCCGTGGACTGGTCCCGAGGCCGGACCACCCGGTGCCAGGGCCCGAGCTCGCCCCCCTTGACCCGGAGGCGGTCCAGACTGTCCTCGGGCAGGTCGCTCCCCAGCCCCGCGACCCTGAAGAGCTCCATGATCTGTTGCTCTCCTTGGTTCGAGCGAGGCCGGTCGAAGCGTGGCGGGGGCACTTCGCGGCGCTGGTCGAGGCGGGCCGGGCGACGAGCGCCGGCGGCTGCTGGGTGGCGACCGAGCGGATTGCAGCAGCCCGGTCGATCGAGCACGACGACGACGCCGCAGCCGAGTGCGTCTTCGGGCACCTGGCCGTCGCCGGACCGGTGAGCGCCGAGCGCCTGGTCGCCGATGGTCCGTTGCCCTCCGGCCTCGTTCGCGGGGCCCCGCTGTCCGCCGGCCGGGCCCGGAGCGCACTGGCCCGCCTGGAGGGTGCGGGGAGCGCGATTCAGTTGACCGGCGGTGAGTGGTGCGCTCGGCACCTTCTGGTCCGCATGCATGCAGCAAGCCGATCTCGGCGACGCAGCCGAGTGGAGCCGGCCAGCATCGCCCAGTTCGTGCAGTTCCTGGCCCGCTGGCAACACGTGGCGCCGGGGACCCAGCTGGAGGGCCGGTCGGGGTTGCTCGGGGTGATCGAGCAGCTGGCCGGGTACGAGGCCGCAGCCGGAGCGTGGGAGCGGCACCTCTTCCCGGCGAGGGTCGTCGGCTACGAACCGAGCTGGCTCGACGAGCTGTGCCTGTCGGGAGAGGTTGCCTGGGGCCGCTTGGCGCCGCGGGGCCTCGGCTCGGACCCAACGGCGCGGCGCGGCGGGGCGACACCGTCGTCGGCTACCCCGCTCGCCTTCGCTCGCCGGGAGGACTTGGGGTGGCTGCTCGCCGCCGTTCGGGCTGGCGAGCAGACCGCCGAGCCCTCGGTGGGTGCGGCTGCGGACCTCCTGGCCGTTCTTCGATCCCGGGGTGCGAGCTTCCGCGCCGACCTGGTGTCCGCTACTGGACGGCTCCCGAGCGAGGTCGACGAAGGGTTGTGGGATCTCGTTGCTCGCGGGTTGGTCACCGCCGACGCGTTCTCTGCGGTCCGCCAGCTGCTGCGGGCGCGGCCTTCGAGGCCCCGTGCTGGGCCGCCGCAGCGGAGGCTCGCCCGGCGACGGGCACGCACGGGCTCGGGTGTTGGTGAGGGTCGGTGGTCGCTCATGCCCTCTGACGTCCAGCCGCCGACCGACGAACTGGCCGAGGCCGTGGCTTCGCAGCTGCTCGAGCGGTGGGGAGTGGTCAGCTGGGAGTTGTGGTCGCAGGAGTCCTTCCGGGTGCCCTGGCGGGCAGTGATCGGCGCGCTGCGTCGCTTCGAGGCCCGAGGCGTCGCCCTCGGGGGCCGGTTCGTGGCCGGGCTCTCCGGGGAGCAGTACGCGCTGGGCGAGGCGGCGCAGCTGCTTGCGTCGGTCCGGCGAGACCAGGTCGACGAGACCGTGGTCGTTGCCGGATCGGACCCGCTGAACTTGACCGGCGCGGTCCTAGGTGGCGCCCGGGTCCCGGCTGTGCGGAACCGGATGGTTTCGTTCCGCGCCGGCGTGGTCGTCGAGGAACACGCGCTGGCCTGAGCCGCTGGGATACTGGCGCCATGGGCGTGGCCCGGTCCATCGACCTCAATGCCGACCTTGGTGAGCGCTACGACGGCTGGCAGCCGGGTGTTGACGACGCCTTGCTCGCCGTGGTGACCACCGCCCACATCGCCTGTGGCTTCCACTCGGGGGACCCCGACGTGATGGTCGAGACCGTGAGGGCGGCGGCGGCTCGCGGCGCAGCCGTCGGTGCGCACCCTTCATACCCCGACCGAGAGGGCTTCGGGCGCCGCCCGATGGACCTGGGCCTGGACCAGGTCCGAGCAGCCGTCTTGTACCAGGTGGGGGCGCTCCAGGGGATCGCCCGCGCCGAGGGCGCAACCGTGGTCTCGGTCAAGCCTCACGGCTCGCTCTACAACCGGATGGCCGTCGAGGCCGATTGTGCACGCGCGGTCGCCGAGGCGGTGCAGCAGCTCGATCCGAACCTGTGGCTGGTCGTGCCGGCTGGGACGCCGGCGGTCGACGCCGCCCGATCAGTGGGGGTCCGGGTGGCTCAGGAGGCCTTCTGTGATCGCACCTATCAACCGGACGGGACCCTTACGTCCCGGGGTGCCGCCGGCGCAGTGCTCACCGACCCGGAGGCAGTGCAGGCGCAGGCAGTGCGCCTCGCTCACGATCACTGCGTGGAGGCGTCCGACGGGTCGATCCTCCACTTGGAACCCGACACTCTCTGCATCCATGGCGACACACCCGGCGCCGCCGACCTCGCCGGCGCGGTGCGGCGCGCGCTGGAAGCCCATCTCGAGGTCAGCCCGTTCGCAGCCAGATGACTGGCTCCCGCTTGCCGGCCGATCGAGGCGTCCAGTTGTTCGGGGACAGTGCGCTGTTCCTTGCGGCCTCGGGACCCGAAGCCGCCGGCGGGCTCGGCGAGGCGATCCGGGCCGCTTGTGTTCCCGGTGTCCTCGACGTGGTTGCCGGCTTGGACTCCGTGCTCGTCCACGTCGACCCGGACTGCGACGTGGATGTCGTCAGCCACCAGCTCGTCGACGTTCGTGTCCGCCGCCGGCTGAGGCGCCGTCGGACGGTGGTCCTCCGGGTGGCGTTCGATGGCCCCGATCTCGATGAAGTCGGGGTCCGAAGCGGACTCGGGGTCGACGGCGTCCGTCGGGCCCTGTGCTCGAGGCCGTTGCGGGTCGCCTTCCTCGGGTTCACCCCAGGCTTCGCCTACTTGCGCGGTCTCCCCGGGCCGCTGGCCCGGGTGGCCCGCCGTCCGAGCCCTCGACCCCGGGTCCCGGCCGGGTCGGTGGCTGTCGGTGGTGGCCACGCCGCGGTGTACCCCCAGGCCACCCCAGGTGGCTGGCAGCTCGTCGGGCGGACGGACGCGACGTTGTTCGACCCGGACACGCCACCGTATGCGACGTTGGCACCGGGAGACACGGTCCGCTTCGAGGAGGTGGAACCGGGCGAGCTCGGGCCACCACTCGAGCCGCGCCGAACCCTGCCCCGCCGCGCCCCCGACGCGGCGTTCGAGGTCCGTTCCCCTGGGGCGCTGACCACCCCGCAGGACACCGGCCGCATCGGTTTCGCCCACCTCGGAGTCCCGCGCTCGGGGGCCGCCGACCCCGACGCCTACGCCCTGGCCAATGCCCTGGTCGGGAACCCGCCGGACGCGGCCTGCCTGGAAATGACCGCGCACGGTCCTGATCTGCTGTGTCGGCGGGAGGTCCACGTGGCTGTGGTGGGCAGGGACGCGGCGGTGAGCGTCGACGGCCGACCGGCTCCGGTGGGCCGGGTCATCCCCCTGGCTCCAGGCCAGCGCCTGCGGGTGGGTCACACCGGTCGGGACCTTCGGGCGTATCTGGCCGTGCGGGGCGGCTTCGACACCCCGCTGGTTCTGGGGTCGCGCTCGGTCGACCGGCTAGTCGGCCTCGGCGGCGAGCCGTTGGCTGTCGGTGACGAGCTCGGGATCGGCGAGCCCGCCGGGCCGCTCGCTGACCATCTCGTCCCCGGCCCTCCTCTCCGCAGCGAGCCGTCCCGACGGGTGTTGCGGGTCCTGCCCTTGGAGGCAGATCGGGCATCGACGCTGTTCGGCCGGCCCTTCCGGGTCGACTCGGCGAGCGACCGGGTGGGCATCCGGCTCGAGGCGCTCGACGAGGGAGCGACGGCAGGCGTCGGCGGCGAGCGTTCCTCGGTCGGCACCACCATCGGGACTGTTCAGGTCCCGCCCGGTGGCGACCCGGTGATCCTGGGGCCGGACCATGCCACCGTTGGGGGCTATGCAGTCCCGGCGGTGGTGATCTCGGCCGACTGGGGCGAGCTCGGTCGGTGCCAACCAGGGGACCTGGTCGAGCTGCAGCCGGTCGACGCTGCCGAGGCGTCCCGAGCTCGGCAGGCCCGGGCCAGAGCCCTGGCTGCGGCGGTCGCAGGCCACTATCCGCTGCGCACGGCGTGAGGCGGACTCAACCCACCAGAAGTCGGATCCCGGTGGCAAGGCCGATCGCAACCACCACGACTCGGAGCACGCCCGCCGGGAGCGTCCGGGTGAGCGCGGCCCCGAGGTAGCCGCCGGCCAGCGCACCGATCGCGAGCATCCCGGCTGCGCCCCATTGCAGGTGACCGTGGACGATGAAGACCAGCGCCGCTACCCCGTTGGCGATCACCGCAAGGACCGAGCGGATCCCCCCTGCACGGGGGAGGGTGTCGGGGAGCGCGATCCCGAGGACTGCCAGCGTGAGCACGCCCATCGCGGCGCCGAAGTAGCCACCGTAGACGGCGGTGACGAGCACGCCGGTGGCCAGGACGCCCGGTCGGCGTCCACTCGGGTGCTCGTGCGCGAGAAAGCGGGCGAGCACCGGACCAACGGCGAAGAGACCGGTCGCAAACAGGACGAGCCATGGGGCGAGACGGCCGAAGGCCGAGGACGGCGTGGTGAGGAGCAGGGTCGCCCCACCTGCCGCCCCGACGACCGTGAGCGGTGCGAGGAGGGAGAACCGGTCTCGCTGGTCGAGGACCTCGCGGCGGAACCCTGCCACCTGGCCGACATACCCCGACCAGATCCCCACCGTCGAGGTCACGTTGGCCACCAGCGCCGGGTACCCGAACGCAAGCAGGGCTGGGAACGAGATGAGGGTCCCGCCCCCGGCGATGCCGTTGAAGAGCCCGGCGACGAGGCCGGCAAGGGCGAGAAGTAGGTCGCGGCCCGGACCCAGCTGGACCAGTCCGGGGTGCACCACCAGGGCGCCGGCCACGACTTCGAGCTCAGGGGCGGCCCGGAGCGGGGTCGGCCGGGCTCTCTCCCTGGGCCGACCGAGGAGGAGGGAGGGCGCGAGCGGTGGGGAGGGCCCGCAGGGGGCTCGTCGGGTGCCGTTGGGTGGACGGGTGCCGCTCGTGGCCGGCGGCCATCGTGGCGTCTTGGGGCGTCTCGAAACACCGGGCAAGGCGTTGCCACTCGTCGCCGCGCAGTACCTTGACCTTGCGGCGGGCTTCTGCGAGCAGCCCTGCGGCCTCGATGTCGGCCCGCTCGGCCAGCGCACCTAACAGGAACACCAGAGCGCGAGAGAGCGGGGGCTGCGTGGTCGTGGCCAGTGACCGGAAGCGCACCACCGCGACCTGGCCGTCTTGGATCGATCCGAGAAGGTCTTGAAGCCGGGCGAGGCGGCGGGCGAAGGCGGTGGCTGCCTCGCCGTAGAGGTCCTCCACGAACTCGACCGCGTACCGCAGGCGCTTGCATCGGATGCGCAGGCGGTGGAAGTCGGCCGGCAGCCCGCTGCGGCGGGCTCGTTTGGCTGCTTTGGTGGCGGCGCGGTGGCGCCGGGCGATCAGTTCGGGGACCACCGCCGTCGCCGCCAGATGCCCGGTGGCAGAGTGGCGCCCGGCACCCTGCTGGACCAGGGCCACCAGCCCGGTGGTCAGCCGCTCGTAGCGGGGAGAGTCGAGGGCTTGGAGGAGGGCGACCCGTGCTTCCTCGCGTTCGCGCCGGAGCACCGTGCCCAGCTCTTCGAGCGGGGAGCCCGGCAGCTGGGCGGCAAGCTGACCGGCGAGCACTCCGGGCTCGCTGAGACGGGCAATCTGGACATCGAGATCCCGGACCGCGCCAAGGAGACCGGCCAGCCAGGCGAGCTCTGTGGCCAGGGACACCAGCTGGGTCGGGAGCGCGTCAGCGAACAGCGTGAGCGCGGCTCGAAGGCGACGAGTCGCGACCCGCATGTCGTGGAGCTCCTCAGGATCGTCCCCCAGGCGGGTCCCGGGCTCGTGGCCGAGGAGGGCGGCCAGCTGTCGCCGGAGGACCGCGTCGGCCAGCTCACCGATCGTCGCGCCCCGCTGGACCGAAGTGGGTCCCAGGTCGATCCCCGAAGGGATCGTGTAACCGAGAGCCAGGGCGCCGGCTTCGAACTTGGAGAGAGCGGCCGGAGTCAGGCCGGCCGACCGGCGCAGGTCCTCTACGACCGGCCCGAGCGCGTCAGCCCATGGTGGGGGGACCTCCACCTCCACCCGAAGGAGGCGCATCGGGTTCTGCTCGCCGACGGCGATAACTGTCTCATCCAGTGCGACCTCGGCGACCTCTTCGTCCCCGACGGTGAGCACGAACGGTCGGCGCCTGGTGCGGATCTCGAGTACCTGGTGAATTGGCCGTCTCCCGACCAGCGCAGCCACGCGCGACGCGACCTCACCGCCCTCGGCCAGCCACCGGCTGGGAGCCGTGGTCAGGGGTTGTGACAACTCACGGCGGCGCTTGGGCTCGGAGGAAGCGACCGGAGCGGACCGGGCCTTGAGGGTCACCTCCTGGCGATTCTGGGTTCGCCGGAGCCGCAGCACGTACCCAGAGCGCGCGATCCTCCAGTCCTCAGTGTCGAAGTAGGCGTCCTCGTGGAGTGAGGTGGGACGGAGCTGCGCGCTGAGCGGTCCGACCGTCGGGAAGGAACGTGGGGTGCTGGTCAGCGTGGCCAGCCACCGCTCAGCTGGCCGCAAGTCCAGCGCATCGAACTGCCACTCGATCTCGAGCGTGTCCCCGGCGATCGCCACCGCCGGAGGCTAGTTCGAGCGTGCTCGGCTCGCCCAGCCGCCGTCATGGTGCCGCGACCTCGACCGACGGGCCGGTAAGGTCCCGGTGGTGGTCGAACCAACACCGGTCGCGCTGGATGAGCGACAGTCCGAGCTCGTCCTGGCGGCCGGTGGCCTCGTCCTGCGACGTGGCGACACCGGCAGGGTGCAGGTCGCGGTGGTCCATCGGCCACTGCGGGAGGACTGGTCGTTCCCGAAGGGCAAGGCCGAACCGGCGGAAACGCTCACCGAGTGTGCCTTGCGGGAGGTACTCGAAGAGACCGGGCTGCGATGTGCGATCCTGGCGTTCGTCGGGACCACCCAGTACACCGACCGCCGGAATCGGCCGAAGATCGTGGCCTACTGGGCCATGGCGCCGCGTTCCGGCGTCTTCCGGCCAAGCCAGGAAGTCGACGAGCTGCGCTGGGTCGAACTCGGCTCAGCCGGCCAGGTGCTCACCTACCGGCGCGACCGTGAGCTGTTGGACAGTTTGGCCGAAGCGGGGCCCTGGATCTTTCCGCGCCTGGCGGCCGGACGCTGAGGTCGGCAGCCCACGCTGGCGGGGGTCGCAGTTCCACAACCGGGGACCGGCGGTCATCCACCAGCCGCTGCGGCGACGGACAGCCAGGGTGTCGGGCCAGCGTCCCTGGTCGCAGCCGGTCCTACCGATCTGGCCCCTGAGATCGTCTCAGAGTCCGGCCAGCCAGGAGCCCGGCCCGCCCGGACTGGTCGATCGGCGGTCGGAGCAGGCTCGTGCGGTACGACCGTGCTGGCAGTTTTCGATATCGTCCGAGCGGGACCCGGTAGCGTCCCAACTGGAGAGGTGCGAGAGCGGCCGAATCGGACTCACTGCTAATGAGTTGACTGGGGAAACCCGGTCCGAGGGTTCAAATCCCTCCCTCTCCGCGAGCCGGCCCGGTACCGGGTACGCCACCTCGAGCGTCCGCCCGATGGCGGCGACCCGCCGCGGGCGGTCAGGGAGAGGGACGTGAGCGCACAGCGGTACTGGCTGGAGACCTTGGGTTGTCCCAAGAACCGGGTCGACTCGGACAAGCTGGCGGGCTTGCTCGTTCGGGACGGCTACGCGCCGGCCGGGTCGGTCGAGGAGGCCGACCTGGTCGTCGTGAACACGTGCGCGTTCATCGAGGAGGCCCGTCGGGAGTCCATCGAGGTGATCCTCGAGCTCGATGGACGGCGGTCCGCTGAGTCCCGGCTGGTCGTCACCGGATGCCTGGCCGAGCGCTACGGCGACGAGCTCGCCTCAGCGCTGCCCGAGGTCGACCGGGTCTGCGGGTTCGGGGTCCCGATCACCCCGGAGCGGACCCCGGTCACCCTGCGACGCCCCGCTGAGCGATCACGCTTCGATCTGTTGAACCTGCCCCGACCGTCGGTCGGCGCCCCCTGGGCCTACGTGAAGGCAGCCGAAGGCTGTGACCGTGCCTGCGGGTTCTGCGCGATCCCGAGCTTCCGAGGCCCGCAACGTTCGCGCCCGTTGCGCGACCTCATGGCCGAGGTCGAGTCGCTCGTCGCCAACGGAGTCCGCGAGGTGGTCCTGGTCGCGCAGGACCTGGCCTCCTATGGCCGTGACCGCTCTGTCCGGCGAGCCCGGGGTGGCGTGGACGCCTCGCCGTTCGGCGGGGGCATCGTCCAACTGGTCACATCGGTGGCTTCGGTCGCGCCTCGAACCCGACTGCTCTATCTGTACCCCTCGAGCCTGAACGACGCCCTCGTCGACGCGATCCTGGCGACCGGCGTGCCGTACTTCGACCTGTCGCTCCAGCATGTGTCCCGGCCGCTGATGGCCAGGATGCGGAGGTGGGGTGACGGCTCGCGGTTCCTCCGTCGGATCGACCAGATCCGCTCGGCCGATCCTCTCGCCACCTTCCGCTCCTCGTTCATCCTTGGATACCCCGGAGAGACCGAAGAGGACCACGACCGGCTGCTCGAGTTCCTCGAGGCAGCCCAGCTCGACTGGGCCGGGTTCTTCTTGTTCTCGCCCGAAGAGGGGACCTACGCGTCAGGACTCCCGGACCAGGTGCCGCAGTCCCTGGCGCTGGAACGGCTGCGGGAGTGCACTGAGGTCCAGGATCGGATCACTGCCGCTCGCCGAGACCGGCTCGTGGGCCAGCGCCGGACGGTGCTGGTCGATGAGCTCGGGATCGGCCGCACGGTCCACGAAGCACCCGAGATCGATGGCGTGGTGCACCTGCCCTCGGAGCTGAGCCCGGGCATGGACGTCGAGGTCACGATCACCGAGTCGCTCGGTGTCGATCTCGTTGGCGATCCTGTCACGCAATCAGAGTCACTGCCGCAAGTGATCGGGTTCGGCGTCCGGTGACCGACGCCGCTCGCAACAGTTTCGGTCCGTCGGCACTGGCCACTCCGGCCAATGCCCTCACAGTGGCCAGACTATTGGCGACACCGGTCTTCATCGCGGTGATCGTCGAGCGCGGCGCAAGCTGGTGGACCGTCGCGTTGGGGGTCCTGGTTGCGGGGACCGACGGGGTCGACGGCTGGATCGCTCGCCGACAGGGGGCAACCCGCTCGGGAGCTTTTCTCGATCCGCTCGCCGACAAGGCGGTCGTCCTGAGCGCCCTGTTCCTTCTCTCCTACGACGGGGTCCTGCCCTGGACCCCGGTCTGCCTCATCGGCCTGCGGGAAGTGCTCATGAGCCTGTACCGATCCTGGTCTGGCCGACGTGGTGTCTCGGTCCCGGCCCGCCCTTCGGCCAAGGTGAAGACGCTCGTCCAGGATCTCGCCATCGCCACCTGCCTGGTGCCACCGCTCGCCCACCAGCACGATCTTCAGCTTGCGGCGGTCTGGCTGGCCGCGGCGTTCACAGTGGTGACCGGTCTTCAGTACCTGCTCGACGCCCGTCGGGCGACGCCGACACCGGAGGTGCCGTGAGAGTCGAGATCGTTGCCGTTGGGACCGAATTGCTCCTCGGACAGATCGCCGACACCAACTCGGCCTGGCTCGGAGAGCAGCTGGCACTGGCCGGCGTCGACTCGCACTTTCACCAGGCGGTCGGCGACAACCAGGCGCGGATCGTCCTCGCTCTACGCACCGCGTTGTCCCGCAGCGACGCGGTCATTGTGTGCGGTGGGCTCGGTCCGACCCAGGACGACATCACCAGGGAGTCCATCGCGCAAGTAATGAACGTTCCCTTGGTTCGCGACGAGGAGCTCGTCGAGCAGATCCGCAAGATGTTCGCTTCCCGTCAGCGCGTCATGCCCGAGAACAACCTGCGTCAGGCTGATGTCCCCGTGGGTGCGTCGATCATCGGACAGACCCGGGGGACCGCTCCAGGTTTGATCTGCCCTCTCGGCAACAAGGTGATCTACGCGGTCCCTGGAGTTCCACACGAGATGCAGGAGATGTTCACCCGAGGGATCCTGCCCGACCTTCGGCGGCGCATGGCCGAGCAGGGGGATGAGGCGGTGATCAAGAGCCGGGTCATCCGCACGTGGGGTGCCAGTGAGTCCGCTCTGGCCGAGGCGCTAGCCGATCGGGTGGAAGAGCTCGACCACCGGGGATCCGACGACGGCTCGACGCTCACCATCGCGTTCTTGGCCAGCGGGATCGAGGGGATCAAGGTGCGCCTGACGGCCCGTGCACCGACCGAGGCCCAGGTCGACCAGATGATCGCTGAGGAGGAGCGGCAGGTGCGGGCGGTGCTGGCCGAGCGGCTGGGTGACGTCGTATTCGGGGTCGACGATCAGGCGATGGAGCACGCGGTCGCTCGGCTGCTCGTCGACAGCAAGCTCACGTTGGGCCTCGCCGAGTCGCTCACCGGCGGGTTGATCGGCGCACGTCTGGTCAATGTCCCAGGATCGAGCCGGTGGTTCCGCGGCTGCGTCGTCGCCTATGACTCCGCCGTCAAGCACGCCATCCTGGGCGTCCCACCCGGGCCGGTGGTTTCGGCTCAGGCCGCCGAAGCAATGGCGGTCGGCGCCCGAACGGCGCTGGATTCGCAGATCGGCCTGGGGATCACCGGAGTCGCCGGACCCGACGACCAGGAGGGGGTTCGTCCGGGAACCGTCTTCGTGGGGATCGCCCCACCCGAGGGCGAAGCCTTCAGCCGCGAGCTGCACCTGCCGGGAGATCGCGACCGGGTCCGGCAGTTCGCCGCCATCTCGGCATTGGACCTGCTGCGCCGGACCCTGCGCGGAGCTCCACCTCAGTAACCTTTCGGCCGATCGAACGCGACCTACTCCTCCGTCGGGTCAGTCGCCGGTGCCAGCAGCTCGAGCGGCTCAACGCCGAGCAGCGCTGCGATGCGCTCCAGAGTCCTCAGGGTCACGTTCCGCTCGCCCCGTTCGAGGCCGCCCATGTAGGTCCGGTGGATGTGCAGGGTGTCAGCGAACGCCTCCTGGCTGATCCCCTTGGCCTTGCGCAGGTTGCGAAGGTTTTGGCCGAGCCGCCGCTGCAGGTCCCCCTCCACGGGGGCCCACCCTGGGCGAGCGCTACTCCAACGTCTACAGACTGATCAGTAGCAGTACCTGGTCAGGAGCCGTCCAGATGGAGGTGGGGGTGCCACACCCCGTCGGTTCCCGGCCAGGCGTCCACCTCGAACACCGCCCGGCCGCCGGCTCGGAGCTGCAGGCCGATGCCTGGGCCCAGCTCAAGCGGTCCCGGGTGGGTTGAGCAGACCGCGAAGAGCAGCACCTCTGGTCCGTGACCGCCGGTTGGGTCAGTTGGGTCGGGGAGCTCTAGGCGGAGCTCGGCAACATCGGCAAAGACCTCACCGACGATCCTGGGCCTGCCCTCGTCGTCGACCACCACCAGCTGGCGGGTCCGGACCTCCTCGGTCAAGTGCCCAATGGCCTGTTGAAGCCCGGCGACCACCCGCTCGAGATCTTCGAGCCGTGCGGGGATGTCGCGGTCATGGTTCCGGTAAGTGGTCATCTCGAGCCTCCCCAACGTTGTCGACGTGGCTGCATGGTGCGGCCGACCATCGCTGACGGCAGTGGCTGCACGAGGCGTCCAACCGGTGGAGCAGCTCGGGTCCTAGTCCTCTGCTGCGACATCCCGCTCCCTGGCAGATGAGACTGGACCGGTGCGTCTGTTCGTCGCGGTGTGGCCAAGCGCACCAGTGCGGGTGGCGCTCGAGAACGCACCACGCTCCGGGTATCGGGGTGTACTGCGCTGGGTTGCGCCGGAGCACTGGCATGTGACGCTGGCGTTCCTCGGTGAGGTTCCCGAGCGGGCATTCGACGACCTGGTCGCGGGGCTGCGAGCCGTGGCCCATCGGGCGGGGCCCCTGGCCGCGACGTTGGGTCCGAGCACCGTCAGGTTGGGGCGGTCGGTGCTGTGCGTGCCGGTGAGTGGGCTCGATCCCCTCGCCGAGGCGGTGCGAGCGGCCGTGCTCGGTCGATCGACGGACCTGCCCTTCCGAGGTCACCTCACCCTGGCCCGGGCCCGCGCAGGGCGCTCGGTCCCAGCAGCGCTCCTCTCACGGCCGCTGATGGCGTCCTGGCAGGTACGAGCGTTCAGCTTGGTGTCCTCGGTCACCGCCAGTTCGGGCCCGCACTACGAGGACCTGGTCCGTTTCACCCTGGCCGGGTGACCCGGACCATCCACGTACGAACATGTGTTCGGGTGTAGGGTCAGCCTGATACATCCCGTCCGTATGGTCGTCTTCGCTCGAGGCAGCGGGCCTCAGAGAGGGAGAGAGAGATGAGCGAGGAAAGCGAGAAGGCCCTGAGCATGGCGCTCAGCCAGATCGAGAAGCAGTTTGGCAAGGGCTCGATCATGCGCATGGGCGAGACCGTGCACATGGCGATCGAAGCGATCCCCACCGGTGCATTGTCTCTCGACCTTGCTCTTGGCATCGGCGGCTTGCCTCGCGGCAGGATCGTGGAGGTCTACGGACCGGAATCCTCCGGGAAGTCCACGCTGGCAATGCATGTGGTCGCCGAGGCTCAGCGCAACGGAGGCATCTGCGCCTACATCGACGCCGAGCACGCAATGGACCCGGTCTACGCCAAGGCCATTGGCGTGAACGTCGATGACCTGCTGATCTCCCAGCCGGACACCGGCGAGCAGGCGCTGGAGATCTCGGACATGCTGATCCGGTCTGGTGCGCTCGACGTCCTGGTCATCGACTCGGTGGCGGCGCTGACCCCCCGAGCCGAACTGGACGGGGAGATGGGCGACACCCACGTAGGGCTCCAAGCCCGGCTCATGTCGCAGGCACTGCGCAAGCTCACCGCCACCTTGTCGAAGTCGAGAACCATTGCCATCTTCATCAACCAGCTTCGCGAGAAGGTCGGCGTGGTGTACGGATCTCCTGAAGTGACCCCGGGAGGGCGCGCGCTCAAGTTCTACTCGTCCGTTCGGATCGACATCCGACGGGTCGAACAGATCAAAGATGGCGCCGACATCATCGGCAACCGGACGAGGGCCAAGGTGGTGAAGAACAAGTGCGGAGCCCCTTTCAAGCAGGCCGAGTTCGACATCATGTACGGCAAGGGGATCAGCCGAGAAGGGTCGCTCCTCGATGTGGCCGTGGACTTCGGATTCGTCAAGAAGTCTGGTGCCTGGTTCACCTACGAGGGTGAGCAGTTGGGCCAGGGTCGTGAGAACGTGAAGCAGTTCCTCCTCGAGAATCCCCAGCTCATGGCAGAAATCGATCAGCGAGTGCGAGAGCGCCTGGCTCCGGTGGCCACGAGCGAGTCCAATCCCGAAGTCGACCCAGACGACCTTCCGATCACCCTGGACTGACGACGAAGGCTCAGCCCGGCGCAGTCACCGCGACGGTGCTCGGGACCAGTTCCACCCAAGTCCGCCCTGGCTGGAGGGTGATGGGCGTTCCAGCCTGCGAGACGAAGGCTGTCGGCTGGCTGAGGGAATTGCGGGACCAGGTCCCCGTGATCTCCACCCCATCACGGAAGACGGCGACGGGGCCACTGGCATCCTGGTAGAGGTTGGCTTGCACCTCGAGCCCCCCGAGGTCGTTCTCCAGCCATGGGCCGTACGTCACCTGGACGACCTGGACGATGACGTTGGAGGCTGAGTTCTGGGCCCCGTCTGACAGAACGTCGGGAGTGGACCCATAGGAACGCAGGTACTGCTTGGTGGCCGGGTCGTAGGTCCAGACGACATTGCCTCCCGGATATGCGATGGCCACCGACGTCCCCGGTATCCCGGTCGGCACGGTGGAGGAGTACTGGAACACTGGCGCCGGCGGCGTGTGCTGGGTGGGTTGCAGTGCCCACAGCGCCTCGGTCGAGGCATAGGTGTCGTAGGGAGCAACCCGACCTGGAGGGTTCTGGATGACCGAGGGGTTCACCCGCAGGTCGTTCTCGATGATCGGTGAGTTCGCGATGTTGTCGAGGACCGGTTGAATGCCCCCAACGTTCACGAGCAAAGGGTGACCGAACTCTCCCAGGATGCCAATGTCGATATTGCGGGCCGACCTAATGGGACCGACGAGTGCAGCGTTCTGGCACTGGAAGACCGCGACGTAGCGGGTGATCCCGCCTTCTACTGGCTCTTCGAAGACGATGTCTGCCTGGTCGAGACCGCTTTGGGGGCGAGCTGCGACGTAGTTGTCCACCTTGACCGCCAGCGCTGGGCGTTGGGGTACGACCCCGCCTGGAGCGGGCTCGCCGGTGAGTGGACAGGGCGGTCCGGACGGCGTGGTCGGCTGGTCAGCGGTTGTCGTGGTGGTGCGAGAGGCTGCTCGTTGGAGGTGCGAGCACGCGCTCAGCCCGGCCACGAGCAGGACAAGTACGGGCACCACGACCCAGCGCCGTGTGCCCAGCTGCCGTGACCAGCGAGACGTCCGGACCGCTGCTTCAGCCAGCGTCGGCCCCCTGAGGACCTGGGGGCGCTGGCACGGGCCCGATACGGGCCGCGCGGTTGGACACGGATTGGTAGCCGGCCACGGCCACGAAGGTAGCAAACCGACCTTGCCACCCCGGTGGCAGGGCCGCGCAAGGTTCGTCGGGTGGCAGGGTCCGAGGAGCGCTACCGTCTGTCGGTGGCTCTGGGCGCGATCGCCAGCCCGTTGCGACGGCGTGGTGGAGCGATGATCCGTCAGCTGGCCCGCTGGACCAGGATCGCGGCGTCGATTGGTCCCGACGATCCTGAGGCCAAGGAGTTTGGGTCGTTCGGACGGGGGTCATGCCTGGTCTTCCCGCAAGGGACCATCCTGAACCCGGCGCGCATCCAGCTGGGTTGTGACACGATCATCGGTCCGTACGCCTCGGTGACCGCCGGAATGGTCGAGGGTCAGGAGATTCTTAGCGATCCCGTGGTGAAAATCGGAGACCGCTGCCTGATTGGCCGGGGAAGCCACATTGTCGGCCACTGGAGCATCGAGCTTGGCGACGACATCCAGACTGGTCCGTATGTGTACATCACGGATCAGAACCATTCCTACATCGATCCCGATCAACCCATCGGTTCGCAAGTCCCGATCGAAGCTGCGGTGCGGATCGGCTCGGGAAGTTGGCTCGGTGCCAACGCCGTTGTCCTGCCGGGCAGCATCATTGGGGAGCACGTCGTTGTGGCTGCTGGTGCCGTGGTGCGTGGCGAGGTGCCGGACCACTGCGTCGTTGCTGGAGTGCCAGCCAAGGTTGTCCGGCGATTCGTGGGGGGCCGAGGCTGGATCCCGGCAGCCGCGACTGAGTGAAGGAGCGAATGGCTGTCCACGTCGGAGTGGTCGGGTCGCAGAATCCTCCGGCCGAGCTCGAGGCCATTGCAGAGCGGGTCGGGCGCGAACTGGCAACTGCGGGCGCGGTCGTGGTCACCGGTGGGCTCGGCGGCGTCATGGCCGCCGCCGCACGGGGTGCGGCAGAGGCGGGTGGCATGACGATCGGGATTCTGCCCGGTC
>JAJPJD010000034.1 GCA_021324355.1 Actinomycetota bacterium
GAGCTCGCCGATGGTCACGACCGAGACCGTCACCCGGTCGGGCAACTCCCCGAGCGGTCGGCCCACCTCACTGGCGATGAACACCGAGGTGTCGAGAAGCCCGGCCGGGTCGTTCAAAGTTCGTCCAAGGTCTGTCCGGCGAGCACATCAAGGTCTTCACGCAAACCCGGGTCGGCCGCCCGTTCCGCCAGCCCGCGACGTAGGAGGTCGCCTGGAACCCAGCGGGACCGTTGGGCGTGAGGAACGATATCGGCGACCGCCTCGCCGTGGACGGTGAGAATCACCCGCTCGCCTGCCCGGACGGCATCGATGACCTGGCTGGTCCGATTCCGCAGGTCACGTACGCCGATCTCCACGTGCGACAACGTAGCACCACGGTCAATTGGGACGACCTCACCTGGGAGCCGGTGGCACAGGCACGGACCAGCGGGGCCGCCCCGCAGCCCGGCGACCTCGTGCTGGACGCTGCCCGCGCCTGGGGGACGAACAAGACCGAGCTGCGAGCGGCCCTCAACGCAGCGGTGGAGCGCACGCCAGGTCCCCTGCCGCCCGGCACCCCGTCCGCGGACAGATCCGCTTCAGGGATGCCCCGAGGGGACTGAGAGATTGGCCGTCTGACCGTAATCGGCCGCCCGCTGCGGTGTCTCACCTCTGCCGGCCCCAGACGGGGCCCGGAAGGGAGGGACGATGCGGAGCAAGACATCTCAAGCACGGCGGGAGCACGGGAGACGACACAGTGGCGTCCACCGGCTCGCTCGCTTTGCAATCGGGACCCTGCTTGTGCTGGGCCTCTGCGCCACCGGCGCATCCTCGGCAGGGGCTTTGATCGCCCCGCCCCCGGGCGGCGGAACCGGCACAGGAACAGGCACAGGAAGCGGGTCTGGCTCGGGCAGCGGGGGAACCCAGCCGCTCGTCGTCACCAACAGCTGGACCTACGGTTTCGAGGGGGCCGACGGGGGCCTCAACGGGAACACATTCAACCCGCAGCACCACACCTGGACCGGGTGCTGGGGCTACTGCGGGAGCGCCGGCTTCGGCAATTTCGGAAACGGGGCGTCCGCTGACGGCGAGCTCGGCCTCGGCGCGACGGCGTTCGGCGTTGCGACCTCTGAGGATGATTGGCAGGTCGGCGAGACCTTCCAGGCCCCGCAGAGCACCGGAGTCAACCTCCAGGTGGTCGCGTTGGTGTTTATGCCGACCATGGTTGAGGGCGTGTCGGGAGCGGGGGTCTCCTGCGCCTCCACCCAGGTGGGCTGGAGCGACCCCGGTCCGGGCACGACCGACCAGATGCTCTCGTGCCTCAGCCTTCAGGGACTCACGGTGTCGGTGCCGGTCCCCAGCGGGGACCTCAGCTCCGAGGACGCCAGCGAAGCGGCCGATCTGGCCAGCCAGGCGCAAGCGGCAGCGCAGGCCTTCCAGAACGGAGCGAACTGGGTGAGCAACGTCGAGGCCTACCTCGAGCAGCAAGCAGCGCAGGACAACGTGAGCCTGACTGCCTCCACCCTGCGCTCGGCCAGCGAGGCCGCGTACACCACCGACCTGCTGACCGGGCTCACCATCGCTGCCGGCGGCCAGCTCTTTCCACCGGCCATTTTCAGCTGGACCGGCGCCGTCGACCCGGGCCAGGCGGTGAGCTTCAGTGTCGACCCGCAGGTGGCGGTCCAGGACTACGGAGCCGGGACCGAGATCAACCTGGCCGACGCGCTGGTGATCTTCCAGGTCACCGAGCAGTACACCGCCGGCAGGTCCAGCCAGACCTTCGCGCCAGCCGAAATCGGGCAGCCCACCGACCAAGTGTCGGCGTCGTCCTTCTCGACGGCGGCCAGCGTGTCGGTCGACCCCAGCAGTGCGCCCCTGCCGTCGGGGATCACCGCCTCGGTGACCCCGGCTGGCGGCATCGAGCTGAGCGGAGTACCGGCGGCCGGCAGCGAAGGCCCGCACCAGTTCACGCTCGATCTCTTCGACGGAAGTGGAGCCCTGGTCGGCCAGCTCGCCGCCACCATGACCATCGCTCCGCCGCTCCAGCTGGCCCCAACTGGCTCGATGAGCTGGGAAGCGGGCGTGCTACCGAACGCCGCAGAGCGGGCACTGCCGGTGTCGACCCAAGGCGGTGTTCAGTGCTGCAGTTGGAGCATCTCGCCCCAGTCGGTCGACGGTGGGGCCACACGGGTCTCGCTCAGCTGGACGGCAGGCACGGCGTCGCCGCCGCTGCTCGTCACCTCCGGGGCCGCGATCGTCCCGGGGACCTACCACTTCACGGTGGAGGCCTGGGACCTCGACACCGTGAACCCGCCGTCGGTGCCGGTGACCCTGACTGTCTCTGCTCCCGCCGTCGACACTTCCACGCTGCCCGGTGCCACCGGGCCCCACCTGAGCTGCAACCGGTACGGGTGCTGGAAGCAGCCCGGCATCCCCTATCAGGCCCAGCTCTCCGCCAGCGGCGGTCTCTCCCCTTACTGGTGGACCCTCACCTCGGGCGCTCTGCCTCCGGGACTCTCGCTGTCGCCAGGCGGCGCCATCACCGGCACCCCAACTGCCGACGGGACTTGGACCTTCACCGTCGAGGTGGTGGACCAAAACGGCATCGCCGCCCAAAAGACCCTTGCCCTCACGGTCGGGTGAGGCGAGCGGCAGGGCCTGGTCCAGGTATCGCTCGCCACGATCGCGCCACTGGGCGTCCCCGGTCCCCCTGGGGCGGGACCGGGGACGCCGGCCGTACGACGTCCGACGACCCCCCAGCTGGCTCAGGGAGCGGCGAGAATCTGAGCAACCCGAACCCGGGAAGCGATGAGCGAGACCCACGGCCGTGCCGGCCAGCAGCCGCTCAGCGGCGATGAGCCGGATGAGGTCCTGGCCGCAGCGGCCAAGGCGGGGGACGACGGCGCATTCGGCCACCTCTACCGCCGTCACGCGCCGGCGATCTTCGACTTCCTGGCCCGGACGCTGCACGATCGGACAGCAGCCGAGGACGTCTTGCAAGCCACGTTCGCCTCGGCGCTGGAGCATCGAGAACAACTGCGGGAGCCCGCCAAGGTCCGCGCCTGGCTGTTCGCCATCGCCAATCGGGCCGCCATGAACCAGCTCACCCGCGGGCGCACGCTCGAGGTGCGCAACGACATCGAGGAGCCGGCCCAAGAGGCCGGGCCCGAGGCCAAGGCCGTCGCCGCCGAAGCCGCGAGCCTGGTGTGGGAGGCCGCCGCTGGCCTCGCGCCCCGTCAGTACGCGGTGCTCGACCTCGTGCTGCGACGGCAGCTCACGACCCCCGAGCTGGCCGAGGCCCTCCAGGTCGACCCGCGCCACGCGGCGGTGCTCGTCAACCGGGCCAAGGACGCATTGGCCGGGGCAGTCCGGGCGCTCCTGGTCCTGCACAGCCGGGCCCGGTGCGACCGACTGGCCGCGCTGGTCCCGGCGGTCCAGCGCACGCTGACCCCGGCCCAGCGAGCCACCACCGACCACCACCTCCGGCGCTGCGAACAGTGCCGAAACCTGGCATCGCAGCTCACCGCCCCCGACGCACTGTTGGCCAGTCTCCCGCCGCTCGCCCTGCCGGGCCATCTGGCCGAGGGGGGTTTCGAGGGGGTTCTCGAGCACGTGGCCAGGCTCCGAGGCAGTGGACCGCACGCCCCGGCCGGGACTCCGGATGCCACCACGCATCCTCGCCGACACTGGTCCGCCCAACGGGCCGCGGTGATTGGCGGCGCTGCCGGCCTAGCGGCCCTTGGCATCGCCCTGGGCCTTTCCGGTGGAGCACCGGCGCCGCACCACCTCCGCACGGCCGCGGCGACGTCGCTTCCCCCGCAGACGACGGTCCCGCCGAGCACGACCCAGCCGGCACCGCCTCCCGCCACCACGCTGCCCGTGACGGGCGTGCACCCCCCGAGCGCGCCGGCACCCGCTCCGACGACCACCGTGCCATCGTCCACGACCACGACGACAACTACGACCACCACGACGACGACCACGACCACCACCACGACGACGACCACGACCACCACCACGACCACCACCACGACCCTGCCGCCAATCCCGCCCAGGCCTCCGTGATCCGGGGGCGGTCCCAGCCCGGCATGGCGGCCGTCCATCCGGCATGCCGCTGCGGCGAGCGTGGCGCCAGCTCAGCGAACGGCGTGAAACTCGATCCGATAGACGAGCGTGTCGTCGTGGATCGGACCGGCATGGGCCGCCCGTCGACGAAGGGACTCGAGGTCCGGCTCACCCGAGCGCCGCAGGTCGGTGGCGTCGATCGAGGAGAACGGGACGAGCTCGATCGCATCGACATGGACGTGCCCACCCGCGACGGCGTAGCGGCCACCGACCTTGACCTTGGGTCGTTGCCACAACCGAAACGTGACCGTGATGTCACCGCCGAGGACACCCGGGCGCAGATCCGGGCTGAAGTCCACGGCGGGCAGGATACGCCAGCGGCTGCCCGGGCACCCCGCCAGTGTGGTCGGGGCCAGGGCATCGACGGTGTCTGCACGCACCCGCCGCACCGCCGCTGGCACCCTGCGCGCTGATCGGACGCCGCCGGTCCCTCAGGCGGCGGAGGAGCCTGGACGGCCCGGTGCGATGGTGGGCGTGTTCCGGAGGTGGGCGCCGAACCCGCCCAGCACCCGCGACAGCTCGTGCTGGACGATCTCGGACCTGAGGGCGCCGCCAGCATCGAACTGCGCGAACGCGTCCGCCAGCGCAAACCCCAGGTCGGCCGCGTCGGCCCCGCTCGCCCGGAGTGCACTGCGGACCTGCTCTTGGGCTCGGAGCGCGCCGAAGCGGCTGGGGCTCGCCCCGATCACCAGCACCGGCTTGCCGATCAGCACGCTCGTAGCCCGAGGGCGAGAGGCCCAGTCGAGTGCGTTCTTCAGCTGGCCCGGCAGCGTCGAGTTGTACTCGGGGGTCGCGATGACCACGCCGTCGACGGCTGCGAGCGCTTCTCTGAACGCGATGGCGCCGGCCGGCGGAGCTGCCTCGTCGTCCTCGTCGAAGGGTTCGACCGACTTGAGCCCATCGAAGATCTCGAGCCGGAGGAAAGGCGGGAGGAGCCCCCGGGTCGCGACCAAAAGACGCCGGTTCGCCGAGTTCCTCTGCAGGCTCCCGCTGATCCCGAGGAGCCTCACCGGGACCGGCTCGGCCACCTCGTGCCCGGATCGAGGGTCAGGCAGCGGACAGGGTTGGACTGGCGTCGGACACCGCTTTCTCTTCCTAGATAACTGTTCTCTTTAGAACTATATCTAGAGAACCATTCTCCTGTCAACTGCCGCTACCATGGGCGGATGACCAGCGAGCGACCCGAGGGGCTGCAGGCGTGGAACGACCTGTGCGAACTGGTCGACCGGGTCCGGGTCCAGCTCAACCGGCAGCTGCAAGCCGAAGTGGGCCTGACCTTGGCCGAGAACCTGGTCCTCTGCCAGGTCGCGATGGCACCCGAACGACGCCTGCGAATGGTTGACCTCGCGACGCACCTGAAGGTGGCCAAGAGCGCCGTGACCAAGACTGTCGACCGCCTGGAGCAGCGGGGACTCCTGGCACGCCGGCACGACGGGACCGACCGACGGACCGTGTACGCCGCGCTCACCGAGCGGGGGCACCAGGCGTTCGCCGCCGCGCAACCCGCCTACCTACGCGCGATCGACCGCCACTTCGCAACGCTGCTCGACCGCCGGCAGCTCGACGAGCTTCGGCGCGCGTCCTCGGCAGTCCTGAGCGGTCAGCACCAGCCGGCCGAGGTCAGCCCGCCCGAGGTGGTCAGACCGAACGCGATGCGAACCGGGGGCCAACCGGATCGCTGACCCGCAAGCGGCGGGCCAGTCCAACCGGCCGACCCCTACGGCTGGAACCCTTCACGGCGGAACGGCGCGTCCCGCCAGTCGATGGCTGCCCGCAGGCCCTCCCGCCGAGCGATCTCCCCGAACTCCGAGGCCCGGGCCCGATCCGAGCCGCTCAACTGATGCCACTGCCAACCGGCCTGCAGGTGCGCCCGCATGCCCATGATC
>JAJPJD010000060.1 GCA_021324355.1 Actinomycetota bacterium
CGTGGGCGGCGGCGTTCCCATCGGTCCGCCAGGCCACCTCGAGCGACAACGGGATCAGCGTCGCCCCGAACAGGGCAACCAGTAACAGCACGACCCGCGGCAAGGTCCAGGTCCGCATCGGGCGACGCCCGGTGGCCTTGGGCTGCAGGTGTCGGCCGCGACGGCGCCAGCGCCCGGTCCAGAACGACCCGGCTGCCGCAACCAGGTACGGCCCGAACGCCAGTTCTGCCCACTGGCGGTACAGCACGGTCTGGGAGGCCGCGATGGTGACCAACGCGAACAGCGCCGAGAGGGCATAGACGAAAGCATCGCCCTCCTCGGGCTCCCAGGCTCGAACCGTGGCGCCCGCCCGCTTCGTCAGGCTCCTGACCACCCGTCTCCCCGCGACGCGGCCAGCCCGGCCAGCCGCTCGGACCAGGCTACCAGCGGCCCTCTCGAGCGGGGCGGCCGGGCTCGGCCAGCACCGCTCGGTAGAAGTCGAGCTCGGCCTGGTACGCGGCGGCCAGGGTCTCGGCCCGCCGGAACCCGTGGGACTCGCCGTCGAAGATCAGCGTGCGGCACGGGACACCCCGGGCCCGCAGCGCCTCGGCCAGGGCCAGGGTCTGGCCAACCGGGACCACCGGGTCGTCGGTGCCCTGGAGCAGCAGGACCGCCCCGCTGATCGCGTCGGCACGGTGGACCGGCGACCGCTCGGCGGCCCGCTCGGGCCGGCCGACCAGGCGCTCGGTGTAGCCGGCCTCGAAGTCGTGGCTCTCCGAGGCCAGTCGCACCAGGTCGCTCACCCCGTACCACGAGACCGCCCCGGCGAAGCGGTCCGAGTGCACCATGGCGCCGAGTGCGCTCAATCCGCCGGCGCTGGCCCCCCGGATGGCCATCCGGGACCCGTCGACCAGGCCCCGGTCGGCCAACCACTCGGCCACCGCGACGCAGTCCTCGACGTCCGCCTCGCCCCAGCGGCCCTCGAGCGCTTGGCGGTAGGCCCGCCCGTAGCCGGTCGACCCGGCGTAGTCGACGGTCGCCACCGCGTAGCCGCGGGTGGTGAGCAGTTGGACGGCCAGGTCCAGGCCGCGCGACGCGGCAGCGGTCGGGCCGCCGTGGCAGAAGACGACCAGCGGCGGCGCTTCGCCCGGCGGCCCGCGCCAGCCACCCAGGCGCGGCCGGTACCAGGCAGCGTGCACCGGGCGTCCCCGCCCGCCAACCGTGAACGGCTCGGCCACCGAGATGTCCTCGGGTTCCAAGGGTGCCGGCACGTGGCCGGCGACCTCCCCGACTCCCCCGGGCCCCTGCCACCACAGTGCCGGCAGGGTGGTCTCTCGCTGACCGACCCAAGCCAAGGACCCCCGGTGGGCGCAGAGCGAGGCCGCGACCACGCAGGGCTGGTCGAGCGCGACCAGCCGGCCGTCCGGCTCGAGCACTCCCAACTGGTCGCGGCCGTCTCGCCGCCAGATGCACCCCAGGCGCCCACCGTCCAGGGCAACCAGCGTCCGTTGGCCCAAGGTCCACGCCGGACCCTGGAACTCGGCCTCCAGGTCGCAGAGCCGCTCCAGCCGGCCGCCCGCCAGGCGCCACGGCTGCCACCAGCCGGAGGGGTCGGCCACGAAGCACAAGGAGTCGGGGCCGACCCACAAGGGCTGGTCCACCGAGCAGCCTCCCAGGACCCGGGGCCGGACCCGGAGGGCGCCGGAGATCCCGTCGTTCCCGAGCTCGCCAACCCACAGCTCGGTCGCGTCCCAGGGCATGTCCGGGGAGTCCCACACCACCCAGGCCAGCCGCCGACCGTCGGGGGACGCCGCGACCGAGCCGTAGAAGCCGCGGCCCGAGCACACGGTGACCTCGGCCCCGTTGGGCCCGAGACGCACCACCGAACGGCGCGACCAGCCCTCGCCGAGCTCCTCGCGCACCGCAATCACGGTGCGGTCCGGGAGCCCGACCAAGCCGCCATGGCGCCACCGCCGCTCGGCCGGCGGCTCAGCACCCAGTGGGCTCGCCGGCCGGCCAGGGGCTGCCACCAGCACCCGCTGGGTCGCATCGTCGACGATGGCGAAGGTCGCGTCGGTCGGATCGAGCAGGCACCAGGCCCCGCCCCCGTACTCATAGACCCGGGAGCGCACCGACGCCCCGGCCGAGACCACCGTCGGCGGGCGGCCGGGCTCGGCCCGGACCAGCACCGTCCGGCCCTCCTCCGGTCTCGACTCGGTCCACCACAGCGCCCGGCCGTCGGAGCCGAGCGAGGCAGGGCTCCGGCGGGCAGCCGCCACCGCCGACGGCTCGAGGGGCGAGGGCCAGTGGCCATACGGCGCGACGGGCGGCACATCGAGCGACCGTACCTGACCTCTAGAGTGGCCCGATGGCCATCCGAGCGTTCGTCCTGCGCCAGCGGGGCGAGGAGATCGAAGGCGCGGTCGAGGACCTCGACGAGGCGGAGCTCGGCGACGACCCGGTGGTGATCGACGTCGAGTGGGCCGCGCTCAACTTCAAAGACACCATGGTCACCCAGCCCGGCAACCGCGTGGCCCGCACCTACCCACTCGTGCCGGGGATCGACCTGGCCGGGACGGTGGTCGAGAGTGGGGAGCCGGGGATCGAGCCCGGCACGGCCGTGCTGGCTCACGGCTACGACCTGGGCGTCGCGCACCACGGGGGCTTCGCCACCCGAGCCCGGGTGCCCGAGGGCTGGGTGGTGCCGCTGCCCGAAGGGGTGAGCACCCGTCACGCCGTCGCCGTGGGCACCGCCGGCTTCACTGCCGCGCTCTCGCTGCGAGCGCTCGAGCGCAACGGGCTTCGGCCGGGATCAGGCCCGGTCCTGGTGACTGGCGCCACCGGTGGCGTCGGCAGCATGGCCGTGTCGCTGCTCGCCCGGCGCGGCTACGAGGTGGCGGCTTCCACCGGCAAGGCGTCCGAACGTGCCTACTTAGAAGGCCTCGGCGCGACGTTGGTCATCGGCCGCGACGACGTGGCCGGCGACGAGCGCCGGGTTCTCGGTCCCGAGCGCTGGGCCGGCGCAATCGACTGCGTAGGCGGAGCCACCCTGGCTGCCGTGCTGCGCTCGATCCGTTACGGCGGCGCGGTGGCCGCCTCCGGCCTGACCGGAGGCAACAGCTTCACCTCGACCGTCTATCCGTTCATCGTCCGCGGCGTGGCCTTGCTTGGGATCGATTCGGTCCTCACCCCGATCGAGGTCCGCCGGGAGATCTGGTCGTCAGTAGCCTCCGACTTCCCGAGCGATGCTGCCGATGCGATGGTCGAGCGGGAGGTGGGACTCGACGGTGTGGCCGGCGCCTTGGCTGAGCTGGCTCGTTCGGCCGTGCGCGGCCGGGTCCTGGTCTGCCCAACTCGCTAGACCTCAACCGCCAACGGGTGCCCCTCCCGATCCGGCCGGCCCGTGGCACCGGATCCGTCTGCTTGAGCGCTCGACCCGGGTCGGCGGGGATCGGTGGTCGGGACGTCGGTGCTGGATCCCGACGAGGACTTCGCCGACCAGTTCGACCAGAAAATGGCTGCTTAAGCCTTCGTCGAGGAGATGTCGTGGAGATCGACGGCGCAGTCATCATCATCACCGGTGCCGGCAGCGGCATCGGTGCCGCGACGGCCCAGGCGGCCAACGCCGCGGGCGCCCATCTCGTCTTGGTCGGACGCAGACAAGAACGGATCGCCGCGGTCGCCGAGGAGCTTCGCGCCGCCCGCCCCGACCGCTCCCCCCTTGCCATCCCCGCCGACGTCACCGACTCGAGCGACCTCCACGCTCTCGTCGGACGAACTCTCGACGAGCACGGGCGGATCGACGTTCTCATCAACAATGCCGGTCAGGGCTTTTGCTCCCTCGTTGCCGATACCGACCTGGACCTCTACCGACGAATCCTCGAGGTCAACCTCCTCGCCCCACTCGCCACAATGCAAAAAGTCCTGCCCTCCATGCGCAGATGCGGCCGAGGTTCGATCATCAACGTCAGCTCAGGGGCCTCACTTGGAGTATCGCCGACCACCGGCGCCTACTCCTCAACAAAAGCTGCCCTCAATCAGCTCACGGCGGTGGCGCGCGCAGAGCTTGCACCCGAGGGCATCACCGTCAGCCTCATCCACCCCTACCTGACGGAATCCGAGTTCAATCAGGCCCTCCTTGGCGGCGACCCGATCCTCGCACCGGCCGTGGCACCCCAGCACAGCGCTGCATACGTGGCCGGCAGCATCATGGACCTCATCCGCTCGGGTGACGCGGTGACCGTCCTTCGACCGGCGTGAGCGGGCGCACAGAATCATTGCGTGAGCACGACGTGCCCTAGCGTTGGATCGGTGGTCGACGTGGCCGAGCGGCGCGGTCAGAGGGGCCGTACGCAGCGCACGCATCGCCGGTCGCGGCGCGAGCCCCTGCCCGCCGGTCCGGGATCACCCCTCGGCGCCCTCAGGTGGCGAAGTCCTCGGGCTTGATCCCCTTCAGGAACTCCTGGAACTGGCCGATCAGCTCCTCGGCCGGCGGCTCCTCGACCGGCTCCTCCTCGCCTTCGTCGGGGGCGAGCAGGATCCCCTCGGCGTCCATCAGCTCGTCGGAGACGTAGAGCGGGCTTCCGGTCCGCACGGCCACCGCCACTGCGTCGGACGGCCGGCTGGAGACCACCGTCACCTGGTCTCCTCGGCGCAGCTGGAGCTCCGCGTAGTAGGTGGTGTTGTGCAGCTCGGTGATGACGACTCGCTCGATCTCGACGTCGAGCGACACCAGCACGTCACGCATCAGGTCATGGGTCATCGGCCGGGGCATGGTCACCCCTTGGAGGGCGTAGGCAATGGATGCCGCCTCCGGGGTGCCGATGAAGATCGGCAGCGTGCGCCCCTCCCCGTCGGTCTCCTGTAAGAGGAGCACAGGGGTATTGGACTGCAAGTCGACTCTGACCGCCCTCAGCCTGACCTCGACCATGCTCGCAATGTAGCGCCCATGCCTCGGCCCCTGCCCGCCAGCCGGTCGGGGTCGAGCCGCCCTGGTCGCGGCGGGTTTAGGCCCCCAGGTGACGCTGGAGCGCCCGCCGGAGCAGGGCAGCTCGCAGTGCCTGGCCAAGCCTGGACAACTCCGCGGCCGCGTCGAGCGCCCGCTGGCGAGCCTCGGGGTTGCGCTGCCGGAGCAGCGGCGTGACCACCTGCTCGATCAGGCCGAGCTCCCGGTCCGCCGCGTTGCGGAACAGCCGAAGGTGGCGGGGCTCGATCCCAAATCGGGCAAAGTCAGCGACCAGCCGTGCGACGGTGAGCGCCTCTTCGTCGTAGTAGCAGGTCCCTCCGACCACCAGCGGCTCGAGAAGACCGAACCCCTCCAGCGCTCCCACCTCGGTCGCCGCGAGCCCGCTGGCCGCGCACAGCTCCTCGAGGGTGAGGCTTGCCCCCGCGCCGATCGGCGGCCGAGGTGAAGCCGACGCAGCCGCGGGCCCGCCGCTCGGCTCCCCGTCCGACTGGGGTCGTTGCGGTTCCTCCGGCCTGGGCGAGCTCGCCCGCACCGGCGCGGGGCGAGTCGCCATCGGCGCCGGGGGGGGCGGCGCTTCCCGCCCGAGCGCGGCGGTCGGAGCCCCTCGCTCGCTCCCGGACCAGCTGCCGCGGTCAAGCTCGCCCAGCCGCTCGAGCTCGCCGCCGCTGCGTCGCGATGGGGCCGCCGTGGACCCGGACACGCCGGCGACCGCCGCCCGTTCGGGCATCGAGGCCGACCCCGCCACGGCGGGCGAATGCTCCTCGCTGGACGGCGGGGCCACCTGGTCGGGGGCGGTCTGCTGGGGGGCGGTGGCCGGCTCGGCCTCCCCGGCGTCGTCCAGGCCGGCGGGGCTCCCGCCGTTGGCCGCCAGCCGGTCACGGATGACCTTGAGCGGCAGGAAGTGCTCACGCTGCTGGCGGAGGACCCACCGCAGGCGCTCCACGTCGTGCTCGTAGAACTTGCGATAACCCGAGGGTGAGCGCTCCGGGTCGACCAGGCCCTGGCTCTCCAGGAACCGGATCTTGGAGATGGTGATGTCGGGGAACTCCTGGCGCAGCAGGCTCAGGACGTCGCCGATGGAAAGGTACGTGCGGGTGCTCACTCGTCCCCTGCCACCAGGTACACGAGCTTGAACTTGCCGATTTGCACCTCGTCGCCGCGCGCGAGGACCTGCTCGTCGATCCGCTCCCGATTGACGTAGGTGCCGTTCAGCGAGCCGTCGTCCCGGATCACCACCGAGCCGTCGTCCCGGCGCTCGAGCTCGGCGTGGCGCCTCGACACCGTGATGTCGTCGAGGAAGATGTCGCTGTCGGGATGCCTTCCGGCCCTGGTCACAGGCTTGTCGAGCGGAAAGCGGGCCCCAACGTTCGGCCCCCGCTTGACCACCAGCACGCCCTGGCCACGGGGGACCTCGACCAGGGTGACGGTCGGCTCCTCATCGGGGGACTCGCCATGCTCGTCGACCGGCTGGAGCGTGACAGTGGTCTCGGTCACGTCCTGACGGAGGGGGGTGCCACAGGACGAGCAGAAGTTGACCCCGGAGGGGTTCCGGTGCCCGCAGTTGTGGCAGAACACCTCCCGTAGGGTAGTCGCTCCGCGGATCGAGAGCTCTGGACCGACCAGCCGCGCCGCAGCCCGGGGCGCTTCGAGGAGCTGGGCGGTCACGACTCGATCAGCCGCCGGTAGGCGGCCGCGTCCAACAGGGCATCGAAGGACGCCGGGTCGCTGAGCTCGATCTGGCAGATCCAGCCCTCGCCGTAGGGGTCGTGGTTCAGCCGCTCGGGCGCCTCGGCCAACTCGCCGTTCACCGCCACCACTCGCCCGGTCACCGGGGAGTAGAGCTCCGAGACGGACTTGGTCGACTCCACCTCGCCCAGCTGGGCGCCGGCCTGCACCTCGGCGCCGACCGCCGGGAGCTCGACAAAGACCACGTCCCCCAGGGCGTCCTGGGCGTAGTCGGTGATCCCAACCCGGACCAGCGACCCGTCGAGCCGGGCCCACTCGTGGTCGGTGGAGTAGCGAAGATCGTCGGGCACCACCACGGCGAGGGACCCTACAAGAGATGCCGGGGGGGCTCCACGGCCGGCCTCAGCTCGGGGCTCCGGCGAGCAGGCCCTCGATGAGGTCGGCGTACTCGGCCGCCCGGGCCCGGGCCGCCTCCAGGGTCGGCCCCTCGGCCCAGACGTGGGTCACTGGCTCCTCGGGGTCGGGCAGGACCAGCGCCCACCCGCCGGGTTCGAGGACCTTCACCCCATCGACCAGCACCGTCGGCCGGTCGGCCAGGTGCTCGACCAGGTTCCGCATGAGCAAACCCTTGTGCTCCCAGGCGGTGACTACCCGTCGGCGGCTGAGATGGGCCGGTGGCAGCCCCGCCACCACCTTGGAGAGCGGCTCGCCGCTGCGGGCCAGCAGCTCGACCAGCATCACCACGGTGGCCGCGGCGTCGTAGGCAGGCAGGAAACGTGGCCAGATGAACCCGCCGGACTGGCTGGCCGCGAACGCAACCCCGGGCTCAGCCGCCAGCTCCATGAGGTTGGCCGAGGACAGCTTGGCGTCGGTGATCGTGGCCCCGGCAGCCCGGCAGATCTGCGCCGCCGCGTCCGGCACCGAGACCGGCAGGACGACCCGGGCCCCCGGCTCGGCCGCCACGACCAGCTGCAGCAGGGCGAGGAGTGCCTGGTCATCGGTCAGGACCGTCCCGGAGTCGTCGACGATGGTCAGGTGCTCGCCGTCGGCGTCGACCACTGCGCCGAGCTGGCTGCCCGATGCCCGGACCAGTTCGGCCACCCGCTGGGCATTGGCCTGGCGGTCCACCGAGATCATGCCGGCGGTGTGCGCGAACGGGTTGACCACCAAGACGTCGGCATCGATCTTGGCCAGCACATTGGGCATCACGAAGCTGGCCGACCCGTAGGACAGGTCGAGCACGAGCTTCACCCCTGAGGCTCGCCGCTCGGTCGAGGACACCGCCGCGACCAAGTCGGCGGTGTACTGCTCGACCGCTCGGGCTGGGAAGTCGATGTCGCCGATCTCGGGGGCGAGGACCCGGCGGAACTCTTCGCGGTAGTACATCCGCTCGATCTTGCGCTGGGTGCTCTCGTCGATGTCGAGGCCTTCGGCGTCGAAGAACCGGATCACCACCGACTGGGGGTCGTCGGCCGCCAGCCGGACCGTCACCCCGCCTCGAGCGGAGCTGTTGCGGATGTGGTGGCGCACGACCGGCACGGTCGCCACCTCGAGGTCCCCCACGTTCACGCCGGCGGCGTTGCACCCCACCATGATCGCCCGCTTGAGCATCCGGGCGGTCCGGCTGGTGTCGCGCGACGCGGTGATCGATGCCCCACGGCCAAGGGTCGAGACCCACGCCATCGACAGCCGCACGGCCAGCTCCGGGTGGATGTCGACGTTGGCGATACCCCGGACCCCGTCCCGGCCGAACAGCGAGCGCGACCCTTTGGACTCCCAGACGATCGAGGAGTTCACCAACGCCCCGGCCTCGACCACCTTGAACGGGTAGACCTTCACCCCGGCTCTGACCTCGGCCCCCGGCCCGATCCGGCAGCTCTCCCCGAGGACCGCACCCGGCTCGCATCGGGACCGTTCCCGCAGGTCACAAGCTCGAGCTACCGCGGCCCCCTCGACCCGGGCCCCCGAACCGACGTAGCAGTTGTCCCCGAGCACCGAGTGGTGCACCTCGGCGGCCTCCGCGACTCGTACGTTGTCGCCCAGCGTCGCGTACTGGCCGATGACCGCGCCCGGACCGATCGAGCAGTTGTCGCCGATGAGGGCCGGTCCCTCCACGATCGCGCTCGGGTCGATCGTCGAACCGCTGCCCAACCACACGCCCGGCCGAAGCTGGAACCCCTCGACCTCGACCCGCACCCGGCGGTCGAGCACGTCGTTGTGGGCCTTGAGATACGCCTCGGTCGTCCCCACATCCTCCCAGTAGCCCTCGGAGATGCACCCGAAGATCGGCCGGTTCGCGGCCAGCACCGCCGGGAACACGTCGGCCGAGAAGTCCGAAGGCCCCTCCTTGGGGATGAAGTCGAAGATCTCGGGCTCTAACACGTAGATGCCGGTGTTGATGGTGTCGCTGAACACCTGACCCCAGGTCGGTTTCTCCAAGAATCGCTCGACCGATCCGTCCTCTCGAGCGATCACGATGCCGAACTCGAGCGGGTTGGGCACCGAGTGCAGCGCCAGCGTTGCCAGGGCCCCTCGTTCTTCGTGGAAGGCCACGATCGCCCCGAGGTTGAGATCGGTGAGGACGTCTCCGGAGATCACGAGGAAGCGCTCGTCAAGCTCGTCGCGAGCATTGAGCACCGACCCGGCCGTGCCCAACGGGGTCTCTTCGGTGGCGTACACCATGCGCACCCCGAGCTCGGAGCCGTCGCCGAAATAGGAACGCACCGCGTTGGCCATGAAGGCCACGGTGACGACGATCTCCTCGAAGCCGTGCCGGCGAAGCAGCAGGACGACGTGCTCCATGAGCGGCCGGTTGGCCAGCGGGAGCATCGGCTTGGGCTGGTTGGAGGTCAGCGGTCGGAGCCGGGTGCCCTCACCGCCGGCCATGATCACCGCCTTCACGCTGGCGCTCCGGTCCGCTCGTCGCCCGGAGCCCGGCCGGCCCGCCCGGCAGCCAGGGCCGCCCGGGCCGGCCGCAGGTAGGCCGCGGCGGCCACCCATGCCAAGGTCAGCCCGGTCACCCCGGCCACCCAGGCGAAGGTCCGGATCCCACCCTGCCAGCTGGCCGAGCCATGGCCGAGCAGAAACGCCGGGTAGGCGAACATGAGGGCGAAGGTGCCGGCCTTTCCCACCCAGAGGACGTCGATGCGGGCCGCTCCCAGGCCGGCCAGCACCAGGACCGCCAGGCCGACCAGCGCCTCCCGGGTCAGGGTGAGCACCCCGAACCAGACCGGGACGGCACCGTGGACGATGATCACGACCACCGCGGTACCCACGAGCAGCCGGTCGGCCAACGGGTCCAGCACCTTGCCGACCGTGGAGACCTGGTGGAGCCGGCGGGCGACGAACCCGTCCACCCAGTCGGTGGCGCCCAGGACGGCGAGGACGATTGCCGCCGGGCCCTGATCCGAGGGGCCCAGGACCAGCCACCCGAACACCGGCAGGGCGGCCAGGCGGACCGCGGTGATGAGGTTCGGGATGGTGAGGACCCGGTTCTCGTCGCTGGCCTCCGAGTGCTCGGTGCCGGCCGAGGTGGACCCCACGGCCCGATTCTACGGGCGGCCGCCCCCGGACCACTGGACCAGGTCCTCTGCCTGCTGTGCCACCATGGTGGCTCCATGCCTCGCTTCGCCCCCTTCCGCGGGCTTCGGTACGACCCCGCGGCGGTCCCGCTGGCCCAAGCCATCGCCCCCCCGTACGACGTCATCGAACCGGCCGAGCGGACGCGGCTGGCCACTCGTTCAGCGCTCAACTCCGTCCATCTCGAGCTCCCCGAGGCCGATCTGCGCGCCGGCCTCGACCGCTACCAGGTGGCCGCCCGACTCCTCGAGGCGTGGCGGCACGACGGGATCCTGGTCCAAGACGGCGAGCCGGCCTTCTACCTCTACTCGATGACCGCCGAGGGCCACACCACCCTCGGGGTGATCGGGGCGCTCGGTCTGCCCGGACCGGGCGAGGAGGACCAGGTGCTCCCCCACGAAGAGACGCTGCCCAAGGCCCGAAGCGACCGGCTCGAGCTGCTCCGGGCCACCCGGGCCAACCTCTCCCCCATCTGGGGCCTGTCGCTGAGCCCCGGGCTGTCGGCCCACCTTGAACCCCCGGGCGAGCCGCGCAGTGACGTCTTCGACGACGACGGGGTCCGCCACCAGCTCTGGATCGCCGGCCCCAACCAGTCGGCGGCCATCGCCGAGGCCGTCGCGGCCGAGCCGATCGTCATCGCCGACGGCCACCACCGCTACGAAGTGGCACGCACCTACCAGCGGCAGGTCCGCGAGGCACACGGCGACGCTCCGGGCGGCTACGACTGGGTGATGGCATTGGTGGTCGAGCTGACCGAGGACCAGCTCGTGGTCCGGCCGATCCACCGGGTGGTGAGCGGGCTAGGCGACCCGGGCCAGCTGGTCAGCGCCTTTGGGCAGTTCTTCGATCTGGTCCGTGCAGGGGATCCGGACGACCGGGTGGTCGGCGCGCTCGGCGAGGCCGGATCGCTGGCTCTGGTCACCGGCGAGGGGGCCTGGCTGCTCACCCCCCGGCCCGAGGCCTACCAGGCCGCCGACAGCGACCTCGACGCCAGCGTGGTCGCGCTGGCACTGGCGAATGTGGCCGGGGCCCAGGTCGCCCACCGGCACAGCTGGTCCGAGGCGTTGGCGTCGCTGCGCACCGGTGAGGCCCAGGCGGCGGTGCTCCTCCGGCCGCCCACCGTGGCGCAGATTGCCGCGTGGGCTCGCGAGCGCCGGCGCATGCCTCCCAAGACCACCTACTTCAGCCCCAAGCCGCGTACTGGGATGGTCTTCCGCCTCCTCGACGACTGAGCTGGCGGTCCGGTCGGCGCCTACTCCACCGTCCAGGTCGATCCAGACCGCAGCAGGGCGTCGAGATCGCCGACGCCGAGGCGCTCTTGGGCTCGGACGATCTGGCGAGACATCTCTTCGCCGTACTCGGGCCGCTCGACCGCTCGGAACACGCCGATCGGCGTCGGCTCGTAGGGGCCGGCGGCCAGGCGAGACAGCGCGAACGCCAACCCCGGGTCGTCCCGGGTCTCGTCGTGGACCACCAGGGCGTCCTCGCCGACCTCGGCAACGTCGACGATCTCGAGGCGACCATCGGGTCGCTGGACCACCCCCCGCTCGCCCTCGGCGCCGAAGCGGATCGGCTGGCCGTGGACCAGGGGGATGAGCATGGACGACCGGGCATCACGCGAGGTGATCTTCTCGAACGCCCCGTCGTTGTAGACGTTGCAGTTCTGGTAGACCTCGACGAACGCCGCCCCCTTGTGGTCGTGGGCCCGTCGGAAGATCTCCTGCATGTGGCCGCGGTCCATGTCGTGGGTCCGGGCCACGAAGGTCGCCTCCGCCCCGAGCGCCAGGCTGATCGGGTTGAAGGGGGTGTCCAGGGAGCCGAACGGCGTCGACTTGGTGATCTTGGACAGCTCCGAGGTCGGCGAGTACTGCCCCTTGGTCAACCCGTAGATCTGGTTGTTGAACAACAAGATCGTCATGTTCACGTTCCGGCGAAGGGCGTGGATGAGGTGGTTCCCCCCGATCGACAGCGCGTCACCATCGCCCGTGACCACCCAGACGTCCAGGTCCGGCCGGGTGGTGGCCAACCCAGTGGCGATTGCCGGAGCCCGTCCGTGGATCGAGTGCAGACCATAGGTGTTCATGTAGTAGGGGAACCGGGCCGCGCAGCCGATCCCTGAGAGGAACACCGTGCTCTCTCGGCGGACGCCCAGCTCGGGCATGAGCATCTGGACGGCAGCAAGGATGGAGTAGTCGCCACACCCGGGGCACCACCGGACCTCCTGGTCGCTGGCCCAGTCCTTGCGGGTGGTGACAGGGATGGCGGTCATCGTGCCCCTCCGATCAGTTTCACGATTGCGTCCTCGATCTCGCCGGCCCGGAACGGCACACCTTGGACCTTGTTCAAGGATTGGGCGTCCACCAGGTACTCGGCCCGAATCAAGCGGCTCAGTTGGCCGAGGTTGATCTCGGGGATGAGGACCTTGGGGTAGCGCCGCACGACCTCGCCCAGGTTCAGCGGGAAGGGGTTCACGAAGTCCAGGTGGGCTTGGGCCACCTTGAGGCCACGGGCTCGGGCACGGCGGACTCCGGCAGTGATCGCCCCGTAGGTCGAGCCCCACCCCAGCACCAGCAGCTCGGCACCGTCTTCGTGGTCGACCTCCACGTCGGGCAACGTCTTGGCGATGCCGGCGATCTTGTTGGCCCGCCAGCGCACCATGGCCTCGTGGTTCTCAGGGTCGTAGGAGACGTTCCCGGTCAGGTCGGCCTTCTCCAGTCCCCCGATCCGGTGTTCGAGGCCGGGAACGCCCGGCGGGGCCCACGGCCGGGCCAGGGTCTGGGGATCACGGACGTAGGGAAGGAACTTGGGCGTCCCGTCAGGGTCGACATGGTTCGGCTCGCTGGCGAAGGCTGGGTCGATCGGCTCCAGTGCCGACAGGTCCGGTAGGCGCCACGGCTCGGCGCCGTTGGCCAGGTACCCGTCGGAGAGCAGGATGACCGGAGTTCGATACGTCACTGCCAGCCGGACCGCGTCGATGGCGGCGTCGAAGCAGCGAGACGGGGTCCTCGGGGCAACGATCGGCACCGGGGCCTCCCCGTGACGGCCGTACATGGCGTGCAGGAGGTCTGCCTGCTCGGCCTTGGTCGGCAGTCCGGTGGAGGGGCCGCCACGCTGGACGTCGACCACGATCAGGGGGAGCTCGAGGTTCACCGCCAGTCCGATGGTCTCGGACTTGAGGTCCAGCCCCGGCCCGCTGGTCGTGGTCACCCCGAGGCAGCCACCAAAGGCCGCTCCGAGCGCAGCCCCGACGCCGGCGATCTCATCCTCGGCTTGGAACGTCCGTACCCCGAACTCCTTGCGCCGGGACAGCTCGTGGAGAATGTCCGAGGCCGGGGTGATCGGGTAACTGCCGAGGAACAGCGGCAGCCCGGCCAGCCGGGACGCCGCCAGCAAGCCCCATGCCAGGGCCTGGTTCCCGGTGATCTGGGTGTACTCACCGGGCTCAAACGGCGCCGGCCGCACCTCGTAGTTGGCGGTGAACAGCTCGGCCGTCTCGCCGAAGTGGTACCCAGCCCGAAAGGCCCGGGTGTTGGCCTCGGCCACCGTCGGGTTGGCACCAAAGCGGGCCGCGATCCACTCGAGCGTCGGCTCAACGGGTCGGGTGTAGAGCCAGCTCACCAGGCCCAGTGCGAAGAAGTTCTTCGATCGCTCGGCGTCCCGGGGCTTCACCCCGGCCTCCTTGCACACCTCCTGAGTGAGCGAGGTCATGGGGACCTCGTAGACCCGGTAGGCCGACAACGAGTTGTCGGTGAGCGGGTTGCTCGAGTACCCGGCTTTGGCCAGGCTGCGCTCGTCGAAGGCGTCGACGTTCACGATCAACGTGGCCCCGGCCGGCACGAGGCCGATGTTCGCCCGGAGGGCCGCCGGGTTCATGGCCACCAGCACGTCGGGGGCATCACCGGGGGTGAGGATGTCCCGGTCGGCAATGTGCACCTGGAAGGCCGAGACCCCGGCCAGCGTCCCGGCCGGGGCCCGGATCTCTGCCGGGAAGTCGGGGAAGGTGGACAAGTCATTACCGACGAGCGCGCTCGACGTGGTGAAGCGGTCGCCGGTGAGCTGCATGCCGTCGCCCGAGTCCCCAGCAAATCGGACGACCACCCGCTCGAGCTGCTCGGTCTCTCGCCTGGTTCCGGTTGCCACTGATCTGGCCTTTCCTGGGCCCACCACGGCACTTGCGAACGGCGTCGAACCCCAGAGCCCAGCGCCGCCAGGGCAGGTGCGCTGGCCGGCCCATGACTGTTTCGTGTCTGTTTCAGCATATCGCCAGCCCGCCGAGTCTCAGGAAGCACAATTGCGCCGCTGAGAAGCCCCAACCCCTGGACCTGAGGCCCCTCCGGGGCCGTAGGGTGGACAAGGTCGGCGGCTGACGCCGCCGGGGTCGAAGGAGTGGCCGTGGACACACAGCAGCTCGACAAGGTGAGGTCAGCCAACGGGTTCGTGGCAGCCCTGGACCAGAGCGGTGGCAGCACTCCCAGAGCGCTCGAGCTCTACGGGATCCCCCGGGACGCCTACGCCACCGACGAGGAGATGTTCGACCTCATGCACGCGATGCGAGCGCGCATCATCTCGAGCCCCAGTTTTGGAGGGGATCGGGTCCTCGCGGCGATCCTCTTCGAAGGCACCATGGACCGCCAGGTCGAGGGGATCGACACCCCGAGCTACCTCTGGGACACCAAACGCGTCGTCCCGTTCCTCAAGATCGACAAAGGGCTGGCGGAAGAGTCGGCCGGGGTCCAGCTCATGAAGCCAATCCCCGACCTCGATCAGCTCCTGGCCCGTGCGCTCACCAAGGGCATCTTCGGCACCAAAGCGCGCTCCGTCGGCCGCTTGCCAGACGAGGGGGGAATCAAGAGCCTGGTCGACCAGCAGTTCGAACTGGCCGAGCGGGTCCTCGACGCCGGCTTGGTGCCCATTCTCGAGCCGGAGATCGACATCCACAGCCCGGCCAAGGCCGAGGCAGAGAGGCTGCTCAAGGCGACCCTGATCGAGCATCTCGATGCGCTCTCGCCATCGCGATCCGTGATGCTCAAGCTGACCCTCCCCGAGGTGGACGACTTCTACCTCGATCTTGTCCAGCACCCCCGCGTCCTTCGGGTTGTCGCCCTCTCCGGCGGCTACACCCGGGACGAGGCCAACGCCCGCCTCGCCCGCAACCATGGCGTCATCGCCAGCTTCTCCCGGGCGCTGACCGAGGGCCTGTCGGCGCACCAGTCGGACGAGGAGTTCAATGCCGTGCTCGACGCATCGATCGCGAGCATCTACCGAGCCTCGACCGTCAAGGAGGCGCAGGACCGCGGGGCTCCTCGGGCCACGCCATAGGCATCCTTCACCTCGCGGCCATCCGCCTGACCAGGCCGTTGGAATGCTCTCCGCTGAGCCGAGCCCGATCTGTTGGATCTCAGGATCCTTGACGAGATCGAGCGGACGCTGAGGAACGCTCGGCGTCTGCACATACCCTGAGTGGATGCGGGCCCGGGTCACGCCCTATGCCTTGTTGCTCGCTCTTTTCCTCGGCACCGGACTCGGGATTGGCCTGGGACTGACGGAGGCTCCGTCGGTGCACATTTCGGGGCTACCAGCACGTTCGCCTTCGACCAGCTCTCACCGGCTTCCTGGCTGGCTCCCGCCGGCGATCCACCAACTGCTCTTTGGACTGCCATCCATCGCCCAAGCGCCGTCGTCGTCTCCGGATGGACGTCCGGGTGAGGAGGTGCACTACGCCGAGACCACGACAAAGCGGGCGTCGGCTGCACTCGGGTCGGATTACCTCGCCGGAATATCGAAGGTGTGGCTGGTGGTCGTGACCGGGACGAAGGTTTACCTCGACCTCAACGCTGAGGTGCCTGGCGGTCAACCTCCCTCAGGGAACACCATCGTGTCGTTGTTCGAGGCTTCGGGGATTCCGACCATGCCGTGGCCTGTCACCGTTGGCACAGGCGCGCACAGCGCAACGGCCCTTCTCTCGTACCCTGGACTCAGATTCTCGACCTACACCTTGCGTTCGCAAGCCTCCGCCTTTGGTGCTCAACCAACATCGCTCGTACGCCGCGGGCTCGCCGGCTTTGGCTCGTGCCCAGCCTTCACGACGGAGATGACAGCGACGATCAACGGTCGCACGTTCAGCCCCGGAGAGTTCGTCGTCATTCATGTGGTGGCAAGGAATGTCTCCAAACATGCATGCACCTTTGAAGGCTCAGGTCGGCTCGAGGAGATCGGGCCGTGTGGTTCGATACCCATGGAGGTGATCAGCTCGTCGGGTCAGAACGTCTATCCCGGGATCGTCGCGTACGCCTGCCCCGAGATGACCTCGATCGTCCTGCCTCCGGGCGGACAGATCACCGCCCGGGGGGTATGGGGCCTCTATGCCGTCCGCGGCCTGCTCGCCCCCGGTCGGTACACGATCGTGGTTGCGCAAGCCTTCGCCTTCCCAGTTTCGGTGACGTGACCTGGGTCGGTGCCTGAACCTGGGTCCACTCCGATGGTCACGGAAAGGTCCGCCTGCCGCTGTCGAACGCCGCCGTGCTCAATGCACCGAGCATGGCGGTATCAGCATCAGCGGCTGCGCTGTCATACAGTCGGGACCGGATACACGACCATGGCCGAAACCCCGATACCGAACCAGATCAACCTCGTCGTCAAGGACATGGAGGCCACGGTCGCCTTCTACCGCCGCCTGGGCCTCACCATCCCTGACACTGACGCCGAGTTCCAAAACCACCACCGAAACGCCCACACGCCCGGCGGGATCGATATCGACTTCGACAGCACTGCCTTCGCTCGCCACTGGGACAAGGGGTGGACCGGCGGGATGGGCGTGCTCGGCTTCCAGGTCGCGAGTCGGGACCGAGTCGACGAGGTCTACGCAGACCTGACCGGCGCGGGATACCGGGGCCAGCAGGAGCCCTATGACGCCTTCTGGGGCGCCCGATACGCCGTCGTCGAGGACCCGGACGGCAACGCGGTGGGGATCATGAGCCCCGTCGACCCGCAGCGGCGAAGCGATCCTGGCTTCCCGTGACTAGCCGGCGATCCGCAGCGCCTGCCATCAGGCGCTGGACTGGCGGCGGTGCTGCTTGGCGCGCATCTGGCCGCCGAGCGACTCCAACCGGCTGCGGACGTCAAAGGCGTCCGGGTCGCTCCGGGCGACCCTTGTGAACAGCTCACGAGCCCGTGGTACGTCGCCAGCCCGGTCATAGAGGTCGCCCAGCGCATACCACTGGCGGAGGTGCCGTTCGCTCGGATTTCGTAGCGGTTTTGCCGCCGCGGCGCTCAACAGCCCGATGGCGCCAGAGAGGTCCCCGGTGTCGGCCAAGGCGCCGGCGCTCACGATCCGCGCCTCAGCCAGCACCTCCGCTCCCGGAGAGGCGCGCCGCAGCTCGTGCCATAGCTCGCCCACCCTGGCCGTCCTGCGCAGCGCTCGCATGCAGTCCATGAGCACCGGAACCAGGTCCACCTCACCGGTGGTCTCCCGGTAGCGCTCCAGATGCTGGGCCGCCTCGCGCCACCGACCGAGCCGGTAGGCGGCCAGGCCGGCCACCTCGTCGAGCACCGGGACGCCGGGGGCAGCAGTCAGGACCTGCTTCGCCAGCCGCAGGGCCTCCGTGAACCGCTCGGCCTCGTACGCCTCGACTGCCCGCTCCGCACGACGAACCAGCTGGTCACGTTGGTGCCGGGTCGCAGCACGGGCGGCGTCCACGATCGCCTCGGAGACCGCCGGCGGAAGCACCACCGGTTCCGAACGGCGACCGGTCGGGCCAGGCAGCGGCACCCGCGGCGGTTCGGGATCTCGGTCGGTGCGCACCCAGCGATCCGGAGGGGGCGGGGGGCCACTGGGCCGTGGCGGCCGACGTCGCACGGTCCCCGCAGAGCCCGCCGCCAGGACCTGCCGGGCACCGCGGCGAGCCACCCCACCCCAGCCCCGGTCGGCTCCCGGGAGCGGGGGACGCCTGGGTGCCGGGATGGCGTCCCGGCCGACCCGAGCCCGGCGGCTCGGTGACCCTTCGGTCGACCGCTCGTGCCGAGGCCCGGCCGGGCTCCCAGGGCGGCGCGCGCCAGCCCCGCTCTGCCGGCCGCCGGCGCCGACTTGGCCACCACCGCCGCCGCGGGGCGTCCGCCGAGCGGCGTCGCTGGCCGAGCGGCCGGCGGCAGCGCTCGGGTTCCGGCCCGGCGCGGGGCGTTGCCCTGCTCGTCGGCCCCGGGGCGACGGAGGATCACTGCCGGTCCGCACCTGGCGAGTGTATGTGGGAAGCCCGCAGGCCCCGGACCAGACGCGGATGGAGCCCCGCGAGGGGGCTCCATCCAGCGAGATCCCGGCGGCGTCCTACTCTCCCAGGGGGCCTCCCCCCAAGTACCATCGGCGCTGGCGGGCTTAACTGCCGTGTTCGGAATGGGAACGGGTGTTTCCCCGCCGCCA
>JAJPJD010000050.1 GCA_021324355.1 Actinomycetota bacterium
GCGCTCACCTGGTCGTAGTGCTCGGAGAGCCCCTGGTGGTAGATGCGGCGGTCCCGGGCCGCCACCACCAGATCCCGGGTCAGCGCCGTGGCCCCCTGCGCCCGGGCCAGCGCGACCGCGGTCTCGAGCGTGGTGAGCGCGCTGCGGGCGTCACCGGCCGCCGAGGCCACCAGCGCGTCGAGGGCGGCGTCGTCGGCCGAGGCCCCCTCGGCGGCCAGCCCCCGAGCCACCACCACCCGGAGGTCCTCGAGGTCGAGCGGCTCCAGCCGCCAGAGGGTGGAGCGGCTCATGAGCGGGGCGTTCACCTCGAAGAAGGGGTTCTCGGTGGTGGCCCCGATGAGGACCACCACCCCCTCTTCGACTGCCGGGAGCAGGACGTCCTGCTGGGCCTTGTTGAACCGATGGACCTCGTCGATGAACAGCACCGTGCCCTGGCCCCGCTCGCCGAGCCGCCGCTCGGCATCGACCAGGGCGGCCCGGACCTCCTTCACCCCCGAAGCGGTGGCCGACAGCGGCACGAACGCCTTGGACCCCGCGTCGGCCAGCAACCGGGCCAGGGTGGTCTTGCCGGTCCCCGGTGGCCCCCAGAGAATCGCCGAGCCCAGGCGGTCGGCCTCAGCCAGGACCCGCAGGGGGGCCCCGGGCCCGATCAGGTGCCGCTGGCCAACCACCTCGTCCAAGGTGCGCGGCCGGAGTCGGGAGGCGAGCGGGGCCCGGGAGGAGCGCAGCTCGGCCCGGCGGGCCTCGAACAGGTCGCCGGTGCTCACCGGGCCGGCGGCGCCAGGCCGAGCTCGGCCAGCGCCGCGTCGGACAGGGGCTTGGGGGCGCCGGTCATCAAGTCGGCACCCGACTGGGTCTTGGGGAAGGCGATCACCTCCCGGATGTTCTCCTCGCCGCAGAAGATGGCCACCAGCCGGTCGAGGCCGAAGGCGAACCCGGCGTGGGGCGGGGCGCCGTAGGCGAGGGCGTCGAGCAGAAAGCCGAAGCGGCCTCGGGCCTCGGCCTCTGAGATCCCGAGCGCGGCGAACACCGAGCGCTGCACGTCCGGCCGGTGGATCCGAACGCTCCCCGAGCCCAGCTCCCACCCGTTGAGCACCAGGTCGTAGGCCTGGGCCCGGACCGAGAGCGGGTCCGTGGCCAGCCGGTCGAGGTCCTCTGGGTGGGGCATGGTGAAGGGGTGGTGGGCCGGCACCGGCCGGCCCGTCTCGTCGAGGCCCTTGAACATGGGGAAGTCGACCACCCAGACGAACCGGCTGGGTCGGGGCCCCGGCTCCTGGCCGCCCAGGTCGACCCGGAGCGCCCCGAGCACGGTGCACACGCTGCGCCACTCCTCACCGGCCACCGCCAGCACCAGGTCGCCGGGCTCGGCGCCGGTCGCCGCAAGCAGCGCGGCGCGCTCCTGGTCGCTCAGGTGACCCGCGAGCGGCGACTCCAGGATCGGGCCGGTCTCGCCCGCCTGCACCCGGAACCAGGCCAGGCCGGGGGCACCGAGCTGACGGGCCCGGTCGACCAGTCCATCGAGCCGGCTCCGACTGGTCTGGCCGCCACCGGGCACGGTGATCGCCCGCCGCTGCGGCGCGGCCAGCGCCCGCAGCCCGGTCCCCGTGAGGGCGGGGCCCAGATCGACCAGCTCCATCCCGAAGCGCAGGTCGGGCTTGTCGGTGCCGAACCGGCTCATCGCCTCGTCGTAGGTCATGGTCTCGATCGGCCCCGGGGGCTCCCCGAGCACCGCCTGGGCGGCCGCACGCACCACGTCGCCCACGATCGCCATCACGTCCTCCTGGGAGACGAACGAGGCCTCCAGGTCGAACTGGGTGAACTCGTACTGGCGATCGGCCCGAGGGTCCTCGTCGCGCAGGCAGCGAGCGATCTGGTAGTAGCGGTCGAAGCCGGCCACCATGAGCAGCTGCTTGGCCAGCTGGGGGCTCTGGGGCAGGACGTAGAAGGACCCGTGGTGCAGGCGCGACGGCACCGCGAACTCCCGCGCCCCCTCGGGGGTGGGCGCCCACAACAGGGGGGTCTCCACCTCGCAGAAGCCGTGGCGCTCGATAGCCGAGCGCAGCGCCGAGCTCACCTGGGCCCGCAGGCGCAGATTGCGCTGGAGCCGGGGGCGGCGCAGGTCGAGGTACCGGTAGCGCATGCGCAGCGCCTCGTCCGGCTCCACCCGGTCCTCGGGCGACAGCGGCGGGGTCTGGGCAGCCGCCAACCGCTCGATCCGACACTCGGCGATCTCCACCTCGCCGGTGGCCAGACGGGGGTTGGCGGTCCCCTCCGGGCGCCGCCGGACGATCCCCTCCACCGCCACCACGTCCTCGCCGCGCACCTCGACCGCCCGGTCCACCACGCACTGGACCACTCCGGAGTAGTCGCGCAGGTCCACGAACGCCAGGTGCTCTCCGTGCTCACGCCGGCGGGCAACCCATCCGCACAGCCGGACCCGCCGGCCGACGTCGTCCAGGCCCAGCCGGCCGCACAGGCCGGTGCGCATCGAGGTCGCCAGCTCCTCGCTCACCGGCTCGCCTCCCGCAGCGCCCTCAACCACCCGGCCAGCTCGTCGCGCCGGACCGAGCGCTGTTCGCCACCCCGCAGCGGCCGGACGGTGAGCGTCCCGGCGGCCAGCTCCTGGTCGCCAACGATGACTGCCGCCCGGGCACCGGAGCGATCGGCGGCGCCCAGCTGCGCCTTCAAGCTCCGATGGCCGAAGCCGCGGTCCACGGCCAGCCCAGCGCGCCGGAGCTCGGCCGTCAGCTCGCGGGCCACCTCGCCACCGGTCAGGTCGATCACGTAGGCGTCGAGCGGCTCGGGAGCGGCCGGGAAGCACCGCTCGGCGTCGCAGGCCAAAAGGACCCGCTCGATCCCGATCCCAAACCCGATGCCCGGGGTGGCCGGCCCGCCCATCGCCTCGGCCAGCCGGTCGTAGCGACCGCCGCCGCCGATGCCGTTCTGGCTGGCCGCGATCGCCCCCGACGCGAACTCGAAGGTCGTCCGGGTGTAGTAGTCGAAGCCTCGGACCAGCCGGTGCTCCAACCGAGCGCCGATCCCGAGAGCCGAGAGGCCCGCTTGGACCCGACCGAAGTGCACCGCGCAGTCCTCGCACAGGTGCTCGACCATCCGCGGCGCGTCCTCGGTGGCCGCGATGCACTCCGGCCGCTTGCAGTCGAGCAGCCGGAGCGGGTTGGCCTCGATCCGGCCCCGGTGCTCGGCGCACAGCGACTCGGCGCGCCCCGCCAAAAAGCGCGACAGCTCGGCCACGTACCCCGGCCGGCACCGCGCATCGCCGATCGAGTTCACCACCAGCTCGAACTCGGCCAGGCCGAGCAGGCCGAAGAACCGGTGCGCCAGCCAGATGACCTCGACGTCGAGGTCCGGGTCGTCGCTCCCCAGGGCCTCCACCCCCACCTGATGGTGCTGGCGGTACCGACCGGCCTGAGGCCGCTCGTGGCGGAACGCCGGCATGACATACCACACCTTCCACGGCAGCACCGGGCGGTGCTGCAGGTAGGCCCGCACGATCGAGGCGGTGCCCTCGGGCCGCAACGCCACCGGGGTGCCATCCCGGTCAGCGAACTCGTACATCTCCTTGCCCACCACCTCGCTGTCGTCGCCGATGCCCCGACGGAAGACCGACGCCGCCTCGATGACCGGGGTGACTGCCAGCCGGTAGCCGGCCGAGGCAGCCAGCGTGGCGAAGGTGGCCACCAAGGCCTCCCAGCGGGCCGACTCGGGCCACAACACGTCGTGGGTCCCTCGCAGGGCGCGGGGCGCCGCGCCCGTGCTGGCGCGGCCGCTCACTGACGCTTGCCGGGGAGCTGCCGGTAGGCGTCGAAGACGCCGTCGAGGTACTTGAGCGAGCTCACCAGGGACTGCAGGTGGGCCGGGTCAGCCAGCTCCACGTCGAAGGCCATGCGGCTGACCCGGTCCGGGGTGGTGACGGTCCGGGCAGCCACGATGTTCAGGTGGTGCTCGGAGACCACCCGGCTCACGTCGGCGAGCAGTCGAGAGCGGTCGAAGGCCAGCACCTCGACCGTGGCCACGAAGATCCCCTCGCTGCCGCGGTCCCACTCCACCTCGATGAGACGCTCCTTCGAGCGCCGGCCGAGAGCGGCGGCGTTGGCGCAGTCCGACCGGTGGACCGAGACCCCGCGGCCCTGGGTCACAAAGCCCACGATCTCGTCGCCGGGAACCGGGGTGCAACAACGAGCCAGGTGCACCATGACGTCATCGAGGCCCTCGACGTACACCCCGGCCGCCGCTCGCCGCGACGGGTGCGGCCGACGTCGGCCGAGGGCAGCCGCGGTGCTCGGCAGCTGATCCTCCTCGCCGCCGCGCAGCTCGCGGGCCAAGCGCTGGACGACGGTCCGGGAGGAGACCTGGTGCTCGCCGATCGCGACGTACAGCGCGTCCACGTCGGCCAGGTTCATCGCTTCGGCCACCGCGCCCAGCGCTTGGGACCCCAGCACCTTGTGCAGCGGCATCCCGGCCCGGCGCAGTGCCTTGGTCAGCTCCTCTCGACCGTTGTCGATCGCGTCCTCGCGCCGCTCTCGGCTGAACCACTGGCGGATCTTGTTGCGAGCCCTCGAGGAGGCGACCATCTGGAGCCAGTCGCGCGACGGCCCTGGCGAGGGCGACTTGGAGGTGATGATCTCGACGGTGTCGGCCGAGTTGAGCCGGGTGTCCAGGGGCACCAGGCGCCCGTTCACCCGGGCCCCGATGCAGCGGTGACCGACCTCGGTGTGGATCGCGTAGGCGAAGTCGACCGGGGTCGAGCGGGCCGGCAGGGCGATGACCTTGCCTTTGGGGGTGAACACGTAGACCTCGTCCTGCTCGAGGTCGAACTTGAGCGCCCGCAGGAACTCGACCGGGTCGTTGGTCTCCTGCTCGACGTCGGCCAGCCGCTGCATCCAGGCGAGCTCGCCTGCCGGGTCGGCCTGCTCCTTGTAGCCCCAGTGGGCGGCGATCCCGTACTCGGCTCGCCGGTGCATCTCCTCGGTGCGCACCTGGACCTCGATCGGCTTGCCGTCGAGGCCGATCACCGTGGTGTGCAGCGACTGGTAGAGGTTGAACTTGGGGGTGTTGATGTAGTCCTTGAACCGACCCTGCACCGGCGGCCAGATCGCGTGGATGGCACCGAGCGCCGACCAGCAGTCTTTCTCCGAGTCGACCACCACCCGGATCCCGATCAGGTCGTAGATGTCGTCGAACTCTCGGCCCCGGACCACCATCTTCTCGTAGATGCTCCACAGGTGCTTGGGCCGGCCCGTGACCTCGGCCGCGATGCCGGCGAGCTGGAGCCGCTCGCGCACCGCGACCAGCACCCGGGCCAGCAGCTCCTCGCGCTGCGGGGCCCGGATGGCCACCATCTGCTCGATCTCGGCGTAGCGCTTGGGGTGCAGCGTCGCGAAGGCCAGGTCCTCCAGCTGCCACTTGACCTGCTCGATTCCCAGCCGATGCGCCAGCGGGGCATAGACGTCGAGCGTCTCTTGGGCGGTGCGCCGCTGCTTCCACTCGGGCATCACCGCCAGGGTCTGCATGTTGTGCAGCCGGTCGGCCAGCTTGATGAGCAGGACCCGCCAGTCGCTGGCCATCGCGATCAGCATCTTGCGGATGGTCGCGGCCTGTTGGGCCTCCTTGGAGTCGAACTGCAGCCGGTCCAGCTTGGTCACGCCATCGACCACCCGGGCCACCGTCTCGCCGAAGCGCGCCGAGATGGCCTCGACCGTGAGGCTGGTGTCTTCCACCGCGTCGTGGAGCAGGGCGGCTGCCACCGTCGGGGCGTCCAATCCGAGCTCGGCGACGATCGTGGCCACCGCCACCGGGTGCGTCACGTAGAGCTCGCCGCTCCGCCGGCGCTGGCCGCCGTGGGCCTCGACCGCCGCCCGCCCGGCTTCGAGCACCAGCGCCAGGTCCTCGCCCGGCCGCTGCCGGGCCAGGGCGGCGAGCACCGGCGCCAGCAGGTCGTCGGCCTGCCGGCGCCCCTCGGCAGCCGCCGTCTCGCAGGCCGGCGTGACCCGAGCCAGGCTCACCATCGCTCCCACGCTACCCCACGCTCAGCTGGCCCGGATGCCTCGGGCACCTTCCGAACAGGGGATTCGCGCCCTCAGCGCCGCTTGCGGCCACCTCGCTTGGTGCCCTTGCGCGGCCGGGGAGCAGGGCGCTTGGCACTGGCGGCACCCGGCCGGGGGGCCGGTGGCGCGCCGGCGCCGGACATCGATGCGACCGGCGCCGGCTCGGCCCCCCCCGTCTTCTGGCGGGACGTCCCCGGTCGCAACAGGCCGGCGCCTGCCCGGGCCGCTGCCGGCCGAGTTCCAGCCCCCGACCCCTGGCCGACCAGCGCCGCTGCCGCGGCCGGGGTCAGCACCCCCACCCGGTCGGCTCGGGCGGCCAACCGCTGGCGGATCTGCACGTAGCGCTGCTCCCGCTCCTTCAAGATGGCCAGGATCGGCGACGCGATGAAGATCGACGAGTACGCCCCGCTCAGGAGGCCGACCAAGAGCGCCACGCCGTAGTTCTGCAGGGTCACCGCCCCGAGCACCTCGGCCCCGATCACCAGGACGGCCAACACCGGCATGATCGCGACCAGCGAGGTGTTCACCGACCGGGCCAGGGTCTGGTTCATCGACAGGTTGACCATCTCCGAATAGGTCATCCGGCCCGATGCTCCCAGCCCCTTGGTGTTGTCCCGGACCCGGTCGAACACCACCACGGTGTCGTAGAGCGAGTACCCGAGGATGGTGAGGATCGCGACCACCGTGTCGGGGGTCACCTGGAAACCGAACAGCGAGTAGACCCCGGCAGTGACCAGCAGGTCGTGCACCAGGGCCACGAACGCAGCCAGGGCCATCTTCGGCTCGAAGCGCAGGCTGATGTAGACGCCGACTGCCACGAAGAAGGCCAGCAGCGCGATCAACGCGTGCTGGGTGACCTGGCCGCCCCAGGTCGGACCGACGTGGGAGATCGACACCGCCTGGCCCGGCGCGAACCGCTGGAGCGCCCGGACCACCGCCGCGTTGACCCGGGCCTGCTGGGCCGCTGGCAGCGAGTTGAGGTCCGCCTGGACCTCCACGGTCTTGCCGCCCAGGATCTCGACCACCGGCTGACGCAACCCCGCCGCCACCACCGCGTTGGTCACCTTGGCCTGGGACACTCCGGGCGCGCTGATCTGCCAGGAGCTGCCGCCTCGGAAGTCGATCCCGAAGTTGAAGCCGCGGACCGAGAACGAGACCACCCCGGCCAGGATCACCAGGCCCGAGAGGAGGAACCACCAGCGGCGGCGCCCGACGAAATCGAAGCTGGTCTGCCCGCGGTACAAGCGCAGCAGCGGGGCCAGCGGTCCGCGGCCCGGGCCGGGCCTGGGAACCGGCAGCGCCTCGCCCTCGGGGGGCGCGCCGAACTCCTCCCCCAGAGCGGCCGGGTCGAGCTCGACCTCGCCGTTGGCCTCCGGTTCGGTCACGACCCCCCGAACCTCGACCTCGCGCAAGCGCTCGTCGTGGCGCTCGGTCGGACTCATGCCTCAGCCCCCGAACTGACCGCCAGGCCCTGGTTGATCCCCATCGTCCGGGCCCGGGTGAGCCGCTCGCTGCGGCCGAGCAACGAGACCAGCGGGCGGGTGAAGAAGTAGGTCGCGAACACGTCCAGCAGGGTCGACAGGCCGAGGAAGAAGGCGAACCCCTTCACCTCGCCCACCGCCAGCCAGTACAGCAGCAGCGCCGCCAGCAGCGAGACGAAGTCGGCCGCCAGGACGGTCCGGAACGCGCTGCGGAACCCCCGATCGACGCTGGTGCGCACGGTCCGGCCGGCCCGAGTCTCGTCCTTCAAGCGCTCGAAGTACACGATGTAGGAGTCCACCGTGATCCCGATCGACACGATGATGCCGGTCACGCCGGCCAGGTCGAAGCTCGGGGCCACGCTGGTGTGGCCGAGGGCAGAGATGATCGCCCACAACAGGGCGGCAGTGACGGCCAGGCCGCTCACCACGACGATCCCGAGCAGCCGGTAGTAGACGATGGTGTACAGCAGCACCAGGACCAGCCCGGCGATGCCGGCGCCGAGGCCGGCGTCGAGCGAGGACCGCCCCAGGGTCGGCGAGACGGTCTGGGTGGTCAGCTGGATCAGACGAACCGGCAGGGTGCCGTAGTTGAGCGCCACGGCCAGGCTCTTGGCCTGGGCCTCGGGCAGGCCACCGTTCCCGTTGGAGATCTCGACCTGACCTCCGAAGGAGGTGAAGGTCGACTGGTCGGGCAAGGTGATCGGGGCCGACTGCACCTTGCCGTCGAGCTCGATGACGATGACCTCATGGAAGTACTTCCGGGCCATGTTGTCCCAGGCCGCGGCGCCCGACTTGGTCAGGGTGATGTCGACCACCCAGCCCTGGGTCTGGGTCAGCGTGGCCACCGCCGAGTGGACGATGTGCCCGGTCAGCTCGGCCGGCCCGGCGAGGTAGCGCAACTTGGACCCGTTGGCGCTGGGCAGCAGGACGGTCTTGTTGTGGTCCCGGGCGTCCTGGGCCTGGGTCGTGCTCGGGTAGGCGGCCAGCGCCGGGTCGAGGCCGTTGGGGTAGGGGTTCGAGGAGTTGGCGCCGCCGGGGCCGAGGTTGGCGGTGATCAACCGGTTGGCCTCCGGGCAGTTCTGGGGCAGGGGCCCGGGCAAGGCAATCTTCACCGTCTTGCCGTTCACCTTCTTGGTGGCCGGCTGGTACGGAGGGGCGTAGCACAGTGCCGGCCGGAACAACAGCTGGGCGGTCTGGCCGATGTCACGCAGGATCTGGTTGGGGTCCGACACGTCGGGGACCGCGACCACGATCTCATCGCCTTGGGTGTTGACCGTCGCGCCGCTCACCCCGAGTGCGTTCACCCGGTCGTTCAAGATGTTGACGGCCTCGTCCAAGTTGGCCTGGGAGGTCCGGTGGGCCGGCTTGTAGACCACCGAGAAGCCACCGGCCAGGTCCAGGCCGAGTCTCGGGCTCCAGCCAGCGGCCAGCACGCCGGCGAGCGACCCCAGGGCCACCACCACCACGAACACCAAGCTGACGACCAGGGCCCGCGGCCGACGGCTCTGTGGGCGGGCCGCCGGGCTCATTCCTTGGTGCCCCCCGACTGCTCGTGCCCGCTCGAGCCCGGCTCGTCGCCCGTGCCGGCCGGCCCCGGCCCCTCAGAGGTCGCGGCGCCCACGTCGACCTTGCGGGCGATGGCCGAGCGCAGCAGCACGAGGCGTGCCGGTGCCGCGCCGGACCCGTCCAGCCCGGGGTTCTCGCTGGTGAGGACCACCCGGTCGCCCTGCATCTCCTCGATGGTCCCGATGATGCCGCCGATCGTCACCACCCGGTCGCCGACCCCGATGCTGGCGTTCTCCTCCCGCTGGCGCTTGGCCTTCTGCTGGTTGGGTCGCAGGAACAAGAAGTACAGCGCGGCCAGCACGATCACGATGAAGATCACGAAGGTGACACTGCTCGACGAGCTGGTCTTGGTGGAGCTCTTGGTGGCCGCGAGCACCAGGGCTGGGGCCAGGGAGAGGAGGTGGTTCACGTTCGGCGCGTCCTTGGTACAGGGCGCGGGGCCGACGCCCGCGCAAGAGGCAAACCCTAGCCGAACGGCCCGGTCGGTCCCCGGTCGGCCGGCCCCTCAGAACAGCGCCCGCTCCTGTGCCGCCAGCCCGAGGTGCTCCCACGCCCGTTGGGTCGCCACCCGGCCCCTCGGCGTGCGCTGGATCAGGCCCTGCTGAACCAGGAACGGTTCGTAGGCGTCCTCGAGGGTGTCGGTCTCCTCGCCCACGCATTGGGCCAGGGTGGTGAGGCCGACCGGGCGGCCGCCGAAGCGGCGGCACAGGACCTCGAGGATGGCCCGGTCCACCTTGTCCAGGCCCAGTTCGTCGATGCCGAACAGCTCGAGCCCCCGGGCTGCCGCCTCCCCGGTCACCACGCCGTCACCGCGGACCTCCACGAAGTCTCGGACCCGTCGCAGCAGCCGGTTAGCGATCCTCGGGGTGCCGCGGGATCGGCTGGCGATCCGCCGGGCCCCCTCCGGCTCGATCTCGACCCCGAGGATCCGGGCCGAGCGGGTGACGATCGCCTCCAGCTCGGACACCTGGTAGAGGTCGAGACGGCCGACGAAGCCGAACCGGTCCCGCAGCGGGCTCGACACCAACCCGGTCCGGGTCGTGGCGCCCACCAGGGTGAAGCGGGGAAGGTCCAGCCGGATCGAGCGGGCCGTGGGTCCCTTGCCGATCAGGAAGTCGAGCTTCGCGTCCTCCATCGCTGGGTAGAGGATCTCCTCTACGGCGCGGTGCAGGCGATGGATCTCATCGATGAACAGGACGTCCCCCTCCTGGAGGTCGGTCAGCAAGGAGGCCAGGTCACCGGCTCGGGCGAGCACCGGCCCGGAGGTGACCCGAAGGCCGACCCCGAGCTCGCTGGCCACGATGGTGGCCAGCGAGGTCTTGCCCAGGCCTGGGGGGCCGGCGAACAAGAGGTGGTCGACCGGCTGGCCCCGCTGGCGGGCCGCCTCCAGCACGATCCGGAGGTGCTCCACCAGCTGGGCTTGTCCGACGAACTCGCCCAGCGTCCGCGGCCGCAGGCCGGCCTCTTCGAGCTCGTCCGAGGGGCCGGCGACCGGTTCCACCTCCCGGGTCGGACCAGCGAGCACCTCCCGACGGGCCCCCGGGCTCACCGCGACGCCAGCTCCCGCAGCGCGCCTCGCAGGAGGTCCTCGACGCTCGTGGCCTCGCCGGGTGCCAGCCGGTCGAGCGCGCCGCGGATCTCCTCGGGGCCGTACCCGAGCTCGGCCAATGCCGAGCGGACCTCGGCCCGGGCCGAGGCGCCGTCGGCACCGGACGATCCCGACGGCCCCGACAGGTCGGGAAGCTCAAGGCGGCTCTTCAGATCGATGAGGAGGCGGGCCGCCGTCTTGCGACCCACTCCCGGAACCGCGCACAGGGCGTCGAGGTCGTCCTCCCACAGCGCCGTGGTGAGGGCGGCCGGGGACAGCTGGGTCAAGATGGCCAGCGCCAGGGCCGGCCCCACCCCGTGCGCTCCCAGCAGCACCTCGAAGCAGCGCCGCTCGTCGTCGTGGGCGAAGCCATAGAGCACGATGGCGTCCTCCCGGACGTGGGTGTGGACGAACAGGTGCACCTCTGAGCCGACTGCCCCCATCGCGGCCAGGGTGCCCGGAGACACCGTGAGCCGGTACCCCACGCCGCCCACCTCGACCAGCACCTCGCCCTCGCCGGGGCGGGCCACGAACCGGCCGCGAAGCGAGCCGATCACCGGCCGCCCCCGAGCGCCACCGCCCCGTGCAGCGCGGCCCGCAGCCCGGCCCCGCTCAGGTGGCAGATCGCCAGTGCCAGCGCGTCGGCGACGTCGGGCGGCCGAGGTGGTGTCCCCAGCCCCAGCACCGAAGCCACCATGGCCTGCACCTGGGCTTTGGTCGCGTTCCCGTAGCCGACCAGGGCCTGCTTCACCTCGTTGGCCGAGTACTGCGCGACGGCGCACCCGCGCTCGGCCGCGGCGGCCAGCGCGAGCCCGCTGGCCTGGCACACCCCCACCGCCGTCTTGGCGTTCACCTGGAAGAAGACCCGCTCGACGACCACCACCGCTGGCTGGACCTCGGCCAACAGGGACGTCAGCTCCCGTTGGAGGAGGCGCAGCCGCTCGGGCACCGGGGCCCCGGGGTCGGTCTCGATCACCCCGGCGGCGCTGGCCGCCAGCGAGCCATCGGGCCGCCGGGTCACCGCGCCGTAGCCGCAGCGCGATAGCCCGGGGTCGACGCCGAGGACGAACACGCGTTCGACCCTATCCCCTCGGCGTGTCCGATCGTGGGATCCAGTCCTCAGCCGTAGAAGCCGGCCATCACCTCGTCGGCGATGTCGTAGTTGGCGTGGACCGCCTGCACGTCGTCGTGCTCGTCGAGCGCCTCGAGGAGCCGCAGGATCCGCGTCGCCTCCCCCTCGTCGTCGACCGGCACGGTGGTGGTGGGCTCGAGCGACAGGTCCGAGGACTCGACCGCCAGCCCGGACGCCTCGAGCGCGGCCCGCAGCCGTGAGAGGTCGGCTGGCGCACAGGTGACCAGGTACCCGTCCCCGGCCGCGCTCATGTCCTCGGCTCCCGCCTCGGTCGCGACCTCCATGACCCGCTCCTCGTCGCCCCCGCTCACCACGACCATGCCCTTGCGCTCGAACTGCCAGGCCACCGAGCCCGGCTCGGCCAGCGACCCACCGTTGCGAGTGAACAGGTTCCGGATGTCGGCGCTGGTCCGATTGCGGTTGTCGGTCAGCGTCTCGACGATGATCGCGACCCCGCCGGGGCCGTAGCCCTCATAGGTCACCGCCTCGTAGCGCACCCCTTCGAGCTCGCCGGTTCCCCGCTTGATCGCCCGCTCGATGGTCTCCATGGGGACCGACGCGTCGCGAGCCTTCTGGTACATGGTGCGCAGCGTGGCGTTGGCGCTGGGATCGCCACCACCGTCGCGTGCCGCCACCTCGATCTGGCGGATGAGCTTGGCGAACAGCTTGGCCCGCGCCTTGTCCTGGGCGCCCTTGCGGTACTTGGTCGTCGCCCACTTCGAGTGACCGGACATCTGCTCTCTCCTTGTCTGTCCTGGTCGTCTGTCCTGGTCGTCTGTCCTGGTCGGTCCGCCCTGGTCGGCGCGCCTCGGTCGCCCTCAGCCGGCGGCGTTGACCGGGGTCACGCCGGCCCCCCGCTTCGGGCGGGCCGCCACGAACTCGCAGGACGCGACCATCGCCGCGAAGTAGCGGTGCAGGCGGCGGTCCGGGGTCAGCTCGGGGTGGAAGGCTGCCGCGACCACGTTGCCCTGCCGGCAGATCACCGGGTGCCGGGCTCCGTCGCGTGGCCGCGACGCCCACCCGAGCACTGCAACCTCCGGCCCGACCGACTCGATGAGCGGTGCCCGGATGAACACGCCGGGCATCGAGCCCCCACCGAGCGGTTCGGCCAGCTCCACAGCCGCCTCGAAGGACTCGACCTGGCGGCCGTAGCCGTTGCGCAGGACCGTGCAGTCCAAGACCCCGAACCCCCGCTGGTCCGGCCGCCCCCCCCGCACCTTCTGTGCCAGCAGCACCAGGCCGGCGCAGGTCCCCAGGGTCGGCATGCCAGCGGCGATCGCCGCCGCCAACGGCTCGAACAGGCCGCCGGACTGCAGCAGCAGCGACAGCGTGGTCGACTCGCCACCGGGGAGGACGACCCCGCCCACACCCGCCAGGTCGGTCGGTCGGCGCAGGGGGCGGGCGGGGATCTCGAGCTCGGCCAGCGCCGCCAGGTGCTCTCGGACGTCGCCCTGCAGGGCGAGCACCCCGACGGTCACCGAGCGCCCCCGGGCCTCACCAGCCGCGCTCGGCCAGGCGCTCCCCCAGCGCACTGAGCTCCTGGCCCCGCATCGCCTCCCCCAGGCCCCGACTGACCTTGGCCACGTGCTCGGGGTCGTCGAAGTGGGCGGCCGCCTCCACGATGGCGCGAGCGCGCCGGGCCGGGTCCTCGCTCTTGAAGATCCCCGACCCCACGAACACCGCTTCGGCCCCCAACTGCATGACCAGCGAGACGTCGGCCGGCGTGGCCAGACCCCCGGCGCAGAACAGCGGCACGGGAAGCCGTCCGGCGCGCGCGACCTCCTGGACCAGGCCGATCGGCGCCCCCAACTCCTTGGCCCAGCGGTAGAGCTCGGCGCTGTCGGCCTGGGTCAGACGGCGGATGTCGCCCAGGATCGACCGGAGGTGGCGCACCGCCTCGACCACGTTGCCGGTTCCGGCCTCGCCCTTGGAGCGGATCATGGCTGCGCCCTCGGAGATGCGGCGCAACGCCTCGCCCAAGGTGGTGGCACCGCAGACGAACGGCACGGTGAACGGCCACTTGTCGATGTGATGCGCCTCGTCGGCCGGGGTCAGCACCTCGCTCTCGTCGATGTAGTCCACTCCGAGGGCCTGGAGCACCTGGGCCTCGGCGAAGTGCCCAATCCGGGCCTTGGCCATGACCGGGATCGTCACCGCCTCTTGGATCGCACTGATGAGCGCCGGGTCGCTCATCCGGGCAACCCCGCCGTCGCGACGGATATCGGCCGGCACCCGCTCAAGCGCCATCACCGAGACCGCCCCGGCGTCCTCGGCGATCTTGGCCTGCTCTGGGGTGACCACGTCCATGATCACGCCGCCCCGCAGCATGTCGGCCAGGCCCCGCTTCACCTGGAAGGTCCCGGTGTGCGCGGTTGTCTCGGGGTGCTCGCTCATGAGGCAATCCTACCGGCGGGGGGGTTCCCCCCTGGTTGGCGGAGGGGGCCCGGCGGCTCAGGCCTCGGCCAAGGCGCGCACCCGGACGGCGGTGCGATCGAGGTCGCCCAGGACCGCCTCGTGACGGCGGCCGACCGAGGGGTCGACCCACAGCCAGCGCGTCATGGCCAGGCGGCGCCGGGCGAAGAACGAGCCGGGGGGCAGCTCGCTGGCCGCGTCGAGCTTCTCCAGCGCTGCGCCCAGCCCCGGCGGGTAGCGGACAGCCAGCACCGCAACCCGGTCGGCAAACAGCTCTCGCCCCGCCCCCAGGACCCGGTGCAGCAGGCGGTCGCTCCCCGACAGCCAGGTGAGGGGGGCGAGCACGGCCACCGCGACCGCCGACACCACGGCGTCGGCCCGCTTCAGGTGGGAGAGTTCGTGGGCCACGACGCCCTCCAGCTCGATGAGGTCGAGGGACGCCTCCAGGCCGGTCGTCACCACCAGGACGCCCCGGTCGGGTGACCAGGCCAGGCAGCACGCGTTGGGCACCGGGTCGTCCAGTGCCATCAGGGCCGGGCGCCGGACCCCGAAGGTGGGGCACAGCCCGTCGACCAAGTTCTCCAACCGCACCAGCTCACCCGGCCGCCGCGGCCGGGCCCCGATGATCGCCAGCGCCACCGGCGTCGCCAGCCGCAGGACGCACGCGCTCAGACCGACCATCAGGACCACCGCCGCCACCACCCCGGCCAGGACCGACACCACCAGGCCGAGGACCACGCCCACCACTGCCGCCGGGACCACCGCCCCGCCAGCCGCGATGCGCCGGGCCCGGCGCCGGTTGGCGCGCACCTCGGTCTCGGCAACCAGCGGCACCGGCTCGGCCGAGTTCACCGGCACCGCGACCGGCTCCGGCTCCTCAAGGCCCGACCCTGCTCGCCCTGCGCCCCTGCGGCCTGCGCCTCCGGGCTCCCCTCCGCCGGCTGGCCCGGCTGCCGGGCGGCTCGCCGAACGGCCCCGGCGGCGGCGGGCCGAGGAGCCCCCAGCACGAGCGCCTCCGGTCGGGGTGCGAGACGCTCCGCCATCGGCCATGACCGAGCAGGCTACCGAACGGCGGTCCCCGGAACGGCCAGCACCCGCTCGTAGATCGCGACATAGCGGCTCGCAAGGGCCTCCATCGACCACCGCCCGGCATGTCGCCGGGCCTCCGCCGCGGCCGCCGGCGACGAGCGGCCCCGGCCGGCTCGGGCATCCGCCAGGGCTTCGGCGAGCGCGTCGGCGAGGGCGGCCGGGTCCTGCGGAGGGACCAGTCGGGCGTGGCTGCCGGCGACCTCCCGGTAGCCGTCGATGTCGGACGCGACCAGCGACGCGCCAGCGGCCATCGCCTCGAGCAGGACCACCCCGAAGGACTCCCCACCGAGGGACGGCGCGCAGACCACGTCGGCCTCGAGCAGCCGGGCCGACTTCTCGTCCTCATCGATGGCCCCGAGCCAGCGCAGCCGATCCGAGGGGGGGTAGCGACGCATGAGCGCCGCGGTCTGCGGCCCGGCGCCCACCACCCACAGCTGGGCCGGGTCCTGCAGGCGTGAGAACGCGTCGAGCAGGACCCCGAGCCCCTTGCGGGGCTCGTGTCGGCCGACGAACAGCACGACCGGCACCGGCCGCGGCCTCGGGCTGCGGGCTCCGAACCGCCCCAGATCGATCCCGTTGAAGACCAGTTCGATCTCCTGGTCCACCAATGGCGCGATCGTGCGCCGGGCCGCCTCGGACACCGCGCAGACCGCACCGAGGCGCCCCAGGGCCACCCGAGCGACCGGGGCCAGCGCCCGGTACCACCCGCTGCCCCCGCTGCGGTGGACGGTCCCCACCAGCGGCCGGCGAGCCGACAGGAGCAAGCCGTACCCGAGAGCCGGAGCGAGCGGCTCGTGCAGGTGCACGACGTCGATTGGCCGCCGCCGGACCTCGGAGACGGCCCGGGCAGCGGCGATCGGCGACAGGCACACCGGCGCGATCGACCCGTTGGCCGGCAGGCCCACGGTGTGCCCGAGCGCAACCACCCCGTCGGCTCGGGCTCCGACCGGTCGCCCGGGGGCCAGCACCACGACCTGGTGGCCCAGCCGGCGCAGGGCGGCCGCCAACCCCCGCACCTGGCCCTGGACCCCGCCGGCCACCGCCAGGTCATAGGGCGACACCATCGCGACCCTCACCGCCGCTTGCGAGCCTCCTCGGCTGCCCGCTCGCTCGGCCACGCCGGCTGGAACATGTGCCACTGCTCGGGAGCACTCGAGATGTAGCCCTCGAAGTGCCGTGCGATCTCCTGGGTGATGCGCACCACGTCGTCGTGGAGCGACCCCGAGCGCGAGGTGTCGATCGGGGCCGAGATGACCGCGTGGTGCACCCCGTAGGCCGGGTTGAACACCACGGTGGTCACCAGGGTCGCGCCGGTCCGGATGGCCAGCACTGCTGGGCCGCCGGGAAAGGTGGTCTTCTCGCCGAAGAACTCGACCTCGACGCCGTTGCCGACCAGGTCGCGATCGCACAGCAGGCCGACCAGCTTGCCCTCTCGCAGGGCTCGGCTGACCGTGGCAGAGGCCCGGTGGTCGAGCGGCACCACGTGCAGGCCGGCGGCCGCCCGTTGCCGGATGAACCACTCGAAGAGCTCGGGCGGCTCCAGCACCTCGGCCACCGCCGTCATCGGGTACCCGACCTGGTTGAGCCACGACCCTCCCCACTCCCAGCTGCCGACGTGGGGAAGCGCCATGATCACCCCCTTGCCGGCCTCCATGGCGCGGCGCAGGTGCTCGAACCCCTCGGTGCGCAAGCGGCTGGCCACCAGGGCGGGGGGCGCGCTGGGGAGCCTCGCGCCGTCCACCCAGTACCGGGCGTACGCCAGGTACGCCCGCCGGGTCATCACCCGAAGGGTCGCCCGGTCCGGATCAGCCCCGGTCCTCGCCCGCACCACCCGTTGCAGGTGCGCCACCCGCATGCGAACGGTCATCCCGCGGCCGTGCCGCATGACCAGGGCGACGGTGGCGGCGCACAAGCGGGCCAGCGGCTCGGGAAGATGCCGGAGCCCCATCGCCAGCGAGGTGTAGGTCAGGTAGGTGAGCCGGAGCCGCAGCTGCCGGCGCGTGCCCCTGAGCACGATCGCGGCCGGGATCGCGCTCGCCGGGGTCAGGACACCGAGCCGGACGAGCCGCCGGCCCGCGCTCGCTGCCCTCGAGCCCGGCGCAGACGGCGGGCTCGGCTGGCCAGCGGTGCCTCGCCCCGCCTCGCCCGCCAGCGGAACCCGGAGGCCGTCGTGCCCTCGGCGCCGCGGGCCCGTCCCTCCCGCCAGGCTCGCCAGCGAGAGTCGACCCGCCCTTCCCGCCACCGGGGACGCCCTCGCTCGGCGGGGGCTGACCGGACCGGGCCCTCGGCCGACCGCCAGACTCGGACGAACCGCCCAGCCGCGGTCAAGGTGGTGAGTCCGAGCAGCACCCACAGGTCCGGAACCAACAGGGCTGCGCTCAAGAAGCCCGCCCCGAGCAGGACCATCCGCTCGGCCCGCTCCATCAGCCCGCCGGTGGCCCCCCCGAGGCCGAGCGCCTCGGCCTTGGCCCGCTGGTAAGAGACGAGCGAGGTCACCGCCAGGACGGCCAGCGGAAGGAGGGCCAGGTGGCCACGGTGGGTCGAGACCAGGTACCAGGTCACCCCACCCATGACCACGGCGTCGGCCACCCGGTCGACCACCGAGTCGAAGAAGGCGCCTCGCACCGACACCGTCCCGGCCGCCTTGGCGACCGGACCGTCGAGGAGGTCGTGCAGCCCGGTGAGCGTGAGCAGGCCGATCGCCAGGTGCAGGTGCCCACTGGCCACGGCCAGGGCGGTGGCCAGTGCCGAAAGGAGGCCGGTGGCGGTGAGCACGTCCGCGGTCACGCCGTGGCGCTCGAGAGCCTCCCCGACCGGGGCCGTGCGCCGGTCAACTGCCTCGCGCCAGCGACCGTCGAACATGGTTTGCCCAGGTTACCTGAGACCCTGCTCGACGTCTTGCCTGCGCCAGCGGCCGCGACCTCCTCGTGCGCAACGCCGGCATCGAGGACCCTTCGATGACCGCCGGACCCCAGGCGGCCGGCGCCGGCCGACCAGGAGGCCCCCCACGCCACCGCGGCGGGCGCGCGGTGGCCGCCAGGCGGCCGGGGCCGCCGTGCCCGCGGTCGATCACCGCCACCTCGCGACACTCGACCGATCTCTTCGACGACGGCGCTGCCGCTGGACCCCCGGCGCGCCGGGTGGACGCACCGCCCGGAGGCCCACGTAAGCTCGCAGGCAACGCCAGCGACGAGTTCCGGGGGAGGTGGCGCCGTGGCGAGCCGTTCGCCGTCGTCGATCCGCAACGTGTGCCTGGTCGGGCACCACGGGGCCGGCAAGACAACGCTCGCAGAGGCGATCCTGGCGGTCACCGGGACCATCTCACGGCTGGGCTCGGTGGAGAAGGGCACCACCGTGTGCGACTTCGAGCCCGAAGAGGTGCAGCGCCAGCTGTCGGTGTCCCTCGCCGTCGCCCCCTTCGAGCTCGACGGGGTGAAGGTCAACCTCTTCGACGTCCCGGGGTACGCCGACTTCGGCGGCGAGCTTGCCATGGCCCTAGCGGTCTGCGACCTGGCGGTGGTGGTGGTGAGCGCGAGCGACGGGATCCAGGGCCAGACCGAGGACGCCTGGCGGGCGGCCAGCGCACTGGGGCTCCCCCGCTTGGTCGTGGTGACCAAGCTGGACCGGGAGCGCACCGACTACGCGGCGGTGCTCGACGAGATCCGCCGCGCCTTCGGTGCCGGGGTCGCCCCGGTCGACCTCCCGATCGGCGCCGAGACCTCGCTGCGCGGCGTGGTCGACCTCCTCGACGACACCGCCACCCTCTACGACCTCACCGGGACCCCACCGGTCAGAGGCTCGGTGGGCGCGGTCCCCGACGACCTGGCCGGTCAGGAGCACGAGGTCCACGAGCAGCTGGTGGAAGGCATCGTGGTCGGCGACGACGACCTCATGACCCGCTACCTCGAAGGCGAAGCCATCGAGCGAGATGAACTGCAGAAGGCGCTCGCCACCGGGGTCGCCTCGGGAAGCGTCTACCCGGTGCTGTGCGCGTCGGGCACCTCGGGGATCGGCGTCGACCGTCTGGCCCGGTCCCTGGTCGAGCTGGCGCCGCCGGCCGACCACCGCTACCCGGTCGAGGTCCGGGCGGGTGACACCACCACCGAGGTGACCTGCGACCCCGACGGCCCCCCGCTGCTCGCGGTGTGCAAGACCCTCTCGGACCAGCACGCCGGCCGACTCTCGCTGTGCAAGGTGATCTCGGGGACCATCCGGCCCGACACCGTGCTCACCAACACTCGCACCCGATCCGAGGAGCGGCTGCACGTCCTCGAACTGCTGCGGGGCCATGCCACCTCGCCCCTCCCAGAGGCGGTGGCTGGCGACTTCGTGGCCATCCCCCGCTTGAGCAACACCAGGACCGGCGACACCCTGGCCCCCAAGGGCCAGCCAGTGTCGGTTCCGCTGCCCGAGCCCGAGCCGCCGGCGCTGCTGGCCGCGGTGAAGCCGAGCTCGCGTGCCGATGAGGACAAGCTCATGACCGCCCTGCAGCGCCTGGCCGAGGAGGACCCGGCGCTGACCGTGAGCCGGGTCGACGAGACCCATCAGACCGTGCTCGGGACGGCCGGCGAGGTCCACCTGGCGATCACCCTCGAGCGGCTGACCCGGAAGTTCGGGGTGAGCGTCGAGCGCGAAGAAGTGGTGGTCCCCTATCGCGAGACCATTACCCGGCCGGCCGAGGCCGAGGGCCGCTACAAGAAACAGACCGGTGGCCACGGCCAGTTCGGCGTGGTCCACTTGCGGATTGAGCCTCTGGGGCGCGGCGAAGGGTTCCAGTTCCACGACGAGGTGGTGGGCGGAGCCATCCCTCGCCAGTACATCCCGGCGGTCGAGAAGGGCGTGCTCGAGGCGATGGAGCAGGGCGGCAAGTACGGCTACCCGGTGGTCGACGTGTCAGTGACCTGCGACGACGGCAAGTTCCACTCGGTCGACTCATCGGAGCTCAGCTTCAAGATGGCCGGCGCGCTGGCGTTCCGGGCCGCCCTGGAACAGGCCGCGCCGGTGGTGCTCGAACCGATCTCCCAGCTGGTGGTGACCGTGCCGGCCGAACTCCAGGGCGACGTGCTCGGTGACCTCCATGCCAAGCGGGGCCGGGTCCAAGGGACCGAGGCAGCGGACGGGATGCAGACCATTACCGCGCTCGTCCCCACCGCCGAGCTCTCCCGCTACGCGGTGGACCTGCGCGCCCTCACCGGCGGTCGGGGCCGTTTCCGGGTCCGCCACGACCACTACGACGTTCGCCCATAGCCAGCGGTCGTTAGCGCCCGCCCGATCGCCACGCCGCCCGCAGCTTCTGCCAGGCCACGGTGAGCGGCTCGGGAAGCACGCGCACACCGCCAACCGTGGTCATGAAGTTGGTGTCACCGGCCCAGCGGGGCACCACGTGGAGATGGAGGTGCCGTGGGATCCCGGCCCCGGCGGCCCGCCCGAAGTTGGCCCCGAGGTTCATGCCCTCGGGCGCGTACGCCCTCCGCAGGGCGCCCAGCGCGTCCTTGGTGGTGTCCCACAACTCCGTCGACTCCTGGTCGCTCAGGCCCTCGAGCTCCTCTTCGTGCCGGACCGGCAGCACCAGCAGGTGGCCGCTCGCGTACGGGTAGGCGTTCAGGACCGCGAAGCACCGCTGCCCCCGGTGGACGATCCCGTTGTCTGGCGACGGGTCCCCGCTGGCTGCGATCGTGCAGAAGACGCAGCGCCCTGGGTCGCCCTCCCGCTCGGCCTGGGTGGCGGCGGCGACGTACTCGTGCCGCCACCCGGCCCACAGCTGCTCGAGGCCGCTCACCGGGGCCGGGCCAACGGCGGCTGAGGCCCCGCCGAGCGGGCCGCCACCTCGGCGGCCACCTGCTCGACGAAGGCGTCGAGCGGGACCCCGCGCTCTGGGCGTTCGGCGCCGCGACGGTTGACCCCGACCGTCTGGGCGGCCGCGTCCTGGTCCCCGACCACCAGGATGTAGGGGATCTTTTGGGTCTTGGCCCGCGCCACCCGGGCACCCACCCCCGAGTCGGCCACCTCCAGCTCGGCCCGGAGCCCGGCCGCCGCCAGCCGAGCCACCACCGTCTCGGCATAGGGGTGGTTGTCTGCCTTGACCGGGAGCACCCTGACCTGCTCGGGCATCAACCAGGTCGGCAGGTTGCCGCCGTAGTGCTCGAGCAAGATGGCGAGGAAGCGTTCGACCGAGCCGAACAGGGCCCGGTGGATCATCACCGGCACGTGGCGGCGGTTGTCCGGGCCGGCGTACTCGAGGCCGAAGCGCCGGGGCTCCTGGTAGTCGAGCTGGATGGTGGAGATCTGGTGGGTGCGGCCGATCGCGTCCCGGGCCTGAACCGAGATCTTGGGACCGTAGAAGGCGCCGCCGCCCTCGTCGGGGACCAGCTCCAGCCCGGCCGCGGTGCCGACCGACCGCAGGACCTCGGTGGCCCGGTCCCAGTCGGCGTCGTCGCCGATGGCCTTGCCCGGAGGCCTGGTCGACAGCTCGAGGTAGAAGTCCTCCAGGCCGAAGTCGTGCAGCAGCCCCAGCACGAACTCGAGCAGCGAGCTGAGCTCGTCCTCCATCTGCTCGTCGGTGCACAGGATGTGGGCATCGTCCTGGGTCATCCCCCGGACCCGGGTGAGGCCGTGGACCACGCCGGAGAGTTCGTAGCGGTAGACCGAGCCGAACTCGAACAGCCGCATGGGCAGCTCCCGGTAGGAGCGGGGGCGTGCCCGGTAGATGAGCAGGTGCATCGGGCAGTTCATCGGCTTGAGGTAGTAGCGCTGCCCGCCGTCGAGCTCCATCGGTGGGTACATCGACTCGGCGAACCACTCCAGGTGGCCCGAGCGCTCATAGAGCTCGGCCTTGGCGATGTGGGGGGTGGTGACGAACTGGTAGCCCGCTGCCCGGTGGCGCTCCCGGTAGTAGTCCTCCATGACCCGGCGGATGGTGCCGCCCTTCGGGTGGAAGACGACCAGGCCCGAACCGAGCTCGTCGGGGAAGCTGAACAGGTCCAGCTCGGTCCCGAGGCGCCGGTGGTCCCGGCGCTCGGCCTCCTCCAGGCGGTGCAGATGCTCGGCCAGTGCGTCGGCCGATTCGAACGCGGTGCCGTAGATCCGCTGGAGCTGGGGGCGCCGCTCGTCGCCACGCCAGTACGCGCCGGCCACCTTGGTCAGGCGGAAGTGCCCGAGCCGCCCGGTCGACGGGACGTGCGGGCCACGGCACAGGTCGACGAAGCCGTCGCCGTTGGCGTAGACCGACACCGTCGGGCCGGAGGTCGACACCGCAGCTGCGTCGTGCTCGTCGGCACCCGCCCGCACCGCCTCGATGATCTCCTTCTTGAACGGCTGGTCCGCGAACAGCTCGAGGGCGGCGTCGACCGGGTATTCGGCGCGCACGAACGGCTGGTCCTCGGCCACGATCGCTCGCATCGTGGCCTCGATCCGGGCCAGATCGTCCTGGCTGAACCGAGCCCCGCCGGGCAGCTCGAAGTCGTAGTAGAAGCCGTCCTCGATCGCCGGTCCGATGGCGTAGTGAGCGCCAGGCCACAGCCGGAGCACCGCTTGGGCCAGCACGTGGGCGGTGGAGTGACGCAGGACCTCTCGTCCCTCTGGGCTGTCGGCGCTCAGCAGCCGAACCTCGTCCCCGTCGGCCAGCACGGTGGCCAAATCGACCATGGCCCCGTTCACCACCGCCGCCACCGCCGGCGCGCGCCGGCTTGCCTCGAGCGCCGCCAGCTCGGCCGCGGTCGAGCCGGCAGCCAGCTGCGCCGACTGGCCGTCGGGGAGTCGGATGGTCACGGTGGGGGGCATCGCAGCAGTCTGATGGCCGCACGGCGGGCTCGAGCAGGCCCACGGTCGCGTCTGGCCGAGGTTACAAGCTGCGGTGCCACGGACCGGGCGGCCGTCGGCTACAGCGCCACCCCAAGCAGGGCCGCCCCCTCGTGCACCGGCTGGCCAGCCGCAGCCAAGCGATCAAGGTCGGCCAGTGCCCCCGGGGTGTCCAGATCGTCGTCGAGCCGCTCACGCACCGCGGCCAGCGCGGCCGGGCCGGGACCACGAGGGGCGGCCCGCCACCGCTCGAGGCGGGCGGTCGCGGCCTCGGCGTCGGCCCGGTGCCACTCCCAGTCCCTTCGGTAGTGGTGGCCGAGGAGGGCCAGGCGGACCGCCATCGGCTCGAACTCTTTCAGCAGGTCGCCCACGAAGACCAGGTTGCCCAGGGACTTGGACATCTTGGTCCCGTCCAGCTCGACCAGGCCGACATGGACCCAGTGGCGGACGAACGGCTGGCCGGTCACCGCCTCGCACTGCGCGACCTCGCACTCGTGGTGGGGGAAGACCAGGTCGCGCCCGCCCCCGTGCACGTCGATGGTGTCGCCGAGCTCGCGTCGGGCCAGCGCCGAGCACTCGATGTGCCACCCCGGCCGACCCGGACCCCACCGCGACTCCCAGGACGGCTCGTCAGGCAGCGAGGGCTGCCACAAGACGAAGTCGAGCGGGTCGCGCTTGTTGGGGTCGTCGGGGCGCCCGCCGTGCTCGGCCGCCAGCCGCAGCATCTCGGGCCGCTCCAGCCGGCTCAAGCGGCCGAAGAAGGGGAACGACGAGACGTCGAAGTAGACCGAGCCGCCGGACTGGTACGCGTGGCCGGTCCTGAGGGCGGCGTCGATGAGCGAGAGGATCTCGGGGATGGCCGAGGTGGCCCGGGGTTCGGCATGCACCGGGAGCAGGCCCAGGGCCGACATGTCCGCGTCGAACCGAGCCATCTCCTCGGCCGCCAGGTCGAGGTAGTAGACGCCGAGCTCCCTCGCCTTGTTGAGGATGTCGTCATCGACGTCGGTCACGTTGCGCACGCACCGGGTCTCGTGCCCGAGGTCGCGAAGCCGACGCTGGAGCACGTCGAAGGTCAGGTACACCGCGGCGTGCCCGAGATGGGCCGAGTCGTAGGGGGTGATCCCGCAGCAGTACATGGTGACCGTGGGCGGGGGCGTGAACGCCACCACCTCCCCCCGGGCGGTGTCGAACAGCCGCATGGTCACAGGCCACCCACCCGCAGGTACGTGCGCGCCTTGTAGCGCACGTTCAGCGCGATGCACACCGCGGTGAAGGCCTCGATCGGGCCCGCCTGGGAGAGCCGGCCGGCGTCGAGGGCCCGCAGGCCGTCGACCCGCTCGATCAGCCCCATGGTCACCTCCTTCGCCTCGGCATCGTCGGCGCAGACCAGCACATCGGCCACCAGCCGCTCCTCCAGCGCCCCCAGGTCCTCGGCCGGGAGGTGGTGGAACGCCGCCGCCACCCGGGCCGACGGGAGGGCGGCGGCGACGGTTGCCGCCACCGAGCCCCTGGGCAGGGACACCGCCTGGATCTCTCGGCCCACCCGCACCAGCGCCGACACCATCGATACCACCACCTTGTCGGCCAGAGCCCGGCGCAGCGGCGCCACCGTGGCGAGCGCACCCTCGAACGGGGTGGCCAGCACCACCAGCTCAGCGGCGGCGGCACCGGCATTCTCGTGGCCGCTCACTCGAAGCCCCCGGTCGGGCCAGGCCGCGACCAGCTCGGCGGCTGCCGCCTCGGCCCGGGCCCGCTCCCGGGACCCCAGGGTGACCTCGATCCCGGCCGCGGCCAGGCGGGCACCCAGCCCCCGGCCCGCCGGGCCGGTCCCGCCGAGGATGCCGACGTGCATGGCCATACCCTGTCACACCGACGCCAGTCGCCCCGGTGGCTGCCAGGGTGGGTTCTCCGGTGCCCGGGTACCATGCGCCGATGGCCATCCTGGCGGGCAAGCGGATCCTCGTCACCGGCGTCCTGACCGAAGAGTCCCTGGCCTTCGGGGTGGCCCGCCTGGCCATCGAAGAGGGGGCCGAGGTCGTCCTCACCGGCGCCGGGCGCGGCCTGCGGCTGACCGAGCGGGTGGCCCGGCGGCTGCCGTCCACCCCCGAGGTCCTGGAGGCCGACGTCACCGTCCCCGACCAGCTCCAGGCGGCCGCATCCCGCCTCGGCCAGCACTGGGACCGCCTGGACGGCCTGCTGCACGCGATCGCCTACGCCCCGCCCGAGGCGCTCGGCCGAGGGATGTTCGGCGCCGGCTGGGACCAGGTCTCCACCGCCCTGCACGTCTCCACCTACTCCTTGAAGGCCCTGGTCGAGCACTTCGGCCCGCTGCTCGAGGCCGCAGGCCGGGCCGGCGGTGCCTCGGTGGTCGGGCTCGACTTCGACGCCACCGTGGCCTGGCCGGTCTACGACTGGATGGGCGTGGCCAAGGCCGGGCTCGAGTCCCTCGCCCGCTACCTGGCCCGGGACCTCGGCCCCAAGGGGATCCGGGTCAACCTGGTCGCCGCCGGGCCGGTGCGCACCGTGGCCGCCAAGTCCATCCCCGGTTTCGGGACCTTCGAGCAGACCTGGAAGGAGCGGGCACCGCTGGGCTGGGACGTCCACGACACCACCGCGGTGGCCAAGGCGTGCGTGGCCCTGTTCTCCGACTGGTTCCCGATGACCACCGGCGAACTGCTCCACGTCGACGGGGGGGCCCACGCGCTCGGCGCCTGAGCCAGGCCTCAGCCCAGCGCGCCCTCGATCGCTCGGGCCAGCCGGGGGCCGTCGTCGGTGCCGCTGAGCGGCCCGATCGCCACGTAGCGGGCGCCCATCGCCTCGGCCAGCGCCCGGGCCAGGCCGAGCCTCCCCCGACCGCCCTCGCAGTCCACCAGCACCGCCTCCAGCCCGCTGGCCCGGCACCGCGCTGCCGCCCGGCGAGCCGCCTCGACCGGGTCGCCGTCGCTGGCCCAGGTGGCCCGGCCGTCGGTCACCACCACCACCACTGCCCGTCCACCCCGGCGCCGCTGCTCGAGGGCCAGCTCGCACGCCGCGTCGATCCCGGCGGCCAGGGGCGTCCGTCCGCCGGTGGTCACCTCGGCCAGCCGGGCCAGCGCGACCTCGCTGCTCGAGGTCGGCCGGAGGGCCACCTGGGCCCCCTCGCCGCGGTAGGCGACCACCGCCACCTGGTCCCGGCGCTGGTAGGCGTCGGCCACCAGGGCCAGCACCGCCCCTCGGGCCGCCGCCAGCCGCTCCGGCGCGCCCATCGAGCCGGAGGCGTCCACCGCCAGCACCAGCACCCGGCCGGCCCGGGCGTCCCGACGGGCCACCCGGAGGTCGTCGGGCTCGACCCGCACCGGCGCCGGGGCCCGCGCCGCCGCCGCGAGCACGGTCGCCCCGACCGCCAGGCTGCCCGGCTGGCCCGCGCCCAGCCGGTCGGACCCCACCACCCGCCCGGGCGCCGCCCGATCGTCCCGCGGGGAGGGCCGCCGGCCCGGCCGGCCGCCGCCTCGGTCCCGGCCGGGCTCGAGCAGCCCGGCGATGGCCGGGGGCTGGCTCGGCTCCCGCTCGGCCAGCGCCGGCCCCTCCCCCCCGCCGCCAGCGCCCGGCGCCTCGGTGTCGGGGGCGGCGGTGCGCTCGGGCCCCGACGGCGGAGCGGGGCCGGTCGAGGCCGATCCGAAGGTCCGGCCGACCGTCTGCTCGACCAGGCGGTCGAGGTCGGCCGGGTCGGGCGGCCCGGCGCCGAACGGTTGGCGGCGGCGGTGCGAGAGGGCCAGCGGCGCCACCACCGCCACCTCGTCCAGGCCGGCACTGGCCCGCCCCCGCCAGCCGCCCAGGGCGGCGGCCGCCCGGCAGATCACCAGGTCGGCCCGCAGCCCCTCGGCCCCCGCCGCCACGCAGAGCTCGGCCACCGCTTCGTCGACGCCTGGCTCGAGCGGCACCGGCCGAGCAGCGCGCAGTCGGGCCGCCAGCTCGGCCTCGGCCGCCGCCCAGCGGGCCACGAAGCCCTGGGGGTCGGCGTCGAACGCCAGCCGCCGGCGAACCGCTTCGGCTCGCTGCCCGGGGTCCTCGGGGGCGCGGACGGCGACCGACAGCCCGAAACGGTCCAGCAGCTGCGGGCGGAGCTCGCCCTCCTCCGGGTTCATCGACCCCACCAGCACGAACCGGCTCGCCTGGACGACCGAGATCCCGTCCCGCTCGACCCGGCTGACCCCGGTGGCGGCGGCGTCGAGGAGGACGTCGACCAGGTGATCGGGAAGGAGGTTGACCTCGTCGACGTAGAGGACCCCACCGTCGGCCGCCGCCAGCAGCCCGGGCTGGAGCCGGTGCTCGCCTTGCGCCAGCACCGCGGCCACGTCCACCGACCCCACCACCCGGTCCTCGGTCGCGCCCAGTGGCAGCTCGACGAAGGGCGCGCCCCCCGGGAGCAGGGACGCCAGGGCGCGGGCAGCCGTGGTCTTGGCCGAGCCCTTGTCCCCGCGGACCAGCAGCCCGCCGATGGCCGGGTCCACGGCCACCAGCACCAGGGCGGTGACCAGGTCATCCAGCCCGACCAGGGCCGACATCGGGAACACCGGAGCTGGCGGGCCAAAGGGACTCACCGCTGCTCCTCCCAACCCTCGCCCTCAAGCACCGCTGCCCGCAGGGTGGCCAGGGACTGGTCGGTGGGCCGCCACAGCCCCCGCTCGGCTGCCTCGAGGAGCCGCTCGGCGATCGCCCGCAGTGCCCACGGGTTCGCCCGGGCGAAGAAGGCCCGCCGGGCCGGGTCGGCCACGTAGGCCTGCGTCACCCGTTCGTACATCCAGTCCTCCACCACCCCGGCGGTGGCGTCGTAGCCGAAGAGGTAGTCAACGGTCGCCGCCATCTCGAACGCCCCCTTGTAGCCGTGGCGCTCCATCGCGGCCAGCCACTTCGGGTTGAGCACCCGGGTCCGAACCACCCGGGCCGCCTCCTCGGCCAAGGAGCGCACCCGGGGTCGCGCGGGGTCGGAGGAGTCGCCGAACAGCGCCGCCGGGGCCCGCCCGGACAGTGCCCGGGCCGCCGCCACCATGCCCCCGTGGTCCTGGAGGTAGTCGTCGGAGTCGAAGATGTCGTGCTCCCGGTTGTCCTGGTTCTTGAGCGCGACCTCGATGGCCCCCAGCCGCCGGGCGAAGGCCTCCTGGGCCGGCCGGGCCGCGCCGCCGGCCCCGTAGGCCCAGCCGCCCCAGGCCACGTAGACCGACGCCAGGTCGGCGTCGGTCTCCCATCGGCCCGACTCGAGCAACGGGAGGATGCCGGACCCGTAGGCACCGGGCGGCGGCCCGTACACCCGGGGTTCGCCCCGAGCCGAGGCCACCGGGTTCTCCCAGGGGTCCTGGGCGGCCGCGGCCAACCCCACCGCCTGGTCCAGCAGGTCGAGCACCTGAGGGAACGCGTCCCGGAAGAACCCCGACACCCGCACCGTGACGTCGACCCGGGGCCGGCCCAGCTCGGCCGCGTCGATCAGCTCCAGGCCCTCCACCCGCCCGCTGTCCTCGGACCAGCGCGGCCGGACCCCGAGCAGCGCCAGGACCTCGGCCACGTCGTCCCCGCCGGTCCGCATGGCGCTCGTCCCCCAGATCACCAGACCGACGGTGCGCGGATAGCGGCCCTCGTCGGCCAGGTGGCGGGCCACCACCCCGGCCGCCAGGGCCCAGCCGACGTCCCAGGCCAGTCGGGACGGCACCGCCCGGGGGCCGAGCGCGTAGAAGTTCCGGCCGGTCGGCAGCACGTTGGCGGCCCCCCGGCTGGGGGCGCCGCTCGGCCCGGGGGCGACGAAGCGCCCCGAGAGGGCCGCCAGCACCGCGTCCAGCTCCCCGGTGGTCTGCTCGATGGCGGGAACCAGGCGCGAGCACGCCCACCGAAGCACCGGGAGGTCTGGCACTCCCTCGCAGCGAGCCGCGTCCAGCTCCCAGCGGTGGCGCTGGCACGCCTCCAGCCAGGCCAGGCACTGGGCCTCCACCTGGTCAGTCTGCTGGCGGGACCAGCCGTCGGGTGCCAGGCCGAGGGCCCGGGCGGCCTCGGCCCGCAGCGAGGGCATCGGGCCCTGGGGCAGGCGGGTGACCGCCGCCACCAGCTCGAGCAGCTCGCGACCGGTGGGCGGACGACCCAGGACGTGCAGCCCACCGCGAATCTGGGCGTCCTTCAGCTCGCAGAGGTAGCCGTCGACCTCCACCAAGAGGTCGTCGAAGGCCGGATCGTCGAAGTCCCGGCCGTCCCTGCTGGCCTCCAGGCCCAGGTCGCGGTGGATCTCCGCCGCCACCAGGGCCTCCCACACCTGCGCTCGCACTGCTGGCAGCTTGGCCGGGTCGAGCGAGGCGAGCTGGGCGTGCTGGTCGAGCAGGTCTTCCAGCCGGGCCAGGTCGTCGTAGGTGCCGGCCCTGGTGAGCGGCGGCACCAGGTGGTCGACGATGACCGCGTGGGCGCGCCGCTTGGCCTGGGTCCCCTCGCCGGGGTCGTTCACCACGAACGGGTAGACGAGCGGGAGAGCTCCCAGGGCCAGGTCGGGATAGCAGGAGGACGACAGCCCCACGCCCTTGCCCGGCAGCCACTCCAAGGTGCCGTGCTTGCCCACGTGGACCACCGCATGGGCGCCGAACTCCTCGGCCAGCCACCGGTAGAAGGCGAGGTAGTGGTGGGTCGGGGGCAGCACCGGCGAGTGGTAGATGGCGACCGGATCCTCCCCGAACCCCCGCGGTGGCTGGACCACCACCACCACGTTGCCAAAGCGGCGGCCCGAGAACACGAAGGCTCCCTCGCCCGCCGTGGCGCCCTCGACCGACACGGTCCCGGGCGGCGGACCCCACTGGGCCTCGATGGCCACCCTCGCGTCCTCGGCCAGCCCCTCGTACCAGGCGCGGTAGCGGGCCACGGGGAGGCGGCCGACCGCCGCTCCTGGGGGCGCTGGCTCGGGCCCGTAGACCAAGCCGTCGGCCAGCTCGGCCATGAGCACATCGGGGTCTCCCCGCGGCCCGTCCACCCGGTAGCCAGCAGCCTCCATGGCCTCGAGGAGGGCGAGCACCGACGACGGCGTGTCCAGGCCGACTGCGTTGCCCAGCCGGGCGCGCTTGGTGGGGTAGGCCGAGAGCACGAGGGCTACTCGGCGCTCGCGGAGCGGAACCCGCCGCAGCCGGCCGAGCGCGACCGCAAGGCCGGCCACCCGCTCGAGGCGGTCGGGGAGGGTGCGGTAGGCGCTGACCGCCGACCCCAGGTCGGCACCCTCGTCGACCTCCTCTTTGAACGAGAAGGGCACCGAGACGATCCGACCGTCGAACTCCGGGATGGCGACCGACATGGCCACGTCGAGCGGGGCCAGGCCACCGGGAGCCCCGCGCCACCCCTCGGCGCTGGTGGTGGCGCAGATCGCCTGGACCACCGGCACGTCGAGGGTCGCGAGCGCGCCCGGATCCCAGGCCTCGAGCGCCTCGACCATCGCCCCGGCCCCGAGGACCGTGGTCACCACCACCTCGGCCCCGGCCGCCCGCAGCAGGCCCACCGCGCCCGGCTCGCCACCGCCCGGGACGCCACGGAGGGAGTACGCGAACACCGCCACCGGGTCGGCGCCGGCGGCCTCGAGCGCGTCGCAGAGCTCGTCGACGAACCGGGTGTTCCCGGCCACCAGGTGGGCCCGGTAGAAGACGACGCCCACCACCGGCCGATCACCGCCCCGGCGGCGGTCGAGGTAGACGCCGCACTCGGGGACCAACCTCGGCGGCTCGGCCCCGAGCGCGGTCCCGAGCAGCTGGTCGGAGAGGAACCGCAGCAGCTGCTCGAGGTTCCTCTCCCCTCCCTGGACCAGGTACTCGAACGCAGCCAGCACGGTGGGCAGCGGAGCCGACGACGCCTCGGCCAGCTCGTGGTCGACCACCGCCTCGCCACCAAAGGCCACCAGCGGCACCCCCGCCCGGGCGCACGCCGCCTGGAGCTGGTCGAAGTGGCCCCAGGCCCGCCGGCCCCCGAGGAGCCGCACCACCACCAAGGTGGCGCCGTCCACCGCAGGCAGGCCCTCGAGCCGGCCCGGGTGGGCCGCCCGCAACGGTCCGAGCTCCTCCGCCAGCCGCTCGGCCAGGGTCCGCAGGCAGAGCAGGTCCGTGTCGACGTTGGTGACGAAGAGGATCACCGACGGGCTCCCTCGGCCACGATGGCCCAGAGCGCCCCGAGGTCGAGGTGGACCTCGCAGGCGTCCGCCACCGCGTCGACGCGGCGCCGGCGCACCTCGGCGAACGGCACCGGGCTGGGCGAGAACGGCTTGCCTCGCCGGGCCGCCACCGAGGCCAGCCACCGAGCCCGGAAGGCGTCGTTCTCGAGCACCCCGTGGAGACTGGTCCCGTAGACCGCCCGGCCAGGGTCGGCCACCCCTTCGGCCTCGGTCCCCCCGATGCCGTCGGCCAGCTCGAACCAGGCTGGCTCGGCCGATGGACGTGGCACCCCGTGGTGGATCTCGTAGCCGGCCACCGCCAACCCGCTCCCCAGCTCGAGGCCGGCCCGCCGGAGGGTCCGCTTGTCCGCCTCGAACGTGGTCACCACGTCGAGGAGGCCCAGCCCCTCGACCGACCCTGGTTCGGCCTCCACTCCCAGCGGGTCCTCGATCTGGCGCCCGAGCATCTGGAAGCCTCCGCAGATCCCCAATACCGCCGGGGGCGAGCCCGAGGCCAGCGCCCCCACCAGCGCGGCATCGAGCCGGCGGGCCCGCAGCCAGCTCAGGTCAGCCACCGTCGCCTTGGTCCCCGGCAGCACCACCAGGTCCGGGGAACCGAGCTCGGCCGGATGCCCGACCCAGCGCAGGGCGACCTGGGGCTCGGCGGCCAAGGCGTCCAGATCGGTGAAGTTGGAGATGCGCGGCAGCCGGACCACCGCCACATCCAAGGCGTCGGCGCTCTCGTGCCCGGGACCGGCCCACTCGCCGACGGTGGGCAGCGCGAGCGAGTCCTCCGCATCGACCGCCACCCCCTCCAACCATGGCACCACCCCCAGGGCGGCGATCCGCAGGCGCCGGGCCAGCTCGGCGGGCGCGTCGGCCAGCAGCGCCGGATCGCCCCGGAGCTTGTTGATCACAAATCCTCGAACCCGGGCCCGCAGCGGCGCTGGCAGCAGCGCCACCGTGCCGAACAGGTGGGCGAAGACGCCGCCTCGGTCGATGTCGCCGACCAGGACCGCGGGGACCCCGGCGGCCGCCGCCAGCCCCAGGTTCACCAGGTCGTGGTCGAGCAGGTTGATCTCGGCCGGGCTCCCGGCCCCTTCGAGGACGACCACCTCGAAGCGCTCCCGCAACGCGGCCAGCGCGTCCAGGACGACCCCCCGGAGCTGTGCCTTGGCGGCGTGGTACTGGGCGGCGTCGAGCACCCGCCAGGGCCGACCCATGACCACCACCTGGCTCCTTCGGTCCGAGGTCGGCTTGAGCAGGATGGGGTTCATCGCCACCTCCGGCTCCACCCCGGCCGCCTCGGCTTGGGCCCCTTGGGCTCGGCCGATCTCGGCCCCCTCCACGGTCACCACGGAGTTGAGCGACATGTTCTGACCCTTGAACGGGGCCACGGCCACCCCCTGGCGGGCCAGCAGGCGGCACAGCCCTGCCACGAGCAGGCTCTTTCCCGAGTTCGACGCGGTCCCACAGACCATCACCGCGCCCTGCAGACCGAAGGGCCTCACCGCTGCTCGCCCGGCGGGCACCGGTCGCCGCAGGCGGCCAGCGCCCGGTCGAGCCGTTCCAGGCCGGCCTCGTCGGGCACCGCGATCCGGACGTGGTCGGCCAGGCCAAAGGACGTGCAGTCCCGCACCACCACCCGCTGGCGGGCCAAGGCAGCTCGCAGGCCAGCGGCTCGGGGGACCAGCACGAAGTTGGCGTCCGAGGGCAGCGGGGCGTAGCCATGGCGCCGGAGCACGCCAACCAGCTCGGTGCGGGCCCGAGCCACCAGGCTCGCCCACTGCCCGACGTCCGCCCGCTCCAGCAGCTCGGGCAGGCACACCAGCGCGAGCGGCCACACCGACCACGCCGGCTGCCGCCGCTCCAGGCGCTCCTTGAGCCCTGGGGTGCCCAGGGCAGCCCCGCCGTCGGCCGGGACGACGACGTAGCCCAGCCGCAGGCCCGGGCAAGCCAGGACCTTGGTCACCGAACCCACGACCACCGACTCGGGCCGACCGGGCGCGCGCCAGCGCCCGGTGGCCAGCGGGTAGAACGCCTCGTCCCACGCCGCGGCCTGCTCGGTCGAGGCGGCCAGCCGGCCGGTCGGGTTGTGCGGGTCGGATCGGAAGCGGGGGCCCTCGGGATCGAGCGCGCCCAGGTGGCGGGCGTAGAGCGAGAACTCCGGACCCTCGACCCAGCCCCGGCCGAGTTCGGCCGCCACCAGGGCGATCGCCTCGGCGCCCCCGTTGGTCAAAAGCACCCGGTCCTCCTCCACCTCGAGCGCCCGGGCCAACGCGGTGGTGGCGCGGGCGCGGTCCAGTCGGTCGGGATAGCGGCCCACGGCGTCGGCCAGGTGCCGAGCGGCCAGTTCGGCCACCTGGGGGGCGAACGGGTTGAGGCTCACCGACAGATCGAGGATCGCTCGTCCCTCGACGCCCAGGGACCGGGCCACCAGCCGGCCGTCGCCTCCGTGCTCGCCTGGCGGCTCGAGGGTCACCGGCCGACCCCCGACCGGCCCGTGGGGCGGCGGCGCCGGAGCAGAACCCTCGAGCCCAGCCATAGACCGGCCACGCCGAGCTGCAGGACCGTGACGGCCCGAGCGAACAGGTCGAGGGCTCGCCGCACGTCGGGGGGCCCCGGCGGGCCGCCGTCCCCCAGCACCGGCCTCGGATCCTCTCGGCCGCCATAGCTGGTCGGTCCCCCGAGCGAGACCCCGAGGGCGGCGGCAAAGGCGCCCTCGGCCACCCCGGCATTGGGAGAGGGGTGGGCGGTGGCCTCGCCGTGCCACACCCGCCAGACGGCACCGGCCCGGCTCGGCTTGGCCACGCCGACCAGGAGGGCGCTCAGCCTGGCCGGCACCCACCCGACGGCGTCGTCCAGGCGGGCCGCGCCCCACCCGAAGCGTCGGTAGCGGGGGCAGCGGTGGCCGACCATCGCGTCGAGCGTGTTGGCCGCCCGGTGCCCGAGCGCGCCCGGAGCCCCGGCCACCAGGGCCCACCAGACGGTGCCGACCACCGCGTCGGAGAGGTTCTCGGCCAGCGATTCGATGACCGCCCGGGCCACGCCGTGCTCGTCCAATCCGGCCACGTCCCGCCCGACCAGGGCAGGCAGGGCGCGCCGGGCGGCCTCCAGGTCGCCGTCGAGGAGGGCCTGTTCCACCGTCGCGGCCTCGGCCGCCAGGGCCCTGGCCGCGCTGCACAGCGCGACCGCGACCGACAGGGCCGACCGCCGACCCAACACTCGCTGGGCGAGGGCCCCGCACAGGAGGGCCCCGCCGACCCCGATCGCAACGTAGCCGCAGCCGGCCGACCGGCGGTCGGCCCACAGCACCCCCTCGAGCCGGCTCATGGCACGGCCGAAGGCCGCCACCGGGCGGAGCTGGGCCGGCGGCTCGCCCAACAGCCGGTCGACCGCCAACCCCAACGCGACCGGGCCGGCCCGTCCCCCTACCATCGGGCCGCCGCCGCCACCAGCGCCACCGTCTCGAACAGGACCCCGGCCGCGCCGAGGACGTCGCCGGTGTAGCCACCCAGCCGCCGCCGGCCCAGCCACACCACCCCGGTCGCCGCGACCAGCCCGGCCGCTGCCGCGACCAGCCCGGCCACCGGACGCCACAGGGCGGTAAGCGTCACCAGCCCCAGCACCCCGCTCGCCCCGGCGACCACCGCCGGGGCGCGGCCCGCGCCCACGAAGGCGCTCGCCAGCCCACCGGTCTCGGCCCGGGCGTAGGGCACCAGCGCGGGCACCACCGCCATGACCGTCCGCGACCCGCACCACAGGCCGGCCAGCAGCAGGACCGAGGGCGCGATCACGTCCAGGGCGGCAAACCGGAGCACAAGGACGGCCGCGGCACACACCACGCCGAACGCGCCGACCTGCGGCTCGGCCATCACTGCGAGCCGGCGAGCCCGGTCGAGCGGAGGGAGCAGGCCGTCGGCCGAGTCGACCAGGCCGTCGACGTGCAGCAGGCCGGTGATGGCGAGGTCCGCCGCCACCACCACCGCTGCGGCCACCGGGCGGGGCCAGGCGCGCCCGGCCCCCCACCACAGCACCCCCAGGAGCGCGCCGATGGCCGCGCCCACGGCGGGGAACCACCCGAGCGCCGACCCCCTCGGTGCCGCCGCGCCACCGAGGGGGGTGAGGAAGGCGACCGCCGCACGGGGCCCGCTCACGGGACCGCCGGCCCGAGCGAGAGCATCCGGCCAGCCACCACCAGCTGCACGGTGTCGGCGAGCTGAGCCACGTGGCGGTTGAGTTCCCCGAGCGCGTCCCGGAAGCGCCGACCGGCATCGCTCGACGGGTGGACCCCGAGGCCCACCTCCTCGGAGACCACGACCGTGGACCGGCCGGCTGAGCGCCGCTCGGCCAACGCCTGGCAGAGGGCGGCGCGATCCTGGTCCCGCCCGAACCCGGGCAGGCCGGCAACCCAGGTCCCGAGCGAGTCGAGCAGCACCGGCTGGGGCGCGTCGAGCAGCGCCTGCACGAGGTCGCCACCGGGCCCGACCTCCACCGTGGTCCAGGTCGGGGGCCGGCGGGCCCGATGGCGGTCGATCCGGCGCGCCCACTCGGGGTCGTCACCGGGCGGCGCCCCGGTGGCCAGGTAGGCAACCGCCGGGCCCAGTCCGGCCGCGAACTGCTCGGCCAGTTCCGACTTGCCCGAGCGTGCTCCCCCGAGCACCAGGGTGATCTGTGCGCTCAACGACGTCCTCGCGTCTCGTCGGCCACCGGCCGAGGTGGCTGCGGCCGGGTTCCTGGCTCCCGCCGGCAGGCGGTGACAGTTGCGGGACAGCCCCGGACTTACACCGGATTCCCCGGGCCGCGCCGCGAGCGTAGCGTGGCGCCGCGGTGTCGGCCGGGGGGTAGCGTGACCGGCCGTGGCCCGCGACCAGTCGATCGTGCTCCTCAACACCGGGGACGGCAAAGGCAAGTCCTCGGCTGCCTTCGGGGTCATGGCCCGAGGCTGGGCCCGGGGCTGGCGAGTGGCGGTCATCCAGTTCGTGAAGGGCGGCAAGTGGAAGACCGGCGAACGCAAGCTCGCCGACCACCTCGGCATCGAGTGGCACACCCTGGGCGACGGGTTCACCTGGGAGTCGACCGACCTCGACGAGACGGCGGCCAAGGGTCGCCACGCCTGGCAGGTCGCCCGGGAGAAGCTGGCCTCGGGCCACTATGACCTGCTCATCTTGGACGAGCTGACCTA
>JAJPJD010000061.1 GCA_021324355.1 Actinomycetota bacterium
CCTGGCTCGGGGCGCCGACCCCCTGCTCGCGGCCGGCCTGGCGGCCCACGTGCACGGGCGAGCCGCTGGAGCGGGGCGGGCCGAGGGGCTCGTCGCACCCGACCTCCCGGACCTGGTGGCCGACTGGCTGTCGGCGGCCCTCGGCCGTGGCTGAGGGCACGACCCGCCCCACGGTGGCGCTGGTCGACGTGGACGCGCTCGCCGCCAACGTCGCCCTCCTGCGGCAGGTGGTGGCCCCGGCGCAGCTGGTCGCGGTGGTGAAGGCCGACGCCTACGGACACCGCTCCCCCCTGGTGGCGGCGGCGGCACTGGAGGCCGGTGCCGCCGGGCTGGCGGTGGCGCTGGTCGAGGAGGGGATCGAGCTGCGCGAGGCCGGGGTCGGCGGACCGGTCCTCGTCCTGACCGAGCCACCGCCCGAGGCGGCCGAGGCCGTCGTCGAGCACGACCTGACCCCGACCCTCTACAGCGAGCCCGGCCGGGCGGCCCTGGAGGCGGCGGCGGCCCGGCGTCGGGCCCCGGTGGGCGTGCACCTGAAGGTCGACACCGGCATGCACCGGGTGGGCGTCGAGCCGGACCGGCTCTTGGAGCTGGCTCGAGCGGTGGCCGACTCGGAGTGGCTGGGCTTGGAGGGGCTGTGGACCCACCTCGCGGTGGCCGACGGATCGGCCGAGGAGGACCGTCGCTTCACCGCCGTCCAGCTGGCCCGCTTCGCCGAGCACCTGGGGATCCTCCAGTCCGCCGGCCTGCGTCCGGCGGTCCGCCACGCCGCCAACTCGGCTGGGGCCATCGCCCACCCGGCGTCCCGGCTGGACCTGGTCCGGGTGGGCATCGCCCTCTACGGCGAGCTGCCCAGCCCGGCAGTGGCCGAGGCGCTGGCGCTGGCGGCCCCGGGCGCTGCCCTGCGTCCGGTGCTCTCGCTCGTCTCCAAGGTGGTGGCCGTCCGCCACCTGGGAGCCGGCGAGCGCCCCTCCTACGGCCGGCTGCGGCCGCTGCCCACGCCGTCGTGGGTGGCGACGGTGCCGGTGGGCTACGCCGACGGGGTCCCCCACCGGCTGTTCGGCGGGGGCGGCGAGGTCCTGATCGGCGGGCGCCGCCGCCCGCTGGCCGGGGCGGTGACCATGGACCAGATCGTGGTCGACTGCGGGCCCGAGGGCGACGTGGCGGTGGGGGACGAGGTCGTGCTGCTGGGCGAGCAAGGTGGCGAGCGGATCAGCGCCCAGGAGTGGGCCCAGCGGACCGGCACCATCGCGTACGAGATCCTGACCGGCATCGGTGCCCGGGTTCCCCGGGTGGCGGTGGCGCGGGATCGGTCCCACCCACACCGGCTGGGGGGGCGATGAGAGCCGGGCGGGCCCTGGCGGCGGCGGTCACCGGGGCGGCCGGCGCCTCCCTGCTCGAGCGAGCGCTGGTCCGGCGCTGGCAGGTGGGCGCCGACGGGCTGGCCGCGGCCGGGCTGACCATGCCGGCCACGGTCGAGCACCACTTCGTCACCACCAGCGACGGTGGCCGGATCCACGTGGTCGAGACCGGGCAGGGTCCCCCCATCGTGCTGCTCCACGGCATCACCCTGGGGGTTGGGGTCTGGGTCCGCCAGCTGCGGGCCTTGAGCCGGCGGCACCGGGTGGTCGCGATCGCCTGGCGGGGTCACGGCCAGTCGATTGCCGGGTCGGGAGGGTACCGGTTCGAGCGGCTGGCCGACGACCTGCTCGAGGTGGCGGCGGCCCGCCAGCTGCGGGGCGCGGTGGTGGTTGGCCACTCGATGGGCGGGATGGTCCTCCAGCTGGCCGCCCTGGAGCGCGCCCAGCAGCTGGCCAGCTGGGCGGTCGGGCTCGCGTTGGTGGCGACCGATGCCGGGCCGGTGGTGCCGGGGCCCCTCGGGCGCCCGGTCGGCCTGGCTACCGCGCACCTGGCCGGCCGGGCCGCCCGCTTCGCCGAGCGCCGGGGCAAGGGGGTGTATCCCGGTTCGGACCTTGCCACCTGGGGCGCCCGGCTGTCCTTCGGCGCCCGCCCCCGGCCAGCCGACGTCGAGCTGGTCCGGTCGATCTCGACCTCGGTGTCCCCGCGGGCCATGGCGGGCCTTTTGCCGGAGCTGGCGGCCTTCGACGTGCGGGTGCGCCTGGACCAGATCGGCCTGCCGACACTGATCGTGGTGGGCAGCCGTGACTTGCTGACCCCGGCCGGCCGTTCGGCCGCCATGGCCCGGCGGATCCCCGGCGCCCGGCTCGAGGTCCTGGCCGGCTGCGGCCACCTGGTGATGCTCGAGCGTCCCCAGCTCCTCTGCGGCCTGCTGGAGGGGTTCTCGGCCCAGCTCGCCGGGTGAGCCGGGCCAGGCCGTGCAGCGCCCCAGGTACGATCCGCTCTCGGTGCCCGTCCCGGTGGTCCGGTCGACAAGCGCGTGGGAGACGCTGCGGTCGGAGGCCCTGTCCTGCACCCGCTGCCCGCTGGCCCGGGGCCGGACCCAGGTCGTCTTCGGGGTCGGGGACCCGAGCGCGGACCTCATGTTCGTGGGCGAAGGGCCTGGCCGGGAGGAGGACCTGGCCGGCGAGCCGTTCGTCGGCCGCTCGGGGCAGCTGCTCGACCGGCTGCTGGCCGAGGAGCTGGGGATCGACCGGAGCCGCTGCTACATCGCCAACGTGGTCAAGTGCCGGCCGCCGGAGAACCGGGACCCGGCGCCCGACGAGATCGAGGCCTGCCGCCGGTACCTCGAGGCCCAGATCGACCTGGTCGACCCGGTGGTGGTGGTGACCCTGGGCAACGTGGCCGCCCGGCTGCTCCTCGGGACCACCGCCGGCATCAAGGCGTTGCGGGGACGGGCCTACCCCTACCGCCGGGGCCACCTCGTGCCCACCTACCACCCGGCCTTCGCGCTGCGCTCGGGCGGCCAGGTGGTGGCCGAGATGCGGGCCGACCTGGTGCGGGCCAAGCACCTCTTGGGGGCTTCGCCCGGCCCCTGGACCCTGCGGGTCGAGAGCGACAGCCCGGCCGCCACCCGCGCGCTGGCGGCCGGGCTGGCCCAGGTCGTCCGGCCGGGCGACCTGGTCTTGGCGGTCGGGGGGCTCGGCGCCGGCAAGACGGTGTTCGCCCAGGGCTTCGGAGAAGGGCTCGGGGCCCGGGGCCCGGTGACCAGCCCGACCTTCACCCTGCTCCGGCAGTATCCGTGCCGGTCGGCGGGCGGGGTGGAGCTGTTCGCCCACGCCGACCTGTACCGGCTGGACCGGCTGGTCGAGGTGGTCGACCTGGCCATCCCCGAGCTCCTGGCCGAGGGGGCGGTCGCGTTGGTCGAGTGGGGTGACGCCGGCGCGCCGGTGCTGGGCGACAGCGCGCTCGAGGTGGTGCTCGCGCCGGTCCCCGGCCAGCTCGACCGGCGGACCCTCGCCGTCTCGGGGCGGGGGCCGGCCTGGTCCGGACGCCGGGCCGAGGTCGAAGCGGCCCTCGGCGGCTCGCGCTCGGGGACGACGCGGTGATCGTGCTCGGCATCGAGTCGGCCACCGAGCTGGTCGGGGCGGCGGTATCCGACGGGGAAGGGGGTGGGGCCGAGGTCACCGTGGCCGGTCGTCGCCGCCACGCCGAGTGCCTGGCCCCGGCGATCGAGCAGGCCCTGGCCCTGAGCGGCCGGCAGCTCCGGGAGGTCGAGGTGCTGGCGGTGGACCTCGGGCCGGGGTTGTTCACCGGGCTCCGGGTCGGCGTGGCCACCGCCAAGGGCCTGGCCCAGGGGTTGGGCATCGAGGTGGTCGGGGTGACCAGCCTCGAGGTGCTGGCCGCTGCCGCCCTCGACGCCGGGTGGCCGGGCGAGGTGGCGGCCGTCGTGGACGGGCGCCGGGGCGAGGTCTTCGTCGCCCGCTACCGTCGGGGCCCGGGACCCGGCGGTCTGGCCGAGCTCTCCCCGCCGGCCCGGGCCCGGCCCGAGGACTTGGCCGAGCTGGCCGCCCCCGACGGCCAGGCCACCTTGGCCTGCGGCGACGGCGCCCTGCGGTACCGGGAGGCCCTGGCGGGAGTGGCCCCGGTGGTGGTGGCCGGGCCGACCCTGGCCGCGCCGTCCCCGTCGGTGCTGGCCGACTTGGCCCTCGCCCGGCGCTCGGCCGGCTGCCCGGCCGTGGGGTTGGAGGCGGTGGTGCCGGTGTACCTGCGCGATGCCGACGCCCGGATCAACTGGACCCAGCGGGAGGCGACCGGTGGTGGCTGAGACCGCGACCGCGCTGGGCGGCGTGGCCCTTGCGCCCATGCACCGGCGGGACCTGCGCGCCGTCCTGCAGATCGAGAAACGGGTGTTCCCCGAGCCCTGGAGCCACACCATCTTCGCCTCCGAGCTCGCGCTGCGCCATGGGCGCTCCTACAAGGTGGCTCGGCTCGGCCGGCGGGTGGTCGGCTACCGCGGGGTCATGTTCAGCGGCGAGGAGGCCCACGTGACCACGATCGCGGTGGCCCCCGAGTACCACCGCCGTGGCGTGGCCACCGTCCTGCTGCTCGACGCGGTGGCCAGCTCGATCGAGGCCGGGGCGAACCAGCTCTCGCTGGAGGTCGCCTTCTCCAACCACGGCGCCCAGGCCCTCTACCGGAGCTTCGGCTTCGCCCCGGTCGGGGTCCGCAAGGGCTACTACCAGCTCACCGGGGAGGATGCCTACGTGATGTTCGTGCGAGAGATCGACTCGCCTGCCTACGCCGCCCGCCTGGCCGACATCGAGGCCCAGGTGCGGGCCCGGCCTGCCCTGGCCCGATGAGCGGGCCCCTGGTGCTCGGCATCGAGACCTCCTGCGACGAGACCGCGGCTGCGGTCCTGGCCCCAGGGCCCCGGGTGCTCGCCTCGGTGGTCTCGAGCCAGGTCGACCTGCACGCTCGGTTCGGTGGGGTCGTCCCCGAGCTGGCCGGCCGGGCCCACCTCGAGCTGCTCGCCCCGGTGGTGGCCGAGGCGCTCGAGCGGGCCGGGGCCGTCGGGCACCCGCCGGTCGGCGCGGTCGCGGTGACCTCGGGACCCGGGCTCATGGGCTCGCTGCTGGTCGGGCTGTCCCACGCCAAGGCCTTGGCCATGGCGTGGGGGGTGCCCTTCATCGGGGTCAACCACCTCGAGGGGCACCTGTTCGCGTCGTTGCTCGACCACCCCGACCTCGAGTGGCCGCTCGTGGTCCTGTTGGTCTCAGGCGGCCACACCATGGTGGTGGCGGTGGAGGGGCTCGGTCGGTACCGCCTCCTCGGCCAGACCATCGACGACGCCGCCGGCGAGGCCTTCGACAAGGTGGCCCGCTTCCTCGGCCTCGGCTACCCCGGGGGACCGGCCATCGACCGGGTGGCCCGGGACGGGGACCCGACCGCGTTCGCCTTCCCCCGGGCCCTGGCCGACCACGGCTTCGACTTCTCCTTCTCGGGGCTGAAGACCGCGGTGGTCCGGGCGGTCGAGCGCGCCCCGGAGGCGAACACCGCCGACGTCGCCGCGTCCTTCCAGGAGGCGGTGGTCGACGTCCTGGTGACCAAGGCGGTCCGGGCGCTGGAGGCCAGCGGGGCCCGGGGCATCTGCCTGGCCGGCGGGGTGGCGGCCAACTCCCAGCTGCGGGCCCGGGTCGAGCAGGCCTGCGCCGAGCGGGGGGTGGCGGCGCTGGTCCCCTCGCTCGCCATGTGCACCGACAACGCGGCCATGATCGCGGCCGCCGGCCAGTGGCGCCTCGAGCACGGTGCGCCGAGCCCGCTCGACCTGGGGGCCGACCCCAACCTGGAGCTGGCCTTCGCCCGGTGAGGCCGGCACCGCCGCCCGGGGCGGGCGGTGGCCTACAGTCGCGACCGCGGCGCTGAGGAGGCTCCATGACCGATCAGGACCAGGGTTCGGCAGGCCAGGGTTCCGGGCTGCCCCGCTACCCGTCGGCCCAGCCGCGCGACCCGTGGTCCACGCCGCCGCCCCAGCCCGGTGCCTACTACCCCCCCGGCTCCATGCCGCCGCCCCGCTCCGGTCCGGGGTCCGCACCCGATGGGCCGGGGGCGCCCTCGGCGGACTACGCCCGCTACTGGGCCCGGGTGGCAGGCTTCATCCTCGACAGCGTCATCGTCTGGCTGGTCTCGCTCGTGTACCTGGTCCCGACGCACGCGGTCAGCACCCACCGGTACTCGGGGGCCACCGGCCGGCTGGGGATCTCCGACCGAGGGACCCTGGTCCTGCTGTTGGTCGAGGTCGTCTACAACACCCTCCTCATCGGGCTGCGGGGCCAGACCCTGGGCATGATGGCCGTGCGGATCAAGGCGGTCGACGCCACCAGCGGCGAGCTGATCGGCGTCGGGCGGGCCCTCGGGCGGGACCTGGTCGAGCGGGTGCTCAGCTTCCTGTTCCTCCTGCCGCTGTTGGTCGACTTGCTCTTCCCGGTCTGGGACTCGCGGCGCCAGACCCTCCACGACAAGGCGGTCGGCTCGGTGGTCGCTCGGGTGTGAGCCCAGCGGCCGAGCTCGCTTGCCGCAGGCCCCGGGGGCCGCTATCGTTAGCACTCACAAGGTTTGAGTGCTAACGAGTGCCAAGGAGGCCTCACCGATGAACCTGCAACCCCTCGAGGACCGCATCGTCGTGCGCCCGGGCGAGTCCGAGGAGACCACCGCTTCGGGCCTGGTCATCCCGGACACGGCCAAGGAGAAGCCCCAGCAGGGCGAGGTGCTGGCGGTTGGGCCGGGCCGACGGGCCGAGAACACCGGCGAGCTCATCACCTTGGACGTGGCGGTCGGCGACACCGTCGTGTACTCCAAGTACGGCGGGACCGAGATCACCGTCGACGGCGAGGACCTCCTGATCCTCTCGGCCCGCGACGTCCTGGCCAAGGTGGTCAAGAAGTAGCTGCCCGGCCCCGGCGGCCGACCGAGACCCACAAGGAGACCTCACCAGCATGCCCAAGATCCTCAAGTTCGACGACGCGGCGCGCCGCGGGTTGGAGGCCGGCGTGACCAAGCTGGCCGACGCGGTCCGAGTGACCCTCGGCCCCAAGGGCCGCAACGTGGTCATCGACAAGAAGTTCGGCGCGCCCACCATCACCAACGACGGGGTCTCCATCGCCCGAGAGGTCGAGCTCGAGGATCCGTTCGAGAACATGGGCGCCCAGTTGGTGAAGGAGGTGGCGACCAAGACCAACGACGTGGCCGGCGACGGCACGACCACGGCCACCGTCTTGGCCCAGAGCCTGATCTCTGAGGGCCTGCGCAACGTGGCCGCCGGGGCCGCGCCGGCCGCGCTCAAGCGGGGCATCGACGCCGCAGTGGCGGCAGCGGTCGACGCCATCGCCGAGCAGGCCAAGGAGGTGGACTCCAAGACCGAGATCGCCCAGGTGGCCGCCATCTCGGCGGCCGATCCGGCAATTGGCGACGTCTTGGCCGAGGCGATCGACAAGGTGGGCAAGGACGGCACGGTGACCGTCGAGGAGTCCAACACCTTCGGCATGGAGCTGGAGCTCACCGAGGGCATGCAGTTCGACAAGGGGTTCTTGTCGCCGTACTTCGTGACCGACCAAGAGCGCCAAGAGACCGTCCTCGACGACCCGCTGATCCTGCTGTACAACCAGAAGATCAGCGCGGTCCACGACCTGGTGCCGCTCTTGGAGAAGGTCATGGGAACCGGCAGGCCCCTGCTGGTGGTGGCCGAGGACGTGGAAGGCGAGGCGCTGGCGACCCTCGTGGTCAACAAGATCCGGGGCACCTTCAGCTCGGTCGCGGTCAAGGCCCCCGGGTTCGGGGACCGGCGCAAGGCCATGCTCGAAGACATGGCGGTCCTCACCGGCGGTCAGGTGATCTCCGACGAGGTCGGCCTCAAGCTGGAGCACGTGACCATCGACCTGCTCGGCCGGGCCCGCCGGGTGATCGTCACCAAGGACGACACCACCATCGTCGAGGGCGCCGGCGACCAGGCCAAGGTCGACGCCCGCATCGCCCAGATCAAGCGGGAGATCGAGGAGACCGACTCGGACTGGGACAAAGAGAAGCTCCAGGAGCGGCTGGCCAAGCTGGCCGGCGGGGTGGCGGTGGTCAAGGTTGGCGCCGCGACCGAGGTCGAGCTCAAGGAGAAGAAGCACCGCATCGAGGACGCGCTGTCGGCCACCCGGGCGGCGGTCGAGGAGGGGATCGTGGCCGGCGGCGGGACCGCACTGGTCCGGAGCCGGGCGGCGGTGCAGCGGGCAGCGGCGTCGATGACCGGCGACGAGGCGACCGGGGCGGCGATCGTGGCCAAGGCGCTCGAGGCGCCGCTGCGGTGGATTGCCACCAACGCCGGCCACGAGGGAGCCGTGACCGTCCAGCAGGTCGAGGCAGCCAGTGGCACCGTCGGGTTCAACGCCGTGACCGGGCAGTTGGAGGACTTGCTGGCCGCCGGCGTCATCGACCCGGCAAAGGTCACCCGGTCCGCCCTCCAGAACGCCGCCTCGGTGGCCGGGCTGCTGCTCACGACCGAGGCGTTGGTGGCCGACAAGCCCGAGCCGCCCGCGCCCGCGCCGGCACCCGGCGGGGGCGGCATGGGCGGGATGGGGATGATGTAACGACCGGGCCGCCCGAGCGCCTCGCCGGCGGCGGCTCGGACCGCCGGCCGGACGCCGCGGTCCCGTGGCGCCGGCTGCCGGCCTGGCAGCGCCGGGGACTGTCGCTCGACCGTCTGCGTGCGGCCCTCCAGCGGGCCGGACTGGCGGGGGCTGACCCGCCGCTGGGGCTGGGGCCGCCCGGGGCGGCCCGGGACGCCGCGGCGGTCCTGGTCGCGTTGTTCCAAGAGGCCGGCGAGGGCGAGGCCCGGGTCCTGCTCACCCGGCGCTCCGAGCAGCTGCGGACCCACCGGGGCCAGGTCAGCTTCCCCGGCGGGCGGCTGGACGAGGGGGAGGGGGCGGTGCAGGCCGCCCTGCGGGAGGCCCACGAGGAGATCGGCCTCGACCCGGGGTCGGTCGAGGTCGCCGGCTGGCTCCACCCGGTGACCACCCGCTACGAGACCCTGGTCCTGCCGGTGGTGGGGGTCCTGGCCGAGCGGCCGAGCCTGGTGGCCAATCCGGCCGAGGTGGCCCGGGTGTTCGACGTCCAGCTGGCCGAGCTGGTGGCAGACGGCGTCTACCGCGAGGACCGCTGGGACCCCGACGCCCCGTGGTCGGCCGGGCCGCCGGCCGCCCGCACCATGTGGTTCTTCGACGTGGCGGGCGAGCGGGTCTGGGGCGCGACCGCCAGGATGCTGCGCGAGCTGCTCCTGGTCGTCTTGGGCTTGTCGCCGGTCGACTGAGCCGGCTCAGCCGGCCGGGGTGGTGAGCTCCCGCCACATCGCGATGTGCTCGACCCCCTCGGCCAGGAACACCTCCCCGGTGGCGGTGAAGCCGGCTCGCTCGTAGAAGGGGCGGGCGGCCGTGCGGGCGTTGCACCACACCAGCCGGCCGCCGGCCTGGGTCGCCAGCTCGAGGAGGGCGGCCAGGACGTGGCCACCGTGGCCGCGGCCTCGCTCCTCAGCCACCGTGGCCATGCCCCGGATGCGCCAGGCGTCGGTCAGCGCCGGATCCCACGGCGGGGCTTCGGGGAGGAGGCTGCCCACCGAGACGACCCGGCCATCGATCACCACCGCCAGATGCCGGGCCCGGGGGTCCTCGTCGAACGGCAGCACGCTGGCGTCGGATGGCCGGCCCGGCCGAAGCACCTCGGCCCGCAGGGGCCGCACCACCTCGACCCCGACCGCTCTGGGAACCGGTGGTTCCCGGTCCGGCACTGGCGCCACCGCTCAGACCGCCGGACGCCCGAGCGGCTCGCCCGCTCCGCCGGGGCGCCGGGCGGTGCGGGCCGCCGCCCGGTCGGCCACTGCCAGGACCAGGTCCGCCGCCTCCTCGGCCAGCTGGTCGGGCCGCAGCGGGACCCGTCCGGCCAGCCAGTCGGCCAGCAGCTGGCCGACCCCGCCCACCAGCATCGAGGTCGCCGCCCAGCCGACCGGGTCGGGCCCGCCTCCCTGCCTGGCCGCCCCGTAGTGGGTGGCCGCTGCCACCACCGCAGAGGTGGTCTCGGCCCGGCGGCGCTCCAACGCCGGGATGCCGAGGGGGGCGTACAGCAGCCGGCCGCGGATCGGGTCCCGGGCGACGAAGGTGACGGTGCTGCGAACCACCGCGCCGACCTGGTCGGCCGGATCGGGCCCGGCGGCCGCCAGGGCGTCGCACACTGCGGCGCTCAGCTGTTCGAGTGCCCGGTCGTAGGCGGCCACCGCCAGTTCGTCGAGGTCGGCGAAGCTCTCGTAGAGGTAGCGGGGGTGGAGCCGGGCCCGCTCGAGCACCGCCCGGACGGTGAGGCCCTCCGGTCTGGCTGCCCCCAGCAGCCCGGAGGCCGCCTCCACCAGCAGCTCCCGGCGCTGGCGGCGGCGGACCTCGGAGGGCAGGCCGGTGAAGCGGCGGGGGGCACGGGCGAGCTCAGGGTTTGGCAACGTGTGTTACCTTACTCCCGTGGGGGGTCAGCAGGCCTGGAGCGGGCGGGCAGCGGTCCCGGCCGGCGCCGCGCGGTGAGCGGACCGGCCGTCGAGCGCCGGGACGTCCGGCGCGACGGGGTGCGGCTGGCGGTCGAGGTGGCCGGCGAGGGCCCGGTGGTGGTCCTGGCCCACGGGTTCCCCGAGCTCGCCTTCTCCTGGCGCCACCAGGTCCCGGCCCTGGTCGAGGCCGGCTACACGGTGGCCACCCTCGACCAGCGGGGCTACGGCCGCTCCGAGCGGCCGGCGGCGATCGAGGCCTACGACGTCGTGCAGCTCGGCGCCGACCTCCTGGCGGTGCTGGACGAGCTGGGGGTGGCGCAGGGGTCCATCGTCGGCCACGACTGGGGGGCGGTGGTGGCCTGGCAGCTGGCCCTGCTCGCCCCGGACCGGGTGCGGGCGGTGGTCGGGATGAGCGTGCCGTTCCTGCCCCGCCCGTCGGTGCCCCCGCTGGCGCGGTTGGCGGAACGGTTCCGGGACCGGTTCTTCTACATCCTCTACTTCCAGGAGCCCGGGGTGGCCGACGCCGAGTTGGGCGCCGACCCGGCTCGCACGATGCGCATGCTGCTGGCCGGCCGACCGGTCGCCGGCCCGGCCGAGGGCGGGGGCTTCCTCGACCGGCTGGAGGAGCCGGCCGAGCTCCCCGGCTGGCTGTCCCAGGCCGAGCTGGACCACTACGTCGCCGAGTTCACCCGGACCGGGTTCACCGGCGGACTGAACTGGTACCGAAACCTGGACCGCAACTGGGCGCTGACCGCTCCGCTGGCCGGGGCCCACGTGCGGTGCCCGTCGCGTTTCATTGCCGGGGCCGCCGACCCAGTGCTCAGCTTCTCGCCGCCGGCTGCCGGCGCCGGGCTGCTCGACGACCACCGGGGCGACCTCCTGCTCGAGGGGGCTGGTCACTGGGTCCAGCAGGAGCGGCCGGCCGAGGTCAACGCCGCGCTGATCGAGTTCCTCGACGACGTGCACGACAGGAGGACCCCGTCATGACCGACCCCCTGCGATTCGGGGTGTTCTACGCCCCGTTCCACCCCCTGGGCCAGAACCCTACGTTGGCGCTCGAGTACGACCTCGAACGGGTGGTGGCGCTGGACCGATTGGGCTTCGACGAGGCGTGGTTCGGGGAGCACCACTCGGGCGGGTACGAGATCATCGGTTGTCCAGAGATCTTCGTGGCCGCCGCGGCCGAGCGGACCAGGCACATCAAGCTGGGCACCGGCGTGGTCTCCCTCCCCTACCACCATCCCTGGTTGGTGGCCGACCGGATGGTCCTGCTCGACCATTTGACTCGGGGCCGGGTCCTGTTCGGGACCGGCCCCGGGGCGCTGCCGAGCGATGCCTACGTCATGGGGATCGACCCGGTCGACCAGCGCCGACGGATGGAGGAGTCCCTCGAGGCGATCCTGGCCCTGCTGCGCTCCGAGGAGCCGGTCACCCGGGAGACCGACTGGTTCACCCTGCGGGAGGGCCGCCTGCAGCTGCGCCCCTACAGCCACCCCCACTTCGAGGTGGCGGTGGCCGCCATGGTCTCGCCGTCGGGTCCCCGGTTGGCCGGCCGCTACGGCGTGTCGCTGCTGTCGCTGTCGATGCAGGTGGTCGAGGGCGGGTTCGCGGCGGTCGAGTCGGCCTGGGGGGTGGTCGAGGAGCAGGCCCGGGCGGCTGGCCGGCCACCCCCGGACCGTTCGAGCTGGCGGGTCCTGGGGGCGCTGCACGTGGCAACGACCCGGGAGCAGGCGATCGAGGAGTGCACCTACGGCCTGGAGGACTTCTCCCGGTACTTCGGGACCGCCGGCTTCGTCCCCCTGGGCCAGCAGGTCGAGGGGGACGGTGACCCCCGAGCGCTGGTCGAGCGGTACGCGGCCAGCGGCAACGTGGTCATCGGCACGCCCGACGACGCGATCTCCTACATCGAGCGGTTGCTCCAGGCCTCCGGCGGTTTCGGCACCTTCCTCCTGCTCGGCCACGACTGGGCGTCCCCGGAGGCCACCCTGCGCTCCTACCGCCTGTTCGCCCGGGAGGTGATCCCGTACTTCAAGGGCCAGCTGGGCGCGCCCCGGGCCTCGCACGACTGGGCGGCGTCCAAGCGCGACCAGCTGTTCGGCCGGGCCGGCCAGGCCATCATGAACGCCATCGCGAGCCACGTCGAGGAGCGGTCGGCCCGGACGACCGAGCAGCGGTAGCGATGCGGGCGGCCGTGCTGCGGGCCGGTCGGATGGTGGTGCGCGACGACGTGCCCGAGCCGGTCCCGGGGCCGGGGCAGCTCTTGGTCCAGGTCCGGGCGTGCGGGATCTGCGGCTCCGATCTCCACTTCGCCCGGCACGGGGCGACCCTGGTCGAACTGGCGGCATCGATGCGGGGTGGGCCCACCCTGGGCGGGCGGGGGATCGAGCTGTCCCGGGACGTCTTCATGGGCCACGAGTTCTGCACCGAGGTGCTCGAGCTCGGGCCGGGCACCGACGGGCCGCGCCCGGGGACCCTGGTGACCTCGGTCCCGGTCCTGGCGGACGCAACCGGCGTGAGGGACCTGGCCTACTCCAACGACCTGCCGGCCGGGTACAGCGAGCGGATGCTGCTCTCGGCCGCCCTCGCGCAGCCGGTGCCGGCCGGGACCAGCGCCGAGCGGGCGGCGCTGACCGAGCCGATGGCGGTCGGGCTCCACGCGGTCAACCGGGCTGGCGTCGCCGCCGGGCAGGGCGCGGTGGTGATCGGCTGCGGGCCGGTCGGCATCGCGGTGCTGGCCTGGTTGGCGGTGATCGGGGCCGAGCCGGTGGTGGCGGCGGACTTCTCGCCGCTGCGCCGGGACCTCGCCCGCCAGATGGGGGCCCACCAGGTGGTGGACCCGGCGGCCACCGACGTCTTCGACGCCTTCGCGGCCGCCGGTGGCGGCCCCTCGCCGGTGGTGTTCGAGGCGGTCGGGGTCGAAGGGGTGATCGACGAGATCCTGCGCTCGGCCCCTCCCCGGTCCCGGCTGGCGGTGGTGGGGGTCTGCATGGGCCGGGACCGGTTCACCCCGTTCTACGGCATCGCCAAGGAGCTCTCGGTGGTGTTCTGCTTCGGCTACGACCTCGAGGAGTTCGCCGAGGCCCTGCGGGCCATCGCAGACGGCCGCCTCGATCCGGGCCCGATGATCACCGGCCGGGTGCCCCTGGACCAGGTCGCGGCGGCCTTCGACGACCTGGCACGCCCCCAGGGCCACTGCAAGATCCTGGTCACCGCTGACCGGCCGGCTGTGCCAGGCTGAGCCCCAGCCCCGGGGAGGGGACCGCGGAGCGGAGGTGGCGGTGCGCAGGGCGCTCGTGCTGAGTGGTGGTGGGTCGGTCGGGATCGCCTGGCAGAGCGGTCTGGCGGCCGGGTTGCGCCGGGGAGGGGTCGACCTCATGGCGGCCGACCAGATCGTGGGGACCTCGGCCGGCTCAGCGGTCGGTGCCCAGCTGGCCTTGGGGCGGGATCCCGAGGACCAGCTGGCCCGCTACCGCCGGGCGGAGCCACAGCCGCCCGCCCCCTCCACCGCCAGCGGGGCGATGGCGGAGCGGATGGCTCGGTTCATGGCGATCATGGCCGAGGTCGCCGACGCCTCGCCGCAGGAGCGCCGGGCCCGGATCGGGCAGTTCGCCTTGGAGGCCGATGCCATGGCCGAGGAGGAGTTCGTGGCCCTGTTCTCCTACCTGAAGGGGGAGCCGTGGCCCCGCCGGTTCTCGTGCACCGCGGTGGACGCCGCCACCGGGGTGTTCCAGGTGTGGGACGAGTTGAGCGGGGTCGAGCTCGACCGGGCCGTCGCCTCCAGCTGCGCGGTGCCCGGGCTGTTCTCCCCGGTCACCATCGCTGGGCGGCGGTACATGGACGGGGGGATGCGCTCGGGGACCAATGCCGACCTGGCGGCCGGGTGCGACCGGGTGCTGGTGGTGTCCTTGCTGGACCCCTCCCGGCTCCCGGCGGGGGACCCCCGCGCGGCTCGCTACCTCGAGACCACCCAGGCCGAGCTGGCCGGGCTGGCCGACGCCGGGGCCGCCGTCCAGGTGCTCGCGCCCGACGACGCTGCGGCCGCGGTGCTGGGGGTGAACCTGATGGACGCCTCCAGGGCTCCGGCGGCCGCGCTCGAGGGGCTGCGGCAGGGCCAGGAGGCGGCCGGCCAGCTGGGGCCGTTCTGGCACCCCGGGAGCGACTGAGGCCCCTCGGGCATGGCCGACGAACCGGTCGTCCGGGCCCGGCGGTTCCTTGGGCTGGTGGCAGCCCGACTGGTCGCGCTGGAGGGGGCCGGGGCCCGTCGTTCGCCGGGGGAGTCCCGGGTGCTGGCCGAGATCGGGCCGACCGGGTGCCAGCTCCGGGCCCTCCGCCGACGCCTCGGCCTGGATGCCGGCTACCTGAGCCGACTGCTGCGGTCCCTCGAGGGCGCCGGCCTGGTCACGGTGGGCCCCGACACCACCGACCGCCGCGCCAAGCGGGTCCGGCCGACCCGGGCCGGCCGGGCCGAGCAGCGGGCGCTGGCGCAGCGGGCCGCCCGGGCCATGACCGCGCTCCTCGAACCGCTCGACGAAGGCCAGCGGGCGCAGCTGCTCGGGGCGGTGACCGAGGTGGCCCGCCTGGTGGTCCAGCCAGCGGTGGTGCTGGACGCGGTCCGGCCCTCGGCGCCGCCGGCCCGATGGTGCCTCGAGCGCTACACCGAGGAGCTGGCCGACCGGCTGCCCGGAGGCTTCGACCGTGCCCGTGCCCGGCCCCTCGAGCCGCGGGACCTGGTCCCGCCGGCCGGGGTGTTGGTGCTGGCCAGCCTGTGGGGCGACCCGGTGGGCTGCGGCGGCCTGCGGCTGCACCGGGATCGCACCGCGGAGATCAAGCGGATGTGGGTCGCCCCGGCCGTGCGGGGCCTGGGGGTGGGGCGGCGCCTCCTCGACGAGCTCGAGGCCCGGGCGGCCGCCGCCGGGGTCCGGGTCGTGCGCCTGGACACCCACTCGGCGCTGGCCGAGGCGGTCCAGCTGTATCGACGCTCGGGCTACCAGCCGGTGCCACCGTTCAACGACGAGGTGCACGCCGACCTGTGGTTCGAGAAGGCTCTGGCGGTGCGGGGGCCAGACGGTATGGTGGGCTCGGTGTCGCAGGTCGCAGGGTCGGCTCGACTGAGGTCGCCGTCGGAGACTCCCCCGGCGCGCCGGGGCGGGAGCAGAGCCGGAGGGCAATCGAGTGGCTGAGATCGAGATCGGCATCTTCAAGTCGGGCCGGCAGGCGTACGGTTTCGACGACATCGCCATCGTCCCGTCGAGGCGGACCCGCGACCCCGAGGACGTGGACATCAGCTGGGACATCGACGCCTACCACTTCGACCTCCCGCTGCTCGGGGCGGGCATGGACGGCGTCACCTCGCCGGCCACCGCCATCGAGCTGGGCCGCCTCGGCGGCCTGGGCGTCCTCAACCTCGAGGGGCTGTGGACCCGCTACGAGGACCCGCTCCCGCTGTTCGAGGAGATCCGGGAGCTCGACGACGACAAGGCCACCGCCCGGATGCAGCAGATGTATGCCGAGCCCATCAAGCTCGAGCTGGTCACCGAGCGGATCCGCCAGGTGAAGGAGGCCGGGGTGACCGCCGCCGCCTCGGTCACCCCGCAACGGACCATCGAGCTGGCCCCGGCGGTGCTCGAGGCCGAGCTGGACATCCTGGTGATCCAGGGAACGGTGGTCTCGGCCGAGCACGTCTCCAAGACGGTCGAGCCGCTCAACCTCAAGCGGTTCATCCGAGAGTTCGACCTGCCGGTGATCGTGGGTGGCTGTGCCTCCTACCAGGCTGGGCTCCACCTGATGCGCACCGGCGCGGTCGGGGTGCTGGTCGGGGTGGGGCCGGGGAACGCCTGCACCACCCGGGGGGTGCTCGGGATCGGCGTCCCCCAGGCCACTGCGATCGCCGACGTGGCCGGCGCCCGCATGCGCCACCTGGACGAGACCGGGGTCTACGTGCACGTGATCGCCGACGGCGGGATGAGCAAGGGCGGCGACATCGCCAAGGCCATCGCCTGCGGGGCCGACGCGGTCATGCTCGGCTCGCCGCTCTCCTCGGCCGTCGAGGCCCCGGCCCGGGGGTTCCACTGGGGCATGGCCACCTTCCACCCGACCCTGCCGCGGGGGACCCGGGTCCGCACCGGGGTGCGGGGGACCCTGAAGGAGATCCTGCTCGGCCCGGCCCACGAGAACGACGGCAGGATGAACCTGTTCGGCGCGCTCCGCACGGCGATGGCCACGTGCGGGTACGAGACCCTGAAGGAGTTCCAGAAGGCGGAAGTCATGGTGGCCCCGTCCCTGCAGACCGAGGGCAAGCAGCTCCAGCGGTCCCAGGGCGTCGGCATGGGCCATTGACGGCGGTCGACGACGCCCTCGTCGTCGTCGACTTCGGAGCCCAGTACGCCCGGCTGATCGCCCGGCGGGTCCGCGAGGCCCACGTGTTCTCCGAGATCGTGCCGCCCAGCATCACCGCGGCCGACCTGGCTGCCCGCAAGCCCAAGGGGATCATCCTGTCGGGCGGGCCGAGGTCGGTCTACGAGGTGCCGGCGCCCACGCTCGACCCCGGGATCTACGACCTGGGCATCCCCATCCTCGGCATCTGCTACGGCGCCCAGCTCATCGCCCTGCAGCTCGGGGGCGCGGTTGCCCGCACCGGCCGGGGTGAGTACGGCCGGACCGAGCTCACGGTGTCGGCGCCTGGCGCACTGTTCGCCGACTGGCCGCCGAGCGTGCCGGTGTGGATGAGCCACGGCGACGCGATGACCGAGGCCCCGCCGGGTTTCGCGGTGCTGGCCAGGAGCGAGGGCTCGCCGGTGGCCGCGTTCGGTGACGACCGGCGGCGGATCTACGGGGTCCAGTTCCACCCCGAAGTGGTGCACACCGCCCGAGGCAGCGAACTGCTGGCCCGGTTTGCCCACGAGGTCTGTGGGTGCCCGGCCAGCTGGACCCACGTGTCGATCATCGAGTCGGCGGTCGAGGCGGTGCGGGCCCAGGTGGGGTCGAACCGGGTGCTGTGCGCCCTGAGCGGCGGGGTCGACTCGGCGGTGGCCGCCGCCCTGGTCCACAAGGCGGTGGGAGACCAGCTCACCTGCGTGTTCGTCGACACCGGGCTCATGCGGGCCGGAGAGGCCGAGCAGGTGGAGGAGACCTTCCGCCGCCAGTTCCGCATCGACTTGGTGCACGTGAAGGCAGCCGACCGGTTCTTCGAGGCCTTGGCCGGGGTGACCGACCCCGAGGTGAAGCGCAAGCGGATCGGCGAGCTGTTCATCCGGATCTTCGAGGAGGTGGCGGCCGAGCTCGGGGCGGGGGGGTCGCCACCGGGCTTGTTGGTCCAGGGAACCTTGTACCCCGACGTGATCGAGTCGGGATCCGACGACGCGGCCAGCATCAAGTCCCACCACAACGTCGGCGGGTTGCCGGCCGACCTGGCGTTCGAGCTGGTCGAGCCGCTTCGGCTCCTGTTCAAAGACGAGGTTCGAGCGGTCGGCGAGGAGCTCGGGCTGCCGGCCGAGATCGTCTGGCGCCAGCCGTTCCCGGGCCCGGGGCTGGCCGTGCGCATCGCCGGGGAGGTCACCAGGGAACGGGTCGAGATCGTCCGAGCGGCCGACACCATCGTGGTCGACGAGGTCCGCCGGGCCGGCCTCTACCGCGACCTGTGGCAGAGCTTCGCGGTGCTCCCGGTCACCCGGACCGTGGGGGTGATGGGCGACGGCCGGACCTACGCCTACCCGATCGTCATCCGGGCGGTGACCAGCGACGACGCCATGACGGCCGACTGGGCTCGGCTCCCCTACGAGCTCGTCGAGCGGATCGCCTCCCGGATCATCGGGGAGGTCGAGGGGGTGAACCGGGTCGTGCTCGACGTGACGTCCAAGCCGCCGGGCACGATCGAATGGGAGTGAGCCGGACCGGCCCGCTGGACCTGGGGACCGACCGCCCGGACGGGCCGACCCCGGCCAGCCCGCCGCGACCGCCCCACTTGGAGGACCCCCCGGCGGGGCCGCTCGGCGTGGGTCCGAAGCGGCGGCCCAGCCGGCCCGAGGCCCTGCTCGAGGGGCTGAACCCCCAGCAAGCGGCGGCGGTGGTCCACCGGGGCGGCCCCCTGCTGGTGGTGGCCGGCGCTGGGTCGGGCAAGACCCGGGTGCTCACCCGCCGCATCGCCCATTTGCTCGCGACCGACGAAGCCGCCCCGTGGGAGATCCTGGCCATCACCTTCACCAACAAGGCCGCCGACGAGATGCGCCGGCGGGTGGTGGAGCTGGTCGGCCGGCGCGCCGAGCACATGTGGGTGTCCACGTTTCACTCGGCCTGCCTGCGCATGCTGCGGGCCCATGCCTCGATCCTCGGCTACGAGCCGGGATTCACCGTCTACGACGAGCTCGACTCCCGCCGGCTGGTGGAGGTGGTCGAGTCCGAGCTCGGCTACGACCTCAAGCGGCTGCCGCCCCGTTCGGTGGCCGCTGCCATCTCGTCGGCCAAGGCCGAGCTGCTCGACCCCTCCGAGCTGGCCCGGCGGGCGGCCGGGGAGCCGCTGTCGTCGCGGGTTGCCGAGATCTACGCCCGATACCAGGACCGGCTCCGTTCGGCCAACGCGATGGACTTCGACGATCTGCTGATGGTGACGGTGCAGCTGCTCGAGCGCTCCGAGGTGGTCCGCCGCGGCTATGAGGAGCGGTTCCGGCACATCTTGGTGGACGAGTACCAAGACACCAACAAGGCCCAGAACCGCCTGGTGATCCTGCTCGGCTCGGCGCAGCGCAACGTCTGCGTGGTCGGTGACTCCGACCAGTCGGTCTACCGCTGGCGGGGGGCCGACATCTCCAACATCTTGCACTTCGAGCAGGCGTTCCCCGATGCGACCACCATCGTCCTCGAACAGAACTACCGCTCCACCCAGCGGGTCCTCGACGCGGCCAACGCGATCATCGCCAACAACCGGGCCCGCCGGCCCAAGGTCTTGTTCACCGAGTCGGCGCAAGGGCCCCCGGTCGTCCGCTACCGGGCCGAGGACGAGCACGACGAGGCGGCCTTCGTGGCGGCCGAGGTGGCGCGGTTGCACGACCGGGAGGGCCTGGCCTACGCCGACATGGCCGTCTTCTACCGGACCAATGCCCAGAGTCGGGTCCTGGAGGAGGAGCTGGTCCGCCGGGAGGTCCCCTACAAGGTGGTGGGGGGAACCCGCTTCTACGACCGCCGCGAGGTGAAGGACGTCCTCGCCTACCTCCGGGTCCTGGTCAACCCGGCCGACGAGGTCTCGGCCCGGCGAATCCTGAACGTGCCCCGTCGGGGCCTCGGGGACACCTCGGTCGAGCGCCTGGTCTCGTACTCCCGAGCCGAGGGCCTCACCGTGGTCGGCGCGTTGGCCCGGGCGCAGGAGGCCGGGCTCTCCGGCCGGGCGCTGGCCGGGGCGACCGCCCTCTGGCAGCTCCTGGAGGAGCTCCGAGCGCTGCGGGAGACCCGCGCGCCGGGCGACCTGGTCGAGGAGGTGGCCGCCCGCAGCGGCTACCTGGCCATGCTGGAGGCCGAGCGAAGCCACGAGGCCGACGGACGGATCGAGAACCTCTACGAGCTGGCCGGGGTGGCGGCCGAGTACGAGGACCTGGCCGAGCTGCTCGAGTCGGTGGCCCTGGTGTCCGACGCCGACGAGCTGGACGCGGCCGCCGACCGGGTCAACCTGATGACCCTGCACACCGCCAAGGGCCTCGAGTTCTCGGCGGCGTTCCTGACCGGCCTGGAGGAGGGGATCTTCCCCCACGCCCGGGCCCTGGCCGACCCGATGGAGCTGGAGGAGGAGCGACGGCTCTGCTACGTCGGGGTGACCCGGGCCAAGGAGCGGCTGTACGTGACCCATGCCTGGCGACGGACCCTGTGGGGGTCGACCACCGCCAACCTGCCGTCTCGCTTCCTGGCCGAGGTGCCGGCCGAGCTGGTGGAGGACGTGGGGGTGCTCGGCTCGGGCGCCCTGACCGCCAGGGCGGCCCCCCGGCCGGGGCGCCGTCAGAGCACCGGGGCCGAGACGCTGGGGCTGGCCGCCGGGGACGCGGTGGTCCACGACCGCTGGGGCGAGGGGACGGTGGTGTGGGCGGCCGGCGAGGGGGACGGCGCCCAGGCCGAGGTGGTGTTCGCCTCGGTGGGTCGAAAGAAGCTGCTGCTGTCGGCGGCGCCGTTGCGCCGCCGCTGAGGGGCGGCCACCGGCGGCCACGCCTATCATCGGGCTCCCATGAAACGTCCCTACCGGGTGGTCGTGGCCAAGCCCGGCCTGGACGGCCACGACCGCGGGGCCAAGGTCATCGCCCGAGCACTGCGCGACAGCGGGTTCGAGGTGGTCTACACCGGTCTGCACCAGACCCCCGAGCAGGTGGTGGCGGCGGTGGTCCAAGAGGACGCCGACGCGGTCGGGCTCTCCATGCTCTCGGGTGCCCACCTGTCGCTCGTCCCCAAGGTCCTCGACGGCCTGGCCGCGGCCGGCCGGAGCGACGTGCTGGTCCTGGTGGGCGGGATCATCCCCGACGCCGACATCCCCGCCCTGACCGAGCTCGGGGTGGCCAAGGTGTTCACCCCGGGCACCCCGCTGGCGTCGATCGGGGCGTGGCTGGCCGACGCCCTCGATCGCCGCGAGGAGGCCTTGGGGGTCTGACCCGGGCCGTCTTGGGGCTCGATTTTCCGACGCCGGGCGCCAACGGGAAGACTGGGCTGCCGGCGCCGGCGCGCCGGGAGGAACCGAGCCGACAGAAAGCAGGTCGAAGGAGCGTGGACCTCTTCGAGTACCAGGGCAAGGAGTACTTCGCCCGCTTCGGCATCCCGACCTCGCCGGGCGGGATTGCCGACACCGTGGCCGAGGCGGTGGCCCAGGCCGATCGGGCCGGCTACCCGGTCGTGGTGAAGGCGCAGGTGAAGGTCGGGGGGCGGGGCAAAGCCGGCGGGGTCAGGCTGGCCAACGACGCCGCCGAGGCGGCCCGGGCGGCCGAGGCCATCTTGGGCATGGACATCAAGGGGCACGTGGTGCGGCGGCTGTGGATCGAGCACGCGTCGGACATCGCCCGTGAGTACTACGCCAGCTTCACCCTCGACCGGCCAGCCAAGCTCCATCTCGGGATGCTGTCGGCCTCGGGCGGGGTGGACATCGAGGAGGTGGCCGCGACCAACCCCGAGGCCATCGCCCGGCTCCACGTCAACCCGTGTGACGGCCTGGACCACGACACGGCCCGGCGGTGGGTGGCGGAGGCCGGCCTGGACGAGCCGGCCCGGGAGCAGGCGGCCGACCTGCTGGTGCGCCTCTACCGCTGCTTCGTCGAGGGCGACTGCGACCTGGCCGAGATCAACCCGCTCATCCTCACCACCGACGGGGTGGTGCGGGCCCTGGACGCCAAGGTGACCCTCGACGAGAACGCCGCGTTCCGGCACCCCGAGTGGGCGGAGCTGGCCGGGAGCGAGTCCGAGGACCCCCGGGAGCAGATGGCCAAGGCGCGGGGCCTCAACTACATCGGTCTCGACGGCACGGTCGGCATCATCGCCAACGGTGCCGGCCTGGCGATGAGCACCCTCGACGTGGTCAACCAAGTGGGGGGGTCGGCGGCCAACTTCCTCGACATCGGCGGGGGGGCCAACGCGGCGGTGATGTCGGCCGCACTCGAGGTCATCAACGCCGACCCCAACGTCCGCTCCATCTTGGTCAACATCTTCGGCGGGATCACCCGGGTCGACGACGTGGCCAACGGGGTGATCGAGGCGCTGTCCCGGGTCGAGATCCGCTCGCCGATCGTCCTGCGCTTGGACGGCACCAACGCCGAGGCCGGCCGGGCGCTGCTGGCCCCCCACCTCTCCGAGCAGGTCCAGGCCGAGCCGACCATGCTGGCCGCCGCCCGCCGGGCAGTGGCCCTGGCCGAAGGGGCGGCCCGATGAGCATCTTCGTGGACGAGCGCACCACCGTCATCGTGCAGGGCCTGACCGGCGGCCAGGGTCGCTTCCACGGCCTGCGCAACCGGGACTACGGGACCAAGGTCCTCGCCGGGGTCACCCCGGGCAAGGGGGGCACCGACGTCGAGGGGATCCCGGTCTACGACACCATGGCCGAGGCGGTCTCGGCGACCGGGGCCACCGCCTCGTTCGTGGTGGTGCCACCCCGGTCGGCCTGCGACGCCATCCTCGAGGCGGCGGCGGCCGGGATCTCCTTCATCGTCTGCATCACCGAGGGCATCCCGGCGCAGGACGAGGCCCTGACCTACAACCGCCTGGTCCGAGAGTTCCCCGGCACCCGGCTGCTCGGTCCCAACTGCCCCGGGATCATCTCCCCGGGCAAGACCAACATCGGCATCACCGCGGGGGACATCGCGCTGGCCGGCGGCCCGGTCGGCATCGTGAGCCGTTCGGGCACCCTCACCTACCAAGCCCTGCACGAGCTGTCGCAGCAGGGGGTCGGGCAGACCACCTGCGTGGGGATCGGCGGCGACCCGGTGCCGGGGACCAACTTCATCGACTGCCTGGAGGCGTTCGAGGCCGATCCGGAGACCAAGGCGGTGATGATGATCGGCGAGATCGGCGGCTCCGAGGAGGAGCGGGCGGCCGAGTTCATCGGCCAGCACATGACCAAGCCCGTGGTGGCCTACATCGCCGGGGTGACCGCGCCGCCGGGCCGCAAGATGGGGCACGCCGGGGCCATCATCTCGGGCTCCCAGGGGACGGCCCAGGCGAAGATGGAGGCGCTGGCGGCCGCCGGCGTGGTGGTGGCCGCCAACCCGACCGAGGCCGGCGAGAAGATGGTCGAGCTGGTCCGGGGCCTGTCCTAAGGGCACCGGGCCGCTACCGTGGGCTCGTGCGCGTCGCCGTGCTCGTCTCTGGTTCCGGGACGATCCTCGGTGCGATGCTCGAACAGGGCGTCCCGGTCGCCGTGGTGGTGGCCGACCGTCCCTGCCCCGGCCTGGAAGTGGCCTCGGCCGCCTCGGTCCCGGCGGTCCTGGTGGACCGGCGAGACTACGGCGGCTTCGGGCCCCGGTTCCGCCGCTGGGCGTTCACCGAGGCGGTGACCGAGGTCCTCCTCGCCGCCCGGGTCGACCTGGTGGCCATGGCGGGGTTCGGGACCGTCCTGGACCAGCCGGTCCACGACGCCTTCGGCGGCCGGATCCTCAACACCCACCCGGCCCTGCTGCCAGCGTTCCCGGGATGGCACGCGGTGGAGGCGGCCCTGGCGGCCGGGGTCACGGTGACCGGGTGCACGGTCCACCTGGCCACCGTCGAGATGGATGCCGGCCCGATCCTGGCCCAGGCCGAGGTGCCGGTGGAGGAGGGCGACACGGTGGAGACCCTGCACGAGCGGATCAAGGCGGTGGAGCGCCGGGTGTACCCGCAGACCGTGCTCGAGGTCCTGGACCGGCTGGCCGCCGGCTCGGCCGCCCGGCCGTGAGGGCCCTCGTGCCATGAGGGCACTGCTGTCGGTGTCCGACAAGACCGGTCTGGTCGAGCTGGCGGCTGGCCTGAGGGAGCTGGGCGTCGAGCTGGTGGCCAGCGGCAACACCGCGGCCACGCTGACCGCAGCCGGGATCCCGCATCGGCCGGTGGCCGAGGTGACCGGAGCACCCGAGATCCTGGGGGGGCGGGTCAAGACCCTGCATCCGGCGGTGCACGGCGGCATCCTGGCCGACCGGTCGGTCCCCGAGCACCTGGCCCAGCTGGACCACCTCGGGATCGAGCCGATCGACCTGGTGGTGTGCAACCTCTACCCGTTCTCCTCGGACCCCTCGGTCGAGCTGATCGACGTGGGCGGGCCGGCCATGGTCCGAGCGGCGGCCAAGAACTTCGCCCACGTGGGGGTGGTGGTCTCCCCCGAGGACTACCCGGCGGTGCTCGCCGAGCTGGCCGCCCACGGCGCCCTCTCGGAGGAGACGAGGCGGCGGCTGGCCCGCAAGGCCTTCGCCCACACCGCCGCCTACGACGCGGCCATCGTGGCCTGGTTCGACCGCGACGAGGAGCTGCCCGAGACCCTCCACCTCACCTTGGAGCGGGCCGAGGTCACCCGCTACGGCGAGAACCCGCACCAGCGGGGGGCCCGCTACCGCCAGGCCGCCACCCCCAGCTTCTGGGACCGGACGGTCAAGCTGGCCGGGAGCCCCCTCAGCTACTTGAACCTGTTCGACGCCGACGCGGCCTGGCGGCTGGTGCACGAGCTGGCCGCCGACGCCGGCCGGCCGGCGGCCGCGATCGTGAAGCACGCCAATCCGTGCGGGGCGGCGGTGGCCGACGACCTGGTCGACGCCTACCGCCGGGCCTTGGAGGCCGACGTGGTGTCGGCCTTCGGCGGGGTGGTGGCGGTGTCGGGCCAGGTCGGGCTGGTCCTGGCCGAGGCCATCGCGGCCGGACCGCAGGCCGATGTGATCGTGGCCACCGGCTTCGACGACGACGCCCGCGACCGCCTGGTGGCCCGGCGGCGGGCCACCAGATTGCTGGCTGCCCCGGCTCCCGAGCCGCCCGGCCTCCAGCTCCGCAGCATTGGCCGGGCGGTCCTGGTCCAAGAGCCGGACCAGCTCTCGCCCCCTCAGGGCTGGCAGGTGGTGTCGCGGACCGCACCGACCGAAGCGCAGTGGTCGGACCTGGTGGTGGCGTGGCGGATCTGCGCCCGCACCACCTCGAACGCGGTGGTGGTGGTGGCCGGCGGCCGGGCGGTCGGGGTGGGTGCCGGCCAGCCGTCGCGGGTCGGTGCCGCCGAGCTGGCGGTGAGGAGGGCCGGGGAGCGGGCCACGGGCGGGGTCGGGGCGAGCGACGCGTTCTTCCCGTTCCCCGACGGGCTGGAGGTCCTGGCCGAGGCCGGGGTGGGGGCGGTGGTCCACCCTGGGGGGTCGGTCGGCGACCCGGCGGTCCTTGAGGCCGCCGACCGGGCCGGGGTGGCCCTGGTGGTGACCGGCGAGCGCCACTTCCGGCATTGAGCGGCGCCGGACGGAGCGCCCGATGAGCGCGATTCTGCTCGATGGCGAGGCGGTGGCGGCCCGGATCCGGGCCGAGGTGGCCCAGCGAGCGGCCGCGCTGGCGGCGGCCGGGGTGGTGGTCGGCCTGGGCACCATCCTGGTCGGCGACGACGTCGCGAGCGCCCGCTACGTGGAGATGAAGCACCGCGACGCCGCCGAGGTCGGCATCGCCTCGTTCCACCAGCACCTCGAGGCCGACGCGACCCAAGCCGAGGTCGAGACCGCGGTCGAGCGGTTCAACCAGGACCCGGCGGTCCACGCCTTCTTGGTCCAGGTGCCGCTCCCCCCGGGGCTGGACGGGGACCGGGTGCTGGGCCTGGTGGACCCGGACAAGGACGTCGACGGCCTCCAGCCGGTCAACCTGGGCCGGCTGGTGATGGGCAGCCCGGGCCCGTTGCCGTGCACGCCGGCGGGCATCGTCGAGCTGTTGCGCGCCTACGACGTGCCGGTCGAGGGGCGCCACGTGGTGGTGATCGGCCGAGGCCTGACCATCGGCCGGCCGCTCGCGCTCCTGCTCTCCTTGCGCCGCCCGGGGTGCAATGCCGCGGTCACCGTCGTCCACACCGGGGTGCCCGACCTGGCCGAGCACGTCCGGCGGGCCGACGTGGTGATCGCCGCCGCCGGGTCCCCGGGCCTGGTCACCGCGGCCATGGTGAAGCCGGGCGCCGCGGTGGTGGGTGCCGGCACCAGCTGGTCCGGACGCCGGCTGCTCTCCGACGTGGCCGAGGACGTGGCCGAGGTGGCCGGGTGGGTCACCCCCCGGCTGGGGGGGGTCGGCCCGATGACCCGGGCCATGCTCCTGCGCAACGCCCTCGAGGCGGCCGAGCGGGCCCGAGGGCTGCCGGGGGACTCGCCCGGCCGCCTACGCTAAGGGGTCGTGACCAGGATCGCCGATCTCCTGGCGGCGGGGCCCACCTACTCGTTCGAGTTCTTCCCGCCCAAGAGCGACCGGGAGCTCAAGGTCCTGTCGCAGACGCTGCTCGAGCTCCAGCCCCTCGGACCCTCGTTCGTCTCGGTCACCTACCGCGGCGGCGCGGCCTCTCGCCAGCGGACCCAGGACCTGGTGACCGGCATGCTCCACACCTCCACCCTGGTCCCGATGGCCCACCTGGTCTGCGTGGCCCACACCCGCTTGGAGCTGGCCGAGATCCTGGTGTCGCTGCGCAAGGCCGGCGTGGAGAACGTGCTGGCCTTGGGCGGTGACCCCACGGCGGCCGACGACGGGTCGCCGCGGGAGCTGGCGTACGCAGTGCAGCTGGTCGAGCTGGCCCGAGCCATCGGGGGGTTCTCGATCGGCGTGGCCGCCCACCCCGCCGGCCACCCAGCGTCACCGGACCTGCGCTCGGACCGGGACCGGCTGGCCGAGAAGCTGGCCCTGGCCGACTTCGCGATCACGCAGTTCTTCTTCGAGCCCGACGAGTACCTCGGCCTGGTGGCTGATCTGGCCGAGCGGGGCGTCCGCAAGCCGGTCCTGCCAGGGATCATGCCGGTGACCTCGCTGCGCTCGGTTCCCCGCATGGCGGCGATGGGGGCGGCGGTGCCGGCCTGGATGGAGTCGCGCCTGGTGGAGGCCGACGCCACCGGCGGAGCGGAGGCGGTCCGGCGCTGCGGCATCGAGCTGGCCACCGAGCTGTGCCGGGCAGTGCTGGCCGCCGGGGCACCAGGGCTGCACTTCTACACCCTCAACCAAAGTGGCGCGACCCGCGAGATCTACCTCGCCCTGGGCCTCGCACCCAAGGCGATCGCCGCCGGGGCCGGATGAGCCCGCCCCCGGTCCCCGATTTGCGCCGGCCGGCGCCGTGACCTAGGAGCAGAGCCATGGCAGAGAAGATCACGATGGGCCCCGACGGCGTGCTGTCGGTCCCCGACGAGCCGATCATCCCGTTCATCGAGGGCGACGGCACCGGGGTGGACATCTGGCCCGCTGCACGGATGGTCCTCGACGCGGCGGCCGCCAAGCACGGGCGCACCATCGCCTGGAAGGAAGTGCTGGCCGGCGAGAAGGCGTTCCGGGAGACGGGGAACTGGCTGCCCGAGGAGACCGTCGAGGCGTTCAAGGACCACCTGATCGGGATCAAGGGCCCGCTGACCACGCCAGTGGGCGGCGGGATCCGCTCCCTCAACGTCGCCCTGCGCCAGCTGCTCGACCTCTACGTGTGCCTGCGCCCGGTCCGCTGGTTCGCCGGGGTGCCGTCCCCGGTCCGCCATCCGGAACTGGTCGACATGGTGATCTTCCGGGAGAACACCGAGGACGTCTACGCCGGCTACGAGGTGGAGGCCGGGACCCCCGAGGCCGAGCGCCTGGCCCGCTACCTGCGCGAGGAGATGGGCTGGCCGATCCGCGACGGTTCGGGCATCGGCATCAAGCCGGTCTCGGAGTTCGGGTCCAAGCGGCTCATCCGGGCTGCCATCACCTACGCGCTGGATCACGGGCGCCGCTCCGTCACCTTGGTGCACAAGGGCAACATCCAGAAGTACACCGAAGGCGCCTTCCGGAGCTGGGGCTACGAGCTCGTCTCGGAGGAGTTCGCCGATCGGGCGGTGAGCTGGGACGACTGCGGGGGGGACCCCGGTGACCGCCTGCTGGTGAAGGACGCCATCGCCGACAACGCCCTCCAGCAGGTCCTCACCCGTCCGGCCGACTTCGATGTCATCGCGACCACCAACCTGAACGGTGACTACCTCTCCGACGCGCTGGCCGCCCAGGTGGGAGGGATCGGCATCGCTCCCGGGGCGAACATCAACTACGTCACCGGCCACGGGGTCTTCGAGGCCACCCACGGCACCGCCCCGCGCTATGCCGGCCAGGACAAGGTCAACCCGGGATCGGTCCTGCTCTCCGGGGTCCTCATGTTCGAGCACCTGGGCTGGGTCGACGCTGCCGCCGACATCGTGAAGGCCTTGGAGGAGACCATCGCCGCCAAGATCGTCACCTACGACTTCGCCCGGCTGATGGAGGGGGCGACCGAGGTGAAGTGCTCGGAGTTCGCCTCGGCGATCGTGGACCGGCTGTAGGGCCGAGGAGAGAGGAGATCCCATGGCACCCGTATCCCCCGCCCAGGTCACCGTCACCGGAGCGGCCGGCCAGATCGGCTACTCCCTGCTGTTCCGGATCGCCTCGGGCCAGCTGCTCGGTCCCGACCGGCCGGTGGTCCTGCGGCTGCTCGAGATCGAGCCGGCCATGAAGGCCCTCGACGGGGTGGTGATGGAGCTCGACGACTGCGCGTTCCCGCTGCTGGCCGGGGTGGTGGCGACCAGCAACCCGAAGGAGGCGTTCGACGGGGCCAACTGGGCCCTGCTGGTCGGCTCGGTCCCCCGCAAGGCCGGGATGGAGCGGGGCGACCTGCTGAGCGTGAACGGGGGGATCTTCAAGCCCCAGGGCGAGGCCATCGCGGCCCATGCCGCCAGCGACGTCCGGGTGCTGGTGGTGGGCAACCCGTGCAACACCAACTGTCTCATTGCCCGCTCCGCGGCCCCCGAGGTCCCGGCGGAGCGGTGGTTCGCGATGACCCGGCTGGACGAGAACCGGGCCCGCTCCCAGCTGGCCAAGCGGGCGGGGGTGCCGGTGGCCGAGGTGACCAACATGGCCATCTGGGGCAACCACTCGGCCACCCAGTTCCCCGACTTCGCCCACGCCCGCATCGGCGGGGTGCCGGTCCCCGAGGTCATCAGGGACGAGGCGTGGCTGCGGGGCGAGTTCATCACCACCGTGCAGCGCCGGGGGGCAGCGATCATCGAGGCCCGGGGCCTGTCGTCGGCCGCCTCGGCGGCCAATGCGGTGGTGGACACGGTCCGCGCCCTCACCACCTCGACCCCGGCCGGGGACTGGTTCTCGGTCGCGGTGGTGAGCCGGGGCGAGTACGGGACTCCCGAGGGGCTCCAGTTCGGCTTCCCAGTGGCGGCCGACGGCGACGGCAGCTGGCACGTCGTCGAGGGGCTGACCCACGACGACTTCGCCACCGAGCGCATCGCGCTCACCACCGCCGAGCTCGAGGCCGAGCGGGAGGACGTCCGGCGCCTGGGCTTGATCTGAGGATCCCGGCTGGGAGGCTCAGGGCGCGCTGGCCGGACGCTCGTAGACCCACAGCGTGGTGGTCTGAAAGCCGTTGATCGGCCCGGGCGTGCCCTGGCGGGACAGGACGTAGGAGAACCCCGCCCGCTGGAGGGTGCGGTTGGGCGCGGTGTTGAAGGCGTTGGGCTCGCAGAACAGCCGCCGCAGCCTCAGGACCTCCAGGTAGTGCTCGACGGTCAGCCGCACGAACGCGGTGCCGAGCCCCTGGCGCCGTCGGGACTCCTCGACCAGGTGGAGGTGCATGAACGCCGATTCCCCGAGCACGATGCGGTCCGCGGTGCTGAACCCGACCGGGTCCCCGTCGAGCTCCCACAGCACGGCGTACATCGAGCGTTGCCCGAGCGGGCGTGTGCACTCGAGCTCACTGGCCCGCCGCCACGCCTCCCGTTCGGGGAGCCGGTCCCGGGCCACGCCCAGCAGCGCCAGGTACTCGTCGCTCGCGTCGTGGAAGTAGTCGACCCGGATCCCGACTGCCGACGGCGGCATCTCTCGGACCGACAGCCGGCCAGGCGGACCCATTGCGGGCCCACGCCGTCAGGAACCGACCGCCACCGGCAGGTCGATGCCGGCGTTGCGCAGGAACGTCAGCTTCTTGCCCAGTGCGTCTCGCCACGCGGCCATCTCCTCGTCGAAGTGCGAGCGGTCGCCTTCCTCGAACGCGTGCTCGAGCTCGTCGAACGCGGCGTCCTCGGCGTCGAGCAGCTCGCGGTACTTCAAGAAGAACTGGTCCTCGATCGGCTGAGACACCCAGGCCCCCTCCCGGTCCCGGCCCGCCCAGTGCGGGCCCCTCGGGGCGAGACTACGCCAGCAGGCCCCGGGCGACCAGGGTGTCCCGGCGATCGATTGGGGCCTCGAACCCGGGCCGAGAAGAACCCGGGCCTAGAAGGTGGTCTCGGCCTGCAGCGAGGTCATCCGGGCGGCTGCCGCCGCCAGGACCGCCTGTCCGGCCACCAGCACCGAGAGGTCGCCGCGGACCCGCACCCGGCCGGCCGCCAAGGCCTGCGCCGGGTCGAGCTCGCCGCGGGCCACGGCGGCCGCGTCCTCGTAGCCGAGTGCGATGACCACGTCGGCCGGCTCGTCGGATGGCCCGGCCTCGGCCAAGGAGATCCGGTCGGGCTCGACGCACAGGACGACCCGAAGCGGGCCGTCCTCGACCGAGCGGCCGGGGACGCCGGAGACCGCCTGTTCGACCCGCCAGCGGCCCGAGGCCGCACGGACCGACCCGGCCCCCAGGTCTGTCAGCTCGACGCCGGCCAGCGCGGCGTTGAACCCGGCGATCCACTCGGGAGTGAGGAAGCGGGCCACGGCTAGCGACCGTGGGCGGCAGCCTCGTTCGGTGACGCCTTGCGTCGCCGGAGGATGGTGCGGCCGAGCCAGGCCACCGGGTCGTAGGCGGCGTCGACCACCCGCTCCTTCAGCGGGATGATGGCGTTGTCGGTGATCTTGATGTGCTCCGGGCACACCTCGGTGCAGCACTTGGTGATGTTGCACAGCCCCAGGCCCTCCCGCTGGCGGAGCAGCTCCCGTCGGTCGTTGGTGTCCAGCGGGTGCATCTCGAGCTCCGCGAAGCGGATGAAGAAGCGGGGCCCGGCGTAGTGCGCCTTGTTCTCCTCGTGGTCCCGGATGACGTGGCACACGTCCTGGCACATGAAGCACTCGATGCACTTGCAGAACTCCTGGCCCCGCTCGATGTCGACCTGGGCCATGCGGTAGCCGCCCTCGGGCCGGGGCGGCGGGGCGAACGGCGGGACCTGCTTGGCCACCTCGAAGTTGAACGACACGTCGGTGACCAGGTCGCGGATGATCGGGAAGGTCCGCATCGGGGCCACGGTGACCGGGCCCTCGGGGAGCTGGTCCATCCGGGTCATGCACATGAGGCGCGGCGTGCCGTTGATCTCGGCCGAGCAGGACCCACACTTGCCGGCCTTGCAGTTCCACCGGCAGGCGAGGTCCCCAGCCTGGGTGGCCTGGATCCGGTGGACCACGTCCAAGACGACCTCTCCTTCTTGGGCGGGGAGCCGGTACTCGGCGAACGCGCCGCCGGAGCTGTCGCCCCGCCAGACCCTCATGACCACCTCGGCCGCCATCAGTGCCCCTCCTCGAACAGCGCTGCCAGCTCGGGGGGCATCTCGGGGATCGGCTCGGGGCCGATCTTGATCTCCTCGGCCATGCCGCCCCCCGACGGCTGGCGCTGGACCAGGTTGACCTTGCCGAACTCTGGGTCGGCGTTGGGGTAGTCCTCCCGGGTGTGCCCGCCCCGGCTCTCACGGCGATCCCGGGCCCCGAGGGTCACGCAGCGCGAGACGGTCAGCATGGCCGGCAGGTCGGTGGCCAGGTTCCAGGCCGGGTTGTAGGCCCGGCCGCCGGTGACCTTGACCTTGCCGGCCAGAAACACCAGCTCGTCCAGTCGCTCGAGCGCCTGGTCCAGCTCGTCGCCGGTCCGGATGATCCCGACCAGGTCCTGCATGGTGTCCTGGAGCCGGTGGTGGAGCTCGTAGGGGTTCTCGCCGTCGTCCCGCTCGAAGGGGGCCAGGGCCTCGGCCACCGTGTGCTCGATCTCCGCCTGGTTGGGAGCCGGCGTGCCGGTCCGCCCCTCGGCGTAGTCGGAGGCGCCCATCCCGGCCCGGTAGCCGAAGACCAGCAGGTCGGACAGGGAGTTCCCGCCGAGCCGGTTGGAGCCGTGCATCCCGCCGGCAGCTTCCCCGCACACGAACAGCCCGGGCACGGTGGCGGCGCCGGTCTCGGCGTCGACCCGGACCCCGCCCATCATGTAGTGGCAGGTCGGGCCGACCTCCATCGGCTCGGCGGTGATGTCCACCCCGGCCAGCTCCATGAACTGGTGGTACATGGAGGGCAGCCGTCGCCGGATGTACTCGGGGCTGCGCCGGCTGGCGATGTCCAGGAACACCCCGCCGTGCGGGCTGCCCCGGCCCGCCTTCACCTCGGTGTTGATGGCCCGGGCCACCTCGTCTCGTGGCAAGAGCTCCGGCGGCCGCCGGCCGGCCGAGTGGTCGGCGTACCAGCGGTCGGCCTCCTCCTCGGAGTCGGCCGTCTCCTCCCGGAACATGTCGGCCACGTAGTCGAACATGAACCGCCGGCCCTCGGCGTTGCGCAGGACGCCGCCGTCGCCCCGAACCCCCTCGGTGACCAGGATCCCGCGCACCGACAGCGGCCAGACCATCCCGGTCGGGTGGAACTGCACGCACTCCATGTCAATGAGGTCGGCGCCGGCCCACAGGGCCATGGCGTGACCGTCACCGGTGCACTCCCAGCTGTTGGAGGTGTACTTCCAGGACTTGCCGACGCCGCCGGTGGCGAGGACGACCGCCTTGGCCGAGAACACCACCATGTCGCCGGTCGCCCGCCAGTAGCCGACCGCCCCGGAGATCACCCCGTCGGCGTCGGACAACAGCCGCAGGATCTTGCACTCCATGAAGACGGCGACGTCGAGGGCGACGGCTCGCTGCTGGAGGGTGCGGATCATCTCGAGGCCGGTCCGGTCGCCCACGTGGGCCAGCCGGGCATAGCGGTGGCCGCCGAAGTCCCGCTGGAGGATCCGCCCATCCGCCGTGCGGTCGAACAGCGCCCCCCAGGCCTCCAGCTCCTGGACCCGTTCCGGTGCCTCCTGGGCGTGGAGCTGCGCCATGCGCCAGTTGTTGAGCATCTTGCCGCCGCGCATGGTGTCTCGGAAGTGGACCTGCCAGTTGTCCTCCGGATAGACGTTGCCCATGGCGGCTGCGATGCCGCCCTCGGCCATCACGGTGTGGGCCTTGCCCAGCAGCGACTTGCAGATGAGCGCGGTCCGCAGGCCGCGGCTCTTGGCCTCGATGGCGGCCCGCAGGCCGGCACCGCCGGCCCCGCTCACGATCACGTCGTAGTCGTGGGTCTCGTACTCGGCCATCGCGGGCTCCTAGAAGATCTTGGGATCGGTGAACGCGCCCGACGCCACCAGCCGGACGTACAGGTCGGTCAGGGCCACGAACACCAGGCTGACCCAGGCGAACTGCATGTGGCGCGCGTTGAGCGGCGTGAGCAGTCGCCACAGGCGGTGGCGCACGGGGTGCTTGGAGAAGGCGTCGACGTGACCACCGCACAGGTGGCGAGCAGCATGGCAGGACAGGCTGTAGGTCCACAGCAGCACGGCGTTGACCACCAGGACGAGCGTGCCGACGCTCACGCCGATGCCGCCGTCGCCGGGCAGCCGGAACGCCATCACCGCGTCGATGGTGAGGATCACGTTGAAGATCAGGCCGATGTAGAAGAAGTACCGGTGGATGTTCTGGAAGATGAGCGGGAAGCGGGTCTCGCCGGTGTAGCGGGTGTGGGCGTCGGCCACCGCGCACGCCGGCGGTGACTGCCAGAACGCCCGGTAGTAGGCGCGGCGGTAGTAGTAGCAGGTGAGCCGGAAGCCGAGCGGCCCCCCCAAGATGAGCAGGGCCGGCGTGATGTGCCACCAGGTGATGACGAGGAAGGTCCCGTGCGCGCCGGCCACGCAGCTGGCGGTGATGCAGGGCGAGAAGAACGGCGAGATCAGGTCCCGGTGGGCCGCCGCGCCGACGTAGTAGTCCTTGTTCACGAACACGGCCCAGGTGGAGTAGACGACGAAGGCGGTCAGGACGACGGCGCTGATGGCCGGCTGCACCCACCAGCGGTCACGGCGCAGGGTCCGAGCGGCCGGGCCACCCCGGACGCCGCCCAGCCGCACCGGCGTGATCGTGGCACCCTCAACGCTCACGCGGCGTCCTCCTCCACATCGGTCACATCGGTCACATCGGTTCCAGTCCCCACGTCGGCCTGGCTCGCCGCCTTCTTGCCCGGTCCGGCCGCCTCCGGCCGCGCCAGCCGACGTCTCCGGGGGTGGTCGACCTCATCTTTCATCCGCCCGGCCGGGCCGCGCAATCCCGCTCGCCACCTGCGCGGATGGGTGTGATGGGGCCTGGGCTCCCGCCAGCCCATAGGCTCGAGGCATGGCGCTTCCTGCACACCCTCCCGCCCCGCCCCACGACCTGCCGCGGACGCTCGGCGAGCTGCGCGCCTCAGGCTGGGAGTCGGTGCCGGTCTCAGAGGAGCTCCGGCGCAACGCCGCCCGCCGCATCAGCGCCGGCGAGCCGCTGATCCACGGGGTCCTGGGATTCGAGGACACCGTCATCCCCCAGCTCGAGAACGCCATCTTGGCCGGGCACGACATCATCTTGCTGGGGGAGCGGGGCCAGGCCAAGACCAGGATCATCCGATCGCTGGTGGAGCTGCTCGACGAGTGGATGCCGGTGGTCGCCGGGTCCGAGATCAACGACGACCCCTACCAGCCGACCTCCCGCTACGCCCGGTTGAAGGTGGCCGACGAGGGCGACGAGACGCCGATCGCCTGGGTCCACCGGTCGGATCGCTACGGCGAGAAGCTGGCCACCCCTGACACCTCGATCGCCGACCTCATCGGGGAGGTGGACCCGATCAAGGTGGCCGAGGGCCGGTACCTGTCCGACGAGCTGACCCTCCACTACGGCCTGGTCCCCCGGGTGAACCGGGGGATCTTCGCCATCAACGAGCTCCCCGATTTGGCCGAGCGGATCCAGGTCGGCCTGCTCAACGTGCTGGAGGAGCGGGACGTCCAGATCCGCGGCCACCGGGTCCGCCTCCCCCTCGACGTCATGCTGGTGGCGACCGCCAACCCCGAGGACTACACCAACCGGGGCCGGATCATCACCCCGCTCAAGGACCGCTTCGGCGCCCAGGTTCGCACCCACTACCCCCAGGAGACGAGGACCGAGGTCGCGATCATGCGGGCCGAGGCGTCGCTGCCGTCCTGCGGGCTGCCGGTGATCGTGCCCGACTACATGGAGGAGGTGCTGGCCGAGATCAGCCAGCTCGCTCGGCGCAGCCCGCACCTCAACCAGCGCAGCGGGGTGTCGGTCCGGTTGACCATCGCCAACTACGAGACCGTGGTGGCCAACGCGCTGCGGCGGGCACTTCGAGTCGGCGAGCCGGTGGCGGTGCCCCGGGTGAGCGACCTGGCTGCCCTCTTGCCCTCCACGCAGGGCAAGATCGAGGTCGAGGCCCTGGAGGAGGGCCGGGAGGACGAGGTGGTTGCCCAGCTGGCGGCGGCGGCGGTGCTCTCGGTGTTCCGGCGCCGGGTGACCCTGGAGGACCCCGGGGCGGTGGTGGGCAGCTTCGGCGAGGGGACCGTGGTCCACACCGGCGACGACCTGCCGTCGGCGGACTACCTGGGGGTCCTGGCCGAGATGGGCCCGCTGGAGCCGCCGACCCGGGCGCTGGCTGGCCCGGAGGCCGCCGAGTCGCCGGCGCTCATGGCCGCGGCGCTGGAGTTCCTGCTCGAAGGGCTGCACCTCACCAAACGGCTCAACAAGGACGCCTCGGGCCCCCGGGCCCTCTACCGTCGTCGCCGGTGAGGACCGGCTGGCTATGACCGCTCGCTACGACTACACCGGCTGGGACGGGTCCCAGGAGTGGGGCGACCTCGACCCGGACGACCTGCTGGCCGAGTTGACCGACGACCTGCTCTCGGGCGGGGACCTGAACGACGCCCTGCGCCGGCTCATGCGGGCCGGCATGCGGACCCAGAGCGGCGAGCGGGTCCTGGGCATCCGGGAGATGATCGAGCGCATGCGCCGCCGGCGCGAGGAGCTGCTCAAGCAGGGCAGCCCGAACGCCGAGATGGAGCGGATCTCCCGGGCGCTCGACGAGGTGGTCGCCCAGGAGCGCTCGGCAATCGACCAGTTGGAGCAGGAGGCCCGTGACTCCGGCGACGAGCGGCGGGCCCAGGTCACCTCGGAGGTCGCGGCCGAGCGGCGGATGTCGCTCGACCTGTTGCCCCCGGACCTGGCCGGCAAGGTCCAAGGGCTCCAGCACCACGAGTTCGTCTCCAGCGAGGCCCGTGAGCGCTTCGAAGCGCTGATGGAGGAACTCCGCCAGCAGGTGGCCCAGACCTACTTCGAGGGGATGTCCGAGGCGCTGCGCTCGACCGACCCCGAGCAGCTCAACCGGATGCGCGAGGCCATCGACGCCCTCAACACGATGCTCGAGCAGCGGGCCCGTGGCGAGGACCTCGACCCCAGCTTCGAGCAGTTCATGGAGCGCTTCGGCGACCTGTTCCCGGGGAACCCGCAGAACCTCGACGAGCTGCTCGAGCAGCTGGCTGCCCGGATGGCGGCTGCCGAGGCGATGTGGCGGTCGCTCTCGCCAGAGCAGCGCCAGCAGCTCCAGTCCCTGGCCAACTCGTTGCTGGAGGACATGGATCTGCGCTGGCAGCTGGAGCGCCTGGCGGCCAACCTCAAGGACGCGCTGCCCGGGGCAGGCTGGGGCCAGTCCTACCGCTTCCGGGGCCAGGACCCGCTCGGCTTCGGCGAGGCGACCGATGTGGCCAGCCAGCTGGGCGAGCTGGACCGGATGGAGGAGATCTTCTCCTCGGCGACCTCGCCCAACGCCCTGGACGAGATCGACCTCGACCAGCTCCGCCGCCAGCTGGGCGACGACGCCGCCCGGTCGCTCGAGCGGCTGGCCCGGCTGACCAAGACCCTCCAGGAGCACGGACTGATCGAGACCCGCGGCGGCCGGACCGAGCTCACCCCCAAAGGGGTCCGCCGGCTGGGCCAGAGGGCCCTGGCCGACCTGTTCTCCCAGATGCGGCGGGAGCGCATCGGCGACCACCAGGCGGCCACCTCGGGGACCGGCCACGACCGGGAGGAGACCACCAAGCCCTACGAGTACGGCGACCCGATGAACCTGCACCTGTCGGCGACCGTGCACAACGCGGTGCGCCGCGGCGGCGCCGGCCTCCCGGTGCGGCTCCAGCCCGAGGACTTCGAGGTGGTGGAGACCGAGGCGCTCACCCGCTCGGCCACCGTCCTGCTGGTGGACCTGTCGATGTCCATGCCGATGCGGGACAACTTCGTCCCGGCCAAGAAGATGGCCATGGCGCTGCAGACCCTCATCTCGACCCGGTTCCCCCGGGACTACCTGGGCATCGTCGGGTTCTCCGAGGTGGCCCGGGAGATCAAGGCCGAGGACCTGCCCACCGCGATGTGGGACTACGTCTACGGCACCAACCTCCAGCACGCGCTGGCGCTGGCCCGCCGCATGCTCGCCCACCAGTACGGGACCAAGCAGATCATCGTGGTGACCGATGGGGAGCCCACCGCCCACATCGACGATGCCGGCGAGGTCTGGTTCAACTACCCGCCGGTTCAAGAGACCCTGCGGCGGACCATGGCCGAGGTCATCCGGACCACCAAGGCCGGCATCACCATCAACGTGTTCGCCCTGGACCTGGAGCGCACCCACTACCCCTTCGTCGAGCAGATCGCCCGGGTGAACGGGGGCCGCACCTTCTACACCACCCACGACGCCCTGGGCGGCTACGTCCTGTCGACTTCCTCCGGCACCGCCGCTACCTGCGCCCGGCTGGCTGAGCCGCGCCGGTCTTCGGCGCCCTTCAGCGGTCCTGGCCCGTCCCGTGGCCCTTCATCTGACCACATAGAGTGGTCAAATTGGCCCCTGCCCTGGCGTTTTTGAACGCGAAGTGTGAGAATTCCCCTCTTGCGTTCGGCGGTGCGATAGGGGAAGATGACATGGTTGTAGTTACATCGGTGCCACTTACAGCGAGGGGAGGCCGACCGATGGACTTGGCCGCAGTGCTCTACGGGCGCCTGGACCGCAGCTGGCAAGCGCAGGCCAACTGCATGGGCGTCGATCCCGACCTGTTCTTCCCCGAGCGTGGCGCGTCGACCAGGGAGGCCAAGGAGGTGTGCCGGGGCTGCGTGGTCCGGGAGGACTGCCTGGAGTACGCGCTGGCCAACGGCGAGAAGTTCGGCATCTGGGGCGGGCTGAGCGAGCGGGAGCGCCGCCGACTCCGTCGAGCCCGGGCCCTCCAGCGCCGAGCCGCCGTCATGGACGACGCGTCCTGAGCGACGGGTCGTCCATCCGAGCCTCGAGGCAGAGGTCGTCGCGCAGCCCCAAGGTCCCGAATCGCCTGACGTCGATGCGCTCCAGCACCGCCCGGGGCACCAGCCCCACCACCTCGGCCCGCCGGATCCTGGCGGCGGCCGGCAGGGCCGCCGCAACCCGGTCGTAGGCCTCGGCCGGCCCGACCAGCTCCGGCTCGACCAGGTTGCACGAGACCTGGCTCCCGCTCGACAGGGCCAGCGCGAGGGTCCGCACGGCAGCGCTGCGCACCTGGGCCGCCACCGCTCGCAGCTCGCCGACGGACAGGCCGTCCACCCACAGGTTGTAGGCGACCAGCGGGCGACGAGCGCCGACCGCCATCGCGCCGGCACGGGGGTGGGGCCGGTCAGGGCCGGTGTCGGGCCGCAGGGTGTCGAACGCCCCCCGTCGGACCTCGGGCAGCGATCGCTCGCCGCCGTCGGGCATGGGGCCGTAGAGGAAGCAGGGAACCCCGAGGGTTGCTCCCGCCCACACCGCCAGGGTGTCCCGGGCCTCGAGCGGGTCGGCCAGCTCGTGGGAGCCGACCGGCGCGAACGGCACCACGTCGACCACCCCGAAGCGGGGGTGCGCCCCGCGGTGACGCGACAGGTCGAGGGTGTCAACCGCGGTGCGGACGAGGGATCGGACCGCGGCCACCACGGCCGGGCCGGGACCGCCCAGGGTCAGGACGCTGCGGTGGTGGTCGGGGTCGGCATGGAGGTCGAGCAACGACTCGCCACAGGCGGCGGCGAGGACCTCGAGGGTGGCGCGGTCACGGCCCTCGCTCACGTTGACCGCCGACACCAGTGGGAGTTCGGTCACCCGGCGAGCGTCGCCTGCGCCGGTGGGGGCGGCTCAGCGAGCGGGCAGTGCGACCCGCGACGCCCGGCGAGACCGCAGGATCCGGCGGCGTTCACGCTCGGACCGGCCCCCCCAGACCCCGTGGTCGATCCGGTTCGCCAGGGCGTACTCGAGGCACTCCTCGGCCACCGGGCAGTCCGCGCAGATGCGCTGGGCCGCCTGGACCCCGAGGCCGTCGCTCGGGAAGAAGATGGCAGGCGGCATGTCCCGGCACTTGCCTCGGGCCATCCACTCGGTGTCCATGACCGGTTCCATATCCTCTCGGCCGAGCATAGCGGCGCCCGGCTGGCCGCCCCCGCCGCTGGACTACGGGTCGACAGCCCCCGGTGGATTGGGCCACGGCGGTGAGGGCACCCGCTGGTCCGCCGGTGTGGCCTGGCTGGGGTGCCGGCACGACCCCTGGTCCCGCGGGCTCGCCAGCCCCCAGGGGCTGGAGCCGCCGTCACTGGATCGGGCTGGTCCTTGGGTGTGCGTCCCTCGGTGCGCTGGCCGGCGGCGCCGCCGGCTATTGGGTCGCCGGCCGGTCGCAGGAGACCATCGTCGAGCGGTTCTCGCCCAACGCCCCACCGCTGGCCCGACCGGTCGACGTCCAGGCGGTCCTGGCCACGGTCGAGCCGGCGGTGGTCTCGATCTCGACCACCGCCAGGGTCCATGGCGCCACGGTGGTGGGCACCGGATCGGGCATGGTCCTCACCTCCGACGGCCAGGTCCTGACCAACGACCACGTCATTGCCGGGGCGAGCACCGTGACGGTGACCCTGCTCGGTCAGACCCAGCCGCTGCCGGCCACGGTCGTGGGGACCGACCCGGGCCAGGACCTGGCCCTCATCCAGGTGGAGGGGGTCCGGGGCCTGCCCACGGTGCACTTCGGCGACTCCGATCGGGCCCGGGTGGGTGACACCGTCTTGGCCATCGGCAACGCCCTGGGGCTGTCGGGGGGACCGACGGTCACCGAGGGCATCCTGTCGTCGACCGACCGGTCGCTCAGCGTCACCAGCGACCTCGGCGGGCGCAGCCAGGAGCTCTCCGGCCTCCTCCAGACCGATGCCGCGATCAACGCCGGCAACTCGGGCGGACCCCTGGTCGACTCCTCCGGTCGGGTCATCGGGATGAACACCGCGGTGGCCGAGAGCGAGCGGGGGGTGGCGCCGGCGCAGGGGATTGGCTTCGCCATCGCCGTCGACACCATCAAGCCCCTGCTCGCGCGGTTGCGTCGGGGCGGGACGGTGGGGAACGGCTGATGGGGGCCGCCCGGCCCGGGTACGCTCGTCGCCGATCGATCCACCCCCGGAGGTCCTGTGCCCCCCGAGCCCCAAGACGCCACCACCGACACCGGCGAGCCGGCGCCCGAACCGGTCGGGCACGTACGCATCGTGTACTTGGGCCCGGTGGCCCCCCACTGGGAAGTGCAGTCGGACTACGGCGACCCCGCGGTGATCGAGGGGTTCAGAGAGCGTGCCCTGGCCCGCCTGGTCCTCCTGCCACCCCACGATCCGCAGTTCCGGCGGAACCGGGAGCGGGTGGCCCGGGATGCTGAGCGGGAGAACCTGGCCCTGGAGTGGGACCTGGGCTTCCCCGAGGAGTCCTAGCGAGCGCTAGGTCGGGGGGTCCTCGGGCAGGTCGAGCCGCTCCAGCCACAGGCCTGGTGCGTCGACCTCCGCCGGCGTGGGCAGCGCTCGGCCGCCCTCGAGCAATCGGGCCAGACCCGCCTCGCCCGCCCGCTCGAGGACCCCTCGGACGAAGGCGGCGCCCCGATCGACCTGGGTCCGGCTGGCGTCGAAGCCGAACAGGGCGGCGGCCGCCTGGCGACCCTGGGAGTCGCCGGCCCGGTGCCGGTACCAGGCTTCGGCCAGCGCGCCCGACGAGCCGGTGATGGCCTCGATCACGCGGGCGGTCGC
>JAJPJD010000041.1 GCA_021324355.1 Actinomycetota bacterium
CGGCGCCGGCGCCGACTGCTGGCTGATTGCCCCGCCGCTCCCTCGCTGCCCCCCCGTGCGGCTGCCCCCTCACCACTTCGAGCCGGAACTTGCCGCTCCGTGGCCGCTCGGCGAGGCCGGTGCTGCCGCTTGGGCCGCGGCCTGACCGGCCGAACCCGGGCCCGGACGCGCGCCTCGCCGCGGGTGCGGCCGAACAGCCCAACCTTCGGCTCGGACAGGATGATCCATTCCGCGTCCTGCTCGGCCACCCCGAGCTGTTCGAGTGCCTGTTCCTTGGCTTCCTCGAGCGTGCGGCCCGAGATCTCTACCCACTCCACCGCTACCGCGCCTTCCGTGGTCGCTTCCCCCGTGCCCTGGGGTGGGGGGCCGGCTTCTTCCCCCCATTCCTGGCGCTCCCCGAGCCCGCCTGCGGCGCCGGCTTCCCGTTCCGCTGGACTGGCTTTGCCTCGGGGGCCGCGCCATTGCTCGCTGCCCCCACCCCATCGGGGTCGCTCGACCCGGCCACCAGCCCCGGCGCGCCAGCCAGTCGGCCCAGCCCCCGCCTGGCTCCTCCGATCGTGCGCTCCGCACCCACCGGCTGGACCATGCCGGTCCGGAACATCACTTCTTGCGTCAGGATCCGGATTACCGTCGACACGATCATATACACGACCACTGCCGCCGGAACTAAAAAGTAAATGTAGGCAAATAGTATCGGCGTTATTTTCTGAATGGTCTGCATCTGCTTGTTGGCAGTTGCTTGCTTATTGCGGCTGTTCATCTGCCGCATCTGGAAGTACTGCAGACCAACTGCAACTGCAACTAGGGCAAAGAATGGGACCCGCTGTGCCCCGCTCAAGCCATGGCCAAACGGCTTGTTCGCCAGGTCCACGCCGAAGGACACCATGATCCCATGCCCAGCCACCAGGGGATGTGCGAGGCTGTGGTAGAGCTTGTCCACCAAGGAGTACGACGTTGCGCCGTGGGGTGGCTTTGGGATATAGCGGGGCTGAACCACCTGCTGAGTGACACCATTGACCTTCGTCGTTACCACGTTGGTCAAGCCACGGATCGTGTCGTACAGGATGATGAGGAAGGGCATCTGCAGGAACATCGGTAGACAGCCACCGGCTGGGTTGATGCCCTTTTCTTTGTAGAGCGCCATCAGCTCTTCGTTCAGCTTCTGGCGGTTCTCCGCGCCCTTGTACTTGGCCTGGAGTTTCTTGATCTCCGGTTGGAGCTCCTGCATGGCAAGCATCGAACGGGTGCTCTTCACGGTCAACGGGGTCAGCAGCACCATGACGACCACCGTCAACAGGGCAATCGCGACCGCGTAGTTCGGGATCAGCCCGTAGATGAGGGCGAGCACCCACCCGACCAGGTCGAAGAGGGGCTGGAAGATCCGCCCGATGTCGTGGAACAGCGCGTTCTCGGCCAGCATCACCGTCCGGCCCCGTGTCCAAGCGGCGGGACCAGGTCCACGCCGCTTCCGCCGAAGGGATGGCAACGCAGGAGTCGCCGGACGGCCAACCGCCCCCCGTGCCACAGGCCGTGCGTCTCGATCGCTTCGGACGCGTACGCCGAGCACGACGGCCAGAACCGGCATGGCGACGGCCGGCCGGCGCGCAGCGTTTGATAGAGGCCGATCACCCCCAACGCCAGCCGGGCCGGGACGGACGCCGGCGCTTTCATCGAGGCGCTCCCCGGCGCGCGGCGGTGGTCATCGCCTCCCGGACCACCGTCTGCAGTCTGGAAAACTCCAGGTCCAGGACCTCGTGTCCGGCCCCGACCAGGTAGCACCCTGGCGGCGCCCCGGCGGTCGCGACCGCGGCCCGCAGCCGGCGCCGGACCCGGTTCCGGACCACCGCCGGTCCGCAGTGCCGCCCGACCGCGTACGCCACCTGGGCGACTGGCCGGTCACTGGGCACCCAGCGGACGTGGACCGGGCCGGCGGCAGCCCGGCCAGCAGGCCGGCGCAGGGCGGCGAACACCCGCCGGTGGCGGATCCGGTCGACCGGTGGCGCGGGCACAGCCTCAGACCGTGAGCCGCCGGCGGTGCTTCCGTCGGCGGGCACGCAAGATGGCGCGGCCGCTGCGGGTCGCCATCCGGGCTCGAAACCCGTGCGTCTTGGCCCGTTTCCGGGTGTTCGGTTGGTAGGTCCGCTTCACGCCGCTCGGCCTTTCTCCATCCCGCGCGTCGATGCCACAGCGGGGGCCCGCCGGCGGCCGGGTCCTACGAGCCGCGGCGCGACGGGACGTCTCCCTGAGACTAGTGGCGATCGGCCGATCGCCACTAGTCGCCGCCGGTCCAACGGTGTACCTTCGAACGACCAGGTAATGACCTGTGTTCCACACCTGTGGAGGACATTGTGGACGGTACCACCTGGAGGAGCTCGGAGGCGCAGGTGGAAGACACCAACGGGTTGTGGACACGCTGTGCCGCGCTCCTGCGGGAACAGCTGCCGGAATCCGCGTGGCAGATGTGGCTCGCCGGGATCGAGCCAGTCACCGTCCGGACCACCGACACCTCCGTCGTCTTGGTCCTCGGGGTCCCCAACCAGGCCGTTCGCGACCGGCTCGAGACCCGGTACCTTTCGCGGATCCGGGAGACCTTGGCCATGCTCGCCGGCCACGACATCGAGGTGGAGCTCAAGGTCCGCCCCGACGTGCCGGTGCCAGTCCCAGGACCCCAGCTCCAGCCCGCCGAACCCACCGTGACCGGCTCGTCGACGACCGAGGACGCGACGGTGATCCTCGATTCCCGATTCACCTTCGACAGCTTCGTCGCCGCCTCGTCCAACCGCTTGGCCTACGCCGCCGCGCAAGCGGTCGCCGAGAACCCCGGCCGGGCGTACAACCCGCTGTACATCTACGGAGACTCGGGCCTCGGCAAGACCCACCTGCTTCACGCGATTGGGAACTATGTACGGGAGAACTTCCCGCACCGCAAGGTTCGCTACGTGACGACAGAAACCTTCATGAATGACTACGTCGAGTCGCTCCGGCTCGCCACACAAATGGTGTTCAAGCGCCACTACCGGGACTGCGACATGCTGTTGATCGACGACATTCAGTTCATGCAGGGTCGAAGCGGGCTGCAGGAGGAGTTTTTCCACACCTACAACGATCTCCACGGAACTGGCCGCCAAATTGTCCTCACCTCCGATCGTGCCCCGACCTCGATCGAGACCCTTCAGGACCGGCTACGCAGCCGCTTCCTTTCCGGCCTCATCACCGAGATCGATCCTCCGGACTTGGAGACCCGTGTCGCGATCCTGCGATCCAAGGCAGCCGCGCACGGCATGGACGTTCCCAATGAGATCCTGGATTTCATCGCCACCCATGTCACGAACAACATCCGCGAGCTCGAGGGAGCCCTGATCCGGGTGAGCGCCTTCGCCTCTTTGAACCAGCAACCGTTCTCCCTCGCACTCGCTGAGAAGGTCCTTGCGGACATGGTCTCGGCCTCCGAGACCCGGCAGATCACCCCCCAGGCCATCCTCGAGACCACGGCTGCCTACTACGGTTTCACCGTCGACGCCCTCTGCGGCCCCAGCCGAACTCGGCCCCTGGTCACCGCCCGCCAGGTCGCCATGTACCTGGTGCGCGACCTCACCGAGCACAGCTACCCGACGATCGCTCGGATCTTCGGCGGCCGTGACCACACGACCGTGATCCACGCCGTCGACAAGATCACCAAGCAGATGATGGAGCGCCGGCAAATCTACGACCAGGTCACGGACCTGATCTACAAGATCAAGAGCAACCAGTGACCGCCTGGGGATACCAGGGCGCGAAAGCTGTGCATGCTCCGCCCCTTCCTGGGACGCATCGGCCAGTTGTCCCCATCCGGCCGAAGCCCCGCCGCCATCCATCCCCAGCCCTCCCCAGCTCATCCACTGCCACGCGGCCGCCACATCCGCCGCTGAGCAGGGCTGTCTTCACGCAATGCACAATCCCCAGCCCTTATCACCACTATCAACGCGAAATCTCCCCTCAGTCACCACAACGAGTCAGTACACGGTGAGCACTCCTCATGGCCGAAAGGACCGGAAGCGGTGAAGTTTCGTTCGGAACGTGATGCCCTGGTCGATGTGCTGGCCACTGCCAGTCGGGCGGTAGGGGGCCGAGGCGTGTCGTCGGTGGTCCTCTCCGGGGTGCTGCTGACATGCGAGGGCAATGGGCTGCGGGCAACCGGGACGGACCTCGACCTGACGATCCGGGTCGATCAGGAGGTGATCGGGCTCGAGTCCGGGTCGTGCGTGGTGCCGGCCCGTCTGGCCACCGACGTGGTGCGTTCGTTGGAGCCTGGCGCGGTGACGGTGGAGGCAGGGGAGGAGCGGGTGGAGATCTCTGCCGCCCGTTCGCGCTTCGAGCTGCGGGCGTTTCCGGTGGTGGAGTTTCCGACCCTTGGGGAGCCACCGGAGGGAGGGCAGGCGCTCGGGCCTGGGTTGGCCGAAGGGCTCCGGCAGGTCATTCGGGCGGCCTCGAATGACGATGCCCGACCGTTGTTGACCGGGGTCTTGATCACGGCCGAAGGTGGGAGTGTGCGGCTGGTCGCAACGGACTCCTACCGGCTCGCGCTTCGGGACTTGCGGGAGACCAAGGCGATCTCAGAGGAGGCGGACATCTTGGTTCCCGCACGGGCCTTGGCGGAGCTGCAGCGGCTCTTGCCGACGGCAGCCGACGCTGCGTCGCCGGTCGTGGTGAGCGCGGGGGCTCATGAGGTGAGCTTCACGGTGGGCTCGGTGGAGGTGCGGAGCCGTTTGTTGGACGGGAGCTACCCCGACTATCGACAGCTGATCCCGGAGAGCTACCCAAACCGGCTGCACCTCGGCAAGGAGTCCTTGTTGGCCGCCCTGCGACGGGTTCGGCTCCTTGTCCGAGACAACACCACCCCGGTTCGGCTCGCGATGCGCTCAGGAGGGGTGGACCTCTCCGTCATGTCTCAAGAGCTAGGCGAGGCAAACGAGACCGTCGATGGCGATTTCTCGGGAGAAGACCTGCTCATTGCGTTCAACCCGTCGTATTTGATCGACGGCGTCGAGGCAGTACTGGACGACGAGGTGATCATCGAGACGGCCGATCCGAGTAGGCCGGCGACCGTCCGAGCCGCGGAACGAGACGACTACCGCTACCTGTTGATGCCGGTACGGGTGTCCTGAGGTCCGAAGAGCGACGGGCCGTGCTGCACTCGGTCGCGCTGACCGACTTTCGCTGTTTCACCGCCATCGTGGTGGAACCAGCGCCCGAGGGTACGACCGTGCTCACCGGACCCAATGGCAGCGGCAAGACGACCGTTCTGGAGGCAGTGGCCTACTTGGGTTCGGGACGATCGTTCCGCGGTGCACCCAGGGACGCGCTGGTGCGCACGGGGTGCGATCGGGCGTATATCCGAGGAGAACTGGTCGGAGGAGAACGGCGAGTGACCGTGGAGCTCGAGATCGGCCGGACCGGGTACCCGTCCCGAGCCCAAGTCAATCGTCAGCGGGCGAGCCGGGCGATTCTGGCCGAGGCTGCCCCTGCCACGATCTTCTCTCCGGAGGACCTTCGTATCGTGCAGGGCGGGCCGGCCGAACGGCGGCGGTTCCTCGACGACGCGGTGATCCCAGTCGACCGGCGTGCTGCGGCGATCCTGGAAGACCTGGAGCGCGCCTTGCGCCAGCGCGGCGCACTGCTTCGACAAGCCGCCGGCCGCTGCACCCCCGACATCGAACGGTCGCTCGCGGTCTGGGACGAGCGCCTCGCTCGGGCCGGCACCGCCCTGGCCGAAGCCCGGTCGCGTCTGGTGGCCGACCTGGGGCCGGCGGTGGCCGACGCGTATCACCAGGTCGCCGGGTCTGCTGGCGGCACCGTGCGCTTGTGCTACCGGCCGAGCTGGGACGGCGACTATGCGGTCGCTCTGGCCGAGGCCCGCCGGGAGGACCTTCGCCGGGCCACCACGACGGTCGGCCCGCACCGAGACGACCTGTCGATCGAGCTCGACCAGCGTGACGTCCGGTTCCAGTGCTCCCAGGGAGAGCAGCGTTGCGTCGCCCTCGGCCTCCGGCTCGGCCTCCACCAGCTCGTTGCCCGCCGCACCCACCACGCACCCACCCTCCTGCTCGACGACGTCTTCTCAGAGCTCGATCCAGTGCGAACCGAGGCGCTGGTGCGGGCGCTGCCGCCAGGCCAGTGTCTCTTGAGCACCGCGCTCGCGGTGCCAGCCGCCATGGAGGTGGCAGCGGTCCTGGACATCGGGAGCCTGGCCCGATGACCGGGGGAGACCCCCGGCGGGCGGGCCCTCGGAGGATCGGCGAAAGCCTCGAGGCAGTGGTCCGGCGGATCGGACCCCAGAGCCCGGCTGAGCTCGGTGCCATCTTCGGTCGGTGGGAGGAGATCGTGGGGACGTCGCTGGCGGCCCACGTCCGCCCGCTGCGGGTGACCGACGAGGCGCTGGTGGTGGCAGCCGATCACCCGGCGTGGGCCACCCAGGTGCGGTCGCTGGCGACCACCGTCTTGGCCCGGGTCGCTGCGGCGGTCGGGCATGCCCCGGCCCGGCTGGAGGTCGTCGTGCGCCGACCCGGTCGCTGAAGGGGCCGGCGGTGACCGGGGCCAGTCGCGGTCCGCTGAGGTGGATCGGGTAGAATCAAAGACGTCAACGGACGGCACCGATGCCGGTTCGTTGCGTCCGGAACGTGCGCCGACCCGGCCCCCAGGGGAATGGTCGCGCCCTGAGGTCGGAGTGTGGAGAGCGGGATTGCCGAAGCGTGGCGGGACGTACGACGCGAGTGCAATCACCGTTCTCGAAGGCCTCGAGCCGGTCCGCCTCAGGCCCGGCATGTACATCGGGTCCACTGGCCCGAGCGGCCTGCACCAGCTGATCTGGGAGGTCGTCGACAACGCGGTCGACGAGGCAATGGCGGGGTACTGCACCCGCATCGACGTGACCTTGCTGGCCGACGGGGGCTGCCGGGTGCAAGACAACGGGCGGGGCATCCCCGTCGATCCCCACCCGAACTTCCCTGGGCGCAGCGCGGCCGAGATCGTCCTCACCACCTTGCACGCTGGCGGCAAGTTCGGTGGGGACGGCTACAAGGTGTCCGGGGGGCTCCACGGCGTCGGGGTCTCCGTGGTGAACGCGCTGTCGACCCGGCTCAAGCTGGAGATCGACCGCGACGGCAAACACCACGTCCTCGAATTCAAAGACGGGGGTGAGCCCGTCGGGAAGCTCGAAGCGGTCGGGCCGGCGCCTCGTGGCCGCACCGGGACCACGGTGACGTTCTGGCCGGACCCGTCCATCTTCGAAGAAGTCGAGTTCCGGGCGACGACGGTGGTCGAGCGCCTGCAGATCATGGCGTTCTTGAACCGGGGGCTTGAGATCCGCTTCGTCGACGAGCGGGACCCCGACGGGCAGCGGATCACCTTCAAGTACAACGGCGGGATCGTCGAGTTCGTGAAACACCTGAACTCGGCCCGCGAGTCGCTGTTCCGCAAGGTGGCCTCCTACGAGCAGGCCGAGGACACCATGGAGGTCGAGGTCGCGCTGCAGTGGAACACCGGATTCCACGAGAGCATCCACTCCTTCGCCAATGGCATCTCGACGACCGAGGGCGGGATGCACGAGGAAGGCTTCAAGAAGGCCCTGACCAACGTGGTCAACCGCTACGCCCGAGCCAAGAACCTCCTGAAGGACAAAGACGACAACCTCCTCGGGGAAGACATACGAGAGGGCCTCACCGCGATCATCTCGGTGCGACTCACCGATCCTCAGTTCGAAGGCCAAACAAAGACCAAGCTGGGCAACGTCCCCATCCGGTCCCTGGTCGAGCGCGCAACCAACGAGAAGCTGGCCGAATGGTTCGAAGAGAACCCGCGCGAGGCCAACCAGGCGGTCCAGAAGGCATTGCTGGCGGCCCGAGCCCGGGTGGCGGCGCGCCAGGCTCGAGACCTGACGCGACGAAAGTCCGCCCTGGACGGGGCTGGCTTGCCAGGCAAGTTGGTGGACTGCTCGTCACGGGATCCGCGGGAGTGCGAGCTGCTGATCGTGGAAGGAAACTCGGCCGGCGGCTCAGCCAAGGACGCCCGCGATCCGCGGACTCAGGCGGTGTTGCCGATCCGGGGCAAGATCCTCAACGTCGAGAAGGCTCGCATCGACAAGATGCTGAAGAACGCCGAGATCCAGGCGCTCATCGCGGCGATCGGCGCCGGGCTCGCGGATGACTTCGACGTCGACAAGATCCGCTACCACAAGGTGATCACCCTGGCCGACGCCGACGTCGACGGCTCTCACATCCGCACCTTGCTCCTCACCTTCTTCTTCCGCCAGATGAAGGCACTGGTGGAAGGGGGGTTTGTCTACGTGGCCCAGCCACCGCTGTACTCCACCTTGGTCGGGAAGGAAAAGATCTACCTTCGGGACGATGCCGCCAAGGAGCGCTTCCTGGCCGAGAACCCCAACCACAAGGCGGACTTTCAGCGGCTGAAGGGCCTGGGGGAGATGGACTTCGACGAGCTGAAGGACACCACCATCGATCCGGCGAAGCGCACGCTGCTCCAGATCAGCGTGGAGCAGGCCGCCCTGGCTGACGAGGTCTGCGCGATCTTGATGGGTGACGACGTGGAGCAGCGCCGCCACTTCATCCAGACCAACGCCAAGGACGCTCGCTTCTTGGACATCTAGGGAGCCAGAACCCGATGCCAACCAAGCGCACCACCCGCGCCTCTCGGACCTCGACCGCCGGACAGGGGGCCAACGGCCGGGCCAACGGCGACGCCGAGGCTGCGGTCGGGTTCATCGAGCCCATCGAGATCCAAGAGGAGATGGAGCGCTCGTTCATCGAGTACTCCATGTCGGTCATCACGGCACGAGCGCTCCCCGACGTGCGCGATGGGCTCAAGCCAGTGCAGCGCCGGATCCTCTACACCATGTACGACCAGGGGCTCAGGCCGGACCGGCCCCACGTCAAGTGCGCCGAGGTGGTCGGGCGGGTCATGGGGACCTTCCACCCTCACGGCGACGGTGCCATCTACGACGCACTGGTCCGTATGGTCCAGGACTTCTCCATGCGGCTCCCCCTCATCGACGGTCACGGGAACTTCGGTGGTACCGGTCCCGACGAGGGCCCTGCCGCCATGCGCTACACCGAGTGCCGGCTGGCGCCGGTCGCGCTCGAGCTGATGAACGGCATCGACGAGGAGACGGTCGATTTTGGGCCGAACTACTCGAACGCGACCGAGGAGCCGCTGGTGCTCCCGGCCCGCTTCCCGAATCTGCTGGTGAACGGTTCCGAGGGCATCGCGGTGGGGATGGCGACCAAGATCGCTCCCCACAACCTGGGCGAGGTCATCGACGCCACGATCTACCTGATCGATCATCCCGACGCGACGCCCGATGACCTCATGCGCTTCATCCAGGGCCCGGACTTTCCGACCGGAGCGCTCATCCTGGGCCGCCAAGGCATCATCGACGCGTACCGCACCGGTCGGGGCTCCATTCGGATGCGAGCGGTCGCCGAGATCGAGGAGCAGCGAAGCGGCACCAGCATCGTGGTCACCGAGCTCCCCTACCAGACCTCGGTTGAGGTGGTTGAGCAGAAGATCCACGAACTGGTCCGATCGGGCGAGCTGGACGGCATCGCTGAGGTCCAGAACGACTCGGCGGCCCGCCAGCCGCGGCTGGTGATCCGGCTGAAGCGGGACGTCAACGCCAACGTGGTTCTGAACAAGCTCTACAAGCACACCCCGCTGCAGACCACCTTCGGCATGAACACCCTGGCACTGGTCGACGGGGTGCCCCGCACCTTGAACCTCTCCCAGCTGCTCGGGCACTACGTGGCGCACCAGGTGGAGGTGGTCACCCGTCGTTCGCAGTACCAGCTGCGCAAGGCGAGGGCCCGAGCGCACATCGTCGAGGGGCTGCTCAAGGCAATCGGGATGCTCGACGCGGTGATCGCGACCATCCGGGCGTCCGAGGACCGCCCGGCGGCGCGGAACGCGTTGGTGGCAGAGCCGTTCTCTTTCAGCGAGGAGCAGGCCAACCACATCTTGGACCTCCAGCTGGGCCGGCTGACCAGGCTCGGCCGCAGCGAGCTGGAGGAGGAGATGGCGCAGCTGCAGGCGACGATCGCCGAGCTCGAATCGATCCTGGCCGACGGCGCCAAGCTGCGGGCGGTGATCAAACGGGAGCTGGGCGAGGTGAAGGAGAAGTTCGCCGACCCGAGGCGCAGCGTGATCACTCACGATCCGGGCGAGCTCGCGCTGGAGGACCTCATCTTCGATCAGGAGATCGTGGTCACCATGACCGCGGCCGGATACGTGAAGGCAGTGCCGGCGAGCGCGTTCCGCACCCAGGCTCGCGGCGGCCGGGGGGTCCAGGGAGCCCGGCTGAAGGAAGAAGACCTGGTGACCCATGTGGTCCACACCACGTCGCACGCGTACCTGCTGCTGTTCTCGGACCGAGGTCGTGCCTACCGGCTCCGAGGCCACGAGATCCCCACCAAGGACCGAACCGCCCGAGGCACGGCGCTGGTGAACCTGCTCCCGCTCGAGAGCGGCGAGCAGATCCGGGCGATCGTCGGGACGCGGGACTTCCCGCCCGACCACTTCCTCATGTTCGCCACCGCCCAGGGTCAGGTGAAGAAGACCCCGCTGTCGGAGTATGACAAGTCACGCCGTGAGGGCTTCATTGCGATCAACTTGCGGGACGGGGACCGGCTGGTCCGGGTGATCGAGACGAGCGGCGAAGACGACCTGTTCGTGGTGACCAGGCAGGGGATGACCATCCGCTTCGCCGAGGAGGAGATCCGGCCGATGGGCCGGGACGCGGCCGGGGTCCGGGGGATCCGGCTGCGGCCGGGGGACGAGGTGGTCTCGTGCGACGTGGCCCGGGACGACGTCGACATCCTCATGGTGACCGACGCCGGCTACGGAAAGCGGACCAAGCTGGATCGGTTCCACCGCCAGGCTCGGGGCGGCCAGGGGGTCCGGGGGATCCGGCTCACCGCCAAGCGGGGCGCGGTGGTGGCGGCGTTCATGGTCCCCTACGACAGCGACATCCTGCTCGTGTCGTCCGGCGGGGTCACGATCCGGACCTCGGTGCGGGAGATCGCCTCTCAGGGCCGGGACGCGACCGGGGTCCGGATCATGAACCTCGACGAGGGCCAGGTGGTGGCGTCGGTCGCGCTGGTGGCGGACCAGGACTGAGCCGGCCGCCCTACTGAGAGGTGAAGGTCATGACGAAGGGGGCTCCTGGGGGGACGTAGGTCCCGAGGAGCCGCCCCTTGGCCTTGACGGCGATCCGGGCCGCCACCGACCCGATGCGGACGACGAGCGCATGGTCGGCCGGCACCACCTGGGACTGGCCATTGTGCAGGATGCCCACGAAGCTCGGCGCGTTGCGCTGCGGGCCGGTCGCCTGCACCCAGGTCTCGCCACCGCGTGCGCTGATCTGGACCTCGAAGCGCGAGCTCGTCACCGCGAAGGTGGCCTGACTGGTGGTCGCCGAGACCAGGCGCATCGAGGGCGGCGCGGTGACCGGGTGCCGCACCGCTGCTTTGACCGGGCTGGTCGAGGTGGGGGTGGTCCGGACGGGCGCGCCGGGCACGGTGCTGGAGGCCGGCGCGGCGGGGGAGTAGGGGAGGTGGAGGTCGGCCAGCCACTGGGGGCGGACGCGGTCCACCACCAACCAGGCCGTTCCCACCACCAGGAGCACCAGGAGCACGACCACCAGGCCTCGAACCAGCGCCATCGCCACCCCGTCGTCGGAGCTGGCGCGCACCGCCGGCGTGCGACCGGTGTCGGCCATGACCACCGGCACCTGGGCGGTCGAGCCGTGCCGGTCGGAGACCACGATCGTGCTGGGAGGAGTGGGGGGCCGGGGTCGGGCGGCGGTGAGCGCGATGGCCGTGGTCTGCGGTGCCACGGTGGGCACCGGGGCAGTGGCCGCGCCGGTGCCGGTCACGCTCGCACCGGTGGGGACCGGGGCAGTGGCCGCCGCGCTCTGGCCGGCAGGCCAGGCCTCGACCAACGACAGGACGAGCTGGTCGGCCGGCAGGCCGAGGAAGCTGGCATAGCGGCTCAGGTCCCGCAGGATCTCGACCCGGTCGGGGAGCCGGTCGACGGTCCCAGACTCGAGGTCCTCCAACCGCTCCAGCGCGACCCCACTCTGGCGACTCGCCTCGTCGAGGGGGAGTCCTCGGGCTGCTCGGGTCTGGCGAAGCAGGCGGGAGAGCTCCGGTACGGAGCTCGGCCGCGCCGATGGTGGCGTGCGACGCCCCGGACCCTCACGGTGCACGATCACCGGTCACCTCGCCATGCCTGATGCCCGTCATCCGGCTTGTGCCCAGCGTACTGCCCGACCAGCGGAATTGGTCCTGCGGGAGGCCGGCGAGAGGGGGTTGGTAGGGTCGGCCGGGCAGCAGGAGGGTGCGGTGGCAGGGACGCTCGGGCACAAAGGGCAGCGCGGCCGAGCCGCACCCGAACGCGCCGCCGACCTGCTCGTCCGGTGCCTCGAAGCGGAGGGCGTGGTGCACGTGTTCGGCATACCCGGGGAGGAGACCCTGGATGTCTCGGACGCGCTCGACCGCTCCGCGATCCGGTTCGTGCCGGTCCGTCACGAGCAGGCCGGGGCGTTCATGGCCGACGCGATCGGGCGGCTCACCGGCCGGGCCGGGGTCTGCCTGGGGACTCTCGGGCCGGGCGCCACCAACCTCGTCACCGGGGTGGCCGACGCCTTCTTGGACCGTGCCCCATTGGTCGCGCTGACCGGCCAGAGCGGGCTCGAGCGGATGCACAAGGAGTCCCACCAGTACTTGGACGTGGTCCGTCTGATGAGCCCGATCACCAAGTGGAACGCCCGGGTCTCCAGCCCCAGCATCGTGCCAGAGGCGGTTCGCAAGGCGTTCAAGGTCGCCGAGTCCGAGAAGCCGGGCGCGACCCACCTCGAGCTGCCCGAAGACGTGATGGCGGCGCCGGCAGTCGGGGTGCCCCTCGAGCGCACCGCAGTGGTGCACCCCCGCCCGTCGGACCGGGATCTGGCCCGAGCGGCGGAGCTGCTGGGAGCAGCCGAGCACCCGGTGGTCCTGGCCGGCAACGGGGTGGTTCGCGGCGCGGCGGCGCCGGCACTCCGGCGCTTCGCCCGTCGCACCCGGATCCCGGTCGCTGAGACCTTCATGGGCAAGGGGCTGCTCGACGTGGGCGATCCGCTCGCGCTGGGCGCAGTCGGCTTGCAGGCCGGTGACTACGCCGCAGCCGGGTTCGACCGGGCCGACGTGGTGGTGGCCGTGGGCTACGACCTCGTCGAGCACGCGCCCCGGCACTGGAACCCTCGTCGGGACAAGCGGATCCTGTGCATCGACTCCTCGCCGGCCGAGATCGACGACCACTTCGTGCCCGAGGTGGAGCTGGTCGGGGACATCGCGTTCGCGCTCGGCGCGCTGGCCCGGCGGTGCGAGCGGGTGGTCCCGTGGACCGCCAACCAGGGGCTCCGGACCACCGTGGCCGGGGTGCTGGCCAGCGCAGCCGGTGACGATGCCTTCCCCCTGCGGCCGCCGCGCATCCTGCTCGAGCTGCGCCGAGCCATGCGCCGTGACGACCTGCTGGTCTCCGACGTCGGTTTGCACAAACTGTGGATCGGCCGCATGTTCCCCGCACACGAGCCCAATACGGTCCTCATCGCTAACGGCCTGGCCGGCATGGGGTTCGCCGTGCCGGCGGCGATCGGCGCCAAGCTGGCCCGGCCCGGCCAGCGGGTCGTCGCGGTGTCGGGCGACGGCGGGTTCCTCATGAACGTCCAAGAACTGGAGACCGCCAACCGGCTGGGCACACCCTTCGTCAACGTCGTCTGGGAGAACGGCCAGTTCGGCTCGATCGTGTGGAAGCAGGAGCGCCGCTTCGGGCGGCACTTCGGGACCGACTTCACCAACCCAGACCTGGTGGCGCTGGCCGGCGCATTCGGGCTGCCGGCCGCGAGGGCCGTCTCGGCCGGGCACTTCGCCCAGTGCCTCGCACGCTTTCTCTCCCTGGACCGCCCTTCGGTGCTGGTGGTGCCGGTCGACTACTCGATCGACATCGCGGCGGCGACCGGCCTCGGCGAAGAGACCGCCCCGACCTGACCCCCCGAAAGGGTCCTCAGCACGGGCGGCAGAGTAGCTCGCCGTGGAGGACCGCGAACCAAGCGTCGGGATCCTCGGCCCAGTCGAGCCAGCCCGCCGCCAGCTCAGCCAACTCGCGCTGGCTGGCCAGCCCCAGCTCGAGCGCCCGGGTGGCCAGCGCGCTCGAGGTGGTGCGCTCGGCCCAGGTCTCCGCCCACCACCGCCGGTCCTGCGAGGTGGCGAAACACCACGCCGAGGCGGACAACGACACCTCCTGGCACCCGGCCGCCCGGGCCCAAGCCCCGAGCCGCCGTCCGGCGTCGGGCTCCCCGCCGTTGCGCCGAGCGACCGCGCGGTACAGGGCACGCCAGCGTTCGAGCTCGGGCCGGGCGGGGAACCAGGTCATCGCGCCGTAGTCCGCGTCGCGCACCGCGAGGAGACCCTCGGGCCGGCAGACCCGGGACAGCTCCCGCAGCGCCGCGACCGGGTCGGCCACGTGCTGGAGGACCTGGTGGGCATGGACCACGTCGAACGCGTCGTCGGGGTGGGGGAGGGCGAAGAGGTCGGCGGCCGCGAACTGGGCCTCCGGTGCAGCCGAGGCGGCGGACCGCAGGACGCCGAGATCGGTATCGATGCCCACCACTGGGCCCGGCGCCACCCGGCGGGCCAGACCCTCGGTGACGGTGCCGGGCCCACAGCCAACGTCGAGGAGGCGGAGGCCGGGACCGAGGTGCGCCAGGAGATAGGCGGCCGACGTCTCGGCGGTGCGCTGCCGGTGGGAGCGCAGGACGCTCTCGTGGTGCCCGTGGGTGTAGCGGGCCGTGCCACTCCCCGACGCTTCGCTCGGCACCGCCAATACCTCCCCGCCACCTGACACGGTTGCGCCGCTCGGCCCGCGCTCGTCCCGGCAACCGGACCACTGCACCGGCCCGCCCCGGCGCCACCCGCTGCCCACGCCTTCTTGGTGAGCGAGGGGGACCCAACTCCGATTCGGCGCCGCGCGTTCGAAAGCGTGTTCGTGGTCGATTGTAGGCCTGACGAGGGAAAATACAAATTCAGTGATGGCGGAGCCGGGGGTTGCCTCCCCTCCGGTAGCCGGGCTGACGGGTCGGCACCATGACGAACCCGACAGTGGGACCTGGATGGCCGGTGCATCCGGACATTCAAGTCGCCAAGGCTGACCTCGGCCTCAAGTACTACAGCAGAGGGCCCTCGCCAGGCTGTGGATTCAACGGATCCGGATCCCCCTCGATACCTCCATGGAAAGAATCTGTGCGCCTCCTGTGGGACGTCAGCGCCCCAGCCCGACGGGCGATGTCAATGTCGGAATGTTCCTAAGCGAATTTCAGCGGGTGGCGCACCTCGACGGGCGGTGCCCAGGTGAGCACACCCTCGTGACCATCAGGCCAACGAACCAGCCAGGTCCCGACCGCTCGTCCGTATTGCGGTTCACCAGCGTCAGAGAGGTCCTCCCGCGGCCACACAGGCGCGTTGCAACACCGCACCGTCGATCTGGCGCACAGGGCCCCAGTCGCTGTCCGTCAGGATGATGATCGTCTGACCTCGCCCGTCCACCGTCCCATCCCCGGCCGTGAAGATCAACCAGGCCCCTCCAGCGCCGGTCAGCACCAGCCAGAAGCAGGGAGCGTTCACGGTACAGTCTGGCGAACAAAGCGGCCGGTGAAATGACCTGGCACGTTGGCACGTGCGAGTATCGGGCGGCCTGGAGGAGGACTTGATGTACTGGCTGCACCGAATCGACCAATGGTCCCTCGTCCGCAACGATGACGGATGGTCTTGCTACGAGCATGATCCGGATTCTGCCCAGTTGCTCGGGCACGGCTGGGGTGTCCTTCGGGAATGGCAGGGGCTGCCCATCGTCAAGTACGAGGATGCCTGGCTGGGTCCGGAGTTGCCGTTTGAGGTGCCTCCCGAGATCGCAGCAAGCCTTATCGCTTCGGCGAAGGCGTCAGGCCACGGTGGCCCGGTAGTCACACCCTGACACCAGGAAGTCACTAAGACCGGAACTGCCGCAGAAGCCCCGCCCGACAGGGCATGAAGGCCGCCGGTCCGATGTCCCCGGTCCATCATGGACAGCTGCCGCAGTTGCGGTCGCAGAACCCTCGAGGGGAAGCCGTCCACCTAGAACCAGGCCTCGACCTCCGACCAGCGCCACAGCGGGTTGCGAGTGGAACAGTGGTCGTCTCGGCAAAGCCCCGGCCACTCTAGGAGGGCAGCCGCCACCCGCTAGGCTCGCCCATTGCTTCACCACGCTGCCCACGATCCGATGGGACCGACAAGTCGCAGGTCAGGGCGGGTACGGGCGAGCGGGTCGGAGCGCCCGATGGGGCCCGCGTGCACCACGCGCCGCCGTCTCGTGGCCGCCGACGTGCAGACGGCTCCGGAGGGGCGTTCGGGAGGAGTCGGCCGCTTCGGGGGTCCCCCCACCCCCTCTGACCTGGGCTTGTTTTGTGGGCGAGGGGGGACTTGAACCCCCACATCCTTTCGGACACAGGAACCTGAATCCTGCGCGTCTGCCTATTCCGCCACTCGCCCCCGAGCTGATCCAGGCTAGTCAACCCGGCCCGGGGGTCGCATCCGTCGAGCCCGTGTTCACGGGTTTGCCCAGTAGGATGGGCCAAACCATGGGACTCCAGCAGTTCGAGGACCGACTCGAGCGCCTTGTGGAAGGAACGTTGGCCAGGCCCTTCCGAAGCAACCTGCAGCCGGTGGAGATCGGTCGTCGGCTTACCCGGGAGATGGACCTGCACCGGCGGGTGGGGGTCCACGGTCTCATCGCTCCGAACGCGTTCTCGGTGACGCTCTCGGCGGCAGACGTCGAGCGGTTCTCCAACTTCTTGGACGCGTTGGTCCGAGAGCTGGCCGAGGCAGCCCGGGAGCATGCCCGCAACGAGCAGTACAGCTTCGTAGGGCCGATCGACGTGCAGATCCTCGAGGGCCCCGAGCTGCGCCCGGGCCGCTTCGAGGTGGTGGCCGAGGTGATCGAGGGGGAGGACGGGCTGGCCCCGGCCGAGCTGGTTCTGCCCGGCGGCGGCCGGGTCCCGATCCACAACGAGCCGGTGATGATCGGCCGGATGCCCGAGTGCACGGTCGTGCTGAGCGATCCCAACGTCAGTCGCCGCCATGCCGAGGTCTACCGGCTCGACGACGCCGTCGTCATTCGCGACCTCGGCTCGACCAACGGCATTAGGGTCAACGGGGCGCCGACCACCGAGAGCTACCTCAGGTCGGGCGACACCATCACCGTCGGCTCGACCACCTTGCTCTTCGAGATGCTGTGACGGTGCGCGACCGGTGCTCGTCCTAGGGACCAACTACTCGGCAATCATCCGGCCCCTGCAGTGGTTGGTGGTGGTGCTGATCTTTTTGTTCTTTCTGCGGGTCGTCCGGGCCATCGTGGTCGAGGTGCGCCCGGCCGGCCCGTCCCGGGCGGAGCGCCGGGCCGAGCGACGGGCCGAGGAGCAGCACCGGGGCCGTCGGGACGGCCGGGGCCAGCTCCGGCTGCGGGTCATCGAGCCGCCCGAGCGCGAGGGCATGGTCTACGAGCTGGACGGGGAAGTCACGGTCGGTCGGTCCAATGGCTGCGGGATTCCGACGACCTACGACTCCTACAGCTCGAGCCTCCATGCCCGCATCTATCGCAGCGGCGGGCAGGTGTGGGTCGAGGACCTGGGCTCGACGAACGGCACCTACGTCAACTCGGAGCGAATCTCCCAACCGGTCCGTCTGGCCAGGGGCGACGTCCTGCAGATCGGGGCCACGGTGTTCGAGGTGCGGCGGTGACCGTCTTGCGGGCCGGCCTGGCGACCGACATCGGTCGGGCCCGCCACACCAACGAGGACCGGGCGGCTGCCGGCGACACCTTGTTTGCGGTGGCCGACGGGATGGGCGGAGCTCGCGGCGGGGAGGTCGCGGCCCGCCTGGCCATCGAGACGCTGCAGGCTGCCTACGCTCGCAACCCGACCATTGCCGGCCTCCGGGAGGCCTTCGTGGCTGCCAACGCGGCCATCTGGGAGCAGAGTCTCCGGGTCGACGGCCTGCGGGGGATGGGCACTACCCTGACCGCGGCCGGTCTCACCGTGGGGGCCGATGGCCGGGACGTGATCGGCCTGGCCAACGTCGGGGACTCCCGGGCCTACCTCATGTCCGGCGGGACGGTTCGCCAGATCACGGCCGATCACAGTCTGGCCGAGGAGCGGGTCCGCCACGGTGAGATGACCGAGGCCGAGGCCGAGGTTCACCCCCATCGCCACATCCTGACCCGGGCGCTGGGCGTGGCCCCCGAGGTCGACGTGGACCTGTGGGAGCTGCACGTCCACACCGGCGACCGGCTCCTGCTGTGCAGCGATGGCCTGACCAACGAGGTCGGGGTGGATCAGATCGCCCAGGTGCTCCGCTCGGTCCGTGACCCCCGGAAGGCCGCCCGGGCCCTGGTCGATCGGGCCAACGCCCACGGTGGCAGCGACAACGTCACGGTGGTCGTGGTGGACGTGCTGGTCGGCGAGGAAGGTTCGTCCGAGCCCTCCTCGGTCGCTCGGGTGGCCGCCGCGCCGGCTGGGCCGGTCGGTCCGGCGCCGGCGCCACCGGCCCTGGTGCCACCGGCGTCCGGAGGCGGGCCCGGCCCGTCACCGGAGCGGCCCCCTGAGGTCACGTCGATGACCGCGGCGGTGACTGCCGGCGCGCCCGAAGCCGTCCGGGCCGGCGGGGTGGCCGTGATCGCTCCCGCCCCGGCGGCCCCGCCCCGGCCGGTCCCGCCCCGGCCGGGAGGGAGGGAGCTGGCCCCGCCCCCCCGGGAACCCCGGCGCGAGCGGCGGCGCCGGCTCGGAGTCCCCCGCCGGGTCACGCTCCGGGTGGTGCTGTTCTTCCTGGTCCTGCTGGCGGTGCCAGCTGGGGCGGTCGCGGTGGTGCGCTGGTACGCGATGGACAACTGGTACGTGGCGATCGACCGCGGCAACCTCGCCGTCTACCAGGGTCGGCCCGGCGGGTTCCTCGGGTTCGAGCCTCGCCTGGTCGATCTGAGCACCGTGACCACGAGCGAGGTGCTGCCGTTCCGGCTGGCCGCCCTGCGCCGCACGGTCAGCGAGCCGACGCTGATTGCGGCCGAGCACTACATCGCCAACCTCCACCAGGAGTACGTCGCCCAGCGAGTCTCGGCTCCGATGACCGGGCTGTAGCCGATGAGCCGCCGAATCCGCTGGTTGGGAGTTCTGCTGATCGTGTGCTTCGGGCTGGTGATCGTCCAGCTCACCAACATCCAGTTCCGTCGGGCCAGCGCGCTGGCCCACTCACCCAAGAATCCGGTCAACAACGTGGTGAACTTCGACAACCAGCGGGGGGACATCTTCGCTGCCGACGGGACGCTGCTCGCCCAGTCGGTGCGGGTTGCCCCGCCGGGGTCGAACCGGTTCCAGTTCGAGCGCCAGTACCCGACCGGGTCGCTGTTCTCCCAGATCGTTGGGGTGTGCAACGACGCGGTGGCGGTCGTCGGCTGCGACACCGGCGTGGAGGGCTACTACAGCGCCGTCCTCGGCCTTCACAAGCAGCCGATCCAGACCCTGAGCCAGCTGTTGTCGCCCCCGCCGCCCAGCACCGACGACATCACCCTGACCGTCGACCCGCACCTCCAGCAAGTGGCGATGGAGCAGCTGGCCAACCTGCAGGGGCCGCACAAGGACGGGGCGATCGTGGTCCTCGACCCAAAGACCGGGGCCGTCTTGGCCATGGCGTCCCAGCCGACGTATGACCCGGCCCCGCTGGCCTCGCCCGACCCCAAGGTGGCCGCCGCCGCCGAGTACCTCGACAACCTGCCGGACGACGAGGGCTACAAGCCGATCCTGCCCTTGGCCACCTTCTACCCGATCCAGCCCGGGTCGACGGCCAAGGTGGTGACCACGGCTGCGATCTTCGACATGGACCCGGCGCTGGCCACCTACAACTACCCGGTGTCGCTGTGCCAGGCCCTTCCTGACACCAACAAGACCATCTGCAACGACGCCGACACCGCCTCGCTCGCCACCCCGTGCGGGGGGACCATCCAGACCATGCTGCCCCAGTCCTGCGACCCGGGCTACGCCGAGCTGGGCCTGCTGCTGGGCGCGTACTCGCTGTCCCAGCAGGCGAGCCTGTTCGGGTTCAACAGCCGCCCGCCCCTCGACATCGCCCCCGACAACTCGACCGTCGGCTACGCGGTGCAACCGTCGCTGTACCCGACGGCGCAGCAGCTGAGCCCGGGCGGCAACCCCGGCGTTCCCGGCCAGGCGTACTCGGCATTTGGCCAGCAGGACGTGGAGACCACTGCGCTGCAGAACGCGCTGGTGGCCGCGGCGGTCGCAAACGGCGGCAAGGAGATGGTCCCCCATTTCTTGGAGAAGATCACCGACGCCCAGGGGCGGGTGGTGGAGACCTACAAGCCCCAGCTGTGGCGCCAGGCCATGTCGCCCCAGGCGGCCGCCCAGATCATCCCGCTGATGGAAGCGGTGGTGACCTCGGGCACCGCCAGCGGCGACGGCTTCCCGCCTTCGCTCCAGGCCGCGGTCAAGACCGGGACGGCCCAGGTCGGCACCCCGACCCAGTCCATCGCCGACTGGATGATCGGGTTCGCCCCCGCCTCCAACCCCAAGATCGCGGTGGCGGTCGTGGTTCCCGACCAGGGGCTGGGCACCTACGGGGCCACCGTGGCCGGGCCGATCATGGTGGCCATGATGGAAGCCGCACTGGGATGAGCCGGCCGGACCTCCGCTGTCCCCATCGCCCCGTGGCGCCGGCCCCCGACGCCTAGGCTCTGGTCGGCATGCAGCCCGTCGAGGTCCCCCGAGTCTTCTCCGAGCGGTACGAGCTCACCCACCTGGTGGCTCGGGGAGGGATGGCCGAGGTCTACCGCGCCCAGGACCGCCTGCTCGACCGCCCGGTCGCGCTCAAGGTGCTGTTCCCCGAGCTGTCGGTGGACCGGGCGTTCGTCGAACGGTTCCGCCGGGAGGCCCAGGCGGCGGCCAGGCTCTCGCACCCCAACATCGTGCCGGTCTTCGACTGGGGTGAGGACGCCGGCGCGTACTTCATCGTGATGGAGTACGTCGAGGGCCGGCCCCTCTCCGCGGTGCTGCGGGAGAGCGGACCGCTCGATCCAGCTCGAGCGGCCGAGATCGCGTCCCAGGTAGCGGCGGCGCTGGCCTCTGCGCACCGCCACGGGGTGGTGCACCGGGACATCAAGCCGGGCAACGTCCTCATCACCGACGACGGCCAGGTGAAAGTGACCGACTTCGGCATCGCCCGGGCGGTCAACACCGAGGACAGCCTCACCCAGACCGGGGCGGTGATGGGGACCGCGACCTACTTCTCGCCCGAGCAGGCCGAGGGGCTGGGGGTGGATGCCCGCAGTGACATCTACTCGCTCGGGGTGGTGCTGTTCGAGATGCTCACCGGCCGCCCCCCGTTCCTGGGAGACACCCCGGTCTCGGTCGCCTCCAAACACGTGCGCGACGTGCCCCCCACGCCTCGGGAGATCGTCGAGACCGTCCCGGTCGAGCTGGAGGCGGTGGTCATGAAGGCCATGGCCAAGCAGCCCGCGCAGCGCTACCAGGGGGCCGAGGACTTCCAGGCCGACCTGGGCCGGTTCTTGGAGGGCCGGCCGGTGGTGGCCGGGCCCCCCAACGGGAACTTGACCGCGACCCAGGTCATCGGGTCGGTGCCCGCCACACAGACCCAGGCCGCGGCGACCCGGGCCTTCCCCGCCGCCCCCCGGCGCGAGACCGGCCGCCGCCGGCGCCGGTGGGGCTGGCTCGCGCTGCTGGCCATCCTGCTGGCGGCGCTGGCGGTGGTTGCCTACCTGCTGGTCTCCAGCCTCACCGGAGGGTTCGCGCTTCCCAACGTGGTTGGCAAGCCGCTGGTCCAGGCCGAACGGATCCTCACCGCCAAGGGCCTGGTGATCGGCACCACCACCAACCGGGTCGACCCGGCTGCCCCGGGGACGGTCATCAGCACCGAACCCCCGCCGGGGGCCCGGGTCTCCAAGCACGCGGTGGTGAACCTGGTGGTGTCCACCGGCAACGCCACGGTGAAAGTGCCCAACGTGGTCGGTCTTGACCTGGCCTCGGCCGAGGCAGTGCTGACCAACGACCACCTCGCCTACAAGGTGCAGTTCGTCCAGAGCTCCGGGCAGCAGAACTTCGTGCTGTCCCAGTCGCCGGCTCCGGGGACCACCGTCCGGCGCGGCGCGAAGGTCGTCATCTCCATCCCCCAGCCGACCAACCAGGTCACCGTGCCCAACCTGGCCGGCCTCACCCCTGGGCAGGCGGCGGCCGAGCTGGGTGGCGAGTCGCTGTCGGTCGGGAGCCAGACCCAGGCGTGCTCCAACTCCTACCCCTCGGGCGAGATCTCGGGGTCCAGCCCGCCTGCCGGGGCCTCGGTGGCCCGGGGGACCTCGGTGAACCTGGTCGTCTCGAGCGGCCCCTGTCAGGTGGTGGTGGAGAACGTGGTCGGCCAGAGCGCGACCGACGCCACCAACACCCTGAAGGGACAGGGCCTGACGGTGGCCCAGACCACCACCAACGCCTGCTCGGGGTCCGACAACGGCACCGTGGTCAGCCAGAACCCCTCAGCCGGCACCCAGGTCAACCTGCCGGCCACGGTGACCATCACCGTCTGCAGCGCCCCGGTGCCGCCGTCCACCACCACGACCACCGCCCCCGGGCCCGGCAACGGCCCCGGGGGGCTCAACCACCAGGTAACGCGGCCAGGAAGTTCCGGAGCATAGGAAGCCCCGAGGCGGTCAGCACCGACTCGGGGTGGAACTGGACCCCCTCGACCGCCAGCTGGCGGTGCCGGAGCCCCATCACCACCCCGTCGTCGGTGGTCGCACTGACCTCGAGCACCGCCGGCACGTGCTCTGGGTCGACGACCAGGGAGTGGTAGCGGGTCGCGACCAGCGGATCGGGAAGGCCGGCGAACAGGGTGCGGCCGTCGTGGTGGATCTCGGAGGTCTTGCCGTGCATCAAGGTGGGGGCTGGCACGACCTGGCCGCCGAAGTACTGGCCGATGCACTGGTGGCCGAGGCACACCCCCAGGATGGGCACCCGTCCGGCGAAGTGGCCGACGACTGCCAGCGAGACACCGGCTGACTCCGGTCGACCCGGACCGGGCGAGATGACGATGCCGTCTGGCTGAGCTGCCTCGATCTCGTGGATGCCGACCGCGTCGTTGCGGCCGACGACCGGGTCGGCTCCCAGCTCCCCCAGCTCCTGGACGAGGTTGTAGACGAAGGAGTCGTAGTTGTCGACGAGGAAGATCCGCGGCCCCACGGCGGCGCCATGGTACTGCCCGGGTGCTGCACCCGGTCCGGGACCAGCGCCGGCCGGCACTAGTGTGCACAGCCATGGCCAGGACCGGTCGGGCTGGGCGAGCCCGTGGCGGGCGCACGACTCCCAAGGGTGGAACGGCCGCCGGTCCCCGGGTCGGCCGGTACACCCCTCCCGAGCAGAGCGGCCGCTACACCCGGCCGGTCCCGACCACGGTCCGTCGCAGCGCCCGGTGGTTCGGGCCGGCCATTCTGGCGCTGCTCGTGATCGGGATCCTCATGATCCTGCTCAACTACCTCACCGTGCTGCCAGGATCGGTCTCGGTGTGGTACCTGGTGGCCGGGTTGGTGGTGATCTTCCTCGGCTTCATCATGGCCACCACCTACCGCTGAGGGGCGGCCAGCGCCTCAGCCGAGGCGCTCGATGATGCAGGCGTTGGCCAGCCCACCCCCCTCGCACATGGTGAGCAGGCCGTAGCGGCCGCTGGTCCGTTCCAGCTCGTTGAGCAGGGTGGCCAGCAGCTTGGCCCCTGACGCCCCGAGCGGGTGGCCGAGCGCGATCGCGCCGCCGTTGACGTTCACCCGCTCCATGTCCGGGTGGAGCTCCTTCTCCCAGGCCAGCACCACCGACGCGAAGGCCTCGTTGATCTCGACGACGTCGATGTCGTCAATGGTGAGCTTCGCCCGCTCGAGCACCATCTTGGTCGCCGGGATGGGCCCGGTCAGCATGGTCACCGGGTCGGCCCCGGTGACCGCGAAGGCCACGAAGCGGGCCCGGGGCGTGTAGCCCATGGCCGACGCCTTCTCCTCGCTCATGATGAGCGTTGCTGACGCACCGTCGGTGATCTGGGAGGAGTTGCCGGCGGTGACCTTGCCGTCCTCCTTGAACGCCGGCTTCAGGTTGGCCAGCACCTCGACCGTGGTGTCGGGCCGGATTCCCTCGTCGCTGGCGAAGATCTCGTCGGTGTCCTTGCCCTCGTCGTCGCGCACCGCGACGGGCACGATCTCGTTGTCGAACCGGCCCTCGGCCCTGGCCCGGGCGGCCCGCTGCTGGCTCCGGGCGCCGTAGGCGTCGAGGTCCTCGCGGCTCAGCCCCCAACGGTCGGCGATCATCTCGGCGCCGATGCCCTGGCTGACCAGCCCGCCCACCGGGGCGTAGCGGGCCTGGACCCGGGGCCCGAAGGGGAACCCGACCTCGCGGACCACCGAGGAGCCCATCGGGACCCGAGTCATCGCCTCGACGCCGCCGGCCACCACCATGTCGTACGCGCCGGCCATCACCCCTTGGGCTGCGAAGTGCACCGCCTGCTGGGAGGAGCCGCACTGGCGGTCGACCGTGGTCGCCGGGACCGACTCAGGCCAGCCGGCCGCCAGGACAGCCGAGCGGCCGATGTTGAGCGCCTGCTCGCCGACCTGCATCACGCAGCCGGTGATCACGTCGTCGACCTGGGCCGGGTCGAACCCGTTGCGGGCCTGGAGCGCCTTGAGCGGCTCGGAGGCGAGGTCGACCGCGTGCCAGTTGCGGAGCTTGCCGTTGCGCTTGCCTCCAGCGGTGCGGACGGCGTCGACGATGACGGCAGTGGTCATGGGACTCTCCTTCCGGGGCCACGGTGTGGGCCGCGTACCCAGCCTAGTTCGGCCGCCGGGACCCGTACCGGGGCCGGCTAACCTGCCGGCCCATGGTTGCAGCGGGCGCTGGACGCGGCGGTGAGGGGCGCGACATGGACCGGTGGCTGGGCGACGGCGGCATGCCGCTGCTCGGCCAGGTGGGGGCCCGCCTCGAGCGATACGGGGTCGACGGCGAGGACCTGGGCTGGGTGGAGGGCTCGTTCACCCCGACCGAGCTGGCGTGCAACACCGGCGGCATCGTCCAAGCGGGGGTGCACTCGCTCCTCCTCGACGCCTGCATCAACTTCGCCATCAACGCTGCTTTGCCCCGAGGCGCCCGGGCCCGTGCCACCCTCGAGCTCAAGACCGAGACCATGCGACCGGTCGCGCCGGGGGCCACCTACCTGCTCCGGGGCGAGGTGGTCCGGATGGCCCGCCAGGTCGCCTACGGCGAGGCCAGCGTGCGGGGGGCAGACGGCGAACTGTGCTCCCGGGCCACCGGCACCTTCCTGCTCCAGCGACCCGAGCGCTGAGTTCAGCCGGCTGGCTCGAGGTGCTCAGCCGGCACCTGTCCCAGCCGCCCTTGGCGGTAGTCCTCGAACGCCTGGACCAGCTCGGCCCGGGTGGTCATCACGAACGGGCCGTAGGCGGCCACCGGCTCTCGGATGGGCCGGCCGCCCAGCAGCAGCACGTCGAAGGTGGCGCCCCCGACCCCGCCTGGTGCCTCGAGGGCGATCGCGTCGCCGGCGCCGAGCACGGCCAGCTGGCCCGCCCGCAGCGGCGTCCCTCCGGTCGACCCGCGCCCAGCTAGGCCGTAGACGAGGGCGTTGAACGCCGGTGGCCAGGGCAGCACCAGCCGGGCGCCAGGGGACACCGTGGCGTGCACCAGGGCGATCGGGGTCCATGTGCGCCCCGGCCCGCGTCGGCCACCCACCTCGCCGGTGATCACCCGGACCAGCGCCCCGCCGTCGGGCGAGCTGGCCAGGGCAATCGCCCCGGGGCCGATGTCCTGGTAGCGGGGGTTCACCCACTTCGCCGCGGCCGGGAGGTTGACCCACAGCTGGATGCCGTGGAACCGGCCGCCGCTGGCCACCAGCGCCGCCGGCGGGGTCTCGATGTGGAGGATCCCGGAGCCAGCGGTCATCCACTGGGTGGCCCCGTCGGCGATCAGGCCACCGCCCCCGGTCGAGTCGTGGTGCTCGAACGCCCCGTCGATCATGTAGGTGACGGTCTCAAAGCCGCGGTGGGGATGCCACGGCGTTCCCTTCGGCTCGCCCGGGCCGTAGTCGACCTCGCCCATCTGGTCCATGTGGACGAACGGGTCGAGCTCGGCCAACGGCACCCCGGCGAAGGCTCGGCGCACCGGGAATCCTTCGCCCTCCAAGGCCCGGGGGGCGCTGGTCAGGCGGGTGACCGGGCGGATCCGAGCGCCCGCCGGCGCCTCGATGCGCGCCAGGACGAGCGGATCGTCGACAGTGACTGCAGGCATGGTCGCCTCCTTGTGATCCTCAACGCTCCGCTGGTGGCCGGGATTCCGCGGCTGCTCAGCGAACGACGGCGTACAGGTGCCAGCGGCCCGGGAGGGAGGCGACCTCCTGGATGCCATGGTCGACGAAGCGGTCCTCGGCGCCCGGGCAGAGTTCCCGCACCGAGGAGGAGGCCAGGACCTCCCCGGGCCGGGCGACGGTGCACAGGGCCCGGCCGACGTACACCGCAATCCCGTCCAGTTCGGCTCCGAGCTGACTGAGCTCCCCGGTGTGGACGCCCACCCGCACTTCGAGGCCGGCGTGGCGGGCATCGGCTGCCAGGCCGGCGGCGAAGTCGATCGCGGCGCGCGGGGACGTGAAGGTCGCAGCGGCCAGCGCCGGCTCGACCGCCATCCGGCGGCCGCCGTGGAGCGGGAGGCGGCGGGCCACCAGGTCCTCGAGCCCGCCGGCCGGGCCCACCGCCGCGATGAAGACCACGGTCAGCACCGCCGCGCCGGGGCCGGTGGGGCCCGCCAGCGCTGGCGGCGCCGAGGCCCGAGCACGGTGACGGTGGCGGAGCCGCTGGAGCGCCCCGACGCCGGTGGCCAGCCACACCCACTCCGGCCAGAAGTTGCCGTGGCCGGTCATCGCCCACACCGCGGTGCACACCAGTCCAGGCGCAACCAGCGCGGCTGCCCGTTCCACGTCTGCGCTGAGATCCCGCCGCCGGCGGGGCATCGCCGGAGGCCGGGGGGTTGGCGCCGGAAGGTCGGCGAACACCCGGGACAGCTCGGCGTCGGTCTTGGCCGCGTAGACCTGGTCCAGCCGCTCGAGGGTCTCGTCGAGGTCCAGCCGGCCTTCGGCGAAGAACGCGTTGATCCGCTCCGCCGCCGCGTTCCGCTCGGCGTCGGAGAGCCGGATCGCTCCGTCGTCGGCGGCCGGGGGCACGCAGCGAGTATCGCCGCTGCCGCCGCGGGTCGCTAGCGTGCTCGGGGCGTGGGTCAGGACTGGGCGAGGCCGGTGGTGCACTGGGAACTGGTGGCGCGCGATCCGGCGCGCCAGGCCGCCTTCTACCGCCAGCTGTTCAACTGGGCGATCGGGGACGGGCCGCTGGCCCCGATCGCCCCCGGCTTGGGCGGACCCGAGCCCGGGCCCGGTGGCCACCTGCGCCAGGGGGAGCCGAGGGTGGTCCTCTACGTCCAGGTCCGCGACCTGGGAGCCTCGCTCGACCATGCCCGCCAGCTGGGGGCGACCGTGACGGTCGAGCCGTTCGACGTGCCCGGCGGTCCGACCGTGGCCGGGATCAGCGACCCCGAGGGCAACCCGGTGATGCTGGTCCAGCAGTAGGGGTCAGGCGGCCCGGCGATCCAGGCGCCGGACGAAGGTGGCGATGGCGGCGATGACCCCCGGGTCGACGTGCGTCGGCACCTCGTACTCGGCGGGGGTTGGCGGTCCGCTGGCGTCGAAGAAGAAATGGTCGGCCCGGGGGAAGCGAACCACGGTCACCCCCGGCCGGCCTCGCAGGCCGGCCAGCCAGACGTCGAGGTCGTCGCGCACCGTCACCTGGTAGTCGCGGTCGCCCTGGAGGAGCAGCAGCGGTTGGCGGATCGATCGGGCCACCGCGACCTCGCGGTACCGGAGGCTGCTCAGGTAGTAGGCCGGGCCAACCCCGCCGAACAGGACGGTCGAGGGCGGGTCATGCTCGAGCGTGCCGGGGTCGCTGATCGCAGCTCCGATCGCTTCCACCTGGGCCAGCTGGGCCGAGGCTCGTTGCCCGATCGACCCCGGGAGGGTGGCCAGGTACCGGGTCTGGCGGATAAGGGCCGCGCCGATCGGTTCGGCGCTCGCCGCCAACAGGATCACGCCGGCCACCTCGGGGGCGCGCCGAGCGATCAGGGGGGCGTAGGTGCCGCCCTGGGAGTGCCCGAGGACGAAGATCTGCGTGGGATCGATGGCCCGGTCCCGCATGAGCTGCGTGATGGCTGCCAAGGCGTCGGGGACGTACTCCTCGACCGGGGTGAAGGTGCGAGGGTCGATCTCGGTCGGGTAGTCCAAGGTGCGCTTGTCGTAGCGCAGGGTCGCGATCCCGTCGTGGGCCAGGCCTTGGGCCAGGTCCAAGAACGGGTGGTTCGGGCCCACCGTCTCGTCCTGGTCGTTGGGCCCCGAGCCCGACACCAGCACCACCGCTGGGAAGGGCCCGGTGCCGGCCGGCAGGGTGAGGGTGCCGCGCAGCGGGGGAGAGCCCACCTCCACCGGGAGCTGGCGCACGCTGGTGGCAGCGCCGGCAGCGGTGGCCGCCAGGGGCACCAGGACCAGCGCCAGCGCCAGCCCGCCGGCACCGGCCCGCACCGACCGCCAGGTCCCCGAACCTGGCCGGGAGGCCGCTGGGAGGTGGTCCACGATCCGCTCAGTCGAGCTCTCCGTAGCGCTCGGTCTGCACCGACGCCTGATCGATCAGGTCGTGCAGCCGGCGGGCCGCTGGGTCCTGCGACGCCCGTGCCGCCGCGCCACGGGCGTCCTCCTCGGAGCGCCACAGCGTGATCACCACCCAGCCGGCATCGCCCCGGGCGGTGGTTCGGCGCACCAGCCCCGGCTGGTGGTAGGCGAAGTCCTCCTGGAACGCCTTGTCCGCCTGGACGAAGCTGGCCGGGTCGGTGCCCGGTGCCAGACGGAAGCGGACGATCTCGATCACCAGCCGGCCGTTAGCGCAGCCCGGCGAACAGGTCGTCCTCGGGCACCGGCGCGCCAGTCCGGTCCTCGGCCCGGATGAAGGTCTCCTCGCCGAACACCTCACCGAAGGCATCTTCGGGAAACCGGACCCACCACGAGCGGTCGAGCTGGCTGGCGTGGGCCGCCAAGGCAGCCCGCTTGCGAGCGACCACCGCGGAGACGTCGATGGTGGTGGTGATGCGGCGCTCGCGCTCTTCCATGCGCCGCTGCGCCTCGGGGTCCGGGGGCCGCTGGGGCGGCGTCGGAACCTCGATCCCGGCAGCCGCCATCCGCTCCCGCAGCCGCTCCCAGTCTCGGCGCCGACGGGCGATGAAGTAGAGCTTGTCGGGGATCCCGGTGCGGTGGAACGCCTCCACGGCGACCCGGTGCGCCTGGCGGTGGTCGGGGTGACCGTAGCCGTCCTGGCCGTCGTAGGTGACGAGCACCTGGGGCCGGTAGCGCTCGATCAACGCGGCGACCCGGGCGGCCGCCTCGTCCAGCGGGACGTTGCAGAAGACGTTCGCTGCCTCGTGGTACGGCCAGTCAGCCATGCCCGAGTCGTGGTAGCCGAGTCGTTCGAGGTGGGTCACCCCCAGATGGCGGACCGCCTCGTCCAGCTCGGCCAGCCTGGTCTTGGCAACCTCCGCCGGGTCGTGGCCCGCCTCCCCTGGCTTCACGTGGTCCGGGCCGTCGCCGTACTCGCCATTGGTGCAGGTGACCAGGACCGTGGTGACCCCTTCGTCGGCGTAGCGGGCCAGGATCCCGCCGGTGCTCGAGGACTCGTCGTCGGGGTGGGCATGAACCGCCATGAGGGTGAGAGGTGTCTCGGCCATCGTGCCAGCATGCACCGCCCGAGCGGCCGGCGACCAGCCTCAGCGGTGTTGTCGGCCTCCGCCCGCCCCCGTTACCGTCGGGCTGCCGTCGCGGACCGGCGCGGTGTCCTGGCGGCTGACGTCGGGAGGGGACCGGTCATGGCCGAGGAGGTCCGGGAGCGAGCGGCGGTCGGGACGCCGGACGGATGCCGGTGAGCGGCCGTCCGGGGGTGCCCCCCCTCGGGGTGCTGGGGTGCGCGTACCTGGCTGGGAGCGTTCCGGCGGCCAACCTTGCCGCCCGTTGGCTCCGTGGCGTGGACCTGCGGGCAGTGGGGCCGGGGACGGTGTCGGGCTCGGCGCTGTACACGGTGGCCGGGTTCGGCCCGCTGGCCGTCGTCGGGTGCCTGGAGCTGGCCAAGGGCGCCGTGGGCCCGCTGCTGGCCGGGCGAAGCCGACCGCTGCTGGGGGCGGCCGCGGCCGCGGCCGGGATCGTCGGGCACAACTGGTCGCCGTGGTTGGGACTGCGCGGTGGCCGGGGCGTCTCCTTGGCATTGGGGGCCAGCCTCGTCCTGGCGCCCGAGGGGCTGGCCGTGCTGGCGGCCGGGCTCGGTCTGGGAAGGCTGGTCCGCCAGACCGGGGTCGGGACGTTCCTCGCCCTGGTCGTCTACCCACTCGTCCTGGCGGTCCGTCGTGGGCGCCGGGGCCTGGCGGCCGGGGCCACCATTGTCACCCCGGTCTTGGTGAAGCGGGTTCTGGGCAACGACTCGAGGATCCCGGCCACCTGGCCAGCCCGGCTTTGCCGCCTGGTGGCCGACCACGACCCGGAGGGGACGGCATGACCGTCGGGGTGGTGGTCGACGGCGGCGCGTCGCTGCCCGAGGCGGCACGGTGGCCATTCCGGGTGGTGGCCATGCATGCCGGCCCGGCCGCGCCCGGGGCGCCGGACCCCTTGACCACCACCGCGGCCCCTTCCCCGGGGGAGTTCCTGGAAGCGATCGAGGCGGTCGACACCGGGTCGGGGGTGGTGGTGGTGACCGTGGCCGGAACGCTCTCGGCCAGTCTCGAGGCGGCCAGGGTGGCCGCCGGACTGGCTGGGACGACCTCGGTGGTGGTGGTCGACAGCGCCACCGCCACCACCGGCGAGGGCCTGGTCGCGCTGGCGGCGGCTCGGGCGGCAGCGCGGGGTCGGTCGCTCGCCGAGGTTGCGGCCGCTGCCCGAGAGACGGCGCAGCGGATCCACCTGGTGGGCCATCTCGGCGACGTGGGCCCGGTGGCTCGCCGGGGGCGGCTCCGGTTGCCCGCCGGGGAGGCGCCGGGACCGGGTCGGGCGGTGGTCGAGCTGGTTGCCGGCGAGGTGCGGATCGCCGGGTCGGCCAGCGGGTTCGAGCCAGCTCAGGACCAGGTTGTGGAGGCTGTGGCGGCATCGATGCCGCCCGGCGCGCGGCTGCATGCCGGCGCCTTTCATGGTGGCCGGGCCGAGGCGGCCGCCTCGTTGCTGGCGACGGTGCAGCGGCTGGCGCCGGTCGAGACCGCGTTCGTCGCCGAGTTGTCGACGGTCATGCTGGCCCACACCGGTCCCGACGTCTGCGGGCTCGCCTGGTGGTGGGAGGAGGGCTGAGCTCGGTTCAGGCAGATCAGCCTGAGATCGCCTGCTGGAGCTCGGCACCGTGCGTCGCCAGGAACGCCCGGGCCTCGTCCATGCCGAGCAGGTGGCCTTGTTCGATCAGCCGGGCGTAGGCCCGGTTCCCCTCGGCAGCCCGCCGCACCATGAGCTCGCGGTTGTAGGCGATCCGCCTGACCACCTGGTCGACGAAGCCGTCCCGCTCGGTCAGGCCGTAGGCGTCGAGCAGGAGCCCGAGGCGCGCCGCGCGCGCCGGGGGGCGGTCCCAGCCCAACCGACGGGTCACGCCAGGCCCGTGGAGGGGGACCCACTGCCAGGCCACGAAGGCGAGGTCAAAGGACGCGGTTCCCGGCCCGGCCAGGTCCCAGTCGATGATGCCGGCCAGCCGTCCGGCCCGCAGCACCACGTTGTAGGGGGCGATGTCGTGGTGGCACACGATCTGGTCGGGCGCCAGCGCTGCCGGACCGGACTGCCACGGGACCACCCCCTCGGGCCGGAAGTCGGCCACCGCCCGGTGATAGGCGGCGGTCGCCATGCCAACCTCGACGAGCAGGGAGTCGCGGCGCACCTCCTCGGGCCAGGGCACCTGCCACCCCACGGTCAGCCCTGGGATGTAGCCGAGGATCTCCCGCCCCTTCGGGTCCAGGCCCATCGGTTCGGGGGCCAGCGTGAAGCCTCGTTCCCGGACGTGACGCAGCAGGGCGTGGATCGTCGGGGTCCACGGGCCGGCGGTTCGTCGCACTGTGGCGCCCACCCGGACCACCGGAGCCAGGGTGCCGCCGGTGAGTGGGACCTCGGGCTGCTCCGGCGGCGGCGAGCTCACCCCGCGGCCAGCCCGAACCAGGTCTCCCGGTGGGGGAAGAGAAAGCGCTCGGTGATGAAGCTGAGCACCCGGCGGGCTTGGGAGAACCGCTCGGCCAGCTCGCCCACCACCACCAGGTCGGCCGGGACCGGCCGGGGGATGAGGTCGAACGCAGCCCGGTACCAGCGGGGGCCGAGCTGGCTGAGGAGGCCCACCGGCTCGGTGGCTTCTCGTGCCCAGGTCGGAGCGGTTCCTGCCCGCTGGCCAGCGTCGGCGGCCAGCCGTCCGGCACGGCGCAGCCGGCTCTCCTCGACCGGGCCGAACCCCCGCCGGGAGACCGCGTCGGGGAAGACGCCGGTGAGGAACAAGGCGAGGTCACCGAGGCGCCGGAGCACGCCCGGGCGCTCGGCGTCGGAGACCACTTCGAGCAGCGAGGCCAGGCGCACCGGGTCCAGCTCCGAGAACCGGTGGCGACGCAGACCCCGCCGGGTGAGCTGGACCACCGACCCGCTGCGGACGTGGGTGTAGGA
>JAJPJD010000020.1 GCA_021324355.1 Actinomycetota bacterium
AGGAACCCTCAGGGTGGCCGAGCGGTGAGAGGACCAACGGCAATGAAGAACCGGCGCAGGCTCTGGGGACCTACGTCGGCCCCTGACCGCCAATTTTCCGCACCCTGTTAGTGGCATCTGGCCGTCGCCGACACCGAACGATCGGCACGGTCGGGCGAGGCCTGACGCGAACGGTCGACCGAGCCGTGCTCGACGATCGCCCGCCGGCAACGGTCCCCCAGCCGCCGGCGCCGCACCTGGCGCAACGCACCCCAACGCCAGCCGGTTCCCTGCCCGCGGGCTCCGAGACCAGGCAGGGTGGTAACCTGGCTCGACACCGAGCGAGCTCGTCGGCACCTCAGCGCGGGAGGTCGGGGCGGCGCGCCAGCCCGCCGGGAGCTCGTGGGAGGTCGCTTCTGACCCGCCCGTCGAGAGGAGTTGCAGATGGCACCGTCGCGTTCCACCGTGGGCAAGCTCCAGCGTGACCAGGCCAAGCGGGCCAAGGCCAAGGCCAAGCTGGAGGACCGCTTGGCCCGCCGCTCCGAACCGCGAGCCGACCCGAGCCCGGCCAGCGGCCCGCGCTCGCCCGAGGAGCAGGCCAGGCTGCTGGAGGAGTTCGCCCGTCTCCACCAGGACCTGGAGGAAGGCCGGATCGCGCTGGAGGAGTTCGAGATCCGCCAGGCCGACCTGCGCGAACGGCTGGTGGTCGACTGAGGCCGACCGCGCTCAGCCCTCGGTGGGCCGATCGCGAGTCTCCAGCCAGCGCCGCAACCCGGCGGCGTTGGAATGGACGCCGTTCATGACCTGGAACTTCTCCTGGTGCTCGGGCTCGACCGACCCAGCAGGCGGGTCGAAGCGCCGGGCCAGCGCCTCGGCGATGTCCTCACCCTGCCGGAAGGCGGCCTCGGCGGTCTCCGCCCACTGGCGCAGGGTCGCGTCCGCCTCGGCCAGGATCTCCTCGGGCCCCTCGAGCAGCCCGTAATGGGCCAGGGCGAGCGCGCTCGGGCGTCGCTCGGCGAATCGCCGGAGTGAATTGAGCGCCAGCTCGAGGTCGAAGTCCGGTGGCGGGGTCGAGGGGCGCAGCACCCCAACGTCGGGGAGCCGGACCCCCACCGCGTCACCGACGAACAGGATCCCGCTCTCGGAGTCGTGCAGGCCCACGTGGTGCTTGGCATGGCCGGGCGAGTCGACCGCGGTGAGGGTGCGCCCTGGTGAGACCTCGATCTCCTCCCCGTCGGCCAGGACGTGGAGCCGGCTCGCCGGGGTGGGGTCGAGGCGGCCGTAGAGGGAATCGAGCAACGGGCCGTAGACCTGCGCAGCCGAGGCGATGAGCCGGGTCGGATCGGCCAGGTGCCGGGCGCCCTTCTCGTGCACGTAGACGGTCGCGTTGGGGTACGCCCGGGCCACGTCGCCCACCCCGCCGGCGTGGTCGAGGTGGATGTGGGTCACCACGACCCCGGCCAGGTCGGCCGGCCCGAGCCCCAGAGTCGCCAGCGCCTCTAAGACCACCGGCACCGACGTCTGGCTCCCGGTCTCCACCAGCACCGGGGCGGTCCCCTCGATGAGGTAGCCGGCGGTCACCCGTTGCCACCCCCCGAGCAGGGTGTCGATCTCAATCACTCCCGGTCCAATGTGGTGCGCGCCGGTCGTCACCTACCCACCTCCACCACGACCTTTACGTCGTCAGGCTCCCGATCGAGTGCCGTGGACCACTCCGCAAGGGGGACCCGGCGGGTGATCAGGCGCTCGAGCCATCCCCGATCGGCCTTGGCCAACGCCGCTGCCCCGGCCTCATAGTGTCGCCGGTTGGCGTTGACCGAACCCACCACCGACTCGTTCTCCAGCACCATCGAGCGGTTGAGCGAGCCGGCATCGACGTCGATCGGACGGCCGCCCGAGGAGACCCCGGTCAAGCAGACCACCCCGCCCGGGCCCACGTGTTCGATCGCGTCGAACACCAACGACCCGACGCCGGTGCACTCGATGATGGCGTCGGGGGACGGGCAGGCATCTTCGATCGTGCCGGTGTGGTAGTGGGCGCCCAGGGCGCGGACCAGGTCCGGCTTGCGGCCCCGCTCCATCTGGTCGATGACGTGCACCTCCAACCCCCGCTGGACGGCGAGGAGGGCCGCCAAGAGGCCGACCGGACCGGCCCCGGTCACCACCGCGGTGGTGGGCGCCCAGTGCGCCCGTGACCCGATCCGCTCGACCTGCTCCCACGCCTTGGCCACCACGCTGGTGGGCTCAAGCAGTACCCCGAGCTCGCCCAGCGAGGGGTCGACCTTGACCACGAAGTCCGGGGTGATCCGGTACCGCTCCGAGAGGTAGCCGTCGTGGGCCTTGATGCCCCGCTCGGTGTACTGGCCGTTGCGGCAGAAGTCCCACTCGCCGACCGCGCAGTTGGGGCACGGGACCGGGTCGGGCCGCCGGACGATGCCGACCACCAGGTCTCCCGGCGCGACCGGGGCGCCCGGGGGCGCCTCCAGCACCCGCCCCAGCGACTCGTGGCCGAGGACCAGGCGGTCACGGCCGGGGGGCGGCCAGCCGTAGGCGCCGGAGAGGATCTCGGCATCGGTCCCGCAGATCCCGACGGCCACCGTCTCCACCAGGACCTCCCCGTCGGCCTGGGGCGGCTCGTCGACGTCGGCCAGCGCGGCAGTGCCGCGCTGGCGGGGGACCACGGTCAGAGCCTTCATGGCTTCCTCCTCGAACGGCGGCCCCCCTGGGTGGGGGCCCGATCGGCCCGGACGTGGAGGCGCTGGCCGTGCGGGCCCCGGCCATCGGCGGCCACGCGGCCGGTGCCCCACATCCGCCACGGGTGCCGGCTGGCCCGGCCCATGGTGACCAGGGGCGCGCCGAGCGCAGCCACCGTGGGGTGCCGGGCTCCGTCGTCGGTCACGGGCTCGACCTCGTGGCCGGCCAGCCTGAAAGCGGTGTTCACCAACGAGACGTGCGAGAACGCCTGGGGGAAGTTGCCAACCTGACGCTTGCGGACCGGGTCGTACTCCTCGCTCAGCAACCCGAGGTCGTTGCGGAGCCCGAGCAGCCGTTCGAACAGCTCCACCGAGTCGTCCACCCGACCGATCATGTGCAGGCAGTCGGCCAGCCAGAACGAACAGGCGAGGAAGGCACCCTCGCGCCCGGTGAGGCCATCCTCCTCGCCGTCGTCGCTGGTCAGGTAGCGCAGGACGAAACCGTCGTGCAGGAGCTCCCGCTCGACCGCCTCGACGGTGGAGACCACCCGCGGATCCTCGGGTGGGAGGAAGCCCACCAGGGGGATCATGAGGAGACTGGCGTCGAGTTGGTCGGAGCCGTAGTACTGGGTGAAGGAGCGCTTCTCCTCGCTGTAGCCCTTGTCGCAGACCTCGGAGTGGATCTGGTCCCGCACCGACCGCCAGCGCTCCAGCGGGCCCTCCAGGGTCGGCCAGGCCTCGAGGGTCCGCACTGCCCGGTCGAAGGCGACCCACGCCATGACCTTGGAGTGGGTGAAGTGCCGCCTCGGCCCCCGCACCTCCCAGATCCCGTCGTCGGGCTGCTTCCACCCCTCCTCGAGGAACTCCACCATCCCCCGCTCGAGATCCCACATCGCCCGACTGATGACCCCGTCGAACTGGCACGCGGTGAACAGCGCGTCCATGACCTCGCCGTAGACGTCCAGCTGGTACTGGCCAGAGGCGGCGTTGCCGACCCGGACCGGCCGGGACCCCTCGTAGCCGGCAAGCCAGTCGACTTCCCACTCGTCGAGCCGCCGCTCGCCCGCCGCCCCGTACATGATCTGGAGCTTCGAGACGTCGCCGGAGGCGGCCCGCAGCAACCAGTCCCGCCAGGCCATGGCCTCCTCGTGGTAGCCGCCCCGCATGAGCGACTGGAGCGTGAGGGTCGCGTCGCGCAGCCAGCAGTACCGGTAGTCCCAGTTGCGGTTGCCACCGATGGCCTCGGGCAGCGACGTGGTGGCGGCGGCCACGATCCCACCGGTCGGTTCATAGGTCAGGGCCTTGAGCGTGATGAGCGACCGCACCACCGCGTCGCGATACTCCCCCTCGTAGGTGCACCCGGCCGCCCAGGACCGCCACCAGGCCGTGGTCGAGGCGATCGAGTACCACGGGTCCACCGGCCGAGGCGGCAGCTCGTGGGAGAGGTACCAGGTGAGGATGAAGGGCACGTTCTGTCCCTCGGCCAGTGTGCATTCGGCCACCGTGGACAATCCCTCGCCCCTGGTCTCGGCCAGCGTCCACAGGGCCAGCGAGTCCGGGCCGGCGGTCGCGGTCAGCAGGTTCTCGTTACTGGTCACCCACGGCACGACCTGGCCGTAGCCGAAGCGGATCACCAGCTCTATCCGGACGTCGACCCGGCCCGAGAGGCACTCGACGACCCGGACGACCTGGGGGTGGGCCTCCCGAATCGGCATGCAGTCGGTCAGGCGCAGCACCCCGGTGGGGGTGGTGAAGTCGGTCTCGAGGACCAAGGTGTCCTCCCGGTACCGGCGCTCGGTCCGGGTGACTGGGCCTGCCGGGGCGATCTTCCAGTAACCGTTGTCGGTGTCGCCCAGCAGCTTGGCGAAACAAGCGTCCGAGGCAAAGTGGGGCAGGCACAGCCAGTCGATCGAGCCGTCCCGCCCGATGAGGGCGGCGGTATGGAGGTCGCCGATCACGGCGTAGTCCTCGATCGGCTGTCGCACGGTGCCTCCATTGTGGCGCGCCCGGCCGCCCAGCGCGCCCCGGCCGCCGCTCAGTCCGGCGTGCACCCTTGGGTGGATACCCGGGCGGTGCGACCCTCGCCCAGACGGACCTCCTGGAGGACCTCGGGCGAGGTCAGCGCGTACCCGACATCGGGGTTGGTGGTCGAGCGGGAGAACACCACCCCCACCACCTGGCCACCGGCGGTGACCAGCGGGCTGCCAGAGTTCCCGGGCTCGACCACCCCGCTCAGCTCGTAGACATCCTTGGTCACCAGGCCGCGGTCGTAGATGTCCCTCGTCACCGCCGACAGGCGGGTCGCGATCCCGGCCGGCGTGATCGTGATCGGCCCGTTCTCGGGGTAGCCCACGATGGCCCCCTGGGTCCCCCGGGGAACTGGTGTCGGATCGAGGGGGAGGGGCCGGCCCATCGGTGCTGCGGTCCGCAGGAGGGCCACGTCCAGTTGCGGATCGAACAGGACCGGGACGGCCGGATACACCTGCCCGCCCTCGTCGATCTGGGGGTCGGCTTCGCCGGCGACCACGTGGGCGTTGGTCACCACCAGGCCCGGCGCCACCTCGAACGCGGTGCCCTCTTGAGTCACCCCGCAGGCGCCGCCGACCACTTTCCCCGTGGACCGCAGGGCCGAGGCCGCGAGCGACCCCGCCTCGGACTGGCTCGGGACTGCGACTGGACTGACCAGCTGGGGGGGGAGCTGGGCGAAGACCGGCGGGATGCCCTCGGCACTGAGGAACGCTTGGACGTGGGCGAAGACCGAGGGCACCGGCGGCATCACCTCGTCGACCGTCCGCAGCACGTCGGAGCGGGAGATCGCGCTGCCAAGCCAGCTGTAACGGGACTGCGAGAGCACGCTCCCCAGCACCCACGCCGACAGCAAGACGGCCACCACCGCGACCGCGACCCCGAGCGCCGAGTCCAGGCCACCCAGGTGGTGGCGGCGCAGGGCGACATTGCTCCAGCTCCCCACCACCCGACCGGCCACCCCCAAGAGGGTCGCCGACGCCAGCACCACCACCAGGGTCACGATCGACTTCACCGGCCCTGGGCGAAGCGAGGACACCAGCGCGATGGACAGCAGGGTCCCGAGCACCAGCCCCAGCCAGAAGCCGCCGAAGGTGAGCACCTGGACCAGCGCGCCCAAGCGCAGACCGTGCACCCCGGCCGCCACCAGCGCGACTACCAGCACCAGGTCGACCCAGTCCACCGGCGTCGAGGGTAACCGGTCGACACCCGGCCATCGCCGGCACCCGAGCCGGCTGCAGCACCGGTACAGTGGCGCCCAACCTGGGGGTTCGTCTCCTTCCGGAGGGGGTCCGATGTCGAGCGGGAAGCCCCGCCCACCAGCTTCCCGCACCCGATGGGGTCTCGCCGTGGCGCTCGCCCTCATCGCCGCGCCCGTCGCCGCCAGCTCGGCCGGCGCGGCCACGCACCACCGGCGGCCCCCGCCCCCGGTGGTGGCGGTGGGTCAGCCGGCACCCGGCTCGCTGACCAGTGCCACCGCGCTCGCCTGCGCCGACGCCAGGCATTGCTGGGCGGTGGGACTGAGCCCAACCGGGGTGGCCATCGACGCGACCTTCGACGGCGGGGCGACCTGGCGGAGTGAGGCCCCGCCGGCCGGGCTGACCGTGCTGGCCGGGGTGTCCTGCCCGGCCAGGTCGAACTGTCTGGCGGTCGGCGCCGCCGGGGACGCCGGCGCGGTGGCAGTGACCGACGACGGCGGTCGGACCTGGGGGCTCGGCCAGGACCCCTCCGGCGCGATCGCCCTGAGCGCGCTCAGCTGCCCGGCCAAGGACCGCTGCCTGGCCTTGGCGACCGATGGCTCGGCGTGGTGGGCCGCCCTCAGTGTCGACCAGGGCGAGAGCTGGACCCGCGAGGGGGACCTGCCGGCGGGGATGGTGCCGGCCAGCCTCGCCTGTCCAGGACCGACGCGCTGCATCGCCGTGGGGTCCACGCCCAGCACGCCCGGGAGGGCGGCCGGCGCGGTCGCCCTCAGCACCGACGGTGGCGCGACCTGGGCGCCGGTAACCCTCCCCACCGGCGTGGGGATCCTGCGCGCCGTGGCCTGTGCCGCTGCCACCTGCATTGCCGCCGGTACCCCGTCCACCGCCACTACCGGGCTTGTGGCCGCGCCGGGCCAGCTCGTGACCAGCGCCAACGGCGGCGCGAGCTGGACCATCGTCCCCAGGAACCTCCCCGACGACGCCTACGGCGTGGCCTGTCCCGAGGCGACCGTCTGCCTGGTGGTCGGCACCGACTGGGTGGGCAAGGATCCCCCACGGCCCACCGGGGCCATCCTCGCGACCCTTGACGGCGGCCGGTCGTGGCGAGCGGCCCGGCTCCGCTACGTGCCGGTCGGGGTGGCGGCGGTGGCCTGCCCGGTCGTCGACCGCTGCCTGGCGGCCGGAGGCAACGTGCTGGTCACGGTCACGCTCCCGGTCCACCCGCCCCCGGCCCCGGCCCCCCGGGCCGGGATCGCCGGCGCGCACTGAGCACGACCGAGCCCGCGCACCCGGCCAGCACCCGCCGGGTGAGCACGGCGAGGCCCGATTTGCTAGGAGTGGGGGGTGCAGGTCGGCGTGGTCTTCCCCCAGATCGAGCTCGGGTCCGACCGAGGCGCAGTGCGCGCGTACGCCGAGGCGGTCGACGAGCTCGGCTACCGGCACCTGCTCGCCTACGACCACGTGGTCGGGGCCGATCCGGCCGTCCACCAGGGCTGGTCGGGCCCCTACAGCATCTCGGACCCGTTCCACGAGCCCCTGGTGCTCTTCGCCTACCTGGCCGGGTTCACCGACCTCGAGCTGGTCAGCGGGATCATCATCGCCCCCCAGCGCCAGACCGTGCTCCTGGCCAAGCAGGCAGCCGAGGTCGACGTCCTCTCTGGCGGTCGCCTGCGCCTGGGGATCGGGCTCGGCTGGAACCGGGTCGAGTACGAGGCGCTGGGCATGGAGTTCTCGAACCGTGCCTCGAGGATCGTCGAGCAGGTCGCGCTGTTGCGAGCGCTGTGGACCACCGACAGCGTCACCTTCGAGGGGCGCTTCCACACGGTGCGCGGCGCTGGGATCCTTCCCCTGCCGGTCCAGCGACCGATCCCCATCTGGTTCGGCGGCACCGCCCCAGCCGCGTTGGCCCGGATCGGCCGGATCGCCGACGGCTGGTTCCCGCTGGTCCGCTTCGGTGCCGACCTCGAGCGAGCCCTGGAGGTGGTCCAGTCCAGCGCGGCCAGCGCCGGGCGCGGACCGATCCCGTTCGAGGGACGGGTCAGCGTCGGCGCCGACCTGGACCGGGTGGCCCGGCACCTCGAGGGGTGGCGCTCGGTCGGGGCGACCCACGTGTCGCTGGACACCATGCGCCAGGGGTTCACCTCGGTGGACCAACACATCACCGCCCTGCGGGCCGCCGCCCCGGTGGCGCTGGAGGGCAGCACCAGCTGACCGGGGCGCTCGGTCGAGCGTGACTGAGCGCTTGCGAATTGGAGTCGGTTCGCCGACATTTTGGTTTCGCGTTCCTTTGGCTTCGCGTGCCGTTCATCTCCCCTCGGTACCGTGACCGCGTGGACCGAGACGACCGCACCGTCGGACCGGGGATCGAGGTGACCTCGGGCCCCGGGCGCTCGGAGGTGGACCTGGTGCTGGAGGCCATGGACCCCGATGGCGTCCGTCCGGCCGAAGCCATCGCCGCTCGGAACCTCTCGCTCTGCTTCGCCGACAAGCACATCGTGTCGGAGGTGAGCGTCGGGTTCCCCCGAGGGACCATCACCGCGCTCATCGGGCCCACTGGCTGCGGCAAGTCCACCTTCCTGCGGACCCTCAACCGGATGAACGATCGGGTCCCGGGGTTCGCGCGCCAGGGCGATGTGGTGCTCGATGGCGAAAGCATCTGGGCCCCTTCCCAGGACCTGCTGAACCTGCGCCGCCGGGTGGGGATGGTCTTCCAGCGCCCCAACCCGTTCCCGATGTCCATCCGGGACAACGTGGTGGCTGGGGTGCGGGCCCACCGGATCGCCAAGGGCAAGCAGCTCGACGTCGTGGCCGAAGAGCGCCTCCGTCAAGTCGGGCTGTGGGACGCGGTGAAGGACCGCCTCGGGGACTCCCCGTTCCGGCTGTCGGGCGGCCAGCAACAACTGCTGTGCCTGGCTCGGGCACTGGCCGTCGGGCCCGAGGTGCTGCTGCTCGACGAGCCGACCAGCTCGCTCGACCCGATCTCGACCGAGCTGGTCGAAGAGCTGCTGCGCTCGCTCACTCCGGCGCTCACGCTCATCCTGGTCACCCACAACCTGGGGCAGGCGCGCCGAACCTCGCAGCACACGATGTTCTTGTACCAGGGCCGACTGGTCGAGCACGGACCAACGCAAGACCTGTTCGAGCGGCCCAAGGATCCCGACACCCTGCACTACGTCACCGGGAGGATCGGGTGACGTCGGCGGCTGGCGGGAGCCCGACCAGGCCAGCAGGGGGACGCTCGGCCCCGCGGTCGTAACCACCAACACGAACCGAGCGAAGAGCACAAGGAGGAACCCTTGACTGGATCAACGCGCCCGTGGAACAGGGCACTCGCCGTCGTCGCGGCAGCGGCGCTGGGCCTGGCGGTGCTGGCCGGCTCGGCCAGCGCGGCGAGCGCCAAGGCCAAGCCGAAGCCCAAGGCGCGCCCGAGCGGGATCGAGAACCCCGGATCGGCGACGATCAGCGAGACCGGGAGCACGCTGCTGTACCCGTTGTGGAACATCTGGGTTCCCGCCTACCAGCAGCTGTTCCACTCGGTCTCGATCACCACCGCCGGCACCGGGTCGGGAACCGGGATCACCGACGCCGCCAACGGGACCGTCGACATCGGCTCTTCGGACGCGTACCTGCCCCCGGCCGACGTCCAGCAGGACCCGACGCTCGAGAACATCCCCCTGGCCATCTCGGTCCAGGTGATCGCCTACAACCTGCCGGGTGTGACCGCGCACCTCAACCTGAGCGGCAAGGTCCTCTCCGACATCTACCAGGGCAAGATCACCAGCTGGAACGACCCGGCGATCGCGGCTGCGAACCCCAACGTCTCGCTGCCCGACATCCCGATCGTGGCCTTGCACCGATCCGATGGCAGCGGGGACACCTTCATCTTCACCACCTACCTGTCGGACACCGACAAGGCGGGGTGGGGAACCAAGGTCGGCTACTCGACCAGCGTCCAGTGGCCGACCACGCCGGGGGCGCTGGCCGAGCAGGGCAACGGTGGCATGGTCTCGGCCTGCGCGAAGACCGTGGGCTGCATCGCCTACGTGGGGATCAGCTACCTGTCCCAGCTGCTCGGTGACGGCCTCACCTACGCCGCCCTCCAGGACGGCAAGGGCAAGTACGTCCTGCCCACCCCGGCCAACGTGGCTGCCGAGGCGGCGTACTTCGTGAAGAAGACGCCACCGGACGGCACGATCTCGCTGATCGACGGTCCGGTGGAGAACGGCTACCCGATCATCAACTACGAGTACGCGATCGTGAACACCAAGCAGTCGAGTGCCTCGACTGCCCGAGCGATCCGCTCGCTGCTCGAGTGGGCGGTGAGCCCCAAGTACGGCAACAGCGCGCAGTACCTGAGCCAGGTCAGCTTCCAACCCCTGCCGGCCAAGCTGCTCAAGGCCTCGCTCGCCCAGATCCACAAGATCCGCTAGATGGACCTCGCCGGTACCGCCCCCACAGGGGTCTCCCCGGTGGGGGCACGGCCAGCCCGCCGACCCCATCTCCGGCGGATCCGCTCGCTCGCCCGGGCCCACGAGCACCACCTGTGGGTCGCGGGCGGGCGGGCGGCCGCGCTGGTGCCCCTGGTGGCCTTGGCGCTGACCATGGTGGTGCTGGCCTGGAAAGCCTGGCCGGCAGCCAGGGTCAACGGGCTGCACTTCCTGGTCGCGAGCACCTGGAAGCCCGGCAGCACCTACGGAGCGGTGACCCGCACCGACGGCGTGGCCCACCCAGTCGGCGCCTCCTACGGTGCCTGGCCGGTCATCGCCGGGACCCTCGAGTCGTCGCTCATCGCGATCGTGATCGCGGTGCCGGTGTCGATCGGGGCGGCCTTCGCGCTGACCGAGCGGCTGGGCGGGTGGCTGGCCGGGGTCCTGCGCACCGCGATCGAGATCCTGGCCGGGGTGCCCAGCGTGATCATCGGCCTGTGGGGTGCCCTCACGCTCGGGCCCCTCTTGGCCAACGACGTCTACCCGGTGATCGCCCGGAACATGCCAGACCTCCCGGCCTTGCGCTTCTTCAAGGGGCCGGTCGGCCACGGCGAGGGGCTGGCCACCTCGGGGATCGTGCTCGCCCTCATGATCATCCCGATCATCGCCTCGACCACCCGGACCCTGTTCGCGCAGGTCCCGGCACTGCCCAAGGAGGGGGGCGAGGCGCTCGGCATGACCGATTGGGAGGTCTCCCGCCGCATCACCATGCCCTGGGTCCGAGCCGGCATCGTCGGCGCCGCAGTCCTGGGCCTGGCCCGGGCGCTGGGCGAGACGATCGCGGTCGCGATGGTCTCGGGCTCCTTACTCAACACGGTCGCGCCCAACCTCTACGGCACCATGGGGACGATCGCGGCCACCTTGGTCACCCAGCTCGACTCGGCCTTCGTCGATGGCACCGGCTTCGAGGTCCGGACCCTGGCCGAGCTGGCGGTGGTCCTGGTGGTCGTCCTGTTGCTGGTCAACACCGCGGCTCGCCTGATCGTCCGGCGGGCCGGGGGCATCGCAGCGCCGGTGGGGACCGGGGCATGAGCTCCCGGCGTCGGCGGATCGCCGACTGGGCGTTCCGGGTCTTCACCGTGGCCGCCCTGGTGGCGGTGGTCGGCCCGGTGCTGTGGGTGGCCGGCGGGGTGGTGGCCCGAGCGATCCCCCACTGGCGCTGGACGGTGCTCACCACCACCACCAACGGGGCATCCGGGGGGCTGCTGAACGCGATCTTGGGGACCCTCGTGCTGATGGCAGGCGTCCTCGCGATCGCCGGGACCGTGGGGGTCCTCGGCGGCGTCTATTTGGCCGAGCTCGCTGGCACCGGGCGGCGCGGCCGGCCCCGGGGCGGGGTGCTGCGCAGCGCGACCGAGGTCCTGGCCGGGGTGCCCTCGATCGCGCTGGGACTGGTCGGCTACCTGGCCCTGGTGGTCCAGTTCCACTGGGGCTTCTCGCTGCTGGCCGCGCTCTTGGTCCTGTCGGTGATGGTGGTCCCCTACATCGCCCGGGGCACCGAGACCGCCCTGCGCCAGGTCCCGACCGCGTATCGCGAGGGCGCCGAAGCGCTGGGCATGCCTACCGGGTACGCCCTGCGCACAGTGGTCCTGCGCTCGGCGGTCCCGGGCATCGTGAACAGCCTCCTCATCGCCCTGGCCATCTCGGGCGGCGAGACCGCCCCGCTGTTGTACACCGCCGGCTGGTACACCGGCACCCCCAAGGCCGCCCTGTTCCACCAGCCGATCGGCTACCTCACCTACCCGGTGTGGACCTTCTGGGACTACCCCTCCAACCAGGCCCATTACCTGGCCTTCGACGCTGCCCTGATCCTTTTGGTCCTGGTCCTGTTGCTGCTGGTGGCAGCCCGGTTGGTGGTCAACCGCTCCCAGCGCCACGCCGAGGTCCGCCAGCGCTAGGCGCCGCGCGTTCTTTAGTTGCCGCAAGCAATTAAACTGGCGCCCATGGCCACCAGAGTTGACGTCGCGCCCGGCGCGCTCGACGCCGTCAACCGAAGCATGCAGGCGTTCGGGCACCTGGTCTCCCACGGCCGGGTGATCGAGGCGGTGCTGCGCGACGCTCGGATCAACCTCAGTCGAGCCGATGTCCAGGTGCTGGGCACCCTGCGCGAGGCGGGTGACGGGATCCGCCTGGGGGACCTGGCCGACCGGTTGCAGCTGGACGCCCCGACCGTGACCCGGCGGGTCCAGCAACTCGAGTCCCGCCACCTGGTCCGCCGGGCTTCGGACCCGCTCGACCGGAGGGCCCAACTGGTCCAGCTCACCGGGACCGGGAACCGCACCATCGAGCGGGCCAAGGCCGCGGTCCACCAGTGGCTGGCGGAGGTCCTGGCCGGCTGGTCGACCCAAGAGCGGGAGCAGTTCGCCCGGCTGCTCGAGCGCTTCATCCACGACGTGAGCGCGGCGGTCGACGGCCATGGCCACTGAGACCCACCAACTCGAGCCCACGGTGATCGACGCCACCCCGGCGCGCTCGAAGGCCGAGCGGCGCCGATTGCTGGTGGTCATCGGTGCCCTCATGCTCGGGATGTTCCTGAGCGCGCTGGACCAGACCATCGTCGCCACCGCCCTGCCGACCATCGCTGGCGACCTCCACGGGCTGAACCACCTGTCGTGGGTGGTCACCGCGTACTTGCTCACCTCGACGATCACCACCCCGCTGTGGGGCAAGCTCGGCGACCTCTACGGCCGCAAACTGTTCTTCCAGTCGGCGATCGCCATCTTCCTGGCCGGTTCGATGCTCTCTGGGCTGTCCCACAACATGCTCGAGCTCATCGCGTTCCGGGCCGTGCAGGGCGTGGGGGCCGGCGGGCTCATGGTCGGCTCCCAGGCGGTCATGGGGGACCTGGTCTCCCCCCGGGAGCGGGGCCGCTACATGGGCCTCTTCGGGGCGGTGTTCGGCGTCTCGAGCATCCTGGGCCCGCTACTGGGCGGGCTGTTCACCCAGAGCCTGTCGTGGCGGTGGGTGTTCTACGTGAACATCCCCCTCGGGGTGGTGGCGTTGGCGGTGGTCGCGTCGGTGCTGCACCTGCCCAAGCACCGCACCCCCCACCGCATCGACTACCTGGGGACCGTCCTGCTCGGGACCGCGGTCACCGCGGTGATCCTGCTCACCACCTGGGGCGGCACCACCTATCCGTGGAACTCGCTGCCGATCTGGGCTCTCGGGATCCTGAGCGTGGTCATGGTGGCCGCCTTCGTGGTGATCGAGCACCGGGCCCCCGAGCCGCTCATGCCGCCGGCCTTGTTCAAGCTGAAGACCTTCAACCTGGCCAGCGTGGTGGGGTTCTTGGTCGGCCTGGTCATGTTCGGGGCCATGATCTACCTCCCCCTGTACCTGCAGACCGTGCACGGGGCCACCCCGACCAGCTCGGGCCTGCAGATGCTCCCGGTGGTGGTGGGCATGCTGATCGCCTTCAACATCAGCGGCCAGCTCACCTCCCGCCACGGCCGCTACAAGGTCTTCCCCATACTGGGCTGCGCGATCGCGACCGTCGGCCTGTACCTGCTCTCCACCATGCAGGTCGGCACCCCGCTCGTCGTCTCGAGCATCTACATGTTCCTGGTCGGCCTGGGGATCGGCTTCGTCATGCAGATCATCGTGGTGATCGTCATGAACGTCGCCCCCCAGGAGTACCTGGGCACCGCGACCTCGAGCGCCACCTTCTTCCGGTCGATCGGCGGGTCCTTCGGCGTGGCCATCTTCGGGGCGATCTTCAACAACCGGCTCTTCTCCGAGCTGCGCCGCTACCTGCCGGCACCGGTCCTGCGGGCCATGCACAGCGTCTCGGGCAACTCAATTGCCAGCAACCCCAAACAGCTGGCTGCCCTGCCGGCACCGATCCATCACGGGTTCGTGGAAGCGTTCGGGCACTCGCTCACCTTCATGTTCCTGGTCGGCGTGCCCTTCGCAGCCGTGGCCTTCCTGCTGTGCTGGCTGATCCCCGAGCTGCCTCTGCGCGACCGGGCGTTCCTCTCGGTGGGAGCCGCGGAGGCCGTTGACGCCTCGCTCATCTCTGATGAACCGTCCGAGGAACCGGCGGCGGCCCGGGCTCTCTGAGCGCCGCGGGGTCCGTTCGCGAGCTCTCGGCGCGGCGCGCGCATGACATGACCAGCACGGCGCGTCACAATGTCACCGTGACGGCGAGGTCGACGATGACCGAGGGCGAGCAGCCAGTCGAGGACTTGACCGACAGCGCCGCCTACGCCAGAGCGGTCGGCTCGTGCCTGCGGCGGGTCCGACAGCAACTGCGGTTGTCACTGCAGGCCGTCGAGGCGATGTCGGGGCAGGAGTTCAAGGCGTCAGTCCTCGGCGCGTACGAACGGGGCGAGCGGGCCATCTCGGTGCCGCGGCTCCAGCGCCTGGCGCTCCTCTACGACGTGCCGGTCGATCTGTTGCTCCCCGGGCCGGCGCGCCAGGCCCGAGCCGAACCGGAGGCGCCCGACGGCGACCCGGCTGACCTCGAGGCGCAGATCGCCTCGGTGAGCGGTCCCGAACAGGAGCTGCTGCGCCGGTTCGTGAAGATAATCCAGGCCCAGCGGCGCCAGCGCGGCTCGGGGACCGCCATCCGAGCCGACGACATCCGAGCCATCGAGCTACTGCTCGGGACCAGGCTGTCCGAGCCGGGGTCGAGGGTCCCGGGCCGCCCCGAGCCGCAGCGCCGGGAGGGCTCGGCCTGACCCAGCAGGCCGAGCCGGCGGGCTGACTCAGAGCGCAGCCAGCACCGACTCGGCCGAGCTCACCTCCAGCCCCGGTCCCGGCTCGACGAAGAGCGCGGTCAGCACCCCGTCCTTCACGATGGCGGCGTAGCGCTGGGACCGCGTCCCGAGGCCGAAGGCGCTTCCGTCGAGCTCCAGCCCCACGGCTCGGGTGAACTCGCCGTTGCCGTCCGAGAGCATGGTCACCCGGTCCCCAACCTTCTGATCCCGAGCCCACGCGCCCATGACGAAAGGGTCGTTGACCGCCACGCAGGCGATGGTGTCCACCCCCTTGGCCCGGAGCTCGTCGGCCCGCACCACGAAGCCGGGCAGGTGGTGGTCCGAGCAGGTCGGGGTGAACGCGCCGGGGACCGCGAACAGCACCACGGTGCCCTTGCCCAGCACCTCGGTCGAGGACACCTGCTTGGGGCCCTCGGCGGTCATGACTCGCAGCGGGACCTCGGGGATCCGATCACCGATCGTGATGGCCATCGCACGCTCCTTTTTCGGGACGCTCCGAGCATTGACCACGCCAGCCTGCTCCGCCAGTCGCCGCCGGCCGATCCTGGGCCCACCCCCTAACATCGGTCCGACCGAGGGGGTGCAGGCCATGAACGGAGCCCAGTCGCTGGTTCGGACGCTGGTCCGCTGCGGGGTGGACACCTGCTTCATGAACCCCGGGACCTCCGAGATGCACCTGGTGGCCACCCTCGACGCAGTCCCCGAGCTGCGGGGGGTGCTCACCTTGTTCGAGGGGGTGGCCACCGGGGCGGCCGACGGCTACGGACGGATGGCCGGGCGGCCGGCCGCCACCCTCTTGCACCTCGGCCCGGGACTGGGCAACGGCCTGGCCAACTTGCACAACGCTCGCCGAGCCCGAACCCCGATGCTCAACATCGTCGGCGACCACGCCACCTACCACAAGAAGTTCGACGCACCACTCGAATCCGACATCGAGTCGATCGCCCGGAGCGTCTCTCCGGGCTTCGTGCGCTGGGCCAGTGCGCCCGAGACCGTGGGGGCCGACGCCGTCGAGGCCCTCCGGGCCGCGCTGGGGCCCCCGGGTCAGGTGGCCACCCTGGTGGTGCCGGCCGACGTGGCCTGGGAGCCAGGCGGGGTGGTGGCCGGCCCGCTCCCGCCGACCCCCCGGCCCACCGTCGACGACGAGCGAGTAGCCGAGGTGGCCGCCGCCCTGCGGACCGGCGAGCCCGCCCTGCTGCTGCTGGGCACCGCCGCCCTCAGCGCCGCCGCCCTCCGCTCGGCCGGCCGGGTCGCCGCCGTGAGCGGGGCCCGGCTGGCCACCGAGACCTTCCCGGCCCGGCTCAGCCGAGGAGCTGGCCTGGTCCCGGTCGAGCGCCTCCCCTATCTGGGCGAGATGGTGGTCGACTTCCTGCGCGACGTCCGCCACCTGGTGCTCGTGGGGGCCGAGCCCCCGGTCAGCTTCTTCGCCTACCCAGGCAAGCCGAGCTGGCTGGTCCCCGAGGGCTGCCACCTCCACCGGCTGGCCACCGTGGCCGACGACGTGCCGGGCAGCCTGGAGGCCCTGGTCGACCAGCTCGGCGCGGGCCGGGCCGCTCCAGTGGTGGCCGAGGCCTGGCGACCCCAGGCGGCCAGCGGCGAGCTCACCGCCCGCTCGGCCGCCTCGGTGCTCGGCGCGGCGCTGCCCGAAGGGGCGATCGTCTCCGACGACGGCGTCACCTCCAGCCTGGCCTGCGCGCTGGCCACTGCCGGATGCCCGCCCCACGACTGGCTCTACCTGACCGGCGGCGCGATCGGCCAGGGACTGCCGGTGGCGGTCGGAGCGGCGGTGGCCTGCCCGGAGCGTCCGGTGATCTCCCTCCAGGCCGATGGCGCCGCCATGTACACCTTCCAGGCCCTGTGGACCATGGCCCGCCTCGGCCTCCAGGTGACCACGGTGCTGTTCAACAACCGTTCCTACGCCATCTTGAACATGGAGCTGCAGCGGGTGGGAGCCGAGGGGAACGGGCAGCGAGCCGCCGAGATGCTCGAACTGGGCCGACCCGACATCGACTTCTGCCAGTTGGCCCGGGGGCTCGGCCTCGAGGCCTGGCGGGCGACGTCGGCCGACGAGCTCGCGGCCGGCCTCGGGGCGGCGCTGGCGACCCCCGGCCCGACCCTGGTCGAGGTGGTCCTGTGACCCGCCGGCTCAACGGGGAGCCGGGCTGTCGCCGGAACGCTCCAGGATCCGCGCCAGCCACGCGCTGAGCCGGGCTTCGACCTGGCGCTCCATGGCGGTGGCCAGCTCGGCCCCCACCGCCTCCTGGGCCAACGGGCGCAGGCGCCGGAGGAGCTCGGCCAGCCTCCCCACCTCTTCGGCCGGGATCGGCTCGCCCAAGGGCACGAAGACGTGCGCCACCACCAGGTCCACGAAGATCGCGGCCACCTCGGCGATCCGGTCGCTCAGGGCTCGGCGCGCCGCCAAGAGCGCGCCCACCGGCACCCCGGCCGCGAGCAGCTCGGCACCGACCCGCAGGAGCCGCAGGTTCTCGACCACGAAGCCCGACCCGTCCCGGCGGACGAACCCGTCGGCCAGCGCCAGCTCGAGCGGGCTGTCCGGCCCCAACGCCTCGACCGGGAGCCCCAGCAACCCGGCGAGCTCCTCCAGCGAGAGCACCGACGGCGGGTGCTCGGACCACGGGTCGGTGAGAGCGGCCTCCAAGCCGAGGAGGTCTCCCAGGTTCTGGCCGCGCTCCCAGGCCGACAGCAGCTCGGCGATGTTGGCCAGGGTGTACCCGCGGCCGAGCAGCTGGCCGATCAGCCGGAGCCGGGCCAGATGGGCCGAGGAGTACAGGCCGACCCGCCCCGACCGGCGGGGCGGTGGCAGGAGCCCGCGGTCCTGGTAGGCACGGATGTTGCGAACCGTCGTGCCGGCCCGCTGGGCCAGCTCGTCGATCCGGTACTCGCTGTTGGTCGACTGGCTCACCGGGACATCGAGCATGGTTGGACTGCGGTGGCCTCCACGCTGGTAGGCACGGCCCTCACCAGTTGAAACACTCCGAGCCGACCAGCGCAACCGAAACGAGGGGCCAACCGTCTGGCCCGTAGGTGAAATGGGCGCCGCGAACCCGCCAGGTGCGCCGCTGCTCCGAGCGCCAGTCGGGCGGCTCAGCCCGCCGCCGCGCCCCTTCGACCACCGGGCAGCGGGGCCTCGGACGGTTCTGCGTCCCCGCCATCGGGCGCGGTGCTGGCCAGGATGGCGGCGTCCCAACGAGCCTCGATGCGCCCGAACCGCCACACTGCCAGTGCCACTGCCCAGGTCATGACGAACAGGCCGACGATGACGAAGCCGGCGGTGTTGATGTTGAAGTTGGCCATGGTCGACCAGAAGCCACCCGAAAGGTTGGCTTCCTGACCGATCAGGCCGAGCAGCTCGACCGAGCCGATGATGAACGCCACCGCGACCGAGAGCCCGGTGACGACCATGTTGTAGTACACCTTGCGGATCGGCCGAGAGAACGCCCAGCCGTAGGCGAAGTTCATGAAGCAGCCGTCCAGGGTGTCGAACAGGCTCATCCCGGCGGCGAACAGGATCGGCAGCGAGAGGATGGCCCAGAACGGCAGGCCGCTTGCAACCGCGGTCCCAGACAGCACCAACAGGGCGACCTCGGTCGCGGTGTCGAAGCCCAGACCGAACAAGACGCCGACCGGGTACATCTTCCACGGGGCGTCCACCCGGCGGGCCAGCGGTCCGAAGAACCGGTTCATGAGCCCCCGCTGCTGCAACTGGCGCTCGAGCTCGGCCTCGTCGTAGCGGCCGGCCCGCATGTCCCGGAAGGCCTTCACGATCGAGGCCAGGATGATGACGTTCAGCACGGCGATGACGTAGAGGAACGTCCCCGACACCGAGGTGCCGACGATCCCGGTCACGTTGTGCAAGGTGGAGCTGCCGTTGCGGACCTGATCGTCGAGGGCCCGGATCCCGAAGTTGAGCAGGACCGCCAGCAAGAACACGATCGTCGAGTGCCCGAGGGAGAAGAAGAAGCCGACGCTCATCGGGCGCTTCCCCTCCGCCATCAGCTTGCGAGTGGTGTTGTCGATGGCCGAGATGTGGTCGGCGTCGAAGGCGTGGCGCATGCCCAGGGTCATGGCCAGGGTCCCGGTTCCCAGCCCGAAGGTGGCGCCGGCCGAGAGCCGGTAGTGGTGGGGGATCGCCGCCGCCAGGAGGACGAACCCCAGCACGAACAGGCCCACGACCGTGGCCGCCATCGCGCCCAGGCGGCCCCACTCGGGACCGCTCAGGGCCGAGCGGGCGGCTCGCAGGCGAGAGGCGGCGGACAGCACCGGCTCATTGTGGACCAAATGCGAAAACTTAGCAATAGTGATCAGCTAGCACCTGGCCCCGATGACCAGGCGGCTAACGTCCCGGCCGCCCGGGGTTGTCGTCGAGGCCCGGGGTTGTCGTCGAGGGAGGAGCCGCCGTGCCGACACCGACCATCCGAGAGCTGGCCGAGCGCCATTTCCGAGGCCACGGCGACCTGGTCCACGAGCACCACCCGGTGGCCCCGGTCCTGCGGCGCCAGGCCGAGGAGATCGACGACGGGGTCCTCTACATCAAGAGCGTCTCGTCCATCACCGTCATCGACAGCGGCGACGGGCTCCTCCTCCTCGACACCGGCGGCCCGTACGACGCCGACGTGGTGTTCGAGGCCACCCGGCGCTGGCGCCCGAGCACGCCGGCCGCCCTGGCCGTCTTCTCCCACCACCACATCGACCACGTCTTCGGGACCGCCCGCTTCGAGGCCGAGGCGGCCGAGCGGGGCTGGCCGGCCCCCACCGTCTACGGCCACCAGCTGATGGCGTCGCACTTCGACCGCTACGAGCGCACCCGGGGCTGGAACGCCGCCATCAATCAGCGCCAGTTCGGCCTGCCGGTGGACACCTACACCTGGCCGGAGCGGTTCCGCCGCCCCGACGTGACCTACGACCAGTCCCTCACGATCACCCGGGGCGGCCTCACCGTGGAGCTGCACCACGCCCGAGGGGAGACCGACGACGCCACCTGGACCTGGATCCCCGAGCGCCGCCTGCTGCACCCCGGCGACCTGTTCGTCTACTCGGTCCCCAACGCCGGCAACCCCCAGAAGGTGCAGCGCTACCTGAGCGACTGGGCCGAGGCCCTGCGGGCCATGGCCGACCTCGGGGCCGAGATCCTGGTGTCCGGCCACGGCCTGCCGATCTTCGGCGCCGACCGCATTCGCCAGGCCCTCGGCCACACCGCCGAGCTGCTCGACTCCTTGGAGGACCAGACCCTCGAGCTCATGAACCGCGGCCTGTCGCTCGACCAGGTGATCCACCAGGTCCAGGTCCCAGCGCACCTGCGGGACCTGCCCTACCTCCGCCCGGTGTACGACCACCCCCAGTTCCTGGTGCGCAACGTCTGGCGCCGCTACGGCGGCTGGTACGACGGGGAGCCGGACAACCTGCTGCCAGCCCCTCGGGCCGAGCAGGCGGCCGCCTGGGTCGAACTGGCCGGCGGGGTGGAGCCAGTGGTGGCCCGGGCCGAGGCGCTGGCCGCCGCCGGCAACCTCCGCCTGGCCTGCCACCTGATCGAGGCGGCGGTGCTGGCCGAGCCGGGGTCCCACGCCGCCCACGCCGCCCGGACCCGGATCTACGACCAGCGGGCCGACCAGCAGGAGTCCTCCATGGCCCGCAACCTCTTGCGCCACGCCGCCCGGTCGAGCGAGCACCACCAGCGCGACCTGGCCGGCCACTTCTGATGTGGAACGGCGTGTCAAGTAGCCCTGAGCAGGTTGTTTCCGGGCGCGCCGAACCTCTGGTTCGGCGTGGTGATCGCTCGATGAGCAGGCGGCGGGGCCCCGGTGTCAAGGCCCTTTCGTGTGGTGAAGCATACGATTCTCGCCTTGACACCGGGGTGGCGGCTGCTATGCGTCCCCGACGGCAGATCAGGGCGGACGGGCAAGGGCTCGACCATGCGCCGGAGCGATGCAGAAGGGCTCACCGCCATTCTGATGTTCGCGAATCGAGGTCGCATGAGGGCGTTGCGCAGAGCGTTGCCCCACTCTGATCGCGGCCGGCGAAGGCCGGTTCATAGAAGTTTCGGGGACTATCTAGTTGACGCACCATGGTGTCTCATGTAGACTGTGGGTATGGAGCCGCTGAACCTCGCCACCCTCCCGAAGTACCTTTCCGATGAGGGCGCCGCCTGGGAGCTGCTGGAGCGCCTGCGCTGGCCCGAGGGCCAGGTCGTCTGCCCCCATTGTGGCGTGATCGACCCAGCGCACTACTTCATCGCTGCCCGTTCCGGTGAGCGCAAGACCCGAACCGGCCAGACCACCTACCGTCGCCTGTGGCGCTGCCGCCATTGCCGCAAGCAGTTCAGCGTCTTGGTCGGCACCATCTTCGAGTCCTCCAAGATCCCCGTCTCCAAGTGGCTGCTTGCCATGTGGCTGTTCAACGCGGGCAAGAACGGGGTGAGCGCCCTGGAGCTTCAGCGCCATCTTGGCGTCAGCTACCAGACGGCCTGGTTCCTCGGCCACCGGCTCCGCGAAGCCGTTACCCGGGAACCACTGTCGTCGCTCCTGTCGGGGACCGTCGTGGCCGATGAGACGTGGGTGGGTGGCGAGCCGAAGAACCGCCACGCCAACAAGCGCGTCGGAAGCAAGCAGGGCCTCACTGACAAGACGCCGGTGGTGGCCCTGGTCCACAAGGAGAGCGGCGAGGTCCGAACCCGCGTTGTGGCCAACGTGAACGGCGAGAACCTGCGCCAGGTCCTCACCAGCCACGTGGACCCCGCGACTACCCATCTGCACACCGACTCGGCGCAGGTCTATATGCCATTAGGCAAGAAGTTCGCCTCGCACGGCACGGTGAACCACTCCATCGGGGAGTACGTCCGGGATGGTGTGAGCACGAACGAGGCGGAGTCCTTCTTCGCCCAGTTCAAGCGGAGCCTTGATGGCACCCACCACAACGTCTCGAAGGACCACCTGCACCGCTACGCCACCGAGTTCGAGTTCCGGTGGAATACCCGAAAGATGACCGACGCCGAGCGGGTGCAGAAGATTATCGGTGCGAGTGTGGGCAAGCGGCTCACGTACCGGCCACTGACCGATCGTTCGTAACGGGCAGATGGTCGTACCCAGCCCAGCGCTGGAGTGCGGCCTGAAAAGCTCGTGCTGCGTCCTCCTCGGATCGTTCCACAACGCCCAGGCGGATGGCGCTTCCAGGGGCGCTCACGGCCAGCCACCGGCCACCAACCCCTCTCCAAATGACTGGCTGGATCTGTTCTATTGGCGTGTCGGTAGTGATCATGTGACGAATGTAGCTTCATTATCCCTAGTAACTGACCCTTTTGCTGCGGGCAGCTCAATCGCATACCGCAACGCATATCAAACAACGGCGAGGATATTGTTCGAGCCATAACGGTGTGGTAGGGTTTGGGTATGGCCCTCCAAACAGGAGGCACCGGCCCCTATGCACCCGCCGGTGCCATCATCGAAGTGATTGAGCGCTATCGCGATCGAGGACTCCAGACACCGATCACTACGGACGTGCTGGAGCGGGTCGGAATCCCAGAGAGCCTGTCGCAACGGACACTCCAGGCGCTTCGGCTGCTCGACTTTGTCGACGCCGACGGCCAGCCGAGCGCGGAACTGGAACGACTCTCACGGGTGCCGGATGACGGGGAATTCAAGCAGGGCATTCGGGAGCTGTTGACCGCCGCTTACGCGGAGGTCTACTCCTACGTCGACCCGGCTACCGACGGGATCGACAAGGTGCGAGGCGCGTTCCGGGCCTACAACCCCCGTAGCCAGCAGGATCGCATGGTCTCGCTCTTCCTGGGCTTATGCGAGTGGGCCGGGGTCGACACGACCGCGGCAGCGGCGTCCAAGAAGAAGACTCGGGCAGAGAAGGCGCCGGCCCCGAAGACCAACGGCCCCCAGCGCCCCGCAACCCCGCAACCCCGCAAGCCCCGAGAGGTCAAGGCCGCTCGCGGGGGCGCCTCGTCTGGGCCCGCTGCCTCACCCCTTGGCGATACAGCCGGACTCCCACCCGGTCTCGTCGGGTTGCTACAGCAGATACCCCGGGGGGGAGCCGGCTGGCCGGAAGCACGCCGGGACGAGTTCCTGATCGCGTTCAAGGCGGTCCTGGACTTCTCGGTCCCTGTTCGCGACCAAGAGCCCACCTCGGCCTCGATCGTCGAAGAAGAGGGGGCCGATCCATGAGGAGGTGAGCTGCCCCCGGACCCTCTAGCGGGCGGGCCACTTTGCGGAGACCTTGCCGCGGTCCGGGGGCGCCCCACCAGGGGCACGTCTTGGTCGACCACCGCCGGCCCTTGGAAGCTGCGGTGTCGGGTCCGATCCCCGAGTGCTCCACCTATTGTAGGGTGGTCACCGTGGTAAAGCGCGAACGCCCAGTTCAGGGGCAGCCCACGCCCGAGGAGTTCGAGGAGTTCGTCGCCGCGGCCCTGAAGGTGGACCCAAAGGGCCTATCGGGGAAGCATCGGAAGGACCCGGAGAAGCAGGCGACGGTCGTCCGCCCTCGGAAGCAGGCTCACTAGTACCCTCGCCTGCGGTGGCGAACACCCCTCAACTCCTCCGCCCATCCCAGCCGTTGCTCGCGCAGCTCGTCGGCATGGCGTTCGCGCATCTCACGCTCGACGGCCAAGGAGTAGTCATGGCGTTCCCTCTGGCGAGCGATTTCGGCAGAGACCTCCGCATCGGGAATGCCCCGCACAGGCGGACGACCCTTGACGGGAGCCGGCGCGCGCTTGAACGGCGGTAGCCCAAAGAGGGGAGCGAACACAAAGTAAAGACAGACAAGTGTCAAGGCACCGAACAGCACGGCCGGCCACCAGGGAAGGGACGACCCTCTTTGAGCGGCGATTGTCCATACTGCAAAGGCGCCCCCGGCAAGAATCATCGCGGGCACTCCCCATGCGGCGACCCATGCTCCATGACGGCCCTCTCCTGTCTGCACAACGGAATTCTATCGGTGTGGTGCATCAACTAGATAGTCCCCGAAGTTTCGGGGATCGGTTCTGCTGCGGCGGTGCTCCGGCGCATGGTGACGTCCTCGCTCACGTCGAGCCCCCCACGCGAGGCGAGCCGGTCGAGCTGGGCATCTCAGGCGGTCATCTCCGCCCACAAGAACCCAGAGAGCTCGCGGGCGATGGCGGTGACGACGGTCTTGCGGTTGGCCTTCCTGGCGTCGAGTCTGCGGAACCGTCCGCACAGGCGCAGCTGGGCGTTCCAGGACCGGGCGACGACGGCAGGGTCGAGGCCCTCCTGGCGACGCTTGAGCTCGGCACCGACCGACGGTGCCGATCGGTAGACCCAGGCGGACTCGACGAGTTGGGTGCGCAGATGGGTGTTGCCGGCGTGGGTGATGCCACCGCGCCGTGTCCGCTCCCCGCTCGAGCGTTCCGAGGGCACGAGCCCGCAGAACCCGCTGAACATCGCCGAGCTGGGAAAGCGTCGCCAGTCGCCGACTTCGGTGACCAAGGTGAGGGCTCCGAGCTCGGTCACGCCCCGATAAGCGGCCAGGCGGCGGACACTGTGGACGAAGGGCTCTGTGGCGAACCACGTGGCGAGCTCGGCATCGATGGCGTCGACCGCGGCTTCCCGGGCCTCGAGCGTGGCGCGGTAGTGGGCCAAGGTGGCAATGAGCGCCGGCTCGTCGAAGCGCTGGGAGCGGATCCAGATGTGGTGTTTGAGCGTCCAGTTCTTCCCGTCACGCCAGACTCGCCCGTGTCGCAGGAGGAATTTGTTGAGCCGGTGCTGGGCCCGGGTGCGGTCGAGCACCATGTCGGCCCGGGCCCGGCACAAATCCCGCACCGCCTCCTCGCCGACGGTGGGGACCCGCACGGCGCTGAGCTGTCCGCCGCGCAGCAGCAGGGCGAGGCGTTTGGCGTCTCGGCGGTCGGTCTTCACCCGGTCGGCGGGAGCCACGGGAATGAGCGATGGGGCCACCACCTCACAGCGCACCCCGAGGCGGCTAAGCAGGCGGGCCAGCTCGTAGCCGGTGGGCCCGGCCTCGTAGCAGGCCACCAGCCGTCGGGGGTCGGGGAAGCGGGCCACCAGGTGCCGGACAGCGTCGGGGTCCGAGGAGATCTTGTCCACCACCGGGGTGTCCGAGCCTGCCTCGAGCACCGCTGCGGTGATCGTCAACTTGTGAACGTCCAGGCCAAGGAGTGTCGAATCGTGCGGCACACTGATCATGACGGCCGGCTCGTTCCGTATGTGGCTCGGTCCACGTCATCGTGGGCAACCCACGTGATATGCGGATCGAGCCGGCCGTTCCATACTCACTGAGGCTGCCCGCCCCTCAGGTCCCCACCACCGCCGGGGCTGGCTCGGCCAGCCGGGCCAGCTCGGCCTCCACCGCCGCCTGGTGGGCCTCCCGGTCCCGCCGGGCCGCCGACCGGCGCCAGCGGCCGGCCAGCAGCGCCACGGTGGGGAGGAAGGCGACCTCGCCCCCCACGCACACCCACCACCACCGCCGCCACTGGGCCGGGGCGGCGGCCCGGGCCGCCAGCACCTGGTGGCCATGGGCCGCGAGGTAGGCCCGGTCGGCCTGCGGGACCCGGCTCAAGGCGACCAGCCGGGACACCGCCTGGGCCGGCGGGACACCGGCTTTGGCCTCGATCTCCGCGAGGGCCCGGGCGATCGCGGCGTGGTCGCTGCGGTCGGCGCGCAGCGCCGCCAGGGTGGCGGGGTCGATCTGGCGGAGGGTCCGCACCTGGGCTGGATAGGCGGCGGTGATGGCCTGGAGCCGGGGCCCGAAGTCGACCACCGGGCTGGCCGAGGTCACCACCGCTGGGATCACCAGGAAGGACACCGCCACCACCACCCGCAGGACCCAGCCCCACACCGCCAGGCCGGTGGCCACCAAGGCCGGGTTGCGTCGCTCGAGGGTCTCGGTGAACGCGGCCATCCAGGGGGCGTAGGCGAACCCCCGGCTGGCCGAGAGCACCGAGATGAGCACGACGAAGGTGTCGTAGGAGGTGTCGGGGTGGGTGGCCCGGGTGGCGAAGATCGCGGTCATCACTACCGCCGCCAGGGTGCCGGCGACCACGAACGGCTTGCGCACCCCCACCGCGTCGGAGACCAACCCGACCACCACCACCGTGACCGCGTCGGCGGCCCAGAACCAGTTGCCGAGCCCGTTGGCCTGGGCCTGGCTGAAGCCGAACACCGAGGTGAAGTAGATGACGAAGAACCCCACCGCGGCGTAGTAGATGAGGAGGAAGACCCCCACCCCCAGCGAGGACACGAGGACCCGGGGGCCGAGCATCTGTCGCCACGGGCGGGCCAGCGCGGCGCGCACGTCGATCCCCCGGGCCCTGGCCTCGAGGAGGGCCCGCTCCTTTGTCGAGACCATCAGCTGGTCACGCAGACCCGCCGAGAGCTCGCGCAGCGCGGGGAAGGCGACCACGAACACCGCCAGGCCCACCACGCCGGCGATGTGGAACTGGTCCTGCCAGGGGTGGAGGTGCGGCAGGGTGTTGGAGGCGACCTCGGAGACGGTGAGGCTGCCCAGCACCGGCCCCAGGGTCCAGAACCCCATGGCCCGGCCCCGACCGAGCTGGGGCGAGAAGTCCCGGACCAAGGCCGGCGTGGCCACCAGCACCAGGCCCTCGACGAACCCCACCACCGAGACCATGGCGGCGTAGCCAACCCGGCTGGTCGCGTTCGGGATGCCGAGGGCGGTGGTCAGGCTGGCCGCGAGCAGCCCCCACAGGGCGATGTTGGCCCGGCCCCACCGGTCGGCCAGCCCGGCCACCAGGCTGGCGAGCGCGCCGAAGGCGTTGGACACCACGATCACACTCAGGTAGAAGCGGAAGGACATCTGGAAGTGGGCCAGCACCGAGGGCGAGACCGACCCGCCGACGTACTGCTGGTAGTAGAGGACGACCGTGGTGAGCACCACCAGGGCCAGATAGCCCGAGCGCCGAGCGGCTCCTGGGTAGTGGTCGAGCTCCCGGTGGAACAGCCGGCGGATCACGAGGTGAGCCCGCCCAGGCCGACCAAGCCCCGGGCCAGCTCGATCTCCCCCAGGTGGCGCAGTCCGTGCTGGTAGATCCAGCACTCCAGCGCGTCCAGCACGGTGATCCCCTCGGGGCCAGCCACCCGGGCGCTGAAGGTGCTGGCCAGCTGCTCGGGGAGTGGTCGGGCGACCACCACCCGGTCCAGCTCGGCCGGGTCCAGCTCCGCCAGCCACGACTCCACCCGGTCGAACACCTGGTGCAGGTACTCGCAGAAGGCGGCGTAATCGCCGATCCGCTGGTGCACCATCTCGGCGACCGTGCGGTGCTTGCCGTGGTCGGCGATGGCCGGGGCCACCCGCGCCTGCCAGCGGTCGTCCCAGATCGGCGGGGTCCCGGTGATCAGCATGAAGGAGGCGTCGATCATGTTCGCGATGTGGAACAGGCTGAACGCGATCGGCAGCACTCCGTCGCGCTCGAAGTGGTTCACGTGACGAGCGTCCATGGTCTCGAGCGCGTCGCGGTACAGCGAGTGCAGCGCGCGCATGCGCCGCTGGAGCGAGTCGACGATGAGGTCTCTCACGCGGCCTCCAGTGCTGGCGAGGGAGCCCAGTCAACCTGGCCCTGGACCTCGCGTCAACTCTGGTTGCGCGATAGCCCGAGGGCCGGTAGACCATCCGGCAGGCGGGCACAGCACGCCTTGACCACGGAGATGGGACCACCTTGCTTGCCAACCGCGGATCGCTGCGACGCCACGTCGTGGCCGAAGCCGGCGCCGATGAAGTGTGGAGCCTGGTCGGCGACCCGGCCCGGGTCGACCACTGGTTCCCGGGCATCGAGTCGGTACGGGTCTCGGGCGACGAACGCCAGCTCACGCTGCGCAGCGGGGCGGTGGTGACCGACACCATCGTGACCCTGGACCCGCTCCAGCGGCGCCTCCAGCACACCATGCGCAGCCCGCTGTGGCGCAGCCACCTCGGCACCATTGACGTGGTGGCGCTGGGGCCGCGACGGTGCCTGGTCGTCTACGGGACCGACGCCGACCCGCCGGCCATGGCCGTGGTCCTGGCCGGCGCCGCCGGCCAGGCGCTGGGCGCCCTGGCCCGACAGGCAGAGGAGCTCGGATGACGGGGCGCAAGATCCTGTTCGTCACCACCGACCAGCAGCGCTACGACACCCTCGGAGCCAACGGCGGCCAGCTGGCCCGCACCCCGGTCTTCGACCGGCTGGCCGCCGAGGGCACCCGCTACGAGCGGGCCCACCCCCAGTCGGTGGTGTGCATGCCGTCTCGGGCCACCATGCTGACCGGCCAGTACCCGGCCACCCACGGGGTCTGGATGAACGGCGTGCCGCTCCCCCCCGACGCCCCCTCGGCGGCCGAGGTGCTCCGGCGCCACGGCTACCGCTGCGCGCTGATCGGCAAGGCCCACTTCGAGCCGCTCCTCGACCCGTTCCTCCGATTCCCGGAGAACGCCCTGGCCCGCCTGGGGACCCAGCCGCCGGAGGGCTCCCACCGCGGCTTCGAGCACCTGGAGCTGGCCACCCATGGCAGCCTCGGGCCGCTCCACTACGCCCGCTGGCTGGCCGCCGAGCACCCCGAGGCGGTTGCCGGCTTCTACCGCCCCCTCGACGCCGACTTCCAGGTCAATGCCGAGGGCGGCGGGGACACCGGTGCCCCGCAGGTCGCGGTGAACCCGGTCGAGCGCGCCCTGTACCACACCGACTGGGTGGCCGACCGGACCATCGCCTGGCTCGACTCGCTGGGCGACGACGAGGACTGGTTCTGTTGGATGAGCTTCCCCGACCCCCACCACCCCTGGGACCCGCCCCAGTCCGAGATGGCGCGGATCGACTGGCGAGAGGTGCCGCTCCCGCCCGGCTACGCCCGCTCGCCCGAGGAGCGGGCCCGCCTCATCGGGACCAAGCCCCGCCACTGGCGGCTGTGGTACGAGGGGGCGCTGGTCTCCAACTACGAGGCCCCGGCCCGCTGGGTCCCGGCGACCCTCACCGACGACCAGGTCCGAGAGGTGAACGCCCGCAACGCCGTGGAGTGCGAGCTCATCGACGAAGCCCTGGGCCGGGTGCTGGCCCGGATCGAGCGCCGGGGGTGGGGGCCCGACACCGACGTCGTCTACACGAGCGACCACGGCGAGCTGCAGGGGGACTTCGGCCTGCTGTTCAAGGGCCCCTACCACGTCGACGCCCTGCTACGAGTGCCGCTTGTGTGGCGGCCGGCCCCGTCCGTAGGCCGGGCGCCGGCGGTGGTCACCCGGCCGGTCGGCCTCCTCGACCTCGCTCCCACCTTCTGCGCCATCGCCGGGATCGACCCGCCGGGGTGGATGCAGGGCTCGGTCCTGCCCACCGATGACGCCGACGCCGCTCGGCGCCACTTCGACCAGGTGTTCACCGAGTGGCACAGCGAGCTGTTCGGGGTGGCGGTGCACGTGCGCACCGTCCATCGCGACGGCATGACCTTGAGCGCGTACGACCCGGGGACGCTCCACGACGGGACCGAGGGCGAGCTGTACTCGGCCGACGACGGCCCCGTCCAGACGGTCAACCGCTGGGACGACCGGGCCTGGCGCTCGACGCGCGACGACCTGCTCGGGGCCCTGCGCGAGCACCGACCGCCCCTCCGCCAGCCCCGCCTCGAGCTCGAGGCCCCGGTCTGAGCCGAAGGACCCCGCTCAGCTGCCGTAGGGGCGGGTCAGCACCTCGAGGTTGTGCCCGGAGGGGTCCTCGAAGTAGAAGCCCCGGCCGTTGGCGTTCAGCTGGTTGGGCTGGTGGTGGCCGGGGTCGGCCCAGTAGGTGAGGCCGCGAGCGCGCACTCGCTCGAAGATGGCGTCGAACTCCTCCTCGGTGACCAAGAAGGCGTAGTGGCTGGAGACCGCGCCCCAGCGGTCGTCGAAGTCCAGGCTCACCTGGTTGGCGGTCTCCACGCACAGGAACGGCCCGAACGCTCGGGGCGGCCCCAGGCCCAGGATCTCGGCCAGGAACTCGGCCGACTCCTGTTTGTCCTTGACCGGGACGATGGTGTGGTTCAGCTGGACGGGCATCGGTCCCCTCCTTGACGCTGCCTCAGTATCGCCGAGCGGGCAGCCGCCGGCTCGTGGACACCGGGCCCCGGCCGGTACGCTCGGTCGTCGGGTCGCCACGAACGGGGGGCAGATGGAGTTGTCGGGCCGGACGGCCGTCGTCACCGGGGCGGCGAGCGGGATCGGCCGGGCGCTGGCCACCCGCCTCGCCCGAGACGGCGCCCAGGTGGTGCTCGCCGACGTGGAGCGGGACCCGCTCGAAGCGGTCGCAGCCGAGCTGGCGGCCGGCGGGGCCCGCGTGCTGGCGGTCCCGACCGACGTCTCGGACCGACGTGACGTCGAGGCCCTCGCCGACGCGGCCGACGCGCACTTCGGGCCGGTGCACGTCCTGTGCAACAACGCCGGGGTCTCCGGTGGCCGCTCGCCGATCTGGGAGGCCACCGAGGACGACTGGGCGTGGGTGCTGGGGGTGAACCTGCTGGGGGTGGTCCACGGGATCTCGTGCTTCGTCCCCCGAATGCTCGCCCACGGCGAAGCTGGCCACGTGCTCAACACCTCGTCGGTGCTCGGGCTCTCCACCGGTCCGGGCTCGGTCTACGCAGTGAGCAAGCACGCGGTGACCCGGCTGTCCGAGGGGCTCTGGCACGACCTGCGAGCCGCTGGGTCCTCGATCGGGGTGTCGGTGCTGTGCCCGGGGATGGTCGCGACCAGGATCGTGACCGCCGAGCGGAACCGCCCGGCCCGCCTGGTCGATCGGCCGGAGGACCCGACGGCCGCCGCCCGCCGCCACCAGCTGGAGCAGCGGTTCTTGGCCGAGGGGATGGCGCCCGAGGAGGTGGCTGACCTCGCGGTGGCGGCCATCGTCTCGGGGCGCTTCTACGTCTTGACCCACCCCGAGTCGATCGGCCGCCAGGTCGAGCGGCGCATGCGGGCGATCCTGGACGGCTGGCGGCCGGCCGACGCCGAGCCGCTCACCGGCGGCCTTCGGTCATCGGCCACCGAACCAAGGAGGTCATCGTGAAGTTCGGACTGTTCTACGAGCTCCAGCTGCCCAAGCCGCCCGGGGCCCCCACCTGGGACCCCGACGCCGAACGCCGCATCTACCACGAGATGCTCGAACAGGTGGAGCTGGCCGACCGACTCGGGTTCGACTACGTCTTCGAGGTGGAGCACCACTTCTTGGAGGAGTACTCCCACTCCTCGGCGCCCGAGCTGGTGCTGGCTGCCCTGTCGCAGCGGACCCGCCACATCCGCCTGGGTCACGGCATCGTCCTCACCCCGCCGGCCTACAACCACCCGGCCCGGGTGGCCGAGCGGATCGCCGCGCTCGACATCTTGTCCAACGGCCGGGTCGAGTTCGGCAGCGGCGAGTCCTCCTCCGACATGGAGCTGGGCGGCTTCGGGGTCGACCGCAGCCGCAAGAAGGCGATGTGGGAGGACGCGACCCGGGAGATCTGCACCATGATGGCCCAGGAGCCCTACCAGGGGTTCCAAGGCGAGTTCTTCTCGATGCCGGTTCGCAACGTCGTGCCCAAGCCCCTCCAGAAGCCTCACCCGCCGCTGTGGGTGGCCGCGTCGCGCCGGGAGACCACCATGGTCGCGGCCCGCCTCGGGATGGCCTCCCTTGGGTTCGGGTTCGAGACCCCCGAGGAGCTGGGCGAGCGGGCCGAGGAGTACTGGCGGCTGGTGCGCGAGGAGTGCTTCCCGATCGGGCATGCGATCAACCCGGGGCTGGCTGTGCTCTCGACCTTCATGGCGGCCGAGACCGACGAGGAAGCGGTGCGGCGCAGCGCGCATGGCCCCGGGTTCTTCTCCTACTCCCTCGGCTACTACTACAACCCGGTGACCGGCCCCAACCACCGCCCCGGTCAGACCAACCTCTACGACCGGTTCAGCGAGCTGCCGAGTTCGGAGCGCGACGGCCGGGGCCCGCTGGTCGCCGCTCGCCTCATGTCCCGAGAGCAGATCGCGGCCGAAGAACCCACCGACGAGGTCCAACGGGCCCTGTTCCGAGCGGCCCGCAGCGGCCAGGCCATCGGGACCACCGAGACCATCCGGCGCAACATCAAGGCCTACGAGGACCACCACCTGGACGTCCTGGTGCTGGTCGCCCAGTGCGGCGACCGCAAGCACGAGCACATCATGGAGTCGATCGAGCGCTTCGGGACCGAGGTGCTGCCAGAGTTCAAGGAACGCCACGAGGCTGAGCACCGCCCGTGGCGGGAGAAGCAGCTGAGCGGGGTCGAGCACCCGGTCAACTCCTCGATCTAGGCCGATGAACCGCCCGGAGAAGATCAAGGACGAGGCGCTGCGGACCCGCGTCGCCCACGCCTACGGCCAGTTGCGGGCCGGGGACCCGAGCGGGGCGGTCCGCACCCTGGCCGACGCGTTCGTGGACCTGCTGGTCCGCCACCCGGCGCTGCTCGAGCTGACCACCACCGTGCGCGGCCGGCCGATCCCGCTGGTCACCCGGTGGCCGGCCTTCGGCGCCAACCTGGTCCTCGATCCCGAAGGGGGCCAACCGCCCCGGGTGGAGCTGGTCCGGGAGCGCTTCGCGCTGAGCGAAGCGCTGACCTACTACGAGTTCCTGGTCGACCTGGCGGTCGACCAGGGCCTGTGACCGTGGCCGGCGACGAGGCGCCCACCGCCCGCACCAGCCGGGGGGAGCTGGTCGGGGCCAAAGCGGGCGGGGTCTGCGTCTTCCGGGGCGTCCGCTACGCCCAGCCCCCGACCGGGCCGCGCCGATTCGCGCCTCCGGTCCCCCTCGAGCGCTGGGACGGCCCCCGCCCGGCGCTCGAGCCCGGTCCGGCCTGCCCCCAGGGCATGGGCTCGGCCGCCCCGCCGGTCCCGGCCCGGCCGCCGGTGTTCGGCGGGCTGTTCGGGCCGGGCGCCCACGGGACCAGCGAGGACTGCCTGCACCTCACCGTGTGGACGCCGGCCTGCGACCGGGGCCGCCGGCCGGTGCTGGTCTTCATCCACGGGGGCGCGTTCCGGCTGGGGACCTCCACCGCCCCCACCTACGACGGTGCCAGGCTGGCCGCCCGGGGCGACGTGGTGGTGGTCGCCTGCAACTACCGGCTCGGCCCGTTCGGGTTCCTGCACCTCCCCGAGCTCGGGGCGGTGAACCTGGGGCTGCTCGACCAGGTGGCGGCGCTCGAGTGGGTGGCGGCCGAGATCGAGTCCTTCGGCGGCGACCCGGCGGCGGTGACCGTGTTCGGGGAGTCGGCCGGGGCCAAGAGCATCGAGTGCCTGCTGGCCATGCCAGCGGCCAGCGGCCTGTTCCGCTCGGCGATCCTTGAGAGCACCTACGCGCCGGGCATGGACCCGGCGGTGGCGGCCGACTTCGCCCGGGCGGTGGCCGAGGCCGCCGGGGCCGGCACCGATCCGCGGGCCCTGGCCGAGCTGCCGGCCGACGCGTTGCTGGGGGCAGTGACCGAGGTCCAACTGCGCTCGGGGCCCAACCTCTGGGGGGGCGCGATCGGGCCGGTGGTGGACGGCACGGTGCTCCCCGAGCACCCTGTGGCCGCGGCCGCCGCCGGCTCGACCCACCCGGTGCCGCTGGTGGTGGGCACCACCGCGGACGAGGCGCGGCTGTTCGGCTCGATGGCCCCCGGCTGGCTGGAGGTCGGACCAGCGGAGCTGACCCAGCGGCTGGCGGCGGTGGTGGCGGGGGTGCCGGGCGCGCCCCCGGCGGCCGAGCTCGCCCCCGCCTACCGCCGTGCTCGGGCCGCTCGGGGCCACAGCAGCGAGCCGGCCGACATCCTCTACGCCGTCCAGACCGACCGGCTGTTCCGACAGCACTCGATCGCGCTGGCTGAGCGCCACGCCGGCCACCAGCCCCACGTCTGGATGTACCTGTTCAGCTGGTCGGCGGCGGGCGAGACCGCCCTGGGGGCCTGCCACGCGCTCGAGCTGCCCTTCGTGTTCGGGACCCTGGACGGCCCGACCGCGGCGTTGACCGGCACCGACGAGCGGGCGTGGGCGCTGTCGGCGACCATGGCCGACGCCTGGATCGGCTTCGCCCGGGACGGCGTGCCGGGCGCCCTCAGCTGGCCCCGCTACGAGCCGACCCGGCGGGCCACCCTCCAGCTCGGCGAATCGGTCGCGGTCCTCGACGACCCCGAGGCAGACGAGCGGGCGCTGTGGCGGGACGCCCGCTGGTGGTAGGGCCCCGGCCCCCGGCCGTCAGCGCCCGGCCAGCGCGGCGCGCAGCTCGCCGGCCAGGGTCACCGACCGAACCGCAGCCTCGAGCGGGGCCGGCATGGTCCGCAGGATCACGTCGGTGAACCCGAGGTCGGCGTAGGGAGCCAGCTGCTCGGCCACCGAGGCCGGGTCGCCGTAGGCGACGGCAGCCCGGTCGAAGCCGCGGTAGCCGGCGGCCACCAACGGGTCGCCCACCGCTCGGGCCTCGGCGTCGGTCTCGGCCAAGAAGACGTCCTTGCGGATCGGGAGCCGGACCGGGGTCCGCTCGAGCACCGCGCACGCATCGCGGTAGCGCTCGAGCTTCTCGCGGGCCGAGGCCACCGTGAGGTCGGCGTTCGCGTACCAGCAGTCCCCCAGCCGAGCCGCCCGCTCGATGGCTGGCGGGCTGTCGGCCCCGACCCACCACTCCACGCCCCGGCTGGGCACCGGAGCGATCCGGGCGTCGGCGATGCCGAAGAACTCGCTCGTTACCGCCTCGCCGGCCAACAGGGCCCGCACCACCGCGATCCCCTCCTCCAGGCGCCGGGCCCGCGCGCCGATCGGCACCCCCATGGCCCGGAACTGCCCCCGGCCGCCGCCCAGGCCGGTCTGGACCACGAACGGACCGGCGGCCAGCTCGGCCAGGGTCCCGATCTGCTCGGCCATGAGCACCGGGTGCCACAGCGGGACCAGGAACAAGCATCCGGCTGGCCGGTCGTCCCACTCGGCCAGCAGCCGGCCGAGCACCGGGGTGTTCTGGAGGTAGGGCATGGGCCCGGTGGCGTGGTGGTCGCCCACCGTGAGGACGTCCAGGCCGGCGTCGCGGGCCGCCCGGGCCTGGCGGACGACCGATGCCACGCCCTCGGCGTCGCCCCGCCGCAGGGCGGTGCCGAGCGAGACCCCAACCCGCATGCCGCTCCTTCCGCCGGCTCGCCACCTCGAGCCTCGCCGCCCGATTATCGCGGGCCGCGCTCGCCTCGGCGATCCGGCCCCCGCCGTCTACCATCGGCCGGTGGCCGAGATCGATCGCAACGGGGTCCGCCTCTTCTACGAGGTGCACGGCACCGAGCACCCCCGGGCCACCATCCTGCTCAGCCACGGCTACTCGGCGTCCTCGCAGATGTGGGCCCCGAACCTGGGTGCCCTGGGGGCCGACTACCGGGTGATCACCTGGGACCTGCGGGGGCACGGGCGCAGCGACTCCCCGCCCCAGCTCGACCAGTACTCCGAACGCCTGTCGGTCGAGGACATGGCGGCCATCCTCGACGCGGTGGCGGTCGAGCGGGCGGTGGTCGGTGGGCTCTCTTTGGGCGGCTACCTGTCGCTGGCCTTCGCCCTGGCCCACCCAGACCGGGTGGCGGCGCTCATGCTGTTCGACACCGGGCCCGGCTACCGCCGCGACGAGGGGCGGGCGGCGTGGAACCGAACCGCGATCGCCCGGGCCGAGGCCTTCGAGGCAGAGGGGCTGGCGGCGCTCGGGTCGGGGGCCGAGGTCCGCCGGTCGGTCCACCGGGACCCCCGAGGCCTGGCCCTGGCCGCCCGGGGGATCCTGACCCAGCACGATGCCCGGGTGATCGACTCGCTGCCGGCGATCGCGGTGCCAACCCTGGTCCTGGTGGGCGCCGAGGACCGGCCGTTCCTGGCGGCCGCCGACTACATGGCCGAGCGCATCCCCGGCGCCACCAAGGTGGTCCTGGCCGGAGCCGGCCACGCCAGCAACCTCGACCAGCCCGAGGCGTTCAACCGAAGCGTGCTCGGGTTCTTGGACCGGCTCGGGCCGGCTTGAGGCCGCGGCGCAGGCGGTCGGGCCGCCCAGCCAGCCCCGCCGGCGGAACACATACGGCAGGCCCAGCACCGCCAGGACCTCCACCCCGATCCCCAACACCCAGAACGACCAGGTGCGGGTCAGCACGTGGTTCACGAGCAAGGAGAAGTTCTGGCCGAAGAAGCCGGTGATGAACCCCAGGGGCAAGAACACCGTCGCGATGATGGTGAGCTGCTTCATGACCACGTTGCGTCGATTGGACACCGTGGACAGGTGGGTGTCCATGGCCCCGTTGAGCAGGTCGCGGTAGGAGTCGACCAGGTCGCTGATCCGGATCAGGTGGTCGTAGAGGTCCCGGAAGTACCGCTCGTCGTCGGCGGTCATGCCGGGGAGCTGGGACAGCTCGGACACGATGCTGGCGAACATGTCCCGCTGGGGGGTCACCACCTTGCGCAACGAGACCAGGGTCCGCTTCATCGTGAACAACTCGCCCAGCTGGGCCTCGGTCGGCAGGCGCAGGATGGCGTCCTCCAGCTCGTCGATCCGATCGTCGAAGCAGGCGAGCACCGGGAAGAAGCTGTCCACCAGCTGGTCGACCACCAGGTAGAGCACCGCCACCTGCGGCGGCGCCAGCTCCTGGGCGCGGTGGCGACCCAAGCGGAGCCGGACCTGCTCCAGGGCCTCGCAGGGGCCCCGGTGGACGGTGACCACACTGGTCTCCGAGGAAAAGACGTGGACCTCGACCGGCGCCGCGCGCTGGGGCTGCGCCCCAGAGACGACCAGGTAGGTGAAGCCTTCGTAGTCCTCCACCTTGGGCCGCGGGCCGAAGTGCTCGGCGTCTTCGATCGCCAGGGGATGGAAGCCGAAGGTGTCGCGCAGCAGGGCCAGCGTCTCGTCGTCGGTGCCGTCGAGGTCGAGCCAGAAGAACGCACCCCGCTGCCGGCGCTCGGCCACCGCCTGGGGGCTGGCCGCGCTGGCGGTCCCGTCGCGAGCGGTGATGGTGCCGGTCATCCCCCATTCTGCGGCGGTCGGCCGCGCTGGCCGGGGACCGGGGCTCCCGGCCCACAATGGTCCGGTGGCACCGGTGAACTTCGGGCCCGGGGTGGCGCTGGTGGTCGTGGACCTGCAGAACGACTTCGCCGACCCCCGGGGCAGCTTGTATGTCGCCGGGGCCGAGTCGGTGGTCGGCGCGGTCGGCGAACTGGTCGACCGGGCGCTGGCGGCTGGCTCCCCGGTGCTGTACACCCAGGACTGGCACCCGCCGCACACCCCGCACTTCGCGCCGGACGGCGGGATCTGGCCGGTCCACTGCGTGGCCGGCACCTGGGGCGCCGAACTGGTCCCATCGCTTGCGGTCGTCGGTCCGGTGGTCCGCAAGGGCACCGGGGGCGAGGACGGCTATTCGGGGTTCTCGGTCCGAGACGTGAGCACCGGCGAGGTCGTGGCGACCGAGCTCGACCGGCTGCTCCGCGAGGCCGGGGTCGAGGCGGTGGTGGTCTGCGGCCTGGCCCTCGACTACTGCGTGAAAGAGACCGCCCTGGACGCAGCCCGGCTCGGCTACCGAGTCGCCGTCCCGCTCCACGCCACCCGGGCGGTCGAGCTGCACCCCGGCGACGGCGACCGGGCGCTCGAGGCCCTCCAGTCGGCCGGCGCCTCGCTGTCGTGACGCCCGAGCAGCGCCCGGCGTCGCTCCGGCGGGCGGTCCCCAGCCGAGGGGTTTTGGAGCAGTTCTCGACCCTGGCTAGGGTCGGGCGGCCATGACCCGGCGGCAGCGGCACCCCCGACCCTGGCACGACGGCCGGGACGTGGGCTCGGCGGTGGCTGCCACCATCCCGACCTCGCTGCCGGTGTTCTTGACCGGTGCGATGGCGGTGCAGATCCGCGACACCCTGCACTTCGGGACCACCGCCTACGGCGTGGCGGTCGCGCTCTACTACTTGGCCGCCGGGACCAGCTCGATCCCGCTCGGACGGCTGTCGGAGCGGCTGGGGGGCCTGCGGACCATGCGGCTGGCGGTGCTGGGGTCGTCGGTGGTGCTGGGCCTGCTGGCCGGGGCCAGCCGCTCCTGGGCCCTGCTGGCCGTCCTGCTGGTGGCGGCCGGGGTGGTCAGCGCGGCCATGCAGCCGGCGGCCAACGTGTTCCTGGTCGGCCGGATCTCCCCCGAGCGCCAGGGGCTGTCCTTCGGGATCAAGCAGGCGGCGGTCCCCCTCGCCACCTCGCTCGCCGGCCTGGCCGTGCCCGGCCTGGCGCTCACCGTCGGCTGGCGCTGGGCGTACGCGGTCGGCGCGGCCTGGGCGATCGCCACCGCGGTGGTCCTGCCGCACAGCGTCGCCACCGCCCGCCCGCCCCGGCCGCCCGCTGCCGCCCCGGCCGGCGCGGTCCTGCCCCGCCGGGCCCTGGTCGTGCTGGCGGTGGGCTTCGGCATGGGGATCGGCACCGCCAGCGCGCTCGCCGCCTTCCTGGTCACCTCGGCGGTCGACAGCGGGGTCAGCCACGCCAACGCCGGCCTGCTGGTGGCGTTCGGCTCCCTGGCCGCGGTCTGCGCCCGGGTGGTCGTCGGCTACCGCGCCGACCGCCGGCCGGACACCGGCGGGCGGTCCCACCTGGCGGTGGTGGCCGGGATGCTGTTGGTCGGGGCGGCCGGCTACGGCACCCTGGCGGTGGCGGCGGCCTGCCACGGCCTTGCGCTCTACGCGCTGGGCGGCGCGGTGGCGTTCGCGGTCGGCTGGGGCTGGAACGGCCTGTTCAACTTCGCGGTGGTCCGCCTGAGCCCGTCCCGGGCCGGGCGGGCCACCGGGATCACCCAGACCGGGGGCCGCCTCGGCGGGATGGCCGGCCCGTTCCTGTTCGGCGTCGTGGCGTCGCACTCCTCGTACTCGGTCGCCTGGGGGGCGAGCGGCGCGTTGCTGGTGGTCGCGGCCGGAACCGTGCTGGCCGCCCGGCACATGCTGGTCGCCGGGGAGCCGGCGGCCGAGCCCTCCCTCGCGGTGCTGCCCGACGCCGGCACCGGCGCCTGACGGTCCGAGCTCAGGCCCCCCAGGTCGACGGGATGCGGACCAGGTCACGGCGGAGCTCGCTCACCCGGGTCGCCCCGACCAGGCGCATGGTCCGGTCGATGTCATCGCGCAGGATGCGCAACACCCGGTCGACGCCGGGACGGCCGGCGGCCGCCAGGCCATAGGCCCAGGCTCGGCCAACCATGGCCGCCCGAGCCCCCAGGGCCACGGCCTTGACCACGTCGGCCCCCCGCCGGACACCGCCGTCCAAGAGCACCTCCACCTGGTCACCGACGGCGTCCACCACCGGCACCAAGGCGGCGACGGTGGGGTCGACCGAGTCCAGCTGCCGGCCGCCGTGGTTGGACACGATGATCCCGTCGGCCCCGACGTCGACCGCCCGACGGGCGTCGTCGGCGGTGAGCACCCCTTTGGCCAGCACCGGGCCGTCCCACTGCTCCTTCAACCAGCTGAAGTCCTCCCAGCGGGCCGGGTACGCCAGCCAGTGCCACAGTGCCTCCAGGCTGCTCAGCGTCCGGCCGTCGACCACCAGGGTGGTGGTGTTGATCAGGTCCAGGCTGAAGTGGTCACGGGCGGCATCGAGCACCCAGCGGGGATGGAGCACCACCCGGGGGGCCATCTTGGTGACGGTCCGCCGATCGAGCCGCAGCGGCGGCGACAGGCCGTGGCGGGAGTCCCGCTCCCGGTTGCCTGGGAGCGGGGTGTCCAGGGTCACCACCAGGGCGCGGTAGCCGGCCTTGCGGGCTCGCTCGACCAGCTGCTCGGCACCGGCCCGGCCGCCCAGGAAGTACAGCTGGAACCACAGCGGCCCGGTCGCCGCCGAGGCGACCTCGGCGATGGTGTGGCCCGACATGGAGCTCAAGGTGGCGATGGTCCCGGCCGCGCCGGCAGCACCGGCCGCGGCCACATCCCCGGCCGGGTCCATCATCCGGGTGAAGCCCACCGGGCTGAGCAGCAGGGGCATGGAGACCTCGGTGCCGAGCACGGTGGTGGCCAGCTCCGGCGGGGCCCCGGTCACCGCCCCGACCCGGGGCAGAAACTGGACCTCCTCGTAGGCGGCGACGTTGGCCCGCAGGGTGGTCTCGGCCCCCGCCCCGCCCTCGATGTAGTCCCACACCGGCCCGGGCACCCGACGCCGGGCCAGCCGCCGGGCATCGGCGACCGTTCTGATCCGAGCGGCCGCCCGCTCCTCCCCTATGCCCATCGCGGCACCCCTGCTGGTTCGGTCATGACCAGAACGCTAGAACCTGGCGCGCCCCCAACGCCCGGTCCGCCGATTCCTCAGGTGCCGCAGCTCGGCGCGGCCGCCCCCGGACCCAACACCTGCGGCGAGGATCCCCGCCAACCAGCGACCGGCCCAGCCACCACCCGAGACGGCGCACCACGACCGGCGTCGGGGCAACGCGGCGATCGAGCGGCAGCATCACGAACCGGCCATGGGTGAGGCGCCGCCGGCGCGCCACCGAGCGGTCACAGACGGCCATCACAGAATGCCGAAACGCACCACCGAGGCGATCCCAACGATCACGCAGTAGGCGGCAAAGGGATAGAGCGTCCGGGTCTTGAAGCACCGGGAGAGAAAGACCACCGCGAAGAGCGACGTCGCGACCGCGGCCAGGCTCCCGGCCACGACCTGACCCTGATGCCGTTGCCGAGAGAGCCGAGCAGGTCGGGGACCTTGAGTGCTCCGGCAGCGAAGATGATGGGTGTCGACAGCAAGAACGCGAACCGCAGGGTGTTCTCCCGATTCAGGCCGCGAGCCATGCCGCCGACCATCGCCACGCCCTCCCGGCTGATCCCTACCAACAGCGCGAGGGCCTGGGCAGCGCCGACGACGGCCGAGGTCGTGACCCCGATACGAGCGAGCGCATGCTCACCGGCCCCGTCTATGGCCAATCCCACCACCGTCAATGGACACTGTGCGCACGGTCCCACCGACAGCGCGTGGGGCGGGTTCCTGTCAGCCGTTCTCCACCACAGTCGAGCGAGCACTGGGCACCCCCGACGGTAGGGTGGGGGTGTGCCTGTTGCGTGTGCCGACTGCGGATGCCTGGTCGAGCGCGGCGTCCGGGTCGAGTCCTGCCACCGGCCCGACTGCTGCTGCGAGGCGCTGCCCACGCGTGACGACCTCGACCGGGTGGCCGCCGCGCTCCGGCACGCCTTGGAGACCCGCGACCTGGACCAGCTCGGGACGCTGCTGGCGGACGACGTGCGCTGGGGCGACGACGACGCCCCCAACCGCTGCCGCAGCCGCCGCGACGTGCTCGAGACCTTCCAACGGCTGGTGGCGACAGGGGTGACCGGAGAGATCGCCGAGGTCGAGACCGGACCGGCGGGGGTGCTCTGCCGGCTGGTGGTTCGATGGCCCGAGTCGGCACCGGAGCGTCGACCGGAGGTCGTCCACCTCTACCGGCTCCAAGACGGCCACATCGTCGAGATCGAGCCGCACCCCGACCTCGACCACGGCCGGACTGCGCTGTCGACCATCCCGGCCTGACGCCACCACCGCCGGGTCCCTTCCGGACCCGGGCCGGGCTCAGCGCTCGGCGGAGCGCTCCTCTCCCGCCAGGTACCGCTGCGGGTCGGCGTCGAACGCCTCGGCGCAGCCGGGCGCGCAGAAGAAGTAGTTGCGCCCCTCGTGCTGGCGAATGGCAGCCGCGCCAGCCGGATCCACCTGCATCCCGCAGACCGGGTCGATGGCCATCGGGTCCTCCCTTCCTTTGTCTTTGTCGTCACTTCCAGCGTGGACGATCACGGTGCGGCCCGCATAGCGAGCCGGATCGGCGTCGAACCGCTCGGCGCACCGATCCGAACAGAACCACCAGTCCGAGCCGGCGTGCCAGCGGTGCGCCGGCGCATCGGCGACCCGGACCTGCATGCCGCACACCGGATCCAGCGCGAGCGCGGTCGCGCCACCCAGGCGGTCCCGGTTGGGTACAGCCAGTAGAGGTAGGCGAAGACCGCCAAGAACACGAGGTTGAGGATGGTGGTGGCGTCCCAGTGGAAGCTCGCTGGCGCGATCCGGACCGGGCGCCGGGTCGGCACGAGCCCGCTGGACGAGAAGATCGCCTCGACGATCAGCCCGGCGACTGCCATGACCCCCCAGAACAACAGGACCAGCCGGACGGTGAGCCGACCCCCGTAGTAGCGGCGGTAGATGAGGACCAGGGGGGCGGCAACCAGGTCAGCAAAAATGAAGCTGACCACCCCGCCAAAGCTGATCCCGCCCTTCCACAGCGCGGCCGCCAGCGGCACGTTGCCGATCGAGCACACGAAGCTCACGAACGCGATCACCGGGCCGACCACCGCGTTTTCGATCGACGTCCACGCCCCATGGCCATGGACGAACAGCGCGTTCCAGAACCCTCTCGGCACTAACGTCGCGAGGAAGCCGGCAACCAGATACCCAATGGCCATCTCCTTGCGGAGCATGGTGAGGTCGGCGACCGTGTAGCCGGCCGAGGCCGACCACGTTGCCCGGGAGCGCGGCCCGTTTCGGCCCGGCTCGCCCGCAGCGGGTGCGCCGATCTCGTGGTCGTGTCCCGGGCCCTCGGCCGCATCCGTCCCACCCAGCCGGCGGCGGGCGGCGTCGAGCAACGCCGGCCGCAGCACCAGGCTGCCGGCCATGGCAAGCAGGGCGATCATGATCGGCCCGCCGACGAACTCGGCCGCGGTGAACTGCCAGCCGATCAGCACCGCCAGGACGATCCCGAGCTCGATGACCAGGTTGGTCGAGGCGACCATGAACACCATGGCCGCGATGAAGTCCGCCCCCTTCTGGAAGAGGCTCTTGGCCATGGCCGATGCCGCATAGGAGCAGGACGACGAGGCCATGCCCAAGGCGCCGGCTCGCACCAGCGTCGCCGGCCGGTGGTTGCCCAGCGCTCGGCGCATCCGATCACGTGAGACGAACGCCTGCACCGCCCCCGAGAGCCCGAAGCCGAGCACGAGCGGCCACAGCGTCTCCCAGAACATGAAGAAGGCCTCGCGCAGCCCCCGGCCGACGTCGACCACGACCCCCCATGCGGTCACGGCCAGCGTCGGTTCAACCATTGGGGACCTCCTCGAGGCGAGAAGGGTGCCCCCCGAAGTCACGAGCTCCCGGGCACCGTGGCGCACGGTCAGCGGGCCGCGGGCCAGATCGGGGCCTGGCGGCGGTCACGAGCGGACCAGGCGCTTGATCGCTTCGCGTGCCTCGTGCACCTTGGCGTCGGCCTCGTCGCCTCCTCGGGAGACCGCCTCGCGCACGCAGTGGGAGAGGTGCTCGCCCAGCAGCTCCAGGGCGACCGACTCGAGGGCGCGGGTCGCCGCCGAGATCTGGGTCAGGACGTCGATGCAGTAGGTGTCGTCCTCGACCATCCGCTGCAAGCCGCGCACCTGGCCCTCGATGCGCCGCAGCCGCCGCAGCACCGCTGGCTTGTCCTCGCTGTACCCCGGCACCGCCACCTCCAGCTAATACCCTATACGGGTATAGTGTACTGGAGTCGGGGTGCCGGTGCGGCGTCACCCGGGGATGAGGGCGATGCCGTCGACCTCCACGTGCGCGCCCAGCAGCAGTCCCGCGACCTGCACGGTCGTGCTCGCCGGCAGGTCCCCACCGAAGGCGTCGCCGATGGCCCGCAGGTAGTCGGGGGCGTCGGCCAGGCTGGTCAGGGCGGCGCTGATCCGTACGATGTTGGCCGCGGTCCCGCCCTGGGCCTCGACCGCGGCCACGAGCCGCTCAAAGGCTCGAGCTGCTTCAGCGGCCACGCCTCCGGGGTCGACTCGGCCGTCGTCATCCAACCCCAGCTGCCCGGCGAGCATCACCCAGCGGCCGCCCCCACTCACGGTCACCGACGTGGAGAACGGCAATCCCCCTGGTGCGGGGACTCGGTCGATCGGCATCGCAGCTCCTTCCGGCTCGGGGGCCAGATTCTTGCACCACGCCGTGGTCGCACCGCCGGTTCCGGAGCAGACTGAGCGGATGGGCGAACTGGCCTGCCCGGTGCTCATCGGGCGCGACGACGAGCTCAGGGTGCTCGAGCAGGCCACTGTCGCCGCGATGGCCGGTGAGGGTCGCTGCGCCATCCTGATCGGCGAGCCGGGCATCGGGAAGTCTCGACTGGCCCGGGAGATCGCGAACCGGGCGGCCAGGCAAGGCGCCCGCGTCGCCATGGGCCGGGCCGTCCCGTCGTCGGCCTCCACCGCCTACGGTCCCATCACCGAGCTGCTGCTCCAGCTCCTCCGGTCGGACCCACTGCCCGATGACCCCACCCTGGCGCCCTGGCTCCCGCTGCTCCAGCCGCTCGTGCCCACGCTCACCGAGCCACAGGCTGCCACCCCCGAGGTGTCGCCAACGCTTCGGGCCGAGGCGGTCGTCCAACTACTCGGCCGGGTGGCAGGGACCGGGATCGTGGCCATTCTGGAAGACCTCCACTGGGCGGACTCCGACACTGTGGCGGTTCTCGAGTACCTGGCCGACAACCTGGCCTCCATGCCGCTGCTCCTCCTCGTGACCCTGCGCGACACCCCGGCATCGAGCGGGCGGGAGGCTGCCCTGCGGCTACGGAACCGCCCAGCGGTCAGCTATGTGGCACTGGCCCGGCTGAACGACGATCAGCTCGCAGCAATGGTCCGAGCATGCGTGCCCGACGCTGACGACCGCCTCGTCGAACGGATTCAGGCCACCGCCGAGGGCATTCCGCTTCTGGTCGAGGACCTTCTCGCGTCGCCGGGCCTACCCGTCGACTTCACCACCGCGGTTGCGGCTCGGCTGGCACTGCTCTCCGGTCCTGAGCGGGAGGTGATCGAAGCCGCCGCCGTCCTCGGCCGGCAGTTCGAATGGGAGCTGCTCCCAGCCATCACCGGGCACAACGACGCGTCGGTGACCGATGCCCTGGCAGCCGGGGTGGCATCGATGCTCCTCGAGAACCAGGGCTCGACGATCCGGTTCCGGCACGCCCTGACCCGGGAGGCCGTGCTCCACGAGCTTCTGCCCCCTCGCCAGCGCGACCTGGCTGCCGCCGCGCTCCGTGCGATGACCCTTGCCGGCCCGGTGCTCGGCGCCGACCGGCGAGCGGTGGCGATCGACCTCGCGCTGCGAGCCGGCGATCGCGGGTGCGCCGGGCAGCTCCTGGTCGAGTCGGGCCAGGAAGCGCTGGGGCGCGGTGCCCTCGCCACTGCGGTGGACACGCTGGAGCGTGCAACCGAGCTGCTGGCGGGCACCGCCGATCAGACCCGGGCTGAGGTCGAGCTGGCGGCGGCCCTGGCCCAGGCTGGCCGGGTCGACGAGGCCGCGGCCGTGGGCGCCCGGATGGTCATCCGCCTCGGCGCGGACCCCCGGAGCTCTGCGACCCTGGTCGAGGTCCATCTCCAAGTCGCCCACGCGGCAATTGCGACGTCTCGGTGGTCAATGGTGCGCCACCACCTCGACGAGGCCGAACGGCTGGCTGCGGCCGACGGTCCCCCATCGGCCCGCCTCAGCGTCCTGCGGGCCGACCTGGCCATGGCCGAAGACGACTACGAGTCCGCCCGGACACTTGCAAACCGAGCGCTGGTCGCGCCCGATGCTTCGCCCGACGTTCAGTGCCACGCCCTGGAGGTCATCGGCCGGAGCCAACGCCTGAGCGACCTCGCCGCAGCAGGCGTTGCCTTCGAGCGGGCGCTGGTGACCGCCCAAAGCGCCGGACTCCCCCACTGGCGGCTGCGCGCCCTACACGAGCTCGGGACGATCGACCTGTTCGACCACGCCGGGTTTGAACGCCTCGTACAGGCGCATCAGACGGCCCGCGAGACAGGGGCGCTGGTCACCATGGCGGTCCTCGACCTCCAGCTCTCGGCGGCCTTCACCTGCCGCTGGGACCTCGAGGGTTGTGACGCGCACGCTCGATCGGCCATCGATATCGCCCGGCAACTCGGTCTGGACCAGGTCGGCGCGAAGGCACTCGCGATGCTGTGCGGGAGCGCCAGCATGCGGGCCGACCTGGCCCGGACGGAGGAGTATGCGGCGTCAGCCATGAGCGCCCTGCCGGACGACAGGATGCTCGAGGGCCTCTGCTTGGCATCGCAAGGGCTTGCCGTGCTGCTGGCCGGCGATGTCGATCGGGCCATCGAGCCTTGGTCGAGGGGGATCCGGGTGCTGTCACGGCTCCCCCACGCCGAGCCGGCGGCGGTGCGAGCGCTGTGGCCGCTGCTCCTCGCGGTCCGGGGGGACCGGCAGGCTCGCTCCGCGCTGGAGGAGGCCAGGCGGCTCGGGGTGGCCGCCTTCCGCCTTAATCGGGCGGTGCTCGTCTATGGCGACGCCGTGCTGGCCGGCCGCCAGGGGGACCGGAAACGGGCCCAGGACCTGGTCGCGGTGGCCGACCGGAGCTGGATCAACTGTGACGGCTGGGCCGACCTGGTCCGGCTGCTGGCGGCACCGGCAGCTGCCTCCGACGGTTGGGCCGATCCTCGCCCCTGGCTCGAGCGGGCGCGGGCCGGATTCGCCCAGCGCGGCCTCCCCCAGCTGGTCCGCCGGTGCGAGGAGCTGCTCGGCGCGGCGGTGCCGAACCCGTGGTCCGCCATCGGTGTCACCCGGCGAGAGGCCGAGGTGCTGAGCCTGGTTGGCCACGGGCTCCGCAACAAGGAGATCGCAGCCCGACTCCAGGTGTCGCCGCGCACGGTCGAAAAGCACGTCGAGTCCATCCTGCGAAAGGTCGGGGCTCGATCCCGCGTCGAGCTGGTCAGTCTGGTGGCCACCGGGACACCCGGCCATCCGGAGGAACCGCCGACCGGTACGTAGAGCCGCGGCGCACCTACGTGTTCTTGCCGATGCGCCCGACCGGGCGGCTTGTCAGGCTGTGCGTGAGGACGCTGCCCGGAAGGAGCCAACCATGTCCGAAGGACGCCAACCGACTCTGCACGTGAGGAGCCTCGAGTCCCCCGATGATCGGCGAGTGATGGAGCACGGTGTCATCGATGTCGCCTCGCTCCCTGGCGCGACCATTGCCAGGGCGACCTTCCAGCCCGGCTGGAGGTGGTCCACCGACGCCGCCCTAAGTGCCGGCACCGCCTCCTGCCAGGTTGCCCACGCCGGCTACGTCGTCTCCGGACGCTTCCACGTGCGGATGGACGATGGAGACGAGCTCGATCTCGCCCCGGGCGATGCGCACGTGGTGGGGCCAGGTCACGACGCCTGGGTGGTCGGAGACCAGCCCTGCGTGATCATCGACATTGCATCGACCGAGCCACCGGGCGGGAAGGTGGGTCGCTGTCCCTGCGGCATCGAGTTCCGAGTGCCCACCGACAGCCAACTCGACCACCTTGTCGCGGCGATACGCGAGCACGCCCGTGCCTCCCATGGCCACGAGCTGACCAGTGCAGAGGTCCTGGCCGAGGTGTCGGGCACATGACGCGCTCGGCCAATGCAAAGCCCACCCGACAGCCCCACCGAAAGACTCGCATGCCCGACCATCGGCGCTCGATCGAAGGGGCGAAGGGGCCAGTCTTGGAGCTACCCGCCTCACTCGACAGTCCCGGATTCCAGCCTCGACCCTGAGGAGCCGTCCATGACCGCCGCCAGCTCACACCCTTACCGCTTGGCGCGATCGGGCGAGGGTCGGTCGCCGACGGGGAGCCCGCACCTGTTCAAGGCGTCAGCATCGACCACCGATGGCCGCTTCGACTTCTTGGTCGGGGTGTTCGCGCCGCTGACCGGGCCACCGCTGCACCTTCACATCGAACAGGACGACACCCTCTACGTGCTGCACGGGATCCTCACGGTCCAAGTGAAAAACGAAATCTTCGACATCGGGCCGGGTGACTTCCTGAGCATCCCCCCAGGGGTCGCGCACACCTTCGACAACCTGCGCAGCGGCTACCAGCCGGTCGACGCCATCAACGTGCTTACCCCTGGCGGCCACTTCGAGCTGTTCGAGGAGATGGCCGCAGTGGAGCCCGGTCCCGACCAGGCACACGCCCTGGCGGTGGCCGCTGCCCGCCACGGGACTCGCCTGCTCGGACCACCCCTGCGCGTCACACTCGGCATCGAGTAGACCACGACTCCAGTCCGCGCGGGTGCACTGGACTCTGGGTCGCGTCAAGGCAGCAGCCAGGCGCGTTCGTGGCCAGCACTCAACGAGTCGTCAGCGGCCGGAGGCAGTCCGCCATGGCGTCCTGGTGGAAGTGCTCAGCCCAGCCCAGAGGCATCGAGCCGAAACAGGCGTCACGAATGTTGGGATCGGCACCGAGATCAATGAGTCGGCGCGCATGTGTCGGGTCACCGACCGAGGCCACCTCGTGGAGGGCGGTCTCCCACGGCTGCTCCATCGGGATATCGGTTCGGGCCAGCGCGTTGCGTCGAATCCCAACTCGACCAGGACCGGAATGGCATCCCAGGCGCGACGGGCAGCTGCCCATACGATCAAGCCGGGACGCTCAGCTCGAGCTTGTCGAGCTTGCTCGGCGTAGCCGGCCAGCTGGTCGATGCCCGGCCGATCGCCGGACAGCACCGCGGCGATGAGACCATCCATCCCCTCGAACGCCAGCGATCGACCACCGTGGTCCTGAAACCACGTCAGCACCTCGGGACAGCCGCACAACGCCGCCATCTCGGCGGGGTGCGGCCGTGGAACACCCGCCAGGCGGGAGGCCGGCTGCCAGGATCGCCGAACGGCGTGGCGATGTCGACACCGTGCTCGGCCAACAGTGCCACCCGAGCTCGCACGATCGCCCACTTCAGCTGGGTACGAAGCAGGTCGTAGGGGGAGTCGATCGCGTGACCGAGGCGAGCCCGCCAGAGACCACCGTCAGCTCGCCCGAGGCCATACTCGAACAGCAAGACCAGGTGGGAATCGTCGTCGCCGAACTGACGGTTGTAGAGAGCCTGTCCGTCGTTGGAATCGGCACCGGCGTCAAGCAGCGCCCGGGCTAGGGCCATCCCGTGGGGTTGGGAGGCTGGGAACCGCCGCCGCCGCTCCCCAACGCGCCAGTCAAGACAGTGAAGGGCGCGGTCAGACCGGTCAGAGATGGTCCGCGTTGGGGTCTGTTAGACGGCTAGGTGATCCTCGTCTTTACGACTCGCCGACGTGACTATTGCTTCATCGATTTGGGACGCCTGGGCGAAAGACTGCGTATTCCGGTGAATCCGATCACCTCGTCCGACGATTCCGATCGCGTTGGGTCGGAGGCCGCGTAGCGGCCGACGCCAGGAACTGGCTATCCCCTGAGGTTCACC
>JAJPJD010000011.1 GCA_021324355.1 Actinomycetota bacterium
AAGCGGGCCTTGATCGGGAGCTTCTGGATGGCCCGCTCCATCGCGGCCCGTGCCAGCTCGGCGTCCACGCCGGCCAGCTCGAAGAGGATCCGGCCCGGCCGGACCACTGCCACCCAGTGCTCGGGGTTGCCCTTCCCCGAGCCCATCCGAGTCTCGGCCGGCTTCTGGGTGACCGGCTTGTCGGGGAAGATCCTGATCCAGACCTTCCCGCCCCGGCGGACATGGCGGGTCATCGCGATGCGAGCGGCCTCGATCTGGCGCGCCGTGATCCACCCCGGCTCGAGAGCCTGGATCCCGAAGTCGCCGAAGGTGATCGTGGTCCCACCCTTGGCCACCCCATCGAGCCGACCCCGCTGGTGCTTGCGGTGGCGAACCTTGCGCGGCATCAGCATGTCAATCGGCCTCCCGGCGGAAGTGAGGCGCCTCGTGATGTTCGTGGCGAGTCTGGCGCTCCATCTGCTCGTCCTGGGCCAGGCGCCGCTCGAGCTCGTCGGGCTCGGCCGGCTCCTCGAGCAGGTCCCGGGCTGGTCGGTCGACATCGTCCTCCGCGGTCTGAGCGACGGCGTCGACGCTTTGCAGGGCAGCGTCCTCGGCTGCCTCGTCAAGGGTCTCGTCGAGTCCGCTGCCCGGCTCGCCCTGGTCCCGCCGGCGGCGGCCACCGCCGGCAGTGATGAGGCGGCGGGGACGAGCCTGGCCGGAGGTCTCCCCAACCGCCATGGCGGCCTCGCGGGTGATCTTCTCGTCGATCGACACCTTGTAGGGGAGGATGTCGCCCTTGTAGATCCACACCTTGACGCCCACCCGGCCGGCGGTGGTGCGGGCCTCCCGGAAGCCGTAGTCGACGTCGGCCCGCAGGGTGTGCAAGGGGACCCGACCTTCCCGGTAGGACTCCTTGCGGGCCATCTCCGAGCCGCCCAGGCGGCCCGAGCACTGGACCTTCACGCCCTGGGCGCCGGCCTTCTGGACCGTCTGGATGGCCCGCTTCATGGCCCGGCGGAAGGCGACCCGCCGAGCCAGCTGGTCGCAGATCCCCTGGGCGATCAGGCTGGCGTCCATCTCGGGGCGCTTGATCTCCTGGATGTTCAGCTGGATCCGGTTGGGGAGCCCAGTGATCTCTTCGAGCTTCTTCTTGAGGCGGTCGGCCTCCGAGCCGCGCCGGCCGATGACGATCCCCGGCCGGGCGGTGTGGATGTCCACCCGAACCCGGTCCCGGGTCCGCTCGACTTCGATCCGGCTCACCGCAGCCGCCTCGAGCTGCGACATGAGGTAGTCGCGGATCTTCCAGTCCTCGACCACGAAGTCGCGGTAGCGACGCTCGTCGAACCAGCGCGACTTCCAGTCGGTGGTCACGCCGAGCCGGAACCCGTAAGGGTTGACCTTCTGGCCCATCAGCCTTCCTCCTCGCCGTGCTCGGCGTCTGTGTCCTGGGCGTCTGCGTCCTGGGCCTCTCCCTCGTGGACGTCGCCGCCCTGGGCGTCCGCCGTCGCCTCGGGGACCTCCGCCGCGATCGCAGCGCCCTGGTCGGGCGGTCCTTCGTCGTCCACCGGCACGCCGGCCTCCTCGGCCTCGGCCGCTTCGGCTGCCCGCCGCGCCTCTTCGGCCTGGGCCGCCCGCCGCCGGGTCAGCCGCCCGGACAGGTCGGCCCGACGCCGCGACTCGGCGACCCGCCGGGATCGCCGAGCCTGGTTGGCGTCCCGCTCCGCCCGGCGGCGAGCCAGCCGCTCGTCGTCCATCCGGCTGACCACGATGGTCACGTGGGAGCTCCGCTTTCGGATCCGGGTGGCCCGCCCCCGCGCCCGCGGGCGCCACCGCTTGAGGGTGGTCGCCTCGTCGGCGTAACACGCCGACACGTAGAGGTCCTCTGCGTCCTGGCCGTCGTTGTGCACCGCGTTGGCCACCGCCGAGGCCAGGACCTTGGCGATCTCGACCGCAGCGGCTCGCGGGGTGGCCCGCAGGATCTGCGCGGCCCGTTCGGCGTCCTCGCCTCGGATCAGGTCCAGGACCTGGCGGGCCTTGCTGGCTGGAATCGACGAGTGCCGCAGGACGGCCCGGGTGCCCGGCCGCTCGTTGGTCTTCGGCCCGGTCATCAGCGCCTCCCCGCCCGCTCCTGGCCGGCGTGGTAGCGGAACGTCCGGGTCGGCGCGAACTCGCCCAGCTTGTGGCCGACCATCGATTCGGTCACATAGACCGGGACGTGCCGACGCCCGTCGTGGACCGCGATGGTGTGCCCGACCATGTCGGGGATGATCGTCGAGCGCCGGGACCAGGTCTTGATCACTCGCTTCTCGCCCGAGGCGTTCAAGGCGTCGACCTTCTTCAAGAGGTGGTCGTCGACGAAGGGCCCTTTCTTCAGGCTGCGCGGCATCCGACCTCCTAGCGCCGTGCGCCGCGGGTGCGGCGGCGGCGCACGATGAGCTTGTCCGACTGCTTGTGCCGGGGCCGGGTCCGCCCCTCGGGCTTGCCCCATGGCGAGACCGGGTGGCGCCCACCCGAGGACTTCCCCTCCCCGCCGCCCAGGGGGTGGTCGACCGGGTTCATGGCCACCCCTCGGGTCTGGGGCCGGATCCCCTTCCAGCGGTTGCGTCCCGCCTTGCCGACCTTGACCAGCTCGGCCTCGGCGTTCCCGACCACGCCCAAGGTGGCCCGGCAGTCGAGGGGAACCCGGCGCATCTCGGTCGAGGGCAGGCGCAGGGTCGCGAAGCCCCCGTCCTTGGCCACCAGCTGCACGCTCATGCCGGCCCCGCGGGCCAGCTTCCCTCCCCCGCCGGGCCGCAGCTCCACGTTGTGGAGCACCGACCCGACCGGGATGTAGCGCATCGGCATCGCGTTGCCCGGGCGGATCTCCGCGCCGTGGCCGCTCTGGAGGAGGTCGCCGACCTTCACCTGAGCCGGGGCAAGGATGTAGCGCTTCTCGCCGTCGGCGTAGTGGAGGAGGGCGATGCGGGCAGTCCGGTTGGGGTCGTACTCGATCGCCGCCACCTTGGCCGGCACGCCGTCTTTGTCCCGGCGGAAGTCGATCACCCGGTACTGGCGCTTGTGCCCGCCGCCGCGGTGCCGGGCGGTCTTGCGGCCGTAGTTGTTCCTCCCGCCGCTGCCGGCCAGCGGGCGGGTGAGGGAGCGCTCCGGCGACGAGCGAGTGATGTCAGAGAAGTCAGCGACGCTCTGGAAGCGCCGTCCGGGGCTGGTGGGCTTTCTCGAGCGGATGGCCATGGCCGGTACCTCAGCTCTCGAACAGGTCGATCTTGTCGCCCGAGCGCAAGGTGACGTAGGCCCGCTTGGTGCTGGCCCGGCGGCCCGGGGTGTTGGTGCGGCGGTTTCGGGTGGCCTTGCCCTTGCGGTTGAGGGTGTTCACCTTGTCCACCTTCACCCCGAAGGCCTCCTCCACCGCCCGCCGGACCTCGATCTTGGAGGACCGAGGGTCGACGACGAACACGTAGACGTTGCGCTCCATGAGGGCGTAGGTCTTCTCGGAGACCACCGGCCGCACCAGCACGTTGCCGAGGTCAGGCACCGACGGCCTCCTTCTCGGTCTCGGGGGCCTCCTCGGCCTCCGCGGCCCCGTCGGCCGTCGGCTCGGCTGTGGTGCCGTGGCCCGCTGGACCACCCGGGAGGGTGGCGTCGGTGAACACCACCCAGTCGGCCCGCAACACGTGGTAGGCGCTGAGCTCACCGGCCGTCACCGTGTCCACCTCGGGCAGGTTGGCGAAGGAGCGGGCGGCCACCACGTCCTCTCGGTCGAGGACCGCCAGCACCCGGCCGCCGAGGTCGAGGGCGTCCAGCGCTGCCAGCGCGTCCTTGGTTCGGGGTCGCTCCCAGGGCCAGCGGTCCACCAGCACGATCCGGCCCTCTGCCGCCCGGTCGCTCAGCGCGCTGGCCAGGGCCAGCTTCACCATCTTCTTCGGCGTCCGCTGGCGGTAGCTGCGGGGCTTTGGACCGAGGGCCACCCCGCCGCCCACGTACTGCGGAGCCCGCAACGACCCCTGCCGGGCCCGGCCGGTGCCCTTCTGGCGGTAGGGCTTGGCCCCGCCGCCGCGTACCTCGGCCCGGGTCCTGGTGGACTGGGTGCCCGCTCGGGTCGCCGCCAACTGGGCGGTGACCACCTGGTGGAGGACCGCCAGGTTGGGCTGGATCCCGAAGATCGAGGGCTCCAACTCGACCTCGCCCCGCTCGGTCCCGGCCACGTCACGACGGACCACCCGCCGGACCACCGGCGCCGGCCGCTCCCGTCGCACCGGGGACCGGCTCACGGCGCGCTCCCGTTGGTGGCCGCTCGGCCCTTCACGCTGTCCCGCAGCACCACCATTGCGCCGCGGGGGCCCGGTACCGCCCCTTTCACCAGGACCAGCTCCCGCTCCGGATCGGCCGAGACGATCTGGAGGTTGAGTGCGGTGACCCGACGGGCTCCCAGCCGGCCGGCCATGCGGGTCCCCTTGAACACCCGGGCCGGGGTGGCACAGGCGCCGATCGACCCCGGAGCCCGATGATGCTTGTGGTTCCCGTGCGCCCCGCCCTGGCCCTTGAAGTGGTGCCGCTTCATGGCCCCCGAGAACCCCTTGCCCTTGGAGATCGCGATCGCGTCCACTCGCTCGCCCGGGCTCCAGATCTCCGCCGACAGCTCCTGGCCCACCGAGTAGGCGCTGGCGTCGTCCAGGCGAAGCTCCACCAGGCGGCGGCCGGGCTCCACCCCGGCCGCGGCGTAGTGACCCTCGAGCGGCTTGGTCAGGCTGGAGCGGCGGCGAAAACCGAAGGTCACCTGGAGGGCCGAGTACCCCTCCTTCTCGGGCGTCTTCACCTGGACTACCCGGACCGGCCGGACGCGCAGCACCGTCACCGGGATCGCCCGGTGTTGGTCGTCCCACACCTGGGTCATGCCGACCTTCTCGCCGACGATGGCCTTCGTAGTCACTTGGCGCGTCTTTCCTGGAGGGCCCGAGGGGCCTCGTGCATGCCAACGCTCCGCCCGGTGGCCCGGAGCGGAGCGCTCGACTCTCGCGGCCCGAGGTCCCCGGCCAACCCGGGCGCTCGGGCACGTCTGCTGCTGGCGGAACACCGCCGGATCTGGGCTTTTGGCCCGGCTGACTAGCCTACACCACCAGGCGTCGGCTCCGCCACGCGCTGCCGGCGCGTGCGCGGCGGCACTGGCCGATCGCGACCTCGACCATCCAGGCAGCCGCCCACGCGCCGCGCCAACCGGTCGCGCCTCGCACCACCCGGGTGGCAAGCGCTGGATCCTGCTCCCTTGAGGGATCTCGAGCCAGGCGGCCCCGCCGGGGGTGTTCGCCCGGGGCCGGGCCACCCACCCGTTCACGCACCGTCGGAGAGCGCCCAGGGGTGAAGGCGCCCAGGTGCCCGAACCGGGCGACGAGCGCTGCCCGGGCCTGGCGGGCCGCCTCGGGGTCGGGGTCCCGGCGGGCGAGCCGGCCGATCAGAGCTGCCAGCGCCACCCGTTCATCCTGGTGAGCACCCGGGCGTTGGGCCCGGCGTGTCAGGCGGTCTGGATCTTGATCTCGATGAACACGCCGGCCGGCAAGTCCAGGCGCTGGAGCGAGTCGACCGTCTTGGGCGTGTGTTCGACGATGTCCACCAGCCGCTTGTGCACCCGCATCTCGAAGTGCTCCCGGGAGTCCTTGTACTTGTGGGGGGACCGGATCACTGTGTAGCGGTGCTTGTCGGTCGGCAGCGGGACCGGACCCTGCACCTTGGCCTGGGTGCGGAGCACGGTCTGGACGATCTTCTCGGTGGACTGGTCGAGGACCTCGTGGTCGTAGGCCTTGAGCCGGATCCTGATCTTCTGTCGGGGCCCGTCGGCCATCGCGCCCTCCGGCCTACTTGAGGATCTTGGTCACCCGGCCGGCGCCCACGGTGCGGCCACCCTCGCGGATGGCGAACCGCAGCCCCTCGTCCATGGCGATCGGCTTGCCCAGTTCGACGGTCATCTCAGTGGTGTCCCCGGGCATCACCATCTCGGGCCCCGAGGGGAGCTGGATGGCGCCGGTCACGTCGGTGGTCCGGAAGTAGAACTGCGGGCGGTAGTTGTTGAAGAACGGCTTGTGCCGGCCGCCCTCCTCCTTGGTCAGGATGTAGACGTTGGCCTCGAAGTTGGTGTGGGGGGTGATCGAGCCGGGCTTGCACACCACCTGGCCTCGCTCGACCTCCTCCTTCTTGGTGCCCCTGAGCAGGAGTCCCACGTTGTCCCCGGCCTGACCCTCGTCCAGCAGCTTGCGGAACATCTCGACCCCGGTCACCACCGTCTTCTGGGTGTCCCTGAGCCCGACCACCTCCACGTCGTCGCCGACGTGGATGGCTCCCTGCTCGATCTTGCCGGTGACCACCGTGCCCCGGCCGGTGATGGACATCACGTCCTCGATGGGCATGAGGAACGGTCGGTCCACGATTCGGGCCGGCTCGGGGATGTAGCTGTCCACCGCGTCCATGAGCTCCATGATCTTGGGCGTCCACTCGGGGTCGCCCTCCAGAGCCTTGAGGGCCGAAACCCGGACCACCGGAGCGTCGTCTCCAGGGAACTCGTACTCGTTGAGCAGCTCCCGCACCTCCAGTTCGACCAGGTCGAGCAGCTCCTCGTCATCGACCATGTCCGCCTTGTTCAGGGCAACCACGATCGACGGCACCCCCACCTGGCGGGCCAGCACGACGTGCTCCCGGGTCTGGGGCATCGGGCCGTCGGCCGCCGAGACCACCAGGATGGCCCCGTCGACCTGCGCCGCGCCGGTGATCATGTTCTTGATGTAGTCAGCGTGGCCCGGCATGTCGACGTGCGCGTAGTGGCGGTTCGCGGTCTCGTACTCGACGTGGGCGATGGTGATGGTGATCCCCCGCTGCTTCTCCTCGGGGGCCTTGTCGATCTGGTCGAACGGCGTGAACTGCGTGTTCGGGTTGGTCTCGGAGAGGACCTTGGTGATGGCAGCGGTCAGCGTGGTCTTGCCGTGGTCGATGTGACCCATGGTGCCCACGTTGACGTGGGGCTTCGTCCGCTCGAACTTCTGCTTGGCCATGTCTGGAGTCCCACTCCTGCTCTCGGGCGGGCCCGCCTTGGACCCGCCGCGGCGACCGTCGCCGCCGTCCTGCGTGCTGCCCTGCTGGGCCGGGCCCTACTCGCCGCGGGCCCGGGCGATGATCTCACGGGAGATCGACTCGGGCACCTCGCTGTAGGCCTCGAACTGCATCGTGTACGTGGCTCGGCCCTGCGTGCGAGAACGCAGATCGGTAGCGTAGCCGAACATCTCGGCCAGCGGTACCTGCGCCCGGACCACGTGGTTGGGGCCTCGCTGCTCCATCCCCTCGACCCGCCCCCGCCGGGCCGAGAGGTCCCCCATGACGTCGCCCATGTACTCCTCGGGCGTCACCACCTCGACCGCCATGACCGGCTCCAAAAGGACCGGCGAGGCCTGACGGGCAGCCTCTTTCACCGCCATGGACCCGGCGATCTTGAACGCCATCTCCGAGGAGTCGACCTCGTGATAGGAGCCGTCGACCAAGGTGACCCGGACGTCCACCGTGGGGTACCCGGCCAGGACGCCGGAGGTGAGGGCCTCTTGGATCCCGGCATCGACCGAAGGGATGTACTCCTTGGGGATCGCCCCACCGGTGATCTTGTCCACGAACTCGTAGCCGCCACCGGGCCCGGTGGGCTCCAGGTTGATCACGGCGTGGCCGTACTGGCCGCGGCCGCCGGTCTGGCGGACGTAGCGCCCCGAGACATGCTCGACCGCCTTGCGGATGGTCTCGCGGTACGCGACCTGAGGCTTGCCCACGTTGGCGTCGACGTTGAGCTCCCGCATCATCCGGTCGACCAGGACCTCCAAGTGGAGCTCGCCCATCCCTGAGATCACCGTCTGGCCGGTCTCCTCGTCGGTGCGGACCCTGAAGGTCGGGTCCTCCTCGGCCAGGCTGAACAGCGCACGCGACAGTTTGTCCTGGTCGGCCTTGGTCTTGGGCTCGACCGCGACGTGGATGACCGGCTCGGGAAAGACCAGCGACTCGAGCAGGATCGGGTGTGCGGGGTCGCTCAGGGTGTCCCCGGTCGAGGTGACCTTGAGCCCCACCGCAGCCACGATGTCCCCGGAGAAGATCGCATCCTTGTCCTCCCGGTGGTTGGCGTGCATCTGCAGGAGGCGGCCCACCCGCTCCCGCCGGTCCTTGGAGGAGTTGAGCACGGTGGCACCCTTGCGCAGGGTGCCCGAGTAGACCCGCAGGTACGTCAGCTTGCCCACGTAGGGGTCGGTCATGATCTTGAACGCCAGCGCGGCGAACGGGGCGTCGTCGTCGGGGGGACGCACCTCGACCTCGTCGCTGCCCGGCCGGGTCCCCTCGGTGGGAGGCAGGTCGAGCGGGCTCGGCAGGTAGTCGACCACCGCGTCCAGCAGAGGCTGGACCCCTTTGTTCTTGAAGGCCGAGCCGCACAGCACCGGCACCACCTGGGATGCCAGCGTGGCCTGACGCAACGAGCGGCGGAGGTCGTCGCCGGTGATCTTCTCGTCAGCCAGGTACTTCTCCATGATCGTGTCGTCGAAGTTGCTGAGCACGTCGATCAGCTGATGGCGGGCGTCCTCGGCCTGCTCGGCCAGGTCGGCCGGGACCTCGGTCTCGGACCACTTCTCCCCCATGCCGTCCTCCCAGATCAGGGCGGTCTGCTCCAGGAGGTCGACGACGCCACGGAACCCGGCCTCGACCCCTACCGGGAGCTGGACCACCGCCGGCAGGGCGTCCAGCCGGTCCCGGATCATCTGCACGGTCCGCTCGAAATCGGCCCCGACCCGGTCCATCTTGTTCACGAAGCAGATCCGGGGGACCTGGTACTTGTTGGCCTGGCGCCAGACCGTCTCGGTCTGGGGCTCGACCCCGGCCACCGCGTCGAAGACCGCGACCGCGCCGTCGAGCACCCGCAGGGAACGCTCGACCTCGACGGTGAAGTCCACGTGCCCCGGAGTGTCGATGATGTTGATCCAGGTGTCGCGCCACCGGCAGGTGGTCGCAGCGGAGGTGATGGTGATCCCGCGCTCTTGCTCCTGGACCATCCAGTCCATGGTCGCGGCGCCTTCGTGCACCTCACCCATCTTGTAGTTGCGGCCGGTGTAGTAGAGGATCCGCTCGGTGGTGGTCGTCTTGCCCGCGTCGATATGGGCCATGATCCCGATGTTGCGGGTCCGGGCGAGCGGGAATTCGCGGATCGGCAGAGGGTCAGCCATGGTGCTCTTCCAGTTGGATGCGGTGGACTACCAGCGGTAGTGGGCGAAGGCCTTGTTGGACTCGGCCATCCGGTGCATGTCCTCGCGGCGCTTCACCGCGTTGCCGATGCCGTTGGAGGCATCGAGGATCTCGCCCGCGAGCCGCTCGGCCATGGTCTTCTCCCGGCGCTGCCGGGCGTAGCCGACCAGCCAGCGGATGGCCAGGGTGGTGGCCCGGCGGGGCCGGACCTCGACCGGGACCTGGTAGGTGGCACCGCCGACCCGGCGGCTCCTCACCTCGAGCTCGGGCCGGGTGTTCTCGATCGCTCGCTTGAGTGCGCCGATCGGGTCCGATCCCGATCGCTCGCCGACCAGGTCGAGCGCGGCGTAGACGATCCGCTCGGCCAGGGTGCGCTTGCCCCGGGAGAGGACCTTGTTCACCACCTGGGTGACCAGCACCGACCGATAGACCGGGTCGGGCGGCAGCTCGCGCCGCTGCGCAGGGCCGTTGCGGGGCACTAGGACTCCTTCTTGGCGCCGTAGCGGCTGCGAGCCTGGGCCCGCTCCCGCACCCCGGCCGCGTCCAGCGCGCCACGGATGACCTTGTAGCGGACCCCGGGAAGGTCCCGCACCCGGCCGCCGCGCACCAGCACGATCGAGTGCTCCTGGAGGTTGTGGCCGACGCCGGGGATGTAGGCGGTGATCTCCACCCCGCTGGTCAGCCGGACCCGGGCCACCTTGCGCAAGGCCGAGTTCGGCTTCTTGGGGGTGAAGGTGTAGACCCGCGTGCAGACCCCGCGCCGCTGGGGCGCACCCTTGAGGGCCGGGGTCTTGGTCTTGGTGTCCTTGGTCCGTCGCCCGTGGCGGACCAGCTGGGCAATCGTCGGCACGCGCCTACCTCATCGAATGAAATTCCCTGGGGAACGGCCTGCGCACGCACCGCCACGCGGCTTGGCACGGCGGATCGCATGCTAGGGCACGCACGCCCCAGGCACAACAGCACCCGGGAGGACCCGAGCGAGCGTGCCCATGGTACCAGTCGCAGTACCACCCCCGATCCGGTGGTGGGGCGCCGGCTGGTGGCTTCGTGTGCGCCGGCGGCCGTGATGGTCCCCCGCCGCGGGCCTGGTGTCGGAGAAGGCAGCTGGGCGGCGGGGTTCTTGGGCGCTCACCCTGCTCCGAAGGCCCCGCCCTCTCCTGCTCCCTCGTCGTCGGTGGGCGCAGAACCAAGCCAGCTGGCGTCGATCGAGGAGTCGAACGGCTCGTCGGCGGTGCCGTCGCCACCCACGTCGCGAAGCCACGCGGCCAGATCCTCGGTGTCGGTGTCGGCGGTGCCGGCCCACAACGGCAGCGGCTCGGCCCCCGGCATCTCCAAGCGAATGGTGCGGTAGCGCTCCATGCCGGTGCCGGCCGGGATCAGCTTGCCGATGATGATGTTCTCCTTCAGGCCGAAGAGCTGATCGGAGCGGCCCTCGATGGCTGCTTCGGTCAGGACTCTGGTGGTCTCTTGGAACGACGCCGCCGACAACCAGCTGTCGGTGGCCAGGGAAGCCTTGGTGATCCCCATCAGCTCGGGCCGGCCCTCCGCCGAGCGCTTGCCCTCCTCCAGCAGGGCCTTGTTGACGGCCGCGTACACCTGGCTGTCCACCCGCTCCCCGGGGAGGAAGGGGGCGTCGCCCGGCTCGGCCACCAGCACCCGGCGGAGCATCTGGCGCACGATGAGCTCGATGTGCTTGTCGTGGATCGAGACCCCCTGGTCCCGGTAGACCTTCTGGACCTCCTCGACCAGGTACTGCTGGGTCTCTCGGATCCCCTTCACCTCCAGGAGCTCCTTGGGGTCCTTTGGTCCCTCGACCAGGGCGTCCCCCGCCGACACCTCCTGACCGTCGCGGACCTCGAGGTGGGCCCGGGGCGGGACCACCACCGACTCCTCGCTGCCGTCGTCGGCCACCACCGTGATCCGCCGGCCGGTCTCCTCCTCTTCGACCCGGACCACGCCCGAGTGGTGGGCGAGCACGGCAGCCCCCTTGGGCGTGCGGGCCTCGAACAGCTCGACCACCCGGGGAAGGCCGTGGGTGATGTCCTCGCCGACGATGCCGCCGGTGTGGAAGGTCCGCATGGTGAGCTGGGTCCCCGGTTCGCCGATCGACTGGGCCGCGATGACCCCGACCGCCTCGCCCAGCTCGATCATCTTGCCGGTGGCCAGCGACTGGCCGTAGCAGGCCGAGCAGACCCCGTGGGCCGCCTCGCAGGTGAGCACCGAGCGGGCCCGGACCCGGGTGACCGCCTCGTCGTCGCGCAACCGGGCCACCAGCTCGTCGTCGACCAGGGTGCCGGCCTCGATGGTGGTTCCGTCGGACAGGGTGACCGGCTCGGCCAGGACCCGGCCGTAGAGGCGGGTTTCGAGGTAGCTGCGCCGTCCAGCCTGGTCCGGCACCACCCGGTCGATCCAGATGCCCCGGGCGGTCCCGCAGTCCTCCTCGCGCACGATGAGCTCCTGGGCCACGTCGACCAGGCGCCGGGTCAGATAGCCCGAGTCGGCGGTCCGCAGGGCGGTGTCGGCCAGACCCTTGCGAGCCCCGTGCGTGGAGATGAAGTACTCGAGCACGCTCAGGCCCTCCCGGAAGGAGGACTTGATCGGCCGGGGAATCATCTCGCCCCGCGGATTGGAGACCAGGCCCTTCATGCCCGCGATCTGCCGAATCTGCTGGGCATTCCCTCGAGCACCGGAGTCGACCATCATGTCGAGGGGGTTGAACGACATGGTGGCCAGGGTCTGCTCCATCGCCCGCCCGACCTCGGAGTTGGCCGAGGTCCAGATCTCGATCTCCTTCTGACGCCGCTCGTCGTCGGTGATGATGCCCCGCCGGAACTGGGTCTCGGCCTTCTCGGCCTCCTTCTCGTATCGGTCCAAGATGGCCTGCTTCTCCGGCGGGGTCCTCACGTCGTCGATCGAGATCGTGAGGCCCGACTGGGCGGCGAAGCGGAAGCCGAGCGCCTTGATCCGGTCCAGCGACGCCGCCACGGTCCGCTTGGGGTAGTTGGCCGAGAGCTCTTCCACGATCACCCCGATGCCGGTGGTGCGCTTTCCGACGAGGTCGTTCACGTAGCGGAACCCCGGCGGCAAGGCCTCGTTGAAGAACAGCCGGCCGGCCGAGGTCTCCACCGAGAACCCGCCCCGCTCGTCAGGCTCGAGCCCGGCTGCCCGGAACCGATCGGCCAGCGGCGAGTCGGCGGTGGGCCGCAGTGAGATGCGGGCGTGCAGGGACAAATCGCCGTTGTCGAACGCCGCCTGGACCTCGTGGCTGTGCCGGAACACTCGTCCCTCGCCCTTGGCCCCGTCGACGATCAGGGTCAGGTAGTAGGCGCCGAACACCATGTCCTGGGTCGGGACGGTGATCGGCCGCCCGGTGGCCGGCGACAAGATGTTGTTGGCCGACAGCATGAGCACCCGGGCCTCGGCCTGGGCCTCGGCCGACAGCGGCAGGTGCACGGCCATCTGGTCCCCGTCGAAGTCGGCGTTGAACGCCGTGCAGACCAGAGGGTGGATCTGGATCGCCTTGCCCTCCACCAGCACCGGCTCGAAGGCCTGGATGCCGAGGCGGTGAAGGGTGGGCGCCCGGTTCAGCAGTACCGGGTGCTCCTGGATGACGTCTTCGAGGACGTCCCAGACCTGGGGCCGGCGCCGCTCGACCATGCGCTTGGCCGACTTGATGTTCTGTGCCAGCTCCATGTCCACCAGCCGCTTCATCACGAACGGCTTGAACAGCTCCAGTGCCATGAGCTTGGGCAGCCCACACTGGTGGAGCTGGAGGGTCGGGCCGATCACGATGACCGAACGGCCCGAGTAGTCGACCCGCTTGCCCAGCAGGTTCTGGCGGGACCGCCCCTGCTTGCCCTTCAGCATGTCCGAGAGGCTCTTGAGCGGCCGGTTGCCCGGCCCGGTGACCGGCCGGCCGCGACGCCCGTTGTCGAACAGGGCGTCGACCGCCTCTTGGAGCATCCGTTTCTCGTTGTTGATGATGATCTCCGGGGCACCCAGGTCGAGCAGCCGCTTCAGCCGGTTGTTGCGGTTGATGACACGCCGGTAGAGGTCGTTGAGGTCCGAGGTCGCGAACCGCCCACCGTCGAGCTGGACCATCGGACGCAGGTCGGGCGGGATCACCGGGATCGCCTCGAGGATCATCGCCCTGGGGTCGTTGATCCGGCGGCCGTGCTCGTCACGGCGGTTGAATGCGGTGACGATCTTCAGCCGCTTGATCGCCTTCTGGCGCCGCTGGGCCGACAGCGGCCGACGCCCGTCGGCGGCGTCGATCATCTCCCGGAGCTTGACCTCCTCTTCGTCCAGGTCGATCCGGTCGATCAGCTGGCTGATGGCCTCGGCCCCCATGCCGCCCTCGAAGTAGTCCTCGTAGCGCAGCCGCAGCTCCCGCCAGAGCAGCTCGTCCTCGATGATCTTGCGGCTGTGGAGGCTCCGGAACTCTTCCAGCGCCCGGCGGGCCAGCTCGATCTCGTCCTGGCTGCGCTCGCGGACGGCCGCGATCTCTCGCTCGACGGCGCGCTGCCGGGCCTTGATCTCGGCTTCGCGGGCGCCCTCCTTCTCCAGCTGGGCGAGCTCCTCTTCGAGCGCCTTGAACCGCCGGTCGATGTCCAGGTCCCGACGGCGCTCGATGTCGGCGATCTCCTCGGCCAGCTCAGCCTCCAGGTTGGGCAGATCCTGGTGGCGCTTCTCCTCGTCGACCCAGGTGACCAGGTTGGCCGCGAAGTAGATGACCTTCTCCAACTGCTTGGCCTTCAGCTCCTCTCGGGCCTCGGTCCCCATGAGCAGGTAGGCCAGCCAGCTGCGGGTGCCCCGCAGGTACCAGATGTGCACGACCGGCGCGGCCAGTTCGATGTGGCCCATCCGCTCCCGGCGAACCTTGGACCGGGTTACCTCGACCCCGCAGCGCTCGCAGATGATGCCCTTGAACCGGACCCGCTTGTACTTCCCGCAGTAGCACTCCCAGTCCTTGGTCGGACCGAAGATCTTCTCGCAGAACAGCCCGTCCTTCTCAGGGCGCAGCGTCCGGTAGTTGATCGTCTCGGGCTTCTTGACCTCTCCGTTCGACCACCCCCTGATCGCGCTGGCGGTGGCCAGGCCGATCTTCAGCTGGTCGAAGGTGTTGACGTCAAGTGCGGTCACGAGAAACTCCTCTCGGCAGCTCGCCGCTCGTCTTCTTCGTCCGACCCGCGCTCGGGCCGGCTGATGTCGATGCCCAGCTCTTCGGCAGTGCGGAACACGTCCTCGTCGAGCTCGTGCATCTCGATCTCCTCACCGGTGACCGAGAGCACGTCGACGTCGAGGCACAGGGACTGCATCTCTTTGATGAGCACCTTGAAGCTCTCGGGGATCCCCGGCTCGGGAATGTTCTCCCCCTTCACGATCGCCTCGTAGACCTTCACCCGGCCGAGCACGTCGTCGGACTTGATGGTGAGCAACTCCTGGAGGGCGTAGGCGGCGCCGAAGGCCTCGAGCGCCCAGACCTCCATCTCTCCGAACCGCTGGCCACCGAACTGGGCTTTGCCCCCGAGGGGCTGCTGGGTGATCATCGAGTACGGCCCGGTCGATCGGGCGTGGATCTTGTCGTCCACCAGGTGGGCGAGCTTCAAGATGTACACGTAGCCGACCGAGACCGGGTTGTCGTAGGGCTCGCCGGTGCGGCCGTTGTAGAGGGTCACCTTGCCGTTGGTCCCGATCTGGACCTGGCCGTTGGCCGAGTCCGGCCGGAGCTCGCCGAACAGACCCTTGATGGTCTTGTGACGGCCGGCGTCCTCCTGCTCGTCCCAGTGGGCCCCGTCGAACACCGGCGTCGCGATCCAGTTGGCCGGCATGGTCCGGGGCCGGGTCTTGCGGGGCACCCCGTCGTCCCGACCGCTCGTCCCGGCGTCGGGCTCCGGCTCCTGGCTGGCCCAGCCGAACCGGGCGGCGTAGCCAAGGTGGGACTCGAGCACCTGGCCGACGTTCATCCGGGACGGCACGCCCAGCGGGTTCAAGATGATGTCCACCGGGGTGCCATCGGCCAGGAACGGCATGTCCTCGATGGGCAGGATCTTGGAGATGACGCCCTTGTTGCCGTGGCGGCCGGCCAGCTTGTCGCCCTCGGAGATCTTGCGCTTCTGGGCCACGTACACCCGAACCAGCTCGTTCACCCCGGGAGGCAGCTCGTGCGAGCTGTCCCGGGAGAAGACCCGAACGTCGATGACCTTGCCCTCCTCGCCGTGGGGCACCTTGAGGCTGGTGTCGCGGACCTCCCGAGCCTTCTCGCCGAAGATGGCCCGCAGGAGGCGCTCCTCGGGGGTCTGCTCGGTCTCGCCCTTGGGGGTGACCTTCCCGACCAGGACGTCCCCCGGGCCAACCTCGGCCCCGCTGCGGATGATCCCGCGCTCGTCCAGGTCGGCCAGGATCTCCTCGGACAGGTTGGGGATGTCCCGGGTGATCTCCTCGGCGCCGAGCTTGGTGTCCCGGGCGTCCACCTCGTGCTCCTCGATGTGGATCGAGGTGAGCACGTCGTCGCGCACCAG
>JAJPJD010000013.1 GCA_021324355.1 Actinomycetota bacterium
AGTTCACCTCCTCCTTCGACGCCGTCTTCGCCGCCGAGGGCACCAGAGTCATCAAGACCCCCATCCGAGCACCGCGTGCCAACGCCATCTGCGAGCGCCTCATCGGCCGATCCAGCGCGAGTGCCTCGACCGGACGCTCATCCTCGGCCGCCGTCACCTCGAAGCAAGTCCTCGCCGAGTACGTCGAGCATTACAACACGCACCGGCCCCACCGGTCCCTCAGCCAACGACCGCCTTTTGATTCCGATGCGACCCCACCCACCATCGGCGACGCTGACGCCGCCAGGCTACGAAGGTCCGATCGTCTGGGTGGCCTCATCCACGAGTACCGCATAGCCGCCTGAGCTGGGCGGACGGGGTTCTCGGCACCTACAAGATGCGCCCGAGGGGGAAGGCCTCCCCGAGCGCTTGTCGCTGCTCGTCGCTCATGGAGCTGCGCATCTTGTCGTTCTCGATCGCGGAGGGGGCGAGGCCAGTTGACCCGGATGCCCGCGTGCGCGTACTCGCCTGCGAGGTGGCGGCTGAGCGCGATCACCCCGGCCTTGGCTGCGGCGTAGGCGGCTTGGTTCTCCTCCAGGGTCGGGCGACACGCCCGACCGCACTACTGTGCGACTTGACCCAGGGGCAAGGTCAAGGGCGTTGACCGCGGCACCGGAATGTCCTGTTGTGGCAGGCCAGTATTGTTCTCCACCGAGAGCCGAACGGCAGATTGGAAGCGACTCCCAGACCCACTCCGCTACTCGGGCCACCGGCTCGGCCTTCTCGCTCGGATCGTACGCTCGTGATCGATCGGCCCCGGCACCACGGGAGGCGCCATCTGCCGGGTCCGGGTAACCCGAAGCCGGCAGACACAGGTCTTGACCAGGGCGCGACGCAGCCGGGTGACAATAGAATGACCCGTGCCATAATAGCCGAGGAGGTGGGAGGGCGACCGACCCGTTGCAACGACTGGTGGACCACGCCCAGCCTCCCAACGCCGCTCCCGGGAAATGCGAAGGTTCCCGGTTTCGATGTCATCGTTCTACCTTTCGATGCCTCAGCAGTGGTTCACACACGTTCGTCGTCTCGTCGCACACCTGCCCCGGTCCAGCCGGGACTTTTGCCGCAACGCTCACCACCCCGGCTCTTAACCGGCGCAACTTGCGGTGGTTTGGGATCTCCGCCTGCACGGCGAACCGGGGGCCAACCCCCATCACCGGCACGGCACCCGTCATGATCTCGACTCTCTACATCGGCATCACTTCGGTTTCATAACACGCATCGCAACTGGTAGCTTGGTCGTCGTGGCGGGCTCGCTGCCCGACTTGCTGCGAGGGAAGCTGGCACCGCTCCCACCAGGGATCGAAGCCGCCCACGAGCGACAGCGGACGGGCGCTAGGCCGGACGGGCGAGCAGGCAGCGCCCGATGACCCGAGAGAAGTTGACCTCAACGATGTCCGATCTCGGGGCGCAGGTCCGACGTCTTTGGTGCGACACGCCACGTGGCGCTTTAGAGAAAGGACACTCCGATGAAGTACATGATCTTGACGTTTGCGTCGCAGCAGGACTACCGGGGGATGACCGGCCAATCGTCGGGGCAGCCAGCCTGGACGCAGGACGACTACGCGGCATTGGGTGCGTTCATGCGCGCGTTCAACCAGGAACTTCTCGACTCGGGCGAATTGGTGGAGACGAGGGGGCTGAGCGCCCCGGTCCACACTCGCCGGGTCAGGCTTCAACAGGGGGTTCCGGTCGCGACCGACGGCCCGTACGCCGAGTCCGAGGAGGTGCTCGCAGGGTACTGGGTGGTTGACTGCTCAAGCTTTGACCGAGCGACCGAGATTGCGGCTCGCCTCACGAGCTGCCCGGGCCCAGACCATGTGCGCGCACGGGCTTACGCCGATGTACGTCCGATCGACGAGCACCAACCCGACTTCGAAGGCTGAACCTGCCGTGGGTGGGGCGCAGTGAACAGTTTCAGAGCCGAGGACCTGCTTCGTCACTTGACGCCGCAGGTCCTCGGCGCACTGGTCCGACGCTACGGTCATTTCGACTTGGCCGAAGACGCCACCCAGGAGGCGATGTTGGCCGCGGCGAACCAGTGGCCCCGAGACGGGATGCCGGCGAACCCCAAGGCGTGGCTCATCACGGTGGCGTCACGGCGGCTTAGCGACTTGCTGCGCGCTGAGCAGGCTCGCCGACGTCGGGAGGACACGGTGGCCCATTGGGCGCCAACCGACTATTCCACGGCAGAGGTGAGCGAACAGGCGGAGGGAGACGACACCTTGGTTCTGCTGTTTCTGTGCTGCCATCCATCGTTGTCGGTGGCGTCACAGATCGCCTTGACGCTGCGGGCAGTAGGGGGCCTGAGCGTCGCCGAGATCGCTCGCGCCTTGCTCAGCTCCGAGCAGACCGTTACGCGTCGTATCACCAGGGCCAAACAGTCGATCAAAGACAGCGGGCTGCCGTTCGCACTGCCGACTGAGGCGAGCGGACGTCTCGACGCTGTGCTGCGTGTCTTGTACCTGATCTTCAACGAAGGTTACGCCAGCACCACCGGTACTCAGCTAATGCGACTGGACCTGACCGAGGAGGCCATCCGCCTCACGAGGATCCTTCACACAAGCCTCCCCGACGACGCTGAGGTGAGTGGCCTGTTGGCATTGATGCTGCTCACCCACGCCCGGTCCCGGGCTCGCACCGGCGCGGACGGGTCGATCATCCCCATGGCAGTGCAGGACCGTCGCCTATGGGACCGTGCCGCCATAGAGGAGGGCGTAGCTCTCCTCACAGCAGCACTGCCACAGGGTCCGACCGGCCCCTACCAGATCCAGGCGGCGATCGCCGCTGTCCACGACGAGGCCGACGCCGCCGGGTCGACCGACTGGGCCCAGATCGCCGCGCTGTACGGGGTGCTCCTTCGCTTGGACGACAACCCGATCATCGCCCTCAACCATGCGGTCGCCGTCAGCATGATCAGTGGGCCTCGAGCCGGGCTCAGCCTGCTCGGGCAGCTGGAGGACGACGTACGGGTGGCCAGCAGCCGCCGGTTCCACGCCGTGCGCGCCCAGCTGCTCGAACGCGACGGGGACCTCGCCGGCGCCCTCGACGCTTACTACACTGCGGCGAGCTACGCGACCAACACCCAGCAGAAGCGATACCTCAACCAACAGATCGCCCGGCTCGAACCTCTTCGGCCGATGTTTGACGAACTGCGTGAATTGCGTCGCAGGCCGGCTCGGGCGGGGTTTACGGTCAGACCCTACCGGCCAGATGACGCCGCCGCGATCCCGATTATCTTCCATCGGTCCGTAAGGGAAGTCGCATCCGCTGACTACAGCGAAGCTCAAGTGGCAGCGTGGAGCCCAACGCCGCCTGACTACACCTGGGTGACAGCGCGCGCCAACGACGGGCGCAGCATCTTCGTCGCAGTCGACCAATCCGATAAGCCGGTCGGCTACATCGATGTCGAAGTCGACGGCCACATCGACCATCTCTACTGCCTTCCCGAAGCGGTATGCCGCGGAGTGGGCACCCAACTCTATGCCGTCGCGGAGATGCACGCGCGGCGCCTCGGCATTCGGCGCCTCTACGTAGAGGCCAGTGAGCCAGCACGCCGGATGTTCGAACGCCAGGGGTTCTCGATGCTCGAACGACGGGAGCTCGACCAGTGCGGTACACCGATTCACAACTACCTCATGGAGAAGACGCTCGGTGCCTGACAGGTCATGTACATGCGACTATCGACAGGAACCCCCACTGTTGCTTGCCCGTGACGTTCGCTACCAGCACTGCCGGGGGTCGATACGTTCTTCCCACAGATCGCTGCCGCCGGCGAGACGTACGCTTACCCCCGATGAGTGACCCTCGACCAGGGCAAAAGATGCTCGGCGCAACCTATGCCGTCGAGACGCTCTGCCTGAAGCTCGCGCTCCATCGCTGATCGTGACGTCGCCGACTGGGCCTGCACCTATCTGCTCCTGTCCACCACAAGCCACCGCAAGTCGAGCGCGACATAGGCTGCGGGGCCCGAACTTCGACCTGCCTAAATCGTTAGCGTGCCCAGCCGTACCCCAGAGATCGGCTAGCCGAGTCGTTCTACATCGTCGCCGGGTGCTTCGCCGAGGTCGTCGCCTCCCAGGGTTAGAGCGGCCCGGTGTAGTAGGCGCAGTGGGCTCGGAAGCCCGCACCGATGAGGGCGGCCTCTAAAGCGTCCTCGCCGGGGTGGTGATCGACGACGACACCAGCACAACCGCGCCGGGCGGCTACCTCGAGCGCTGGCGTGATCGCCTGCCACGGGTCGGCCACTTCGGGCAGGAACAACATCGGGCCGGGCGGTGCGTACACCGGGGGAGCGCTGACAGTAACCGCCGTTGCCCCAGGTAGTGCGACGCGCTCGTTCGCGGTCCCGCCTTCGGAGCCGGGCAATTCCCGCAGCCACCAGGTGTTCGCAACACTGAGTCCATAGGCGGCCGCAAAGTCAGCTCGCGCGGGTTCATAGACGGGGCAGACCATCCGGACCCTGTCAGCGCGATGGTCCTCCACGAACCGTGCCCACATCTCGGTAGCATCCGGGTCATCGACCCACCGCCCGTCCGGGACGTGCGCATCATCGACGTTCCACCCCTCGGCCTGAGCTGCCGCGATCAGAACCGAGGTCGGGGTGCGGTAGCCCACAGCCGCCCCACGGGTCAGCAGCTTTTCCAGGAACGCCCGGTGGGCGCTGGCGGCATCCGGGTTCGGCTTCCAAAACAGCGGCGCGAACCGGACCAAGGCGCTGCGCCGCTGCCCGAGCACCTCAACCGCCCAATCAAGGTCACCCGCGGTCAAGGCTCGCACATTCACATGACGACACTATCCGGGGGGCCGACGCACGAACCGCCGGCCCCGCCATGTTGGCGGGACTCGCAAGACTGCCTGACGACGGCCATGCCATCCTCCCCATAGGCGGCCACTGAGCGTCCCCACGGACGGCCATCGGAATTCCCCACGCGTGGCCATGGCTTCTCCCCACGCGCGGCCGTTGGTGTCCCCGGTCGGGGACATGGTTCACCCACAGGGGCTCCTCCCCGGCTGAGATCGACGGTGCTGACCAACCGATCCAGCACGAGGAGGAGCCACTCACATGTTGTCGGAGGACAAGATCATGGACGTACTCGAGGCGTTCGACCTGACGCGCTCGTATCGCTCTGCCGCTCAGCTGTGCGGTGTGGACCACCACACCGTGCGCCGCTACGTGGCCGCCCGAGACGCCGGGCTCGACCCGACGTCGCTTGCCACCGGCGAGCGGGGCACGTTGTCGGACCCGTTCATCGAGAAGATCGAAGAGTGGGTGGACCGCTCCCAGGGGAGGGTCCGGGCCGACGTGGTCCACGACAAGCTCTGTGCCCTCGGCTACCAGGGTTCGCCACGCACCACCCGACGGGTGGTGCGGGTGGTGAAGGCCACCTGGCGTCGCACCCATGCCCGTGCCTACCAGCCCTGGATCCCCGAGCCGGGGCTCTGGCTCCAGTGGGACTACGGGAACGGCCCGGTCGTCGCCGGCCGAAAGACGGTGCTGTTCTGCGCGTGGCTGGCGTGGAGCCGGTTCCGGGTGATCCTCGCCCTGCCCGACCGGACCTTGCCTTCGGTGCTCTCGGCGTGGGACCGGACGTTTCGCATGCTCGGCGGCGCCCCCACCTACCTGCTGACCGACAACGAGAAGACCGTCACCACCCGCCATGTGGCCCGCATCCCGGTCAGGAACCCCGCCATCGTCTCGGCCGCGATCTATTACGGGGTGGTGGTGCGCACGTGTGTGGTGGCCGACCCCGAGTCCAAGGGCGGTGCCGAGTCGACCGTGAAGATCGCCAAGGCCGACCTCGTCCCGACCGAGGCCAACCTGCGTCCCGACTACGAGACGTTCGCCGACCTGGAGGCCGCCTGCCAGGCGGCCATGGACCGGTTCAACACCCGGCCTCACGCGGTGACCCGCCGGGTCCCGGCCGAGGCACTTGACGACGAGCGAGCCCACCTCCACCGGGTCCCTGACGAGCCCTACTCGGTGGCCTTCGGCCTGTCGCGCTCGGTGTCGTGGAGCTCGACGGTGATGTTGAACGGGGCCCGCTACTCGGTGCCCCACACGCTCCGGGACACGAGGGTGTGGGTGCGGGTGGCCGGTGACGAGGTGGTCGTGGTGGCCGGCGGGCCCGATGAGGTGAAAGAGGTGGCTCGCCACCGCCGGGTGGGCCCGGGCCAGGCCTCGATCGACCCGGCCCACTATCCCGAGCGCAAGGAGCCGGCCGACCGGCGTCCCAGGGCGACCAACCCCGCCGAGGAGGCGTTCCTCTCCTTGGGCGAGGGGGCGAAGCTCTGGCTGCTCGAGGCGGCTGCCGTCGGGACGAGGGGGATCGAGGCCCGCATGCAAGAAGCCGTCGCCCTCGCCCGGATCGTCGGTGTGGACAGGGTCGACGAGGCGTTGGGGCTCGCGGCCATGGCCGGGCACTTCGACGCGGGCGACCTCGCGGCGATCTGCGATGCCCGGCGCATCGAGGTCCGCCGGGCCGATCCGTCGACCTCGCTCCAACCGGGCACCGGGCGCTGGGCCGGCTTTTCGAACAGGGAGGCCCGATGAGCCCGGCACGCACGACGATCGAACCCTTGGCCGGCGAGGTGGAGGCCCTCTGCCGTCGGCTCCGGCTCCGCTATGTGCGAGAGCAGGCCCCCGACGTGCTGCTCACGGCCAAGGCTCAGCGCTGGGAGCCGGCCGAGCTGCTCCGGGTCCTCCTCCAGGCCGAGGTGGAAGGTCGCGAGCGCTCCACCACCGAGACCCGCCGGCGCCAGGCCCGCTTCCCCGCCGGCAAGACCTTCGACACCTGGGACGCGAAGCGGAGCTCCATCGCCGGCGCCACCCAACAGGCGCTGCGGACCCTGGAGTGGGTGGGCCGCCACGAGAACGTGGTGGTGTGCGGGCCGGCCGGCACCGGCAAGAGCCATCTGTGCGAAGCGCTCGGCCAGCACGCCGTCGATGCCGGCCTGCGCGTGGCCTGGTTCGGCATCGAGGACCTGGGCGCCCTCGTCCGACGCCACCGGGTCGACGACTCGATCGCCAAGGCCTTCACCCCGGTCCTGCGGGCCGATCTCGTGATCGTCGACGACATCGGGCTCTTGCCGCTGTCGGCCGACGCCGCCGAGGGCCTCTACCGCCTCGTCGACGCCGCCTATGAGCGCCGCAGCCTCGCGATCAGCTCGAACCTCCACCCGAGCCGCTTCGACCAGCTGATGGACCGCACCATCGCCGATGCCTTAGTCGACCGCCTCCTGCACCACGCCCACATGCTCGTGACCGACGGCGACAGCATCCGCCTCGCCGACGCCCTGGCCGGGAAGGGGGTGACGCCCCTCGCCTGAGCCTCACGCTCCCCGGGGAACGGTCGAGACTGCGCGAAATCGTGGGAACTGAGCCCTACTCCCTCCTTGCCGTGAACGCCTGACCATCCCCCTCCGCGCGACGGAGCCCCTCCATCCTCGGTGCTGTGAA
>JAJPJD010000038.1 GCA_021324355.1 Actinomycetota bacterium
CCTCCCGCCGAGCGATCTCCCCGAACTCCGAGGCCCGGGCCCGATCCGAGCCGCTCAACTGATGCCACTGCCAACCGGCCTGCAGGTGCGCCCGCATGCCCATGATCTCATAGGCCTGGTTGATCGACGCCTTGTTCGCTGCCAACAGGGCCGGGTCTACCTGGGCCAGCGGCCGCAGCTCGCGCTCGGTCTGCTCGTCCAGCTGGTCGGCCGGGAAGCTCTTGGCCACCCAGCCCATGGCCGCCGCCTCCTTGCCGGTGACCGAGTTCCCGGTGAGCTGTAGGTACTTGGCGCGCGCCATCGTCACCTTCCACGGGAAGTACAAGGTGTCCGGCGTCGACATCGCACGCATCGGCGGATACCCGATCACCGCGTCGTCGGCGACGAAGGCGATGTCGCACATGGACATGAGCTCGGTGCCGCCGGCCAGGCAGTAGCCGTGCACCTTGACCACCGCCGGCTTCATCAGGTCCCAGATGACCATCCAGTCCCGGAAGATGCTCCGCGCGTACTGGTCGCTCCAGGAACGGAAGTGCTCTGACTCCACCCAGCCGTCCGGCATGGCCGAGCGGTCGTCCGCCAGGTCGTAGCCGGCGCAGAACGACGGCCCGGCCCCACTGATGAGGACGACCGAAACCGAGTCGTCCCGTTCGGCCTCCCGCAGCGCGTCAACCAGTTGGCGCCGGAGAGCAAAGCTCAGCGCGTTGCGTTTCTCGGGGCGGTTGAGGGTGATTCGGGCGATCCGGTCGGCCACCGAGTACACGATGAGGTCGTCCATCGTGCCGATCCTATGGCTCGATCACCGACACGTCTCGGGCGAACGTGAGCAGAGCTCGGTGAGACGCAGCGAGGGGCGCTCGCCTCAGGCCTTGGTCCCGACGACGACCGCGGCCTCGGCCACGACTGGCACCACGGTCACGTCGGTGAACCCGGCCGCCTCGAAGTACTGGCGCCAGCGCTCCGCCGAGACCGGGCGTTCCCCCAGCCGCAGGGAGAACCGGACGACGCCCTTCACGATCCGCCACCAGCCGGCCGGGCCCCGGCGGAGAAAGACAGCCACCTTCGACGCGATGATCGACCGATCGCGCCGGCTCATCCCACGTCCGAACATCATGTCCCCGACCACCAGCCGCCCACCGGGCCGCAACCAGCCATGCGCCATCCTGACCACCGCCTGCTTGTCGTGATCACGGAGGTGGTGGAGCGTGTAGTTGCTCACCACGAGGTCGCAGGACTGAGGAGGGAGGTCCACGCATTGGGCCGGTGACACCACGCCGGCGATCCCCTCCAGCCCGGCCTGGCGTGCCTTGGCCATGAGGCGCGCGATCATCTGGGGGCTGAGGTCCACCGCGGTCACCGAGGCCCCCCGGCGCGCCAGGGGCAGGCTGAGCTGTCCGGTCCCGCAGCCGAGGTCGACGGCGACGGTGCCGTGCCCGGCGTTGGCGTGGCGGAGCACCGCCTCGATCACCGGCTCGAGCCCGGCCGCCCCGTGCTCATCCCACGAACCCGCTCGCCGGTCCCACAGACGCCGGTGCATGCGGTGGCTGGCTGCTGTTCGGGCCGCTGCCAGGGTGTTCGTGCTCATGGTGCCCTCACCACAACCACCGTACGGGGCCATCGTCGCCAGTTGGTGGCACCACGACTCACCCGGACATTGTCCGCTCACCTCCTGACAGGCACATGAACGTCGGCCTGAGGGGTGCGGTTTGGCCGAGCAGGACCTCGACCCACCCGCCGCCACCTCGGGGCGGCAGCCGGTGGCTACGCTCGCCGCCAGATGCACCGGCCCTCTCACCGGCGGGCCCGCCGGCGCGGCGCCGCTGCCCTCGCCGTCGTCATGCTGGCCGGGCTCGGCCTGGGGCTCGGCCTGGGGCTCGGTGGCCGGGTCAGCAGAGGCGGCTCGCCCGACCTGCACCCGTCGACCACCACCACCCGCCCGGCGGTCCCGGCGGCGGTGAGGCCAGCCTCCCCCGGCTCGTTCCAGGTCGGCTCCACGAGCGTCGTGGTCTCCGACCCGTTGCCCTCGGGAACCCGATCGCTTCCGACGGTGGTGTGGTTCCCGACCGAGACCAGCGCCGGCCGGTCGCTCGGGTCCAGCCGCTTCCCACTGCTCGTGTTCTCCCAGGGGTTCGACCTCGCGGTCTCGGCCTACGACGGTCTGATCAGCGCGTGGGCGTCGGCCGGCTACGTCGTCGCCGCGCCGACCTACCCGGACACCGACCCGAGCTCGCCCCAGCTGAACGAGTCCGACATCGTCAACCACCCGGCGGACCTGCGGGCGGTGATCGCCACCGTGCAGCAGCTGGCCACCCGGCCCGGATCGGTCTTCGACGAGGTGAACCCCGACGAGGTCGGGGTCGTCGGACACTCCGACGGTGGCGACGTGAGCCTGGCGGTGGCTGACAACAGCGCCTACCAGGACCCAGCGGTCAAAGCGGTCGCGGTCCTCTCCGGCGCCGAGCTGGCCAGCTTCGGCGGCACCTACTTCGACGGCCCGCCGGTCCCGCTGCTCGCGGTCCAAGGGTCGGCCGACACCGTCAACCCGCCGGCGTGCAGCGTCCAGTTCTACGACCAGGCCCCCCAGCCCAAGTACTACGTCGACCTGCTGGGTGCCGGGCACGAGCCGCCCTACACCGACCCCGGGTCGACGGCCGAGACGGTGGTCGCCCGGGTCACGACCGCCTTCTTCGACGCCGAGCTGGCCGGCGAAGCAGGGGCGCTGGCGGCGATGACGAGCGCCGCCGACGTCGGTGGCGTCTCCGAGCTGTTCGCCGGAACCCCGCCGCCGGCTGCCACCGGCGGCTGCCCCGGCGCCCCCAGCTGACCCGACCGCGGCCTCAGGGGCTCGGGAGCTCCTGGCCGTCTGGCGGGGGCTCGGGCACGTGGGGGAACAGCTCCTGGAAGGCGCCGATCCGGATCCGGCGGCTCACCGAGTCGTCGACCCCGTCGAACAGCTCGTGCAGGGTCTTCTGGGTGTGGCCGAAGGTCCCCTCGAAGTGGGGATAGTCGCTCCCCCAGCAGACATTGCGCCATCCCATGGCCCAGTTCGCCGCCGGGGCGCTCGCGTCGTGCTGGAACGAGGCGTAGACCTGCTCGTAGAGGAAGGCGCTGGGCAGCTTGGACAGCTTCGGCCGAACCGCCGCCCCGTGCTGGCGGTAGGCCTCGTCCATCCGGTCGGCCAACAGCGGACCCCAGGTTGCGCCGCCCTCGGACACCAGCACCCGCAGCTCGGGATGGCGGTCGAGCACGCCGGCCGCGATGAGCTTGGTCACTGCCCGCTGCCCGCCATAGGTGGTCTCGACGTAGTTGAGGACGGCCCCGCCTCGCCCGTGGAACGACACGCCGATCCGCTCGGTCGGCAGCTTGGGCTCGGTGCCGATGTGGAAGCCGATCACCATGCCGGCTCGGGCGAAGGCGGCCCACATGGGGTCCCACTCCTCCTCGTGCCAGTCGGGCCGGCCGAACGGCGGCGCGGTTGGCAGGAAGCCGCAGTGAAACCCGGCGGTCGCCGCCCATTCGATCTCGGCCACCGCGTCGGCGACGTCGAGGAGCGGCACGGCGGCAGTGCAGACGAAGCGGGGCGAATGAGACTGGAACTCGAGCGCCCACTCGTTGAGGACTCGAGCGCCCTCCCTGGCCACTCGTGGCGTCCGCAGGTTGAACGCCCAGATTCCGAGGGAGGGGTAGCACACCTCGGCCCAGATGCCCTCGCTGTCGAGATCCTGGAGGCGCCGGTTCGGATCGTTGCCGGCTCGCAGCCGCTCGATGAACTCCTCGTCCGTCGACCCTTCGGGACGGGCGCTCAGGCTGGTCCGGGGCCGGCCGCCGGAGCGGGGCAGCTCCCGGGTGAACACCTGGCCGTCAACGGTGATGGTCTCGGTGGCGCCGTCGGGGCTGCGCTCGCTGCGCGGCATCCGAGCCCGGACCTCCTCGGGGAGCCGGTCGAACAGCCCGGGTGGCTCGAGCAGGTGGGAGTCCCCGGAGTTGGCCCAGAGCTTGCCTGAGACCGAGCCCATCGCTACCCCTTTCTGGCGCACCGAGGTGCACCGGCCCGATGTTCGCGCACCGCGGTGCTGAGGACCGGCCGGTCGGTCGGCTCATCGGGAGCCCAGCCTCGCCGCGCTCTCTGCCATGACCCCGGCGGCCACGCGCATGGCCTCCTCGTCGATGGCGAAGCGGGGGCTGTGGTGGGGCCCGCTGCTGCCATCGGCCAGCGCCCCGCCGACCAGGAAGTAGCAGCCCGGGAGGCGCGCCAGGAAGTAGCTCACGTCGTCGCTCGGTGTGACCGGTGGCGGAACCACGACCGCTCGCTCGCCGAGCTGGGACCGGGCCACGGCCTGGGTCAGCGCGGTCACCGTCGGGTCGTTCACGACTGCCGGGGCCCGGCCCAGCACCATCAGTTCGATGGTGACGCCGTGCTCCTCGCCCAGCCGCCGGCACAGCGCTTCGAGGCGTTCCAAGGCCCGCTCGCGCTGGTCGGCGGTGAAGGTCCGAAGCGTCCCCCACAGCTCGGCCCGATCGGGCACCACGTTCGCGGCCGTGCCGGCCGACACCCGACCCGAACTGCACACACAACCCACGCCCTCGTGCTCGAGCCCGGCCACCGTCGAGGGAAGCTCCAGCACCACCTGGGCCGCGGCCCGGACCACGTCACCGTGGCTCCGGGCCAGCGCCGCATGCCCTCCCGGTCCCGAGACGGCCACGGTGAACAGGTGGACCTCGGCCATCGCCACCCCGGGTCGCATCGCCACCGTTCCGACCGGCAAGAGCGAGGTGACGTGGTGCCCGATCACCGCGCCGCCCTCGAACCCGTCGAGCACCCCGGACGCCAGCATGGCCTCAGCCCCACCCAGGACCTCCTCGGCCGGCTGGAACACGAACAGGTACCGGCCACACAGGTCCTCGGCCCGTGACGCCAGCACCTCGGCCACGGCGAGCAGCGTCGCGGTGTGGGCGTCATGGCCACACGCGTGCATCTGGCCGTGCCGCTCCGAGGCGAAGGGGGCGCCAGTGGCCTCGGTGACCGCCAGCGCATCGAGGTCGGCCCGCAGGACCACCGGGCGGCCCGGGTGGCCGGCAGTGAGGGCGAAGGCGGCGCCGGTGGGGAGGCCGACCGGGACCTCTTGGAGCCCGAGGCCCCGGAGGCGTTCCCGGACCAGGGCCGTGGTGGCCGTCTCGTGGAACCCGAGCTCGGGGTGGCGGTGCAGCCACCGCCGGGTGTCGACCGCCTCGTCGAAGTCGACCACCGAACGCAGGTCCTCGGGCTCGACCACGGGCCGACCCTACCCGTCGGCCCCCACCCAATGCCCGGGGCCGAGTGCAGCGCGGAGCCGGTCCATGCGGTTGGTCACCACCGCGTCGACCCCGGCCGCGAGGACCCGGTGCAGCTCGTCGACCTGGTCGACCGTCCAGGTGGACACCCGGTAGCCGGCTCGGTGAACCAGGCCCACCCGTTCGGGGCTGACCAGTGGGTGGCGAGGGTTCCAGTACTCGGCCTCGAGCTCGGCCAGCAGTGCCGTGGGGGGGTCGCCGTCGGTGCCCCAGGTGAGGCCGATGCGGGCGGCGGGCGCGAGCTCGCGCAACTGCCGGAGCGCGGACAGGTTGCCGCTCACAAACAGCGACCGGTCGACCGCCCCGGCCGCCCGGACCACCCGCCAGGCGCCCTCGACCACGTCGGCGGTGGTGAAGTCGACCATCAGGGGGGCCTCGAAGGCGTCGAGGACCTCGGCCAGGGTCGGGATGCTGGGGGCAGTGCGGCGCGGCAGCTGAGCCAGGTCGAGCTCGGCCACCGCCCGATCGATCCCCCAGAGCCGGGTCAAGGTGGCGTCGTGGACCACGACAACCTGGCCGTCCCGAGTCCGCCGAAGGTCGAGCTCGACCATGTCGGCGCCAGCAGCCAACGCGGCCGCGAACGCCTCCATCGTGTTCTCGCGGTGGCCCACTGGGTCCCCCCGGTGGGCGATCGCCACCACCACCGCCCCTATCCGAGCACCGCCGAGGCGGCGGCGCACCCCGGCGGGCCGAGCCGGCCTCGCCTCCTGGTCGCTAGGGGAAGACGGTCCAGGCCGCGACGGTATACGCGGTCATCGCCACCAACGACGCCACCGAGGCGGCCACCGCGACCCGATACCGCCAGCCCTCCCGACAACGTGCTGCCACCGCCAGGATCAGCGGGAAGGCGTCGAGGATCAGCCGGGGCCGGGGGCCGACCGGCTGGGTCACCAGTGCCAGCGCCGCCGCGCCCAGGCCGTAAGCGGCGAGCAGCGCCGGCTGGCGATCCGAGATCGCGATGACGGCTGCCACGACGACGCCGACGATGCAGAACCCCACCAGCCTCGGGTTCGCGGTGGCGGTGATCGGATGGGCCAGGTTGGCCCACAGGATCCGGAACGGGTAGGTGATCGAGAGGTAGCTGTGCCAGCCACCTCGCTCGGTCTCGGTGAAGGCGGCCAGGTTGCCGGTATGGACCCACGTCCACACCAAGTAGATCACCGTTCCCATCGGGGCGAGCGCCGGGGCCACCAACGACCGCCACTCCCGCCGCTCCCGCACCGCCTTCGCCGACGCGAGGGCGCAGCTGAGCACGAAGGCCAGCGCAATCGGCGCGGTCGCGCTGGCCACCAACCCGAGGAGGCCGGCCGCCAGCCACCGGCGACGCACCAGGGCAAGCAACCCAAAGGCCACGGCCGTGATGACCAGGCCCTCCGAGTAGATCATGGAAAAGACAAAGGAGCCCCCGAAGAAGGCGAACAGCACGGTGGCCCGGTCGGCAGCCCGCTGGCCGGCGTCCTCGCGCACGAGCAGCCACACCCCGACGGTGGCCGTGAGGCCGGTGACGCTGGACACCGCCACCCCGGCCGCGAAGAACGACAGGCCGCTCAGCGCGGACAGCCCCCGGATGGCCAATGGCAGGCCGGGGAAGAAGGCGAGCGTGCTGGCCAGCACGTGCCCGTGACCCATGGGAAGCTGGGAGGGATAGCCCTCGGTCAGCACTCGCAGGTACCACCGGCTGTCCCAGCGGTCGATGCGCCCGCCGAGGCTCCCGCCGCCGACCACCGCGACCAGCCCCATGGTGAGCAGCACCACCGCCCGGGAGAGGGCGTAGATGAGCGCCGGCCGCCAGCACAGCTGCGCTGCGGCGGTCAGCCGCCCGACAACCGGCTCGGCCGGCGCCGCCGGGGCGGCCTCCATCACCTCGGCTGGCGCCAGGACGAGCTGGGGCTGCGGTTCGGGGCGGCGGGCGGTCACGGAACGTTGCTCGGACGCAACAGGACGCGGGCCCACCTGCGCCCAGACCCCAGCCAGGCAACGCCGACCACCGTCGCGAGCGCGACCGGCCAGTACCAGTACCCGCTCAGCTGGGCCGACCCGACCGGGCCGGCCAAGAGGATGCTGGCCGCGGCGGCGAAGGCCAGCACCTTGGCGTGCTGGGACGAGGTGGTGGCGAGCAGGATCAGCCCCCAGGTGAGGTACCACGGCCACAGGGTCGGTCCAGCCAGCACCGCGAGGAGGAGCACCGCGGCCAGAACCCGGACCAGGTTGTCGCGTCGGGCCCGCCACAGCAGCCACAGCGCCCCGGCCGCCGCCAGCACGCCGCAGACCGCCTGCACGACGGTGATGGTCCCCGACTGCGCGACGTGGAGGTGGACCAGCGCAAGGAGCCGGTTGATCGCTGTCCCCAACGAGACGGTCGGGGTGGCGTCGATCCGAACCTCGGCTGGGATCCGGAGATTGGACGGCAGGAGCCAGCGCCAGCCGAGCCCGCTGGGCACGGTGGCGACGACCACCGTCGCGACCACTACTGCCGCGTCGGCCACCAGCCGCCGCAGGCGGCGCCGGCCGACCTCGAGGCGGAGTTGGTCTGCGATCAAAAAGATCACCGCCGCCCCGGCCGACGCCTTGACCATGGTGGCCAGCGTGCACAGGACGAGGGCGAACAGCCGTCGGTCGTCCAGCCACAGCGAGACGCCGGCGACGACCAGCCCCATCATCAGGCAGTCGTTGTGGCCCGAGGCCATGTAGCTCAACAGGACCAGCGGGCTCAGCACGCCGAGCCAGGTAGCCACCTGGGGGTCGGTGCCGAGCTGGCGGGCCAGGCGGGGCACGAAGATCGCCAGCAGCACCATGCCGGCAACCTCGACCGCCCGCAGCACCAGCACCTCGGGGACGATGGCGCTGCTCACGATCGCGGTGACAGCCCGGGCCAGCTCCACGAACACCGGCCCATAGGGCGCGGGCGAGTGACGCCAGACGCTGGCGATCGAGTTGAGCAGGGGCCCGTGCCCGAGCGCCGCCGGCGGGAACGAGTACGGATCCAGTCCGCGATGCGCGATGAGGCCCTGGCCGATGTAGCTGTAGATGTCCTTGCTGAAGATGGGCGGTCCGAGGAGCAGGGGGACCGACCACAGCACGAGCGCCACCACTGCGACCGGCGTCGACAACCGGCCGCGGCGAGCTTCCACGCCGACGCCGACCCAGCCGGCGACCGCGAACGCCGCCGCCACGTAGAACAGCACTCGCAGGAGCCCGAGGTGGCCACCGGGGAGGTGGAACCACCACTGGCCACTCGGCGGGTTGGGGAGCGGGCCGAGGCGGGTCCCGGTGACCACCATGCCCCAGTACCCGACCGTCCCGCCGACGACCGAGGCCCACAACGGCGCCCGTCGAGGCGGCCGGGCGACCGGCCGGAACGTCGCGTCGCCCGGCCGTGGCTCGACCACCGGCGGCCGCAGCTGGTCGGGATCGAGCCGGTTCCTGGAGACGCCCAGCTTCACCGCCGGCCGATCCGGAGGCTCGAGCTGCCCGACTTGGCCGTTCGGGAGCTGCTCACATCGGCACCACGGTCAGCACTGCCCGCCATCAGTCGCCGCCATGACCGCTGGAGCCTACCGGGTGACCCTGGCCGCCACGGGTGCAGGGCGCGCGCCGCGGCACGGCTCGGATGCGAGAGCATCTCTGGCGCATGGCCAACCCGCTGCCCACCCTCCGCCGCCGGTTCGCGAGCGTCGCCGGTCCGGTCCCCTCGCCCGACGGCGACGGCCAGGCCCGGCGCGAGGGCGTCACGACCGCCGAACGGTGCGCCTGGAGCCTGGTGTGGCTCGGGATCCTGGTGGGCGGGGCCGGGCTTTGGGGGTCGTGGACGTCGTGGCCGGTCATCGACGTGCTGGCCCCGGCGCTGGTGGCCGTGGCCCTCGCCGGCGTCGTCGTGTGCTGGTGGGCCCCCAGCCCCAGGGCGTGGTACCACGAGCTGGCGGCGCTGGTCGGTGCCCTGGTCGCGATCGGCGCGCCCCAGGTCGTCTACCTGCACACCCGGCTCGCCTACTCGACCGACTCGGCCGCCCTCGACCACGCGGCGGCCAGCGTCTTGGTGCACGGGCACGACCCCTACGGCCGGCCGCTGTCGTCGGCCGCCGCGCTGGTGCTGCAGAACCCCGGCTCCTACTGGACGTACCTGGCCGGCGGGGGCCACGTCGGTACCGTCTCGTACCCGGCCGGATCGTTCCTCCTCTACGCGCCGGCCTTCGCGCTGGGCTTCCACCACCTGGTGGTGGACTGGATGGACCTGTACTTCTGGCTGGCCAGCGCGCTGCTCCTCTTCTTCCTGGTGCCCCGGTCGCTGCGGTGGCTGGCGGTGCTGCTCAGCCTGGCCGGCATCTTCACCACCTTGTTCGCCGACGGGAACACCGACGCCGCGTTCGTCCCGTTCCTGCTGCTCGCGCTGTGGCGCTGGGACCGCTACGGCCAGGGCCGGGGGGCGGGCCTGGCCAGCTGGGTCGGGCCGGTTGCCCTGGGGGCGGCGTGCGCGATCAAGCAAACTCCCTGGTTCCTGGTGCCGTTCCTGGCCCTCGGGGTCGCTCTCGAGGCCCGGCGGCGCGGCCAGGCACCCGCCCGTTTGGTTGCTCGGTACCTGGCCACCGCCGCCGCGGTCTTTCTGGCCGCCAACCTGCCGTTCGTCGTCATGAACCCCGCCGCGTGGTGGAGCGGGGTCGCGCTCCCCTTCGCCCAGCCCCTGGTGGCCGACGGCCAGGGACTGGTCTCACTCGCCCTCCACGGGCTCACCGGCGGCGCCGACCTGCGGCTCCTCACCGTGGCGGCCGGGTTGTGCTACCTGGCCACCGTGGTCGCGCTCGGGGCCTGGTACCGGCCGCTCAAACGGATCTGGCCCCTCCTCGTGCCGGTGCCCTTCTTCTTCGCCCCCCGCAGCTTCACCAGCTACCTGATCGACCTGTTCCCGGCGGCCGTGGTCGCCCTGGTCTCCGTGGAGGCCCCAGCCGGGCCGGCCGTGCCGCTCGCCCGCCGCCGGCGTGTCCGGGTCGCCCGGCTCAGCGTCGCCGGGCTGGCGGCGGCGGTCGGGATCGCGACCGGCGCGGCGCTGACCGCCGCGCCGCTCGCCCTCGCCTACCGCTCGGCCGACATCGGCCCGGGCCAGCAGCACGTCTACTCGGTCACGGTGGCGGTGACCAACACCACCGGCGCCGTGGTGCGGCCCACGTTCATGGTCGACATGGGCACCGCCCACCCCAACGGGTTCTGGACCACGCGCCACCACCGTCCAGTGGTGATCGGCCCCCACGCCACCGTCACCGTGACCCTCTACCCCCCGCCCCAGCCCCTCACCTACCTGCCGCCGTGGGCCGCCGACTTCGTCGTCCAGGCCTACACCACTGGCCCCGAGGCGCTCAGCACCACCGACGACATCTGGCACAACTACATCCCCAAGCAGACGCAGGGAACCTGAGCGGGCGCACCGACCCGATGGCGACCTATCGTCGGCTGTGTCCTCGCCAGCCGACCTCGCGCTGCTCGCCGGCGCCGGGCTGCTGGCCGGGACCCTGGGGTCGGCCGGGGCCATCACCTCCCTGGTCTCCTACCCTGCCCTGCTGGCCGTCGGCATCGCGCCGGTGCCGGCCAACGTCACCAACGCGGTCGCGCTCGTCGGCTCCTTCACCGGATCGGCCGCCGGGTCCCGCCCCGAGCTGGCCGGCCAGCTGGGTTGGCTGGCCCGCTGGGCCCCGCTCATGGCGATGGGCTCGGCCGGCGGGGTCGTGCTGCTGCTCAGCACCCCGAGCCGCCTGTTCGCCCGGATCGTCCCGTTCCTCCTGGTCGCCGCGGTGCTGGCGCTGCTGGTCCAGCCGCTGGCCGGCAGGGTCCGGCCCGGGAGGGGCCGGCGGGCAGTCCTGGCGGCCGGCTTGGCGGCCATGGCCCTCTACAGCGGGTACTTCGGCGCCGGATCGGGGGTGATGGTGCTGGCCTTGCTGCTTGCCACCGCCGAGCAGCAGGTCCGGCTGGCCAATGCCTTGAAGAACATGCTCCTCGGGATCGCCGACCTGGTGGCCGCGATCGGCTTTGCCGCCTTCGGGCCGGTGCAGTGGGGCGCGGTCCTCCCGTTGTTCTGCGGCCTGGTCGCGGGCAGCGCCCTCGGGCCGGCGGTGGTCAGGCGGGTCCCCGAGCTGGCGGTCCGCCTGGCGGCGGCGGCGGCCGGGGTGGGGCTGGCGGTGTGGTTCTGGGTGTCCCCTGGCTGAGGCCGCTCGTGCCGAGCTAGCCGGTCAGACGAACGCGTGCACCACTGCCCGGTAGTAGGCGAAGTTCGGGTGGTCGGTGGGGCCGGTCGAGGGCGCCGGCCGCAGCCGGCGCCGCAGGCGGGCCCGCCACGACGGGGTCGGCACCGGCGGGTCGACCTGGGGCACCACCCGGGAGAACCCGGCGGCGAGCAGCCACTGGGTCAAGCCGGCCAAAGTCGGCACGTACCAGTTGCCGTAGTCGCCGATGAACTCGCCCCCGAAGAACTGGACCAGGTTGTGGCGCTCCATCCCGGCGATGGCCACCGCCTGGGTCTCGACCACCGCGACCTCGGTGGTGACCCGCCGAAGGCGTTCGAGCACCGTCAGCGGCTCCTTCATGTGGTACAGGACGCCCAGGTACAAGACGACGTCGAAGGTCCCGATGTCCTCGAGGTCCATGGTCGCGAAGTCGGCCACCACCGGCTCCACCCGGGAGGACAGCACCTCCTTGGCGAAGTCGAAGGCGGCCCGGCCGGGAAGCTCCGGCCGCCAGAACTCGGTGGTGTCCTTGGAGTGATCGGGCAGGACGCCGGCCGCCGCGCACTCGGCCCAGTACTGCTGGCGAGCGGCCATGTCCACCCCCCAGACGTAGTGGTCGAGGGCGACCACCCGCCGGGCACCGAGGCGCTCGGCCTGAAAGGAGTAGTAGCCATCCCAGGCCCCGATGTCGAGGACGCTCTTGCCGGCCAGTTCGGGCAGCTTGTCCGGGCCCACGTACGGCCCGGAGGACAGGCCGTTGGTCACCACGCCCTGGCCGAGGTCGATCCGGTGGAACCACCCCAGGGCGTCGGCGCGCGCCCGCAGTTCGTCTGCGCTCAGCACCGGCTCATCGTATCGGTGCCCAGTTGTCCTGCCGGTTGCCGGCGACCTAGACATGGATCATGCGCGGAGCCGTCCTCAACACCAGCCCGGGCCAGCTCGAGATCACCGAGCTCGCCATCGACTCGCCGGCCCCCCGGGAAGTGCTGGTGCGCACGGCTGCGGCCGGCCTGTGCCACAGCGACCTGCACATGATCGACGGGTCGCTTCCCGGGCGCCTGCCGGCCTGCCTGGGACACGAGTCGGCCGGAGTGGTGGAGGCGGTGGGCGACCAGGTCGACTACCTGAAGCCGGGCGACCACGTGATCAGCTGCCTGTCGGTCTTCTGCGGCCACTGCGAGCACTGCCTGAGCGGCTACCCCAACCGTTGCCAGTCCACCGAGATGCGCCGGGGCCGCGACGAGCGACCCCGCTTGAGCCTGCCCGACGGGACCCCGATCAACCAGGCGTTCCAACTGTCGAGTTTCGCCGAGCTCATGCTGGTCCACGAGCACGCCCTGGTGAAGATCACCGACGAGATCCCACTGGATCGGGCCGCGCTGATCGGCTGCGGGGTCATGACCGGGGTCGGGGCGGTCTTCCACACCGCCCAGGTGCGGCCGGGCCAGACCGTGGCCGTGATCGGCTGCGGCGGCATCGGGCTCAACGTGGTCCAGGGGGCCCGACTGGCCGGGGCCGGCCGCATCATTGCGGTGGACCGAGTGCCGAGCAAGCTCGCGCTGGCCCGGGAGTTCGGCGCCACCGACACCGTGGACGCCTCGAGCACCGACCCGGTCCCGGCGGTGACCGAGCTGACCGGCGGGGGCGTGGACCATGCGTTCGAGGCCATCGGCCTCAAAGCGACCGCCGAAGCCGCCTACGGGATGCTCAAGTCGGGCGGCACCGCCACCGTGGTCGGGCTCCTCCCGGTCGGCGCGACCATCGAGATCCCCGGCCTGTCGCTGCTGGGCGAGCGCAAGCTCCAGGGCTCGCTCATGGGGTCGAACCGGTTCCGGGTCGACATGCCCCAGCTGGTCGACCTCTACCTCCAGGGTCGGCTGGAGTTGGACCGGCTGATCTCGGCCCGGATCTCCCTCGACCAGGTGAACGACGGGTTCGCGGCCATGCAGGGCGGCGAGGTGGCCCGGTCGGTCATCGTGTTCGACTGACTGCCGGGCCGGCCGCCTCGTCGGCTCCCGGCCCGGCAGTCCTCCGGGAGGCGTGAAACGCCTCCAGCGGCGCCGGCCGGCCGAGCAGGAACCCCTGGGCCTCGTCGCAGTGGGCCACTTTCAGCTGCTCGAGCTCGGTCTCGGTCTCCACCCCCTCGGCCACCA
>JAJPJD010000040.1 GCA_021324355.1 Actinomycetota bacterium
ACCACCTCGGCCACCTGGTAGATGTCGCCGGAGCGGAGCTTCTCGGAGTGGTTCTTGTAGCGCCGGGACCAGTTGGTGGGCATTCGGGCCTCCTTCTTGCGGAGCACCGCGAACACCTCCTCCACCTCCTCGTCGTTGATGACCTCCCGCAGGCCCACCCCGTCGGTGTTGTCCGCCGGGACCATCAAGGTGAGGTCGCCGTAGGCGAGCCGCAGGACCAGGTACTCGCGCTTCTCGCCGAATGCCTCCTTGGTCTCACGGCGCTCGACCACCGCCGCGCCGTGGTGGGGGTAGACGACCTTGTCCCCGACCTTGAACTTCGACTTGACCGGACTCATCGGGACTCCTCGGCGTCGGGCCGCCCTCGAGCGCCGGGCGCTGGCGGCCGGTGTCGCGACGCCCCTCTCGGGGCTGGGACGGAACAGGCAATTCTACACGACCCGGCCCGCCGGGCTCCCGGCCCTCAGCGCGCCAGCAGCTCGAGCCGATTGCCGAATGGATCGTGGACGTAGCAGCGTCGAACCCCCTCGACCAGACGGTCCCATTCGACCCGGTGCCCGGCGGCCTCCAGCTCCCGAGCCAGCTGGTCCAACTCCTCCACCACGAACGCCGGGTGGGAGCGCTCGGCCGGGGCGAAGGCCGGGTCAGCCCCCAGGTGGAACCGCACCGGTCCCGACCGGTACCAGCGGCCGCCCCGAGCAGCCAGCGCCGGCGGCTTGGGCTCGACCTCGAAGCCGAGGAGGCCGACGTAGAACCGGTCGGCCTGCTCCTCGGCCCCCGGTGGCAGGGTGAACTGCACGTGGTCCAGGCCGACGATCGCCACCCCCCGATCCTGCCACCTGGCGCCCTCGGCCGGCGGTGCTAGACCAGCCAGCGATGTCCCAGGCGGCCCGCCGATGAGCTCCTTCGCCCCCGACGGGCGCTCGACCGCCGTGGTCACCGGCGCCTCGAGCGGGATCGGGGCGGCCACCGCCCGCCGCCTGGCCGAGGCCGGCTTTTCGGTGGTGCTCGGGGCCCGCCGGTCCGACCGTCTGGCAGCGGTGGCCGCCTCCATCCCCGGGGCCCGCGCCTTGCCGCTCGACGTGGCCGACCCCGAGTCGGTCGAGGCCTTCTGCGCCGCGGTGCCGGCGTGCTCGGTGCTGGTCAACAACGCCGGCGGCGCGCTCGGCCTGGAGGAGATCGCCCTGGCCGACGAGGCCAAGTGGCGCCAGATGTGGGAGACCAACGTCATGGGCACCCTGCGGATGACCAAGGCGCTGCTGCCCAAGCTGGTCGCCTCGGGCGACGGACTGGTGGTCACCATCGGCTCGGTGGCCGCCTTCGAGCGCTACGCCGGTGGTGCCGGCTACCACGCCGCCAAGGCGGCCGAGCGAGCGCTCACCGAGGTGCTGCGGATCGAGCTGCTCGGGCAGCCGGTCCGGGTGACCGAGATCGATCCGGGCATGGTCGAGACCGAGTTCTCCCTGGTTCGCTTCGGCGGCGACGCCGACGCGGCAGCCGCGGTCTACGCCGGGGTGGTGCCGCTCACCGCCGACGACATCGCCCAGTGCGTGGCCTTCGTGGCCACCCGCCCGAGCCACGTCGACATCGACGAGCTGGTGGTCCGGCCCCGGGACCAGGCCCGGGTGCACCTGGTCCACCGCCGGCCGGACTGAGCCGACCGGTTCAGTCGGTCGAGCTGCCGCTCCCCGCCAGCTCCATCGGCGGGGCCTGGAACCCCTCGACCGCCTTGAAGGTGAGGGTGGGCTGGCCGTCCTCGCCCGGCTCCACGTCCACCACCACCGTCTCGCCGACTCGGAACTCCTTCCACAGGATCCGCTCGGAGAGCGGGTCCTCGACCAGCTGCTGGACCGCCCGGCGCAGCGGCCGGGCCCCGAGCTGGGGGTCGTAGCCCCGCTCGGCCAGCAGGTTGCGGGCCGCCGGGGTGAGCTCGAGCGCCAGCCCCTGGCCGGCCAGCTGCTCGCGGGTGCGGGCCACCATGTGGTCGACGATCTCCACCACCTCGTCCCGGGACAGCTCGTGGAAGACGATGACCTCGTCGATGCGGTTCAAGAACTCCGGGCGGAAGTGGGCCTTCAGCGCGTCGTGGACCTTGGCCTTCATCCGCTCGTAGGTGACCGCCTCGGAGGTCTTGGCGAAGCCGAGCGACGCCTTGCGCAGGTCGGCCGTGCCCAGGTTGGAGGTCATGATGAGCACGGTGTTCTTGAAGTCCACCGTGCGGCCCTGGGCGTCGGTCAACCGGCCGTCCTCCAGGATCTGCAGCAAGGTGTTGAACACGTCCGGGTGGGCCTTCTCCACCTCGTCGAACAGCACCACCGAGAACGGCCGGCGCCGGACGGCCTCGGTCAGCTGGCCGCCCTCCTCGTAGCCGACGTAGCCGGGCGGCGAGCCGACCAGGCGGGACACCGTGTGCTTCTCCATGTACTCGGACATGTCGAGCTGGATCAGCGCGTCCTCGTCGTCGAAGAGGAACTCGGCCAGGGTCTTGGCCAGCTCGGTCTTGCCCACCCCGGTCGGGCCGAGGAAGATGAACGACCCGCTGGGCCGCTTGGGGTCCTTCAAGCCGGCTCGGGTTCGCCGGATGGCCCGGGACAGCGCCTTGATCGCCTCCTCCTGGCCGACCACCCGCTTGTGCAGCTCCTCTTCCATCCGGAGCAGCTTGGCGGTCTCCTCCTCGGTCAGCCGGTAGACCGGGATGCCGGTCCAGTTGGCCAGGACCTCGGCAATCACGTCCTCGTCGACCACGTCGAACAGCTCGACGCCTTCCCGGCGCCACTCGGCCTCCATGGCCTCCTTGCGTTCCAGGCGCTCCTTCTCCTGCTCGGCGAGCTTCTTGGCCTGCTCGAACGCGCCCCGCTCGATGGCCGCCTCCTTGTCGGCCCGGATCCGGGCGATCTCTTGGTCGAGGGTCTTGTAGCTCGGCGGGGTGGACATGCGCCGGATCCGCAGCCGGCTGCCGGCCTCGTCGATGAGGTCGATGGCCTTGTCCGGCAGGTACCGGTCGGCCAGGTACCGGTCGGCCAGGTTGGCCGCCGCCACCAGCGCCTGGTCGGTGATGGTCACCGCGTGGTGGGACTCGTAGCGGTCCCGCAGGCCCTTCAAGATGTCGATGGTGAGCGAGACCGAGGGCTGCTCGACCCGCACCGGCTGGAACCGCCGCTCCAAGGCGGCGTCCTTCTCCAGGTGCTTGCGGTACTCGTCGAGGGTGGTCGCCCCGACGGTCTGCAGCTCGCCTCGAGCCAGCATGGGCTTGAGGATCGAGGCGGCGTCGATCGCACCCTCGGCCGCCCCGGCACCCACCAGGGTGTGGATCTCGTCGATGAACAAGATGATGTCGCCCCGGGTGCGGATCTCCTTCAGGACCTTCTTCAGGCGCTCCTCGAAGTCCCCCCGATACCGGCTGCCGGCCACCAGCGCGCCGAGGTCGAGGGTGTAGAGCTGCTTGCCGGTCAGTGTCTCGGGCACGTCGTTGGCCACGATGCGCTGGGCCAGCCCCTCGACGATGGCGGTCTTGCCGACCCCAGGCTCGCCGATGAGCACCGGGTTGTTCTTGGTCCGCCGGGAGAGGACCTGCATGACCCGCTCGATCTCCCGCTCCCGGCCGATGACCGGGTCGAGCTTGGCGTCACGGGCCAGCTGGGTCAGGTTGCGGCCGAACTGGTCGAGGACCGGCGACCCGCTCGGGGTCTCCGAGGCAGCCTGGCCCGAGCCGGCGCCGACCGCCTCCTTGCCCTGGTAGCCCGACATGAGCTGGATGACCTGGTTGCGCACCCGCGACAGGTCAGCGCCCAGGCTGACCAGCACCTGGGCCGCCACCCCCTCGCCCTCGCGCACCAGCCCGAGCAGCATGTGCTCGGTGCCGATGTAGCTGTGGCCGAGCTGGAGGGCCTCCCGCAGCGAGAGCTCGAGGACCTTCTTGGCCCGCGGGGTGAACGGCGGCGAGCCCGAGGGGGCCGAGCCGGCCATGCCGATGGTCTCTTCGACCTTCTCCCGCACCGCTTCCAGGGTGATCCCGAGGGACTCGAGGGCCTTGGCGGCGACGCCCTCGCCCTCGTGGATCAGCCCGAGCAGGATGTGCTCGGTGCCGATGAAGCTGTGGTTCAGCATGCGCGCTTCTTCCTGCGCAAGCACCAGAACCCTTCGTGCCCGGTCTGTGAAGCGTTCGAACACGGACCGCCTCCGTCTCGGCTCTGACCCTGGGTGATCTCGGACGGTCCGAGAGCCTTGGTCGAGTACGCGAAGTCTACAGGGCCGCGCTCGGACGACCCGTCGCACCGGGGCAGGGCCAGGAGCACCGAGGATGCCACCGGGCCGGGCGTCGCCTATGGTGCTCGGGGTGAACGCGGTCGAAGTTCTCGGCCTTTCCGGCCTCGACCAGGAGCTGCGCCGCGTCGAGCCGTTGCTGGTGTCGGTGGTGGCGGCCGGGGACCCGTTCCTCGACCAGGTGGCCACCCACCTCATCACCGCCGGCGGCAAGCGCCTGCGCCCGATGCTCGCCTTGGCCGCCGCCACCCGAGGGGAGCGGCGGGCCTCCGAGGCCGACCTGCTGGGATCGGTCTCGGTGGAGCTGGTCCACCTGGCCTCCCTCTACCACGACGACGTCATCGACGAGGCGACCATGCGTCGGGGGACCGAGAGCGTGAACAGCCGGTTCGGCAACCTGCTGGCCATCGTGGGCGGGGACTACCTGCTGGCCCGCTCGGCCGAGATCGCGGCCAGCCTGGGCACCGAGATCGCCGGCCTGCTGGCCACCACCCTGGGCCTTTTGTGCCGGGGCCAGGTCTCCGAGGTGAAGACCGCCTTCTCGGTGCGCCGCACCGTCGAGCAGTGCCTGGAGGCGATCGAGGGCAAGACCGCCGCCCTCATGGCCACCTCCTGCCGGGTGGGCGCGCTGACCGGCGGGGCGCCGCGTTCGGAAGTCGAGGCCCTGACCGAGTTCGGCCGCAACTTCGGCATCGTGTTCCAGCTGCGAGACGACGTCTTGGACGTGGTGGCGACCAACGGGGAGCTGGGCAAGCCACCCGGCCAGGACCTGGCCGAAGGGGTCTACACCCTGCCGGTGCTGCACGCGCTGGCCGACCCCGACGTCGGTCCGGAGCTGGCCGGCCTGCTCGGCCAGCCGCTGGGCCTGCCCGAGCGGGACAAGGCCCGGGCCATGGTGGCGGCCTCCAAGGGCATCGCCGCCACCGTGGCCATGGGCCGCCAGTTCGCCGCCCGAGCCGACGCCGCGCTGGACGGCCTCTCGTCGCCGGCCCTGGCCAGCGCGCTGCGGGCCCTCAACGACACCCTGCTCGACGACCTGCCCTAAGCGCCCGGGCCCGGCGCTGTGCCGGGGCGCTCCGGCCGCAAGGTGGGGAAGGCGATCACCTCCCGGATGTTGGCGGTGTCGGTGAGCAGCATCACCAGCCGGTCGATGCCGAGCCCGACCCCGGCGGTCGGGGGGAGCCCGTACTCCATGGCCCGGAGGTACTCCTCGTCGAGCGCCATGGCCTCGTCGTCGCCGCGGGCCCGGCGGGCGGCCTGCTCGGCGAAGCGACGCCGCTGCTCCTCGGGATCGGTCAGCTCGCTGAACGCGTTGGCCAGCTCCCGGCCCGCCACCACCGCCTCGAACCGCTCCACCAACCCGGGCTGGGCTCGGTGGGGGCGTGCCAGCGGCGAGACCTCCTCGGGGTAGTCGGTCACGAACACCGGCCCCCAGAGCTGGCCCTCGGTGGTCTTCTCGTAGAGCTCGGCCACCAGCTTGCCGGGGCCCCAGCTCGGGTCGACGGCCACCCCGGCCTCGGCCGCCAGGGCGGCCAGCTCCGATCGGGGGGTGGCCACGCTCACCGCACGGCCGGTGTGCTCCTCGACCAGCTCGGCCATCGTCGCCCGCCGCCACGGCGGTGTGAGGTCCAGGTCCCGGCCCTGGTAGACGAGGGCGGTGGTGCCGAGCACGTCGGTGGCCACCCCCGCCACCAGCGCCTCGACCAACGCCATCATGTCCTGGTAGTCGGCGTAGGCCCAGTAGAGCTCGACGGTGGTGAACTCGGGGTTGTGCCGGGGGGAGATCCCCTCGTTGCGAAAGAGCCGGCCGATCTCGAAGACCTTCTCGAAGCCCCCGATGACCAAGCGCTTCAGGTAGAGCTCGGGTGCGATCCGCAGGTACAGATCGGTGCCCAAGGCGTTGTGGTGGGTGACGAAGGGCCGGGCCTCGGCCCCGCCGGGGACCGGGTTGAGGATGGGGGTCTCCACCTCGACGAACCCGGCCTGCCACAGCCGCTCCCGCATCGCCCGGACGACCTGGCTGCGGACCTCCAGCCGCCGACGGGTCGCCGGGTTGGCCCACAGGTCGACCTCCCGCTGGCGGAAGCGGGTCTCGGGGTCGTGCACGCCGCGCCACTTGTCGCCGAAGGACCGGCGGGCCTCGGCCAGCAGCACCCAGTCCCGCACTGCCACCGACAGCTCGCCTCGACGGGTGCGCACCACCGGCCCGCTCGCCCCCACCCAGTCCCCGAGGGCGAGCCGGACGAACGCCTCGTAGTCCCGGGTCGCTCCGGCCTGGGCGAAGAGCTGGATCGTCCCGCTCGAGTCCCGCAGCTCGCCGAAGGCCACCTTGCCCTGGGTGCGCAGGAGCATGACCCGGCCGGCCACCGACACGGTGTCGGCCGACTCCTCGCCCGGCTCGAGCGCCCCCCAGCCCTGCTGGATCGCGGCCGCCGAGTGGCTCACCTCGTAGCGGTAGGGGATGTCGCTCACCGTGGCGCGTGCGGGGCCACGTTGCGCTCGTACACCACCCGCAAGCCCTCCAGGGTCAGCCACGGCTCGACGTGGTCGACCGTCTCGCAGTACGGAGCGATCAGCTCGGACAGCCCGCCGGTCGCGACCACGGTCGGGTCGCCGCCCAGCTCGCCCTTGATCCTTTGGCACAGGCCGTCGACCTGGGCGGCAAAGCCGTAGAGGACCCCCGACTGGATCGACTCGGCAGTGGAGCGCCCGATGACCGAGCGGGGCTCGACCAGCTCGACCCGGCGCAGCGCGGCGGCGTGCTGGAACAGCGCCTCCAGGCTGATCGACACCCCGGGGGTGATGGCCCCGCCCAGGTACTCGCCCGACGCCGACACCGCCTCGAAGGTGGTGGCGGTGCCCATGTCGACCACCAGGGCCGGACCGCCGTAGAGGTGGTAGGCGCCGATGGCATTGGCGATCCGGTCCGGGCCCACCTCCCGGGGGTCGTCGTAGCGGATGGCCATGCCGCTGCGCACCCCGGGCCCGACCACCACGCAGGGGACCCGGGAGAACCACCGCTGCGCCATCTGGCGGAGGCCGGTGGTCATCGACGGCACCGACGAGCAGATCGAGATCCCACTCACGGCGGTGGTGATGTCCAGGCCCTCCAGGTCGAGCAGCTGCGTGAGCAGGATCGCGTGCTCATCCGGGGTACGGTCGGGAACCGACGACAGCCGCCAGTGGTAGCGCAGGCCGCGCCGGGACGGTTCGCCCTCCACCCCGATCCCCACCCCGGCCGCCTGCTCGCCCAGCTCCTCGTCGGCCAATGCGTACAGGCCGATCACCGACTCGGTGTTCCCCACGTCGATCGCGAGCAGCATCAGCTGCTCCCGCCGCTCAGGTCGAGGCCGAGGTCGAGCGCCGGCGCGGAGTGGGTGAGGGCGCCGACCGAGATGAGGTCGGCCCCGGCCGCCGCGTACTGCGGCGCCCGTTCGAGCGTGACCCCGCCGGACACCTCGACCAAGGTGGAGCCGTCGGGGCGCAGACCGCCCACCAGTTCCACGCAGGCCGCGACCTCCTCGACGCTCATGTTGTCGAGCAGCACCGCCGACGCGCCGGCCCGGCAGGCCTCCTCCACCTGGCCGATCCGGTCGCACTCGATCTCCACCGCCCGGCCGGGCCACAGCCGGCGGGCCCGGGCCACCGCCTCGGCGATCCCCAGGCCGGCCAGGTGGTTGTCCTTCACCAGGACCGCGTCGAACAGCCCGAAGCGGTGGTTGTGGCCGCCGCCGGCTCGCACCGCCGCCTTCTCGAGGGCGCGCAGGCCGGGGGTGGTCTTGCGGGTGTCGAGGACCCGGGTCGCCGGGTTGGCCTCGCGGACCACGTCGACGTAGCGGCGGGTGAGCGTGGCCACCCCGGACAGCCGGGTGAGGAAGTTGAGGGCGGTGCGCTCGGCAGTGAGGATCGATCGCAGCGCGCCGCGCACCTCGGCCACCACCGCCGCTGCCTCGGCCACCTGACCGTCGGGGACCAGCCAGCGCACCTCGACGTCGGGGTCCACCTGCGCGAAGGCCTCCCGGGCGCACAGCTCCCCGGCGATCACCCCCCGGGCCCGAGCCACGACCGCCAGCGAGGCCCGGGCACCCGCCGGCACCAGGGCGGCGCTGAGGTCGCCCAGACCACCCAGGTCCTCGGCCAGGGCCGCGGCCACCGCCGCCCGCGCCGCCGCGCGCGGCGGGTACGGGTCGCCGGCGGCGCTCATCGGGTCGGCCCCGGGACGCCCCGATGGACCAGTCGGCACCGCCAGGTCGGGTCGGGGTCGGGGAAGTCCGACCGGGTGTGGGCGCCGCGGCTCTCGGCCCGCTCGGCCGCCGAGGACACCACCGCGGCGGCCACGGTGAGCAGGTTGGCGAGCTCGTCGGCAGCCACCCCGCCGGCCCGCCAGCCCCCGGCCAGCTCGCTCACCACCCGGCCGGCCTCGGCCAACGAGGCGCGGTCGCGCACCACCCCGGCCCCGGCCGTCATGGCCCGCTGGAGCCGGTCCCGGTCCTTGGCCGGGTCGCCCGAGCCCGGCGGTGGGGACCCCGGCCAGCCGAGCGCCACGCTCGGAGCCGGCCGGCCGTCGATGTCCCCGCCTGCGCCCTCGAGCACCGAGCGCATGGCCCCGGTGGGTGACGGACCGACGGTCCCGGCCAGGACTGCCTCGGCCATCCGCACGCCGAAGACCATCCCTTCGAGCAGGGAGTTGGAGGCCAGCCGGTTGGCCCCGTGGACCCCGGTGCACGCGGTCTCGCCGACGGCCCACAGGCCGGGCAGCGCGCTCGCCCCGACCAGGTCGGTCACCACCCCGCCCGAGAGGTGGTGGGCAGCTGGCGCGATCGGCAGCCAGTCCACCGAGGGGTCCAGGCCGACCTGGGCCAAGGAGGCGGCGATGGTGGGGAAGCGCACCGAGAAGTCGGCCAGCCCGGTCGCGTCCAGCCATAGGTGGTCACTGCCCTCGGCCGCCATCCGCTCGGCCATGGCCCGGCTGACCACATCGCGCGGCGCCAGCTCGTCGACGAAGCGTGCCCCCCGGCCATCCCGCAGCAGAGCGCCGTGGCCCCGCAGCGCCTCGGAGATGAGCGGGCGGGGCATGGCCGGGTGGTGCAGCGCGGTCGGGTGGAACTGGACGAACTCGATGTCGGCCACCGGGACGCCGGCCCGCAGCGCCATGGCCACCCCGTCCCCGGTCGCCTCGGCTGGGTTGGTGGTCACCGCGTACAGCTGGCCGGCACCGCCGGTGGCCAGCACCACGTGGCCGGCCCGTACCTCCACCACCTGGCCCTCGGGCGAGCGCGCCGTCACCCCCCGGCACACCCCGTCCGACACCACTAGGTCGAGGGCGAACCAGCGCTCGAGCACCGCGCCAGCCGACGACCGGGTGGCCTCGACCAGCGCCCGCTCCACCTCGGCTCCGGTTGCCGCGCCGCCGGCGTGGACGACCCGGGGTCGGGAGTGCCCGCCTTCTCGGGCTCGGGCCAGGGCGCCCGACGCCTCCCGGTCGAACGCCGCCCCCAGGGCGATCAGCTCGCTCACCCGGGCCGGCCCCTCGTCGACCAGGACGCGAACCGCGTCGATGTCGCACAGCCCGGCGCCGGCGGCCAGGGTGTCGGCCAGGTGGAGGTCGGTCGAGTCCTCGTCGCCGCCCAGGACCGCGGCCACCCCGCCCTGGGCCCACCGGGTGGTCGACTGGGCCAGCTCGCCCTTGGTCAGGATTCCCACGTTGGGGGCGTCGGGGCTGTCGGCCAGCCGGACTGCCGCCGAGAGCCCGGCCACCCCGCTCCCCACCACCAACACGTCGAAGGGTCCGGGCGGCGCCGGGCCCCCGGTCGGGCTCACCGGGCGCCGAGCCTCCCGGCCCCGGCGCGTGCCAGGTCCTCGGTGATCGGGCGGTTGTCGGCGTCCACGTGCACGATCCGGGGTGCGTACCCTGTGAGCTCGTCCTCGGCGTAGTCGGCGTAGGAGAGCAGGATCACCCGGTCGCCCGGGAGGACGAGCCGGGCGGCGGCACCGTTGAGGCAGATCTCCCCCGGGCCCCCGGTCATGGCGTAGGTCTCGAAGCGGGCCCCGTTGTCGATGTCGAGCACCGCCACCTGCTCGAACTCGACGATGTCGGCCAGGGCCATGAGCTCGGCATCGATCGACACCGAGCCCACGTAGTCGAGGTTGGCGTCGGTCACCCGGGCTCGGTGGATCTTGGACTTGAGCATGCGGCGGCGCATCGCTACCTCGTGGCGCCGGCCATCGCCGGCCGCTCGGCCGGGCGCCGCCCGAGCGCGGCCGGCGCGTTGTCGATCAAGCGCACCCCGCCCACCTCGGCCGCGATGAGCAACCGGACGGGGCGGTGGCGCTCGAGGCGGGGCGGGGTTCGCAGGGTCTCTTCGTCCACCGCCGCGCCGTAGTCCAAGGTGGCCCGGGGCTCGGTCGCCACCACCGAGGCCATGAGGCCGGCCAGGGCCTCCGGGCGATCCTCACCGGCGGCGGCGGCGGCCGACGCTGCCGACAGGGCGCGCCACAGCACGGTCGCCGCTCGACGGTCCTCGGGAGAGAGGCGGGCGTTGCGGCTGGACAGGGCCAGGCCGTCGCGGTCACGCACCGTTGGGCAGCCCACCACCTCGACCGGCAGATCGAGGTCGGCCACCAGGCGCCGCACCACCACCAGCTGCTGGAAGTCCTTCTCGCCGAAGTAGGCCCGACAACGGCCGGCGATCGAGAACAGCTTGGTGACCACGGTGGCCACCCCGTCGAAGTGCCCGGGGCGTGACGCCCCCTCCCAGCCGGCCGCTTCGGCCCGGACCGACACCACGGTCGAGGGGGGCTCGGGCCAGCTCGGGTACAGCGCGACCACCGGGGGCGCGAAGACCGCCCCGACCGCCAGCCGCCGGCAGACCCCGAGATCGTGCTCCATGGTCCTCGGGTAGCGCTCGAGGTCGGTCGGATCGCCGAACTGGAGCGGGTTCACGAAGATGCTCACCGCGACCAGGTCGCACTCGGCGGCGGCTCGGGCGATGAGGGACTCGTGGCCGGCGTGGAGCGCGCCCATGGTCGGGACCAGTCCGACCCGGCCCCCGGCCGCCCGGGCGGCGTCAAGGGCCCGCCGGAACGGTTCGACCGCCGTGAAGACCTGGGGCTCAGACACCGGCCGGCACCGTCGCGGTGGCCGCCGTCTCGGCTGGCTGGGCGGGGGCCGGGGCGCCAGCGGCCGGGATGGGGCGCTGCCGGGCCAGCCGAGCGGCCAGCGCGGCCCCGGCCAGGTACCCGGGGCGCTCCTCGGGGGGCAGCGCCCGGCGGTGGCGCTCCAGGGTCGACCAGTCGCCCCGGGCGGCCGGGCCGGTCAAGGCGTCGACCGCCCCGAGGCGGGCCACGTCCTCCACGGCCGCCCGGGTGAGGGCGAGGAACGCCGCCGGGTCCAGGCCCACGGTGGCCGCGATCCGCTCGACCTGGCCCAGCAGCGCGACCACATGGTTGGCGGCGATGCAGGCGGCGGCGTGGTACGCGGCGCGGTCGGCGTCGGCCACGCTGAACGGCCGACCACCCAGCGCCCGAGCCAGCTCCTCGGCCACCGGGTCGCCGGCCACCGCGAAGCCGATCCCGCTGAGCAGGCGGGCCGCGCCGACATCGGGGTTGGGCAAGGGCACCAGCGGGTGCAGCGAGGCCCGCCGCAGGTGGGGACCCAAGACCTCGAGGCCGAGCGCCGCCGCCAGGTGGACCACCACGCAGCCGCCGGCCGGCCGGACCTCCGCCGCCACCTCGGCCACCGTGTCGTCGGGGGTCGCGATCACCACGATGTCGGCACCGTGAGCGGCGTCGGTGTGGTCCTCGTGGCGGCCGAGGATCCCCAACACCTGGTAGCCGCAGGACGAGAGCGCCCGCGCCAGCGAGCGGCCGGCCCGGCCCGGGCCGATCAGGCGGACGGACTTCACGCGGACCTCCTTCGGCGCTCCAACCCGCGGACGGTGTCGGTCGCCTTCAGTGATCAGGCTTGGTCGTGAACCGGCCCAAGTGTACCCACGAGGCGCACCGCGCCGACAGCTGCGGCCAGGGCCTCGGGCGGCACCAGCTCGGGCGCGAGGTCGCGCAGCGGCGCGAGCACGAACCGGCGCTCGAACAGACGCGGGTGGGGCACGACCAGGTCCGGCTCGCAGACCACCTCGTCGCCGACCAGCAGCAGATCGGCGTCGAGGGTCCGCGGACCGAAGCGCACCGTCCGGACCCGGCCGGCGTCGGCCTCGAGCGCCTGGCAGCGCGCCAACAGCGCCCGGGGCGGCTCCTCGGTGACCAGCTCGACCACCGCGTTCAGGTACGGCCCCTGGGGCGGGCCGCCCACCGGCTCGGTCTCATAGATCGAAGACACCGCCCGCACGCCCCCGCCCGCCCGCAGGAGCGCCACTGCCCGCTCCAGGTGGGCCCACCGGTCGCCCAGGTTGGAGCCCAGCCCGATGAAGGCTCGCCGTCTCACCGGCCCCGGCCGCGGACCACCCGGACCCCGACCGAGCCGAGGTCCTCGGGGAGCGGTGGCCGGAGCTTGCGCACCGCCACCACCACCTCGGCCACCCGAGGGTCCAGGGACAACACCGCCTCGGCCACCGCCTCGGCCACCGCCTCGAGCAGCTGGAACGAGGACGCCCGCACCGTCTCGGCCGCGGCCGCCACCACGGCCCCGTAGTCCACCGCGTCGACCAGCCGGTCGCTCGAAGCCGCCGGTCCCAGGTCCACCGCCACGTCCAGGTCGAGCTCGAAGGGCTGGGGACGCTCCCGCTCGTGGTCCAGCACGCCGTGGGTGGCCACCACCCGCAGGCCGCGGACCTCGATCCGGTCCGCGCTCACCCGGCAGAACGGGGGGAGGGGCCCACCACCGCGACCACCAGCTCCCGGCCCGCCGGCCCCATCTGGCGCCCGACCATCTGCTCGACCGCCGCCACCGCCTGGGGCGCCGAGGGGATCCGCCCCGACCAGACCAGGAAGCCGGCCACCACCCCCATCACCCGGTCGCCGAGCTCCTCGTGGTGCATGAGGACCCGCTTGCCGGCGGCCAGCGACTCGGCCACGTCCCGGTAGCAGTCCTCGAGCACCTGGCGGGGGTCGGCCCCGACCACCAGCGGGTAGTGGGCCCAGGCGAGCTCGCCCTCGTCGTAGGCGTGAAGGTTGTGGGGCGAGGGCAAAAGGGAGATCACTCGGTCGAACCCCTGGACCCGGAGCCAGATGATCTCCTCCTGGCGGCGCACCCGCCGGTGGTTCGGGGCAAAGCCCCCGGGCCGCTCGCTCACCGCCAGGCGGTCCCGGAGCACCCAGGTGAAGTTGCGCGGCCGGATCCCGGCCGCCCACCTCCCCTTCACCGGCACGCGGTCAACCTGCGCACCGCGTCACCCCCTTTGGCGCTCGGGCGTCCCGACCAGCCGGGCCGCCTGGAGGGCGGCCACCACGTCGTGGACCCGGACCATGTCGACCCCTTGGGCCATCGCCCAAGTGTTGGAGGCGAGCGTGGCCTCGGCTCGGTCCGAGGGGCCGAGCGGCTCGCCACCGCCTGCCGCCACCACGCCCAGGAACCCCTTGTTGGACGTCCCGACCAGCACGCCGGCCCCGCCGTCTTGGGCCAGCGCCACCAACTCGCGCACGTGGGCCAGCAAGGCCAGGTTGTGGGCCACGGTCTTGCCGAACCCGATGCCGGGGTCCAGCCACACCTCGGCCACCCCGGCCGAGCGGGCCGCAGCGAGCAGCCCGGCCAGGTGCGCGTGCACCTCGGCCACCACGTCGTCGTAGCGGGGGTCCCGCTGCATGTCGGCCGGGGTGCCTTGGCGATGCATGGCCACCCACCCGACGCCGCACTCGGCCGCCACCGGCCAGGGCGACCCCGAGACGTCGTTGAGCAGCACCGCCCCCGCGGCAACGGCCGCCCGGGCGACCGCCGGCTTGGTGGTGTCGACCGAGATCGGCCCGAGGGGGGCGAGGGCCTCGATCACCGGGAGCACCCGCCGGAGCTCCTCGGCCTCTCCGACCGGAGTCGCCCCCGGCCGGGTGGACTCGCCGCCCACGTCGACCAGGTCGGCACCGTCGGCGAACATGGCCCGGCCGCGCTCGATGGCCCGGTCGTGCTCGAGGTAGCGGCCGCCGTCGAAGAAGGAGTCCGGCGTGACGTTGAGCACGCCCATTACCAACGGACGCTCCCCACGCTCGACCACAACCCGCAGCGTAGGCGACTGGCCCGCCCGGACCGGCGAGCGCCGGGTTCAGCGCCCGTGCACGAACTGCATGGCCTCGGCCCTGGTCGCCGCGTCTCGCCGGAACAGCCCCCGGACCGCCGAGGTCACGGTGAGGGTGCCGGGCTTCTTCACCCCACGCATCGACATGCACAGGTGCTCGGCCTCCACCACCACCAGCACGCCCCGGGGATCGAGCGCCGACTCGATCGCGTCGGCGATCTCGGTGGTCATGCGCTCTTGGACCTGGAGGCGACGGGCGAACCCCTCGACCAGGCGGGCCAGCTTGGAGATGCCGGTGATCCGCCCGTCGGCGTTGGGGATGTAGGCCACGTGGGCCCGGCCGATGAACGGCACCAGGTGGTGCTCGCACAGCGAGGCGAACGGGATGTCCCGGACCATCACCATCTCGTCGTGGTCGGCGGCGAAGGTCACCGTCAGGTGGCGCCCAGGGTCGTCGGAGAGGCCGGAGAACAGCTCGGCGTACATGGCCGCGACCCGGGCCGGGGTGTCCACCAGGCCGTCGCGGCCGGGGTCCTCGCCGATCGCCTCCAAGATCTCGGCGATGGCCTTCTCCACGCGGGCGATGTCGACTGGCACCTCAGGGCTCCGCGAGCGAGGGCCGGTAGCGGTGCACCGAGGCCAGGTTGCGGTAGCGCTCGTCAACGTCCAGCCCGTAGCCGACCACGAACGCCGAGGGGATCCGGAAGCCGACGTACCGCAGATCGAGGGGCACTCGCTGCTCTCCTTCCTTCACCAACAGCGCGCACACCTCGAGGCTCTCGGGGCCGCGGGCCTGCAGGTAGCGCCGCAGGTAGTTGAGGGTGAGACCGCTGTCGATGATGTCCTCGACCACCAGCACGTGCCGGCCGGCCAGGTCGGCGTCGAGATCCTTCACGATCCGGACCACTCCGGAGGTCCGGGTGGCGCTGCCGTAGGAGGAGACCGCCATGAAGTCCACGTCCACCGGCAGGTCGATCGCCCGAATGAGGTCGCCCATGAAGATCATGGCCCCCTTCAGCACCCCGACCAACAGCGGCGGCGCCTGCGCGTAGTCGGCGGTGATGGCCGCGCCCAGCTCGATCACCCGTTCGGCCAGGGCTTCGGCGGTGACCACCGGCTCGCCAACCTCGTGCTGGGCCCAGCTCGGCACCGACGAAGCGACCCGCTCCGTCCTCACCGGGCGAACCTTATCGGACGGCTCTGCGACCGCCAGATGGCCCCGGGACCGCCGGACCTGCCGGCCCCCTTCGATCTCGGTCGCCACCCGCCGGCCGGCGGCCACCTCGAGCACCCGGGCCACCGCGGCCGAGCTGGGTGGGTGACGCTCGGGCGCCTGGTCGGGGACCAGCCACCGGCGGACCGCTCGTCGGGCCAGCGCCAGCGGCGCCGCCGCCAGGGCCCGGGCATCGCTGGGATCGGGCACCTCGGCTCGGGCCAGCTGGTCGAGCACCTGGGCCTCCTCCCGGAGGAGCCCGGCCTGGCGGGCGAGCACCGGCACCACGTCGCGGCGGGCCAGCTCCGAGCAGAGCGGCAGCAGCTCGTGGCGGACCCGGTTGCGCAGGTGCCGAGGGTCCAGGTTGGACGGGTCGCGCACCGGCTCCAGGCCGAGCGCCGCGCACAACGCCTCGGTCTCGTGCCGGCGCAGTTCCAGCAGCGGGTGCCTCGGGCCCGGGGCCATCGCGCCCAGCCCGTCGAGCCCGGCCCCGCGCAGCAAGTTGCACAGCACCGTCTCGGCCTGGTCGTCCATGGTGTGGCCGGTGGCCACGTCAGCCGGCAGGACCGAGCGCCGGGCAGCCCGGGCCCGGGCCTCCAGGTTCGGGCCGGGCGCCACCGCCACCTGACGACGCTCGAAGCGGGCGCCGAAGCGACGGGCCGCCGCCGCAACCACCTCGGCCTCGGCGGCCGAGCCCGGGCGCAGGCCGTGGTCCACGTGGATGGCGGTCACCCGGCAGCCGGCCGCCACCGCCAGCGCCAGTAGGGCCAGCGAGTCCGGTCCGCCCGACACCGCGCAGGTGAGCGGGTGGCCGGGGGGCGGGAAACTGCACCGTTCGAGCAGGGACGGCACCACCTCGGGCCAGCGGCGCTCAGCCGCCGGCGCGCCCTCGCTCACCCGGTCAGCGCCGGCGGCGAGACCCGCCGGGCCCAGGCGGCCGGGTCCCGGATCTCCTCCAGCGTGGGCAGCCACTCCGGCCCCCGCCAGACCAGGTCGAACAGCTCCCGGCCACCGATCCGCTCAACCTCCTCCACGAACCGCTCGCCCTCGGCGTACTGGCGGAACTTGGCCTCCAGGCCGAGGACCTGCTGGAGCAGCCGGGCTGCCCCCCGGGCCGACTCCCGGCGCTGCTGGAGCACCGCCCCGAACCGCGCTGCCCCCGGCACCGCCTCGGCGCCGGCCCGGCCCATGGTCACGTCCCCGTGCCCCTCGAGCAGGCTCATCAACGCCTGGATGCGGCGGAGGGCAGCCAGCTGCTCGTCGCTGGCCACCAGGCCGAGCATGCCCGCTTCCCCCAGAGGGTTCCGGCCGGCCCGGATCTCCTGGGCCGCCCGGCGGAGCGCCTCGAGCAGCCGGCGGGGGTCCGACCCCAAGGGCTCGAGCCCGGCCTCGACCAGCGAGAGGAAGTACGGGCGGAGCCACGGCACCCCCATGAACTGGGCCCGATGGGTGAGTTCGTGCAGGGCCAGCCACAGCCGGAACTCGGCGGGGTCGAAGCCGTGACGCTCCTCCAGGGCGGCCACGTTCGGCCCGACGAAATAGACGACGTCCTGGTCGACCTGGTCGACCGGGTCGGTCAGGAGGAGGTCGTACTGGCCCAGGACCCGGGTCGACATCCAGGCCAACACCAGGCCGAGCTGGGTGCCGCTCAGCGAGCGCGACGCCCCGGCCAGTTGGCGGGCCAGGCCGGGGGCCGACGACGCCAGCACCGAGGGACCCTTGGTCGCCGCCACCTTGGCCAGTGTCGGGCCGAGCAGTCGCTGGAACGAGGCGACGTTGACGCTCACCCACCCCGGCCGGTCGATGACCCGGCCCCGGGCCGGCCCGGCCGCGTGGAGCCCGGTCGCCTGGGCCACCAGTCCCTCGGCCCGCAGCACCATCTGGTCGAAGTCCCGCTGCATCGCGGCCGGGCGGTACGAGGAGGGCACCGAGGTCCGGCCGGCGGCCCACCGGGCGACCCGGTCGGCCACCCGCCAGTCGATGAGGGGAGGCGGCGGATCGCTCACCGCAGGCCGGACCAGCCGATGGTCACGGCGCGCCCTCGACCCCGCTGGCCATCCCGTGCTGGCGGCGCTCCTCTTCGATCAGCGCCGCCACCTTCTCCCGCAGGGCATCGGGCACCCGGTCCCGGCAGCGGTCGGCGATCACCTGGCGCAGCTCGGCCTCGAACCCGGCTGCCCCGGCGCACGGCCCGCAGTACTCGAGATGCTCGGCGATCTTGCGGCGCCGCTGCTCGGTCAGCTCGCCATCGAGGTAGTGGTAGAGCTGGTCGATCGCAGCCCGGCAGTCCACCTCGCCGTCTGCGCCCTCGGGCCCCTCCCAGCTCATCGTCTGTCCCCGTTCACTCCGAGCGGACCTGCGCCGTCCCGACCAACCCTCGAGACTCGGCAAACCCGTGCAACGCCTTCTGGAGCGCCCTTCTTCCCCGGTGGATCCGGCTCATCACCGTCCCGATCGGAACATCGGTGATCTCGGCGATCTCCTTGTAGGAGAACCCCTCGACGTCGGCCAGCAACACCGCGATCCGGAACACGTCGGGCAGCGACTCGATCGCCGCCTTCACCTCGTCGTCGGTGAAGCTGGCCAGGGCCTCCTCCTCGGCGCTGCGGTTGGACGAGCCGTCCGGCGCCGCCAGCCGATGGTAGAGGTAGAGGTCCTCCACGTCCTCCACGTCGGCCACCTCCGGACGGCGCCGGGCGGCCCGGTAGGCGTTGATGTAGGTGTTGGTGAGGATCCGGTACAACCAGGCCCGCAGGTTGGTCCCCTCGGTGAACCCCCCGAAGCCGCGGTAGGCCCGCAGGTAGGTCTCCTGCACCAGGTCCTCGGCGTCGGCCGGGTTCCGGGTCAGCCGGAGCGCGGCGCTGTAGAGGGCTGGCATGTGCTCCATGGCGAGCTCGGTGAACTGGGCCTGGTCGGCCATTGCCGACGACCATAGCCACCCCCCGGACCACGAGGAAGGGGCCGGGCTCTGAGGGTGGCTAACCTGATCGGCCGGATGCCCTCACCATCGCCCTCGGTCTCCACCGGCCCGACGGCACCGCCGGCCGGCGCCGGGCACCGGGGCACCCCCGCCCTGCGCTTCGAGGTCCTGGACGGCGGAGGTGTCGAGGCCGTGGTGACCACCCGCCACGGCGGGGTCTCCTCTGGCCCGTACGAATCGCTCAACCTGGCGCTCCACGTGGGCGACCAGGTCGAAGCGGTGCTGGAGAACCGCCGTCGGGCAGCCGCGCTGGTCTCGGCCGAAGTGGACCAGCTGGTGGTGGCCGAGCAGGTCCACGGGGCCGCGGTCGCGCTCGTCGGCGCCGCCGACGCCGGCCGGGGTGCGAAGGCCGCCACCGACGCCGTCGCCGGAGCCGACGCGCTGGTCACGGCCGACCCCGGGCCGGTGCTGGCCGTCCTGGTGGCCGACTGCGCCCCGGTCATCCTGCTCGACCCAGCGGCGCGGGTGCTGGGCTGCGTCCACGCCGGCTGGCGGGGGACGGTGGGCGGGGTCCTGGAGGCCACGCTGGGCGCGATGCGCTCCCTCGGGGCCCGACCCGAGCGGACGGTGGCCGGGATCGGCCCCACGGTGGCCGCCGACCGCTACGAGGTCGGACCCGAGGTGGTGGCGGCGGTCCAGGCCCACCTCGGCTCGGCCGAGCCCTGGTGCCGGCCGGGCCGGGCCGACCGGGCGTGGTTCGACCTGGCCGGAGCGGTCGCGGCGTGCCTGCGCCGGGCCGGGGTCTCAACGATCGAGGCGGCGCCGGCGTCGACCGGGCCGCCCGGCCCCTTCTACAGCGTTCGGGCCGAGGGCACCTGCGGGCGGTTCGGCCTCCTGGCCCGGCTGCGGCCGTGACCGCCCCGGCGTTCGAGTACCGGGGCTTCGAGCTTTCCTCGACCGGCGCGCTGACCTGCCACTACCGCCTGGGGGCGTGGACCTTCGTCGAGCAGGTCGAGTTCGGGCCGGGCGACTGGACCACCCCGGCAGCCCGCGAGGCGGCCCGCCTCGCCTACCTTTTGGCCGGCGCCTCGTACTACAAGGTGGCCGCCCCCCCGGTGATCCAGTTCGACCAGCCGCTCCGGCCGGCCGAACTGGCCCTCTTGCACGACCTGTACACCCGGGGCCTGGCCGAGTTCGCGTACCGCAACGGCTTGGACCTCTCGGCGACCCGGTTGGAGGCCTCGGTGGCCGAACGGGACCCGGTCGAGGCCCGCCCGCCCGCCGGCCGGCCCCTCATCCTGTTCGGCGCCGGCAAGGACTCGATCGTGACGGTCGAGGCCCTAAAGGCCCGCCGGCCGGACGCCGCCCTGTTCGTGGTCTCCCCGCCCCAAGCCCCCTTTGCCGCCATCGAGGCGGTGGTCCCCCTCACCGGGCTGCCGGTGGTCCGGGCCAGCCGCCGCCTCGACCCGCAACTGCTCGAGCCGCCCGAGCGCACCGGGTTCCTCCAGGGCCACGTCCCGGTGACCGGGGTGCTGACCGCGCTGGGGGTCCTGGCCGCGGTGGGCCATGGCCACGACGCGGTGGTGCTCTCCAACGAGCGCTCGGCCTCGGACCCCAACCTGGTCGTCGACGGGGTGGCGGTCAACCACCAGTACTCCAAGTCCGCCGAGTTCGAGGTCGCCTTGGCGGCCGCGGTCGAGTCGGCCCTGGGCCCCGCGCTGGCGGTCTTCTCGTTCCTGCGCCCCTACAGCGAGCTGTGGGTGGCCGAGCGCTTCTCCCACCTCACCGCCTACCACCAGGCGTTCCGCAGCTGCAACCGGGCGTTCGCGCTCGACCCGGCCCGGCGGCTCGAGCGCTGGTGCGGCGAGTGCGACAAGTGCTGCTTCGTCGACCTCATCCTCGCCCCGTTCCTGGCCCGCACCGAGCTGGAGGCGATCTTCGACGGCCGCGAGCCGCTCGCCCGCCTCGAGCTGCTCGGGCGCTTCGAGACCTTCGTCGGCCTCTCCTCGGACCCCAAGCCGTTCGAGTGCGTGGGCGAGGTCGGCGAGTCCCGGGCCGCGCTCGCGCTGGCCGCCCGCCGGCCGGACCGGGCCGGCACCCCGGTGCTCGAGCGATTGGCCAGCCGGCTCCCGCCGCTGCCGGCGGCGGTGCTCGAGGACCTGTTCTCCCCCCACCGCCCCCACTACGTTCCCGATGAGTTCGCGCCCGAGGATCTGCTGGTCTGACCTGGCCGGGGCCACCGTGGGGATCTGGGGCCTGGGCGTCGAGGGTCGGGCCAACCTGCGCAAGGCCGAGGCCATCGGGGCCACCCCGGTGATCGTGGACGACCGGCCCCCCGGCGCCGAGGTCGACGGCCGGCCGGTCACCGCCACCGCCGAGGGCGGCTGGGAGGCCCTGGCCACCTGCGAGGTGGTGGTGAAGAGCCCAGGGATCAGCCGCTACCGCCCCGACGTGACCGCCCTCGGTGATCGGGGAATCCCGGTGGTGGGGGGGCTCGGACTGTGGCTGGAGGAAGCCGACCGCAGCCGGGTGGTCTGCATCACCGGCACCAAGGGAAAGAGCACCACCACCGCCCTGGTGGCCCACCTGCTCGCCGGCCTCGGGCACCAGTGCCTGGCGGCCGGCAACATCGGGCAGCTCCCCTACGACCCCGAGGTCCGGGCGCCCGCCGGCTTCGTCGCGGTCGAGGTGTCGAGCTTCCAGGCCACCGACCTGTCGTGCGCGCCACCGGTGGTGGCGGTGACGTCGTTGCACCCGGACCACCTCGACTGGCACGGGACCGTCGAGCGCTACTACGCCGACAAGCTGTCGATCTGCACCCTGCCGGGGTCCCGGCTGACCGTGGCCAACGGCGACAGTCCCGAGCTGCGGGCGCAAGCCGCGCAGCTGGGCTCAAAGGTCCGCTGGGTGCTCGACCGGCCGGCGCGCTGGACCGAGCGCCTCGGCCTGGTGGGAGCCCACAACCGCCGCAACGCACTGCTGGCGGCGTCGGTGATCGCTGCCCTCGGGGTGGCCGAGGCCGAGGACGAGGACCGGCTGGCCGACGCAGCCGCCGGGTTCAGCGGGCTCGACAGCCGGCTGCGCGAGGTGAGGGTGGTGGACGGCGTTCGCTTCATCGACGACAGCCTCTCGACCAACGCGCTGTCGGCCATCGCCGCCCTCGACGCCTTCGACGGGGCCCCGGTCGCGCTGCTGGTCGGCGGGGCCGACCGGGGGATCGACTACCGCCCCCTGGCCGACCGGGTGGCCCGGCGGGAGGCCCCGACGCTCGTGGTCACCATGCCGGCCAACGGCCGCCGGATCCACCAGGCGATCGCCGACGCGCTCGGCCCGGGCGCGCCGGCAACGGTGCACGACGCCGACAGCCTCGACGATGCGGTCCGCCACGCCTTCGGGTGGGCGGTCCCAGGCGCGGTGGTCCTCCTCTCGCCGGCGGCGGCCAGCTTCGGCCAGTTCGCCAACTACGCCGAACGGGCCCAGGCCTTCGTGCGGGCGATCGAGGCGCTCGGGGTCTCTGGCCGGCCCTGACCCCTCCGATCCGCCCTGACCCCTCCGATCCGCTCAGCGCCCCGGCGGGAACAGCACGCTCGGGTTGAGGACGCCGTCGGGATCGAGGGCCCGCTTGATCGACCGGAAGGCGTCGATCTCGGCGCTCGAGCGGCACAGGTGGAGCCACCGGCGCTTGGCCGTGCCCACCCCGTGCTCGGCGCTCACCGAACCTCCGAGCGACGCCACCAGCTCGAACACGGCCTCGTCGACCGCCTCGTCGTCGGGGTCGAGCCCGGTCACGTTCACGTGCACGTTGCCGTCGGCGGCGTGGCCGAACAGCCACACCTCGGCGCTCGGCCGCAGCGACCGCACGAGCGGGCCAACCCGCTCGATCAGCTCCGACAGCGCCCCCAGCGGGACCGACAGGTCCAGCTTGTGGGGAACGCCCAGCCGGGCGATGGCCTCGGAGTGGCCCTCGCGATAGCGCCACAGCGCAGCCGCCCGGTCCGGTTCCCGGGCCACCGCCGCCTCGGCCACCGACGCCAGCGACCCCACTGCCCCAGCCAGCTCGTCGGTGGGATCGACCGCCGCGCTGGCCTCGACCAGCAGGTAGGCGGCGTGTGGCCGGCCGAACGGGTCGGCCAGCCCGAGCTGGTCCACCACCAGGGCCATGCCGGGGCCGAAGAACAGCTCGAGGGCACTGAGCGCGGGGAGTCCGGCCCGCAGCGCCCCCGCTGCGGCCAGGGCGTCACCGGTGCCCTCGAACGCCAGCAGCGCCACCACCTGGTGGGGGGCGGGCGGCACCAGCCGGAGCCGAGCCGCGGTGGCCACCGCCAGGGTGCCCTCGCTCCCGCAGACCAAGCCGGCCAGGTCGTAGCCGGTGTTGTCCTTGACCAGGCCGCCCAGCCGGCTGACCACCTGACCGGTGCCGAGGACCGCGGTCACGCCCAGCAGCTGGGCCCGGGTATCGCCGTAGCGGAGCACCCGGATCCCACCGGCGTTGGTGGCCACCGACCCGCCGACGGTGGCCGTCCCCCGGCTGGCCAGGTCCACCCCGTAGGCCCAGCCAACCTCGGCCGCGGCCGCCTGGAGGTGGGCGAGCGGGACCCCTGCCCCGGCGCTCACCTGCCCGGCCCCCGGATCGGGCTCGAGGGCGCGCAGCCGGGTCAGGCTGCACACCACCTCCCCGGCCAGCGGCACGGTGCCACCGGAGAGTCCGGTGTTGCCCCCCTGCAGGGCCAGCGCCACCCCGTAGTGCCGGCACAGCCCGACCAGCGCGGCCACCTCCTCGGTCGAGCCGGGCCGGATCACCGCCGGAGACGAGCCCCGGAACCGCCCGGTCCAGTCGGTCGTGTAGCTGGCCACCACTTCCGGGTCGACCAGGACGTGGGGACGCCCGACCACCTCGGCTGCCTCGGTCAAGAACGCCGGGTCGATCGCTCCCACCAACCGATGGTGGCACGGCCGGCGGCCTGGTCGCCCGCAGGCTCAGCCGGCCGGCGAATGGTGCGGTTGGTGGCGGACCGCCAGGCCGTCGAGGTCCCCCCGGGCCCGCCAGTCCGCCAGGAGCTGGAAGAACGCGATCGGTCCTCGGCCGTAGGAGCTGGTGAGGAAGCCGGCGCCGTCGGGGTGGCCCTCGTTGTTGTAGTAGCCCGGGGTGCACTGCTCCTGGAACGCCCGCATGCTCCGGGCCGACTCGGCCAGGGTCGCCAGCCAGGCCTCCTCGGCCTGCTCGGTCGCCTCCAGCTCGCAGACCCCGCGGTCCAGCGCGAACCGCACCAGGAAGGCGACGTGGCGGCTGGCCTCGTCGAGCAGGTGGGGGTAGTTCACGGTGAACCCGCCCTGGGCATGGCCCAGGATGAACAGGTTGGGGAAGTGGTGCACGTGCATCCCGTGGAGGGAGCGCATCCCGCCGGCCCAGTGCTGCGACAGGGTGATCCCGCCCTTCCCCACCACGTCGTAGCCGGCCCGGCGGGTGTAGGGGGTGCCCACCTCGAAGCCGGTCGCGAAGATCAAGCAGTCCAACGGGACCTCGACCCCGGCCGCCACCACGCCGGCCTCGGTGATCCGCTCCACCCCCCGGCCGTCGGTGTCGACCAGCGTGACGTTGGGACGGTTGAAGGCCTGGAGGTACTCGTCGTGGAAGCAGGGTCGCTTGCAGAACTGCCGATACCACGGCTTGAGCGCCTCGGCGGTGGCCGGGTCCTCGACCACCTGGTCGACCCGGGAGCGGATCTGCTCCATCTTCTCGAAATCGGCCAGCTCGAGCGCCCCGGCCAGGTCGCCGACCTCGTGGCCGCCGTCGCGCAGGCGCCGGCCCAGCCGGCCGATGATGTCGGTCCAGCCGTCCATGACCAGGTCCTCGGGCGCCAGCCCGCCCGAAGTGAGAATGGTGAAGTTCTCCATCCGCTCCCGCTGCCAGCCCGGTCGCAGCGACGCGGCCCAGGTCGGGTCGGTGGGTCGGTTGCCCCGCACGTCGATGGACGACGGCGTGCGCTGGAACACGTAGAGCGCCCGGGCCGAGGCTGCCAGGTGGGGGACGACCTGGACCGCCGTGGCCCCGGTGCCGATGATGCCCACCCGCTTGTCGGCCAGCCGGTACAGGTTGCCGCTCGGGTCCCCCCCGGTGTACTCGTAGTCCCACCGGCTGGTGTGGAAGGCGTGGCCGCCGAAGCGCTCGATGCCTGGCACACCGGGAAGCTTCGGACGGTGCAGCGGGCCGTTGCCCATGACCACGAACCGGGCCGAGATCTTGTCGCCCCGGTTGGTGCGGACGGTCCAGCGCGACGCCGGGGCGTCCCACTCCACCCCCACCACTTCGGTGGAGAAGATGGCCCGCTCGTACAGCCCGAAGTGGCGGGCGATCCGCCGGCAGTGCTCGAGGATCTCGGGCCCATGGGCGTACTTCTCGGTCGGCAGGTACGAGGTCTCCTCGAGCAGCGGGAGGTAGATGTAGGACTCCACGTCGCACTGGGCGCCGGGGTAGCGGTTCCAGTACCAGGTGCCCCCGACGTCGCCCGCCTTGTCGATCAGGGCGACATCGTCGATCCCGGCCTGCGCCAGCCGAGCCCCGGCGATCAGCCCGGCCAAGCCGGCACCGAGCAGCGCGACCTCCACCTCGCGCTCGAGCGGCGGCCGCTCGATCGGCGGGCTGTAGGGGTCCTCCTGGTAGCGGGCGAACGGACCGGTGACCTCCAGGTACTGGTCGATGCCGTCGGGCCGCAGCCGCTTGTCACGCTCGGCGCGGTACCGGGCACGCAGCGCGTCGGGGTCGAAGGGCAGCCCCGAGGATGCCGGGCCGGACTGTCCGGCCGAGCGCCTGCGAACCGTCACCACCTGGTCCTCCTCCCCCGCTGCTCACCCGGTCATCACGATCGAGGCCCGGGGGACCCGACCGGCGTCGGCCTCGGCGAACGCCTCGTTGATGGACTCGAGTGGGAAGTCCACCAGCACCTGGTCGAGTGGGAGCCGGCCGACCATGGCTGCCAGGAACTCGACCGCCCGCCCGAGGCTCACGGCGTCGTAGGAGCCGACTGCCTCCAGACGAAGGTTGCCCGAGACGAGCCGACCGGGGTCGAGGTCGACCGTCGTCCCGGGGTAGAAGGTGCCCACCTCCAGGTACCGGCCGCCCGGGCCGAGCATCTGGAGGCCCTCGGGGATCACCGAGGCCGAGCCGACCAGCTCGCACACCACGTCGGCCCCCCAGCCCCCGGTGAGCTCGGTCACCCGCGCCACCCGCGCCGCCGGGTCGGGCAGCTGGTTCAGGTCGATCAGCTGGTCGGCACCCATGCGGGCGGCCAGCTCGAGGCGGTCTCTCCGTCCGTCGACGACGATCACCTGCGTCGCACCGCGAGCCTTGGCCAGTGCCGTCCCGTACAGGCCGAGGCCACCGGCGCCCTGGATCACCACGTGGTCCCCCGGACCGACCCCGACCCGTTCCAGGCTGTGGACCATCTGGGCCAAGGCACAGTTGGCGCCGGCCACCACCGGGTCGGGGACCGAGTCGGGGACCTTGAAGATGGCCATCTTGGGGTCAACGTAGAAGTAGTCCGCGAACGCCCCCCGGAAGTGGGGAAAGACCGAGGGCTTGCCGCGCAGGACACCGAAGGAGTGCCGGCAGGCGGCGCTCATCCCGCGCAGGCACGACCGGCACCGGCCGCACGGCGCGAAGTACTGGTAGACCACCCGGTCGCCCTCGGCCAGGGGCCGGCCGCCCCAGTCGGCGGTGACCCCTTGGCCCAGGGCGTGGACCACCCCGGTCATCTCGTGGCCGATGATGCGGCCGTCGTCACGGGCCATCGCCCCCAACCACCCGTCGCCCCGCCAGATGTGCAGGTCCGACCCGCAGATGTTGGCCCTGGTCACCCGGACCACCACCGCGCCCGGCTCGGGGTCGGGAACCGGCAGCTCCACCAGCTCCATCGGGCGGCCAGGGCCGAAGAACAGCGCGGCCCGGCCCCGCTCGCTCATCCCCGGGCTCCCTCGAACCGGGGCAGCACTGCGGTGGCGAACAGCTCGAGCGACCGCATCAGCTTGTGGTGCGGGACCAGGCCGTTGTAGGTCCAGGCGAACAACCAGTCGATGGGCAGCCGCTCGGCCAGCCGCTCCAACTGGCGGGTCACCGAGTCCACCGTCCCGACCAGCGCCAGCCCCTCCGCCAGCAGGTCCTGGGGCACCTGGCCGGTGTCGGGATCGGCCAGGCCACGGGAGAAGCCGAACGGGGTGAACCACGCCGCGCCGCAGAACGCGCCGCTGTCGGCCCACAGGGCCATGGCCTCCTCGTCGGTGTCGGCCACCACCACGTCCCGCAGGACCCCAACCCCCTGCCCCGGGGGCCGGCCGGACACCTCGGCGTAGAGCTGGACCAGCCGGCGCTCGGTCTTGGGGTGCAGTGGGGGGAGCACCGCGGTCACCTCTTCCTGGGCGCACCAGCGGATGGAAGCCTCCGAGGAAGCGAACGGCTGGAACAGGGGCGGGTGGGGCTTCTGGACCGGCTTGGGGACCACCGCGACCTTCCGCACCACCCCGTCTTCGATCCCGGCGCCGTAGCGCTGGGTGGCCTCGAGATCCCACTCCGTGCGGCCGGCCGGGATCCGCCAGTACGTGCCCTCGTAGGACAAAAGGTCGGAGGTCCAGGCGGCCTTCACGATCCGGAAGCACTCCTCGAACGCCGCCCGGTTGGCGGCGTCGATCTGGTCGTGCTGGTGGGGGAGCGCCCCGTGGATGCCGTGGGTCTGCTGGGCCATGATGTCGACCCACCGTCGCTGGTAGCCCCGGGCGAACCCGGCGTTCGCCCGCCCGCCGGTCATGTGGTCGAGCATCGCGATGTCCTCGGCCACCCGGATGGGGTTGTCCGCCGGCAGCACGATCCCCAGCTGGCCGACCCGGATCCGCTTGGTCTGCATCCCCACGAACAGGTCGAGCAGGACCGGGTTGTTCGACAGCTCGAAGCCCTCGATGTGGAAGTGGTGCTCGGTGAAGCTGATGGAGTCGTAGCCGAGATCGTCGGCCAGCACCGCCTGCTCTCCCAGCTCGGCCAGCATCCGGTCGTACAGGTCGCCCCGCAGCCCCGCCGATCCGGCCTCGATCTCGGCGCGGCCGGCGACCGACGGGAGGTAGAAGAGCGACACCTTCACGACGCAGCCATTGTGGCCGACGGCCCCAGCGACGTCGATCGCGCCCTGAGGAGTGCCCGGGTCAGCTCGACGCGGTCGAGCCGAGCAGGTTCCCGCCCAAGGTGGGATGGCCGATCGCCTTGTTGCCGATCACGTTGACCACCGCCGGCCGGCCCGACTCGAGGGCCCGAACGATCGCCGGGCGGATGTCCTCTGGATCCTCCACGTGCTCGCCGTGGCAGCCCAGCTCCTCGGCGATGCGGTCGTAGCGGATGGCCGGGAGCATGTCGAACGGATCGGTCCGGCCGCGCAGCATCGGGCTCAGCTCGAAGCTCGGACCCCACGAGCTGTTGTTCCACAGGATCGCAACCACCGGGACCTGGTAGCGGGCCGCCGTCTCCATGTCGAAGCCGCCGATCCCGAACCCGCCGTCCCCCACCACCGCCACCACCGGCGCGCCCGGACGGCCCAGCTGGGCCCCGATCGCCATCCCGATGCTGTGGCCGACCGGGGCCAGTGGCCCGGCGTCGATGAGCTGGCCGGCGAAGCGGGACTCGAACCAGTGGCTCACGTAGCCCGAGAGGGTGAAACTGTCGACCACCAGGACCGAGGCCGGGTCGAGCACCGCCACCAGCTCGGCCAACAACCGGTCGGGGTGGATCGGGACCTCGCCGTGGTGCTCGGCCTCGCGCCGGGCGATCATGGCCCGAAAGTTCGCCCGGGCTTCGGCCACCTCGGCCAGCCAGCTCGAGCCGGTTCGATCGGGCGGGCCGGCGGTCCGCACCGCCTCGATCATCTGGCGCAGCACCAGTTTGGGGTCGCCGACGATGGCCACCTCCGCCGGGACGTGCGCCCCAACCCGCAGCGGGTCCGAGTCCACCTGGATATGGACGGCCTCGGACGACCAGGTGGGAGGCTGACCGAAGTGCTCGCCGCTCCAGAATCGGAACCCGACCGACAGCACCACGTCGGCCCGGCCGGTGAAGGGCTTCTTCCACGCCCCCCGCACCGCCAGGGGGTGGTCCTCTGCCAGCGCGCCCTGGCCGGCCCGGCGGGTGTACACCGGGGTCCCGGTGAGCTCGGCCAGCTCCCGCAGCTCGGAGGCGGCCTGAGACCAGAACACCCCGTCGCCCCCCACCAGCAGGGGACGCTGGGCCGAGAGGAGCAGCTCGACCGCCCGCTCGATCGCCCGAGGGTCCCCCTGGGCCCGCAGCTCGCCCGGGTCGTAGACGTAGGCCCCCGGGCGCTGGCGGTCCTCGTCGGCACGCTGGTAGAGGACGTTCTGGGGGATCTCGACCAGCGCCACCCCCGGCGGCGGGCTGGCGGCGGCCCGGAAGGCCTGGCGGAGATGGACCTCGATGGTGGACCAGTCGAGGACTCGCTTGGTGTACTTGGCGAAGCTGGCGCAGATGTCCGAGCCGTAGGCCTCCTGGAACGACCCCAGCCCGTCCTCGGTGGTCGGGTGCTGGCCGGACAGGCACACCACCGAGCTGCCGGTCATCGCGGCCAGGGCGAGGCCGGTGACCGCGTTGGTCAGCCCGCACCCGGCGGTCACCGCGCAGACCCCCGGCGTCCCAGTCGAGCGAGCCCAGCCGTCAGCGGCGTAGGCGGCCGCCTGCTCATGGCGCATGTGGACCAGCTTCACCTGGTTGGCGTTCAAGTGCGCCAGGATCGGGAACAGGTGGCCGCCGTTGATCGCGAAGAGGTACTTCACCTTCTGGTCGGCCAGGACCCGGCCGACCAGGGCACCACCGTCGAGCTCTGCCATGGCCACCCCCGCCTGCGAACCCCCGGATTGTCCCACAGGCGCCCGGGGCGAGCCCGAGCCTCAGGCTGGGTCCAGGGGTTGTGGCTCTCGGCCCAGCTCGTCCAACAGGGCCTGGCTGTAGGCGATCCGCCCGGTGAGTTGGCTGGGGTCGCCCGAGCACAGCGCCAGGGCCGCCTCGGCCATCACCTCGGGCGCCTCCGCCGTCCCCTCGGCCACCCGGGCAGCCGGGTCCGTGACCCCGAAGTGGTAGACGACCCCCGGCGTCATGACCCCCCGGCTGGGCGACAGCGCGTTGACCGCGATCCCCTCGCCGTACACCTCGGACGCCAAGCCGGTGGAGAACCGCTCGATGGCCGCCTTGACCATGCCGTAGACGGTGCCGCCGCGACCGGGGCCGGCGGCCGGCGGGATCTGGGGATGGCGAGCCGCCCCCGAGGAGATGTTGAGGATCCACCCCGCCCGACGCTCCCGCATGGACGGCAGGACCAGCTGGGCGAGCTCGAAGGGCGCCCGGACTTGGACCTCGAACATGAGCTCGAACCGGGACTGGGGGAAATCGGTCACCGGCAGGAAGTAGGTCACGGCCGCGTTGTTGACCAGGATGTCCACCGGACCGAGCTCGGCGACGGTCTGCTCGACCAGCCGCCGGCGCTCCTCGGCCCGGGACAGGTCGGTCGGGACCGCGATCGCGACCCCGCCCGAGCGGCGGATGGTCTCCACCGTCTCGTGCACCGTCCCGGGGAAGCGCTCGTCGCGCTGCTCGACGGTCCGGGCCGCGACCGCGACCGCCGCGCCCTCCGACGCGAAGCGCCGGGCGATGTACTCACCGATGCCCCGGCTGGCCCCGGTGACGATGGCCGTCTTGCCGTCCAGGATCCCCACGCCCGCCACCTCCGGCTCGGTCCGACTGGCCGCAAGCTAGCGGCTCGGGCCTCCGCTCAGCGAGCGACCGCCGCCTCCACCACCGCCGCGGTCGCGCACAGGAGCTCCTCGCCGCCGTGGGGGCCCACGAGCTGCAGGCTCGCCGGGAGCCTCGAGCCTCCAGTCGGCACCGGGAGCGCGATGGCCGGCGAGCCACTCAGGTTGAACGGGCTGGTCAGCGCGATCAGGTTGTAGGGCTCCGGCTCGTCCCGGAGCGGCGCCAGCCCGAGCAGGGTCGGCAAGGCGAGCAGCTCCACCCGGTCCAACGCCGCCTCGACCTCGGCCTGCCACGCCGCCTGGAGCGCCCGGGCCTCGGCGATCTGCTCCTCGGTGATCCCGGCCCCGGCGGCGACCCGTTCGGCGATGGGTCGGCTGACCGAACCCGGGCGCTCAAGCAGGTGCCGGTCGTTGCGCCAGGCCTCCGAGGCGATGAGGGCCACGAAGGCACGAGGCACGGCCGACCAGCCGTCGAGGTGCAGCTCGACCACCTCCAGCTCGGCCTCGGCCAGGGCCTGATCCACCGCTCGGTCGACCTCGGGGTCGACCCCGTCGGGCCGGAGCCGGCCCACCACGCGGGCCGGGGCAGCAGCCGGGGTGAAGCCTGGCTCGAGCAGGCCCATGCCCGCGACCACCCCGGCGACGGTGGCGGCCATCGGCCCCACCGTGTCCAGGCTCTGGGCCAGGGGCCACACCCCGTCCAGGGGCACCCGGCCGAAGGTGGTCTTGAGGCCGACCGTCCCGCAGCATGCCGAGGGGATGCGGACCGATCCGCCGGTGTCCGATCCGTACGCCACGTCGGCCTGGCCGGACCCCACCGCCACCGCCGACCCACTGGAGGAGCCGCCGGGGATCCGGCGGGGGTCGAGCGGGTTGACGGGGGTCCCGAACCAGTGGTTGACGCCCAATGCGTCGTAGGCCAGCTCGCTGAGATTGGTCTTGCCCACCACCACCGCCCCGGCTCGGCGAGCTCCGGCCATACAGGACGCATCGGCAGCCGCCGGCACCGCCCGCTCGGCCACCGCCCGGCACCCGGCGGTGGTGAGCTCGCCAGCCAGGTCGATGAGGTCCTTCACCGCGAGCCGGAGCCCCGGCCCGTGTCCCTCGTAGGTGCAGATGAACGTGCTCACTGCTCGCTCACCACCGTCCCGGCCATCAGGTGGCCGGTGCGCCGGTCACCGCGGCGAACCCAAGTGGCGCCGGAAGAACGCCTCGTAGGCGTCCCGCTCGAACAGCGGGGTCTCGACGTGGCCGCCCGGGTTCAGGTGCGCGGTCTTCTCCGACGAGCCGATCGCGTCGAACAGCGCCAGACCCTGCTCCCGCTCGACTAGTTCGTCGTCCCACTGCAGCACGAGGAGCACCGGAACTCGCAGCGCTCGGGCCGCCTGCTCGAAGCGGTCCGATCCGGGTCGGTTGGACAGGCCAGCCAGGCCGAGCACGGCGGCGGCGATGCGTGGCTCTTGGGCCACGAAGGGCAGACCGATGGCGGTCCCCATGGAGACCCCCCAGTAGCCGTAGGGACCACCGCCTTGGGCGTCGAGCTCCCCCAGCAGTGCCTTCCACTCGGCCACCCCCTTGGTGGTGCGCTCGACCCACTCCTTGGCCTCCTCAGGGTCGAAGCTGCGGGGCGGGCCGCCGGGGCCGGCGGCGAGACGCGCCTGGAGGGCCTGGCGCTGGCGTTCGGCCGCCGCCGGGTCGGTGACCCGATCACCGTGCCCGGGGGCGTCGAGGGCCACCGCGCCGTAGCCCAGATGCCGCACGAAGCGGCGGGCCAGCCCGAGCACGTTGGGCACCCGCTTGTGCTGGGTCCCGCCGTGCCCGATGAGGATGGTGGGGCGGGGGCCTCCCGCACCCTCCGGCCACCAGCGGATGCCAGGGACGACCTCGCCCGCGACGGTCAGGTCGAAGCGCTGCTCGACCACCCCCATCTCGGCCTTCTCGGTCAGGATCTCCACCGGCCCTCCTTCTCCCGACGGCTGGGCACCAGGCTGGAACCTATACCACCCCTTCGCCGAGCTCCTCGGCCGCCACCAGTGCGACCAGGGTCGACTTCGTGTCGGCCGCCTCGACGGCGGGGTCGACCGCAACGTCGTAGCGGGCCAGCGGCACGAGCAACCCGGTCGGAAGCAAGGGACGCTCCGGGTCCCCCACCAGGACCAAGGCACCGGCCCGGGCCACCGACGACAGGGCCGGAGCCATCGCCGCCGCGATGTCGGCCGAGTAGAAGACGTCGCCGGCAGTGACCACCGTCCCAGCCGCGGCATCGAGCTGGCGGACGTCGCGCACCTCGGCTGCCACCTCGACCCGGTTCAGCTGGGCGTTGCGGGCCACCGCGGCGGTAGCCACCGGGTCGACGTCGTACGCCCGCACCCGGGCAGCACCAGCCAACGCGGCGGCGATCGCGACCAGGCCCGACCCGCTGCCCACATCGACCACCTCCCGCCCGGCCACCAGCTCGGGGTGGTCCAAGACGTGCCGGGCGAGGGCGAGGCCGCCGGCCCAGGCGGTGGCCCAGAACGGCGGGGGCAGCGCGCCAGACTCGATCTGCGGCTCCAGCCGCTCCCACAGCGCCATGGTGTCCGGTGCCAGGTGGAGCTGGATCTCGGGCACGAGGGGGCACCGCCGCACCTCGGTCAGTCCCTCGAGCGCGCCGAGGGGTCCTGGCAGGAGCGGGCCGGCCGGCGGGCGCACCCCCGGGTCGGCGCTCAGGTCCACGGTCCGCCGCTCACACCGGGGTCCACGCCGCCAAGCGGGCCGGGTCGGTCACCAGGACCAGCCGGGTGCCGTGGTTCGCCTCCGGCTCCACCCGCCAGCACCCGTCGGTCCCCAGGGCATCGGGCACCGAGCCAGCCGAGGCCATCGCGAACGCCAGGTGGTGGACCCGCCCGGCCCGCTCCCCCAGCCAGCGTGCCAGCGGGCCGGGCCCGGTCGGGGCGAGGAGGCGCAGGCGACCAGGACCGTGCCAGCGCAGCTCCACCCACTGGAACCCCGGACCGGAGCCCTCGGCGGTGCGGGTCCCGCCGAGCACGTCTTGGAACAGCCGGGTGCCGTCGTCCAAGGAGCCCACCGCATGGGCGACGTAGACCAGCTCGGCCACCGAGCTCCGACGGGCCCGGACTGGGCGGTCGTGGTGCTCGTGGGACTCGGCCAGCTGGACCACCACGCCGGGGGCGTCCTTGGGGTGCAAGAACGCCTCCTTCCACTCGGGCGAGGACTCGTCGATCCCGACCGGGCGGTAGCCGGCGGCCCGGGCGACCTCGAGCGCCTCGCCGAGCCGGGGCACGGTGAAGGTGAGGTGGTGGGGCCCGGGACCGTTGCGGTCGAGGAACCGTCGCAAGAAGTCGTTCTCCTCGACCCGGTGGGGCTCGAGCACCTCCACCGTCATCCGGTTGGCGTAGTCGAACTGCGTCCAGGTGAACCCGCTCGACGGACCGCCCGCAAAGGCCGCACCGCCGAGGTGGCCGACGTAGCGGGTCTCGAGGTCGCGGCGTGCCTCGGCAGCCACCGCGACATGGTCGAAGTCTGCGCCCTCGATCACCGTCTCGGCTCAGCTGGTCGCCCAGTGCTCGGCGCGGCCCCGCCCGGTAGGTTGGCCTCCATGATCGCCGCATTCTCGATCACGCCGATCGGCACGGGCGAATCGGTCGGCGACGCGGTGGCCGACGCTGTCCGCCTGGTGCGGGAGAGCGGCCTGCCGAACGAGACCAACGCCATGTTCACCAATGTCGAGGGCGAGTGGGGCGAGGTGATGGACTTGATCGGTCGCTGCGTGGACGCGGTGTCGGACCGGGCTGGCCGAGTCAGCGTCGTGATCAAGATCGATCATCGACCGGGTACACGCGGCGCGCTGCGGGCCAAGGTCGATTCGCTCGAGGCCCGCCTCGCCACGCGCTGACGGACGCGCCCCTCACTCCCCAGCGCGCGGGTACCGGGTGCCGATCATGGCGTCGCGGGTGACCAAGGTGGCCAGCTGGTCCTCGGTCCAGCCGTCGGTGCCAGCCGGGCGCTGCGGCAGCACCAGGTACCGCTGCTCGGCGGTCGAGTCGTGCACTCGAATCTCGACGCCGGGATCCACGACCGTGCCGAACTCGGCAAGCACCGCCCGAGGCTCCCGGACCACCCGACTGCGGTACTCGAAGCTCTTGTACCACGCCGGGGGGTTGCCGAGCAGTGCGGTCGGGTAGCACGAGCACAAGGTGCACACGATGACGTGGTGCACCGATGGCGTGTCGGCCAGGACGGCGATGGGGACCGGCTGGGCCACGAGCTCGCCGAGCGTGCCGACCGGATCGGCGAGGAGGCGAGCTCGGTAGTCGGGATCGGCCCATGCCCGTGCCACGACTCGCGCCCCGAGGGCAGTGCTCGGTTGGTCACCGCCGGGGTCCTCGGCCCGGGCGATCGCGGCGTCGATCTCGGTGGCTCGCACGGAGCCGTGCTCGACCAAGCCCCGCTCCAGCCGGGCGGCCCGCTCCAGCGGGCTGGACTCGGTCATGGCGCCTCCAGGTCGCTCTCGCCCAGGTCGGCGCTCACGGTGTGGTCCGCCGACGGCCCGAACAGGTCACGTCCCGAAAAGACCACGGTGTAGACGGACTCGAGGGGGCCGTAGCGGCCGGTGGCGGCGGACTCCTCGGGCCGGGGCCAGACGCACGCCACCCGCTCGACCCGGCCCACCTGGCGGCGGAGGTACCGGGGGACCCGGCAGTGGCCCGGAACCACCCGGTTGGCCACTCGGACCTGGTCGCCGGGAGCGAAGCGACCTGGAGTCGGCGGCACCAGGGCCGGGCGAGTCACCGGATCTGCGCCCCGACCCTCGAGCATTCCGTGCTCGGCGGCCAGCCGCTCCAGCGCCCACAGCCAGCGCTCGTAGTAGCTCGACGTCAGGTACTGGACGGGCGGCATCTGCTCGATCAGGTAGCGGAAGCGGTCGATGGTGGTCCGACGCAGGAGGACCCCGGCCATGGCCCAGACCCGCCCCTCCCACGGAGCGTGGAACACGGCCTCGTCGTCGGTCACCGGCACCGGGCCGAACCCGTGCATCCCCCCCATGTCGTGCACGCCGTCCACCGAGAGAGTGTCGCGCACGCACCTGGCCCACCATGGCGGGAACGCCGCGGATCAGGAGCCTGGCGACCTGCCGTCCTGCGATCCTGGAGCCTCGAGCCACCACCGCATCGACAGATCGGCCACCGGCGGCGGGACCCGGTGGCCGCCATCGAATTCCTCGAACCAGACGTCGTACCCCGCCCCGCGCAGCGCAGGGACGAAGGCTCGGCTGCAGGCATCGATTGGGAGGATGGGATCGTGGGTGCCATGCGAGACGAAGACCCGGGGCCGACCGACTGGCTCGGGAACGACGATGAAGCCGGGGGAGAACGCGAGCACCGTTTCGAAGACGTCACCGTTGGAGAGCCCGACCGACAGCGCGTAGGAGGCGCCGTCGGACACGCCCCCGAGGGCCAGCCTCCTCATGTCGGTGCGAATCCGAGTGCCGAGCCCCTCGAGGACCCGGTCCAAGAAGGCAACATCGGGGCCGAACCGTCGATCGACGATGAGGTCCCAGGTCTGCTCATCCCGGGAGTCCGGCGCAACCAGGATCACCCCGTGGCGATCGGCTGCCGCCAGCACCGCCCGCAGGTGCGCCGCGCCCGATCCGGTGGCGCCGTGCAGGAAGACCAGCACCGGTGCGTCGGACTGGGCGGTGTCGGGAACATAGAGCACTCCGTCGCGGAGCCCTTCGCCCATGCCGAGGGGCTCGTGCCGGGTCCCCGAGGGCCCGGCGCAGGGCCGGGCCCGGTACTCGAGCCGGCCGGGGCCAAGCCCGTCACCGCCCGGCTGGCCGGCCACCGGCCTACTCGGCGACCGGTTGGGTACGAGTCACGCCCAACCTAAAGACGGCGGGCATGACGGTCAGCCGACCTCATTGCCCCGGCCACGAACCGCCCTGCTGCGGAGCTGTCGTAACAGGGCCTGCTCGTCGCTGCCCAAGCGCTTGGCGAGGACGTCGTGGGTTGGTCGACTCTGCATCCGATCGGTCAGCAGCGCGAGGTTCCCGGCCGTGTGCTCGAGCTGGCTCTTGAGCGCGTCGCGCTCCTCGGCGAGGGCCCTGGCTTCGGCCTTCGTGCGGGCGAGCGTCCGTTCGAGCTCGGCGTTCTGACGCTCCAACCGTTCGATTCGACGGCGTGCCCACGAATCGCTCTCGGTGCTCCCCTGGGCAGCACCGGCCGTGATGGTCTCGACCACCCGGGCGAGCAGGGTCGCAGCCAGCTTCTCGTAATCAAGCGGCTCGGCCTCGGAGCTCCAGTGGCCAGGGTCCGGTTCCTGGGCATGGTCCGGCTCCTGGGCTTGGTCCGGCGGCGTCACGTTGGCGGCCGACGGGCTGGACCCGTTCGGTCGTGCCGTCGCGGCGATGGAGAAGGTTCGCTTTCCTTTCGTCGTCCGGGTGAGTTCACCGGAGCGCTCCATCGACGACAGCAGTTGCGTGAACCCGGCCGCCGACCCCTCGTAGCCGACGGCCTGGCGGAGCTTCGCGGTTGCCCGCCCACTGCGGTCTTCAACTGGACCATTCGAGGCGAGAAATGTCGCGATCCTTTGTCGGGTCGAAGAAGCCATGGTGCCTTTCTCGCTTTTCACTGAGCAATCGACTGCGTCAGCGCACGAAAGACTGCGACGCAGCTTCAGCGTACACGCCCAGTCTTGCGGCTCGACCTCGACATTACCTTGCTCGTCACACGGCCGGTGAACTTTGCAGAACTGCAATGATTCGCGGGCGTTCCTTCCCCACTAGCTGTTGCTCTCGCCACCACCTGGGCGCGGCATTACCGATCGCTGTGATCCTCGGCGCTCGTGACGGATCGCTCGCCCCCGTCCTTGATGGCCGGATTGATGCGCTGGCACCTCGAGCACCACGCGACGGGGGCGTCCTCGTCGGACGGGTGCACGAGCGAGCCACAGCTCGAACAGCGCCAGATGATCGGCGACTGTGTGCTGTCGGACATCGGCTCTCCAAACCTCCCTTGGTGCCGAGGCTACCTTCCCCCCCGCAACGCGCCGGCGAACCGGCGTCGGCGATCGCTCACTCAGACACGGCGCATCGCCGGTGCCGATCCTCACTTCGGGGTCGGTCGATCGAGACACGAGCGCTCCATGCGGTACTGGTTCGGACCACCTCGGCCGAGGTCGCCCAGAGCGTCACGCCGCACGCCAGGGGTCCCGCCCTTATGCTGGAAGGCCCGGTCGCCGACGTCTGGCGATGTCCCGACGTCGTCGGGGACAGGAGGTGCCAGCGATGCAACGGGCCACCATCGGCAGCCTGGCCGAGCTCAGGTCCACCGGGTTGCTGACCGGGAAGGTCGGATCCCAGCCGGTCTGCGTCTTTTGGACCGAGGATCAGGCGTTCGCGGTTGACGATCGCTGCCCCCACATGGGGTTCCCGCTGCACCGAGGCACCGTGGAGCATGGACTGCTGACCTGCCATTGGCACCACGCTCGCTTCGACCTGGCATCGGGCGGAACGCTCGACCCGTTCGCCGACGACGTCCGCACCCACCGGGTCGACATCGCTGGGGATGACGTCGTCGTCACCCTCCACGATGAGGCCAGCGCGGTCGACCGGCACCTGCGGCGCCTAGAAGAGGGACTGGAACAGGGATTGAACCTGGTCATCGCCAAGGCGGTGCTCGACCTGCTCGACCGTCTGGGCCCGGCTCGGGGTGCAGCGGCCGCATTCGCCACCGGCATGCAGTTCGGCACCCGAAACCGCGATGCCGGTTGGGGCGCCGGGCTGACCGTGCTCACTGCGATGATGAACGTCCTCGACCGGCTGGACCCCGCCGATCGTGGCCTCGCCCTGGTCCATGGCCTGGCGTTCGTGTCACGCGACACGAGGGGCCGGCCGCCGAGGTTCCCGCTCGCCCCGCTGTCGTCGGCCATCCCGCCGGAGCGCCTCGCCAGTTGGTATCGGCGGTTCCTCGATACGAGAAGCGGTGACGCCGCCGAGCGGGTCCTGGCGACCGCGGCTGGATGCGCCGACCAGGCCGAGCTGGCCCGCATGATGGGGACCGGAGTCACTGACCACGTCTTCGTCGACGGCGGCCACACCATCGACTTCACCAACAAGGCGTTCGAGGCGCTCGACCACCTGGGGTGGGAACGCGCGGCCGAGGTCCTCCCGACGCTCGCGCACCAAAGCGCGGCCGCCTCGCGCTCGGAGGAGACCGGGACGTGGCGCCATCCCCACGACCTGGCCGCCATCCTCGAACCGGTGCAGCACGGCGGGGCTCCCGAACCTGGCGACGACCGCGCCAGCGACCAAGACATCGACCGACTCGCGTGGACGCTGCTCGAGGATCAACCGTCCGGTGTCGTGGCCGGCCTCGACGACGCGTGCCGCCGGGGGGCCAGCTACGAGCAGCTCGCTCGGGCCGTCGCGTACGCGGCCGCGCTGCGCTTGGTTCGGTTCCACACGCAGAACGACCACGCGGACTGGGACGAGGTCCATCACGGGTTCACGGCCGCCAACGCGGTGCACCAGCTCACCCGCCGTGCCCCAGACCGCTGGCTTGCCCGAGGCATCTACCAGGTTGCGGCCAAGGTGTTCCTCGACCGCTTCTTGAACGTGCCGGCGGCGCGCCTGCCGGGCCGCCGCGCCGAGGCGTCCCCGCCGGCGGATCTCGACCGGCTCCAGGAGTGCTGGGATCACCAGGGCATGGTCGACGAGGCCGGCAGCATCGTCTACCACTGGGTCCGCTCGGGCAAGGACCAGGGCGCGGTCATCGCCAGGCTGGGCGCCGCCTTGCTGGCCGAAGACGCCGAGTTCCACTGGTACCAGACATACGAGGCGGCGGTCCGCCAGGCCAGTGCGTGGCCTGCTGGATCAGAGCAGGCCGCCCTGATCCTGGCCGGAGCGGCCCGCTTCCTCGCCGCCCACACGCCGACTCGCCGAGAGCTGGCCCAGGTGGTCCGCATCGCGACCCGGCTGCGCAGGGGCGACGCGCTCTACGAGGAGCTCTGAGCGGCGAGCGGCACGACCGACCAGGCCGAAGGGGCGTGCCGCATGGCGTGGGACTGGGCCGAGCTAGCCGTCGAGCTCCAGCCAGTGCCGACTGGACTCCACGACCTCGATCTCGGGGTGTGACCACACGAAGCGTTCGGCTTGATCGAGGACCTGGCCGGCCAGGGTGGGGCTGGCCGCGACCACGCTGAACCCGAGCACCGCTCGTTGGTGACGGTCCTGGTGGTCGACCTCGCACGCCGACACGCCGAAACGCCGCTTAGAGGACTCGACCAGGTGGCGCACCACCGAGCGCTTGGCCTTGAGCGAGGTGCTCTGTGGAATGTGGAGCTCGATCCGGAGCGCGGCCACGTGCATGGCGACATCCTGCCTGTCGGCGGCGGTCGCCGGCTGCTGGTCGGTGGTGCCCGTGCCCGGTGCTGGGCCATCTCGTAGGCTCCGGACGTGCCGACCCTTGCCGAGCGCCTGGGGTACGGGGCCGAGGATCGGGTCCTCATCTTGAACTGCGACGACCTCGGCTTCTGCCACTCGGCCAACGTCGGGGTCTACGAGGCCTTGCGCCGCGGTCTGGGGACCAGCGCCAGCCTGATGGTGCCCTGCCCGTGGGCGGCGGAGGCGGCCGCCGAGTACGCCGGCGAGGACGTCGGCGTGCACCTCACCCTCACTTCGGAATGGGCCTCCTATCGCTGGGGGCCGGTCACCGCCTCGACGTCGCTGGTGGATCGGACCGGACGCTTCCCTCGCACCGTCGAGGAGGTCTGGAGCCACGCGACGATCGAAGAGGCTCGCCGGGAGTGCCGGGCCCAAGTCGAGCTGGCGCTGGAGTGGGGCGTCGACGTCACCCACCTCGACGCCCACATGGGCACCGTCCAGACCAATCCCGTGCTCTTCGAGGTCTACCTCGAGCTCGCGGCCGACCATCGCCTCCCCTTGCGACTCTCCGGTGCTGACACCGAGGAAGTCCTCGGGTTCCCATTCCGACAACCAGCAGCAGAGCGGGGCGTGGTCTTCCCGGACCACTTCATCTACGTCCCCGGCGTCGGCAGCCGCTCGACGCTCCTCGAGCTCGTCCCGAAGCTCCGGCCGGGGGTGACCGAGGCCTACCTCCATCCCGCAGTTGACAGCCCCGAGCTCCGGGCGGCCGCGCCGGACTGGGAGCGGCGGGTCGACGACCACCAGCTCCTGGTCCACGACGACGACTTCCGCCAGCTCCTCGAGCGCCACCGGGTGCGGCTCACCGGATTCCGCGAGCTCCGGGATTGCATGCGAGCGGGCTGAGCGGTCGACGAGGATCGTCAGGAGAAGTCCAGGCGGTGGACCTCCAGCAGCTCGTCGAGCATCGGCTCGGCGACTTCGAGGTCCCCGACCAACGGGTGGGCGAGGAGCGCCTGCAGCGCAACGTCCCGCCGGCGGGTCAGCGCGGCTTGGATCGTCAGGGTCTCGTGCGCCTTCACCGCCTGCACCAGGCCGCGGAACGAGAGCGGGATCTCCCCCACTGCGAGAGGCGTGACGCCCGCGGCAGCGACCCGGCACACGATCTCGACCGAGGCTTGATCGGGCAAGTCACGCACCATCCCATGGTTGAGGACGCTCATCGCCACCTCGGTCGGCTGGTCGAGGACCATCGCCCTCACCACGCCAAAGGTGACACTGCTGTAGCCCTGACCGCCTCGCTTGGCGAGCGCGGCCGGAGGCGACATCGAGGCTGGGTTCGCCGCCTCGTTGAAGATCTCGGCTTCGATCTCCATGATCTGCTGAGCCCTGGTCTTGTCTGCCTCGAGCTGCTTGGACAACGCTGCCCTTCTGCGGAAGTAGTACTCGCAGTAGCCGGGAATGGGGAAGGCCCCGAGCACCCGGGACAGCTCGCACCACCGCTCAAGCTCAACCGACACCCCGCGGAGCCGCCCGGTGACCGTCTCGATGGCCTCGGCCGTGATGTCCTGGCCGCTGGCGTGCACCGAGTGGACGAACCCGACGTGATTCAACCCGACGCAACGGGTCTCGACCGTCCCGAACTGCTCAGCCAGGACCTCTGCCAGCATCCTCTGGAGGCTCGGGATCCCCGAGCACAGCCCGACCAACCGAGCCGAGGTGTGGTTCAGCACTGCTTCGGTGATGACCCCGCTCGGGTTCGTGTAGTTGAGGATGGTTGCCTCGGGTGCCAATCGAACGACCTCTCGGGCGATCTCGACCATGACCGGGATCGTGCGCAAGGCTTTGAACATTCCCCCCGGGCCGGTGGTCTCCTGGCCAATGACCCCGTATCGGAGCGGAATGCTCTCGTCCAGGTGGCGAGCCGCCATCCCCCCGACCCTGACCTGGGTCACGACGAAGTCAGCTCCTGGGAGCGACCGAGAGAGGTCGGTCGACGCGCAGACCTCGATCGGACGATCCGCCGCCGCCAGCATGCGCTCGGTCAGGCCGGCCATGATCCCGAGGCGCTCCTGGTCGATGTCCACCAGCCTGATCTGGCCCACCGGCAGGTCCACCCCTGGCCCGCCGGCGAGACCGGAGACCAGCTCGGGGGTGTAGCTCCCCCCTGCGCCCACCACCACCAGGACCACGTCCCGACGAACAGAGCGCGGCCGGTGCGCTCGGGGCCGACCTCGAACGGCAGGCGTCGACCCCGGAGCGATGGCCCGCGCTGCCTCGCTGGCGCTCACCGCCGCTCCCCTGGGTCCTCGTTCCAGCCCGGGTGCCCGGCCAGGGCCTCGAAGAGTCGGGTCGCCGGCAGCCCGGCCCGGTGCCCGGCCAGCACCAGTGCACCCTGCTCTGGGGGGAGCGCCACGTCGACCACCCTGGCCTGCGGGCACAACTCCGTCAACCTCGCCGAGACCACGCCCAAAAGCTCGGGCCCGAGCCGCTGGAGCACCCCGCCACCGAACGCGGCATCGAAGCCCCCTGGACCCATGCGCGCCGCCATCGCGCTCACCGTGGTCGCCAGGTCCGATGCCAGGGCGTCGACCATCTGAGCGGCGACCGGGTCGCCGGCCCGCCACGCGTCGCGGACCACCAGGACGCTGGTCGACACCTGACGCCACCCCGCACCGGTTGGATCAGCCAGCTGGAGGTAGAGCGCGTCGAGATCGGCCACCCCGAAGTGCTCGAGCAGACGTGAGGCCAGGTCGGTCCGTTGCAGGCGGCCATCGAGCATCCGGACCACCCGAGCCAAGGCCTCACGGCGAATATCGAAGAGGCGCGCGTAGTCGAACGGGTCGAAGACCTGCTCTCCACCGAGGGCCGAACGGTAGGCAGAGGTGAAGGCGGAGCCTTGCTGGACGATGGTGGCTCGACTCGACGGGGTCGCGCCCCACAGCGCCACCACGGCATCATTGACCAGGTCGGTGGCGGCCGGGTCGAGGTCGAGCCCGGAGCACAGCGCCGCGTGCTGTGCATCCCAATCCTTGGGGAAGTCGACACCGCACATCCCGGCCGCAGTGAACTCGACCTCGCCCCTGGTGACTCCGGCCTCCGCGCAAGTCCGGTCCAACAGCGCTCGCAGGGTCTCGAGCTGGCTCTGGCTGGGAGGACCGAACAACATCATCCCTGCGCCCCGGCCGGTACCCACCAGCCGGCCGCCTCGATCGCACAGCGCGACGACGCTCTTCGAGACCCCGGTGTCGATGCCGACGAGGTAGCGACGGGTCATGACTCCTTCCTCGGTCGCCACCCTACGGAGCCTTCGCGGTTCCGGCGAACTTACGGCCACGGCGCCCGGAAGCGTCGATCGGTAATCCGAAACTCGACAAGAGCCGTGGAGCCGGTCCGGACGAACGGTTGAGGTCGTAGGGTTCCACCATGAACGAGAGCTACCACTACCTCACCATCCAGACCTCCCGTGGCGAGCTGAATCGCCTCCGATCGGCGCTCCGCCAGGACGCAGGTGGCGTGCTCGGGAGCTTCGAGGGTGCGGTGGTGGGCGTCTGGCTGGGCGCTGGCAGCATCGGCTGGGCCGACGACGAGGCCATCGTGCTCATCGGCCCCACCGACCGAGGCACCGGGTCCGAGTGGACTGGTCCTCTGCACATCGAGGGCACGTGCGTCGCAGTGCCGCTGCAGGCAACCGTGCGACCGGTGGACCCAGGCCCGATGCGCTCGACCGGCGTCCATGCCCACCGATGGCTCGACGTCGAGCCAGGAAACATCGACGAGGCGATCGACCTGTCGGCACAGGCCTGGCCGGCCTTCGAAGCGAGCTTCGACGCTCGGATCGAAGGGCTGTTCCGGACGACGGACGGCTCGAGCCGCCTGCTCCTCGTCACCTGGTACTCGTCGGTCGCCGAGTGGGAGCGCTCCCGGGGCGTTCCCGGAACCGAGCACGGTGCCCTGGACGAGGCCCGCCGCATGTTCCAACGGCGGCGCCAGCTCACCAGGCGCCAGATCGTGCGCCTCGCGCCACCGATGCCATGACCTCACTCGCTGGGGCCGACACGGGCTTGGCTAGCCGTCCGCAGCTCGCCGAATGGGCACCGTGGATACGCGAAGCGCACATTGCTCGAACCCGGCCATTCCCACTCACATTGGTCTACTCGTCATTGGTGATGACGTTGTTGTGGACATCTTCACCAGTCACCACGGCCGTCTGCGCGGTGCAAGTGTCAGTCCAGTTCTCAAGCGCGATACCGATGTCGTTGTTCCGCAGCATGTTGTTATGGATGGACATCCCCGGGGTGAGCTGATAGCCGAAGCAGCCGCCGAACACCAGGATCCCCGTCGATTGAGTCTGACCGTCTCCGGTGTACGAGTTGTCAGACAGCGCTCATTGGCCCCGAATTGTTCGCGTGCACGATCGGCCCATGCGATCCCGTCCGAAATGCACGCGGACGTTGCAGCCGGTGGCATCGACGACCCCGCTGACGGCCCCTGGGTTCGCCAAGGCCGCAGTCAAGTCCACACCGCCGCGAACGAACCCGGTCGCAATGCAGGGCCCAGTGGTCGCTACGGAGCTCGAAAGCGACACCGCCGCCGCAAGGAAATCCACGACGGGCATATTCACTCGTGTCATCCCATGCGTTGTAGCGGAAGGAGCCTCACAGCCGGCACATACTCAGGCACATACTCAGAGGAGAGGCCAGACGTAGCGCACGGTCTCCATTTTGAGCCAGACACAAGGCAAGAGCCAGACGTTATGACGAAGCCGAACCCCCACCATGTGGTGACCATAGCGTCGAGATTCCCGGCTAGCACGGGGGGCTGCCTCTTCACAGACCCTCCGCAATCGTCACCAGCACCGATCGGATGGATCGGTGTCGCATGAGCCGGCCTCTGCGAATGTTTAGGTCGTCGCCGCGATCGGGACTGTGAACCCGACCGCGGCGATCGCGTAGGGCGGCAGGGTGATCGTGGTGCCGAGGACGCTGGTGGCGCGGGTCAGACCCGAGATGGTCGCGGTGGGAGCCGCACTAATAGACACGAGGGAAGCCCCAGTTGACAGGCCGGTCCCTGTTCCGGCAGACATGGTGACAGCCTGGTCGGTCAAGTTGATCAGCACCGTTCGGGTGCTGTTCAGGCCGTTGAACGAAACCCCAATCACCCCAGCCGCTCCATCTGGCAGGGCGGGCGTTACGGCGAAGCGAAGTGGCGTGACCCTTGATGCCTGAGCGGAAGCGTTGGTCAAGAACATCAGGGCCGCTCCGGCCACTGTCGGTTTTGGATCCAGGCCTGCGGTGAAGGCACCCGTGGAAGGGTTGGAGAACAGATCCCAATAGTCGTCCAGCTGCACCCGGGGTGATTGATCGATCAGGGACATCAGCTCGGCCACGTAGAGCCCGTGGAGCCACGTGGTGCCCCAAGCTGGTTCGCCGCCCGAGCGGCCCCGCTGGGACAGGTTGAACTCGGTGATCCAGATCCGGTATCGGCTAGGAATGGCCGCTATGACCTGCTGGGTGGATCGCCAGCTGGCCTGAGCAGCGCCAAGAATCTGCCCCGGACCAGGATCCTTGCCTATCGGGGCGAAGTAGTCGTGCAACGTGACCGCGTTGATCTCCGCACCGGCGACCGATATCAAAGTTCTGTTCCAGGAATTCTCGCGTGCTGTGCTCTGGGGGAGAGAACCGACCGCGGCGATCTGGGCATGGGGAAATGCAGCCCGGATAGCCGGCGCCCAGCGCGCCACGGTACGGGCATAGGAGGCTGCCGTAGGGAACACCTGGAGGTAGCTGTTGTTGCCCAGATAGAACTCGTTGCCCAACTCGACATAGCGCACTGGGATTCCCAGTTTTTGGGCGGTGTGCAGCATCAGTAGCTGGTTTGGGAGTGTAGAGGTGAGCAAGTTGAGGTCGAAGACGGGAGTGACCCCGGCCTCTCGGACGATGCCTTTCAGGGTTTGCAGGGTGAAGCCATAGTCGCGGACATGACCCGGCTTCGGTCTGCCGGTGCTGGAGATCGTCGGGGGCTGATTCACCGATCCGTTCTGCCAGTCCCAGTAGTTCGCGATCGTTCCGCCCGGGTACCGGATCGTTCCACCCCGAAAGTCCCGCAACGCGGTGATGACCCCGGGCGCGGTGAAATCCTCACCGACCCCTGAGTAATCGAGGTTCGATCCGTTGATCGGTGCGGTCAATGTCAGCGGGGATGCCGCCCGGACTCTGACCTCAGCAGCATGTTCGCCGCTGGGAGACAGGCGTGTCACCCCAGCATCAGTACACCCGGTCATGAGAAGCACCAATACGGCGCCCACCGCAAGGCTTGCTTTGCCGAACATGACTCCAATGATCCGCCCCGCATTTGGGCCGTTCGATCGCCGAACGTTAGCATCCCGTGACTTTTCCGCCGCCCGGTGAGTTGAGCAATCCTCTGCTATTAGATCCCGCCTACCCAAGCGAACGGTATGCGGAGCGCTTTCTCGAACTCTTACGCGCAGCGAGTACCTGAACTAACTGCTCGTGTTCTCCCGATGTCACCTCGAAGCCATCATGGCGGAGTCTCCCTACCACTGCGAGGCACAACCAAGCCCCACCCGTCCCGTAACCCCGACTTCGTCAACAAGCGAGGTGCTCCTCGGCCCGGACACGAAGCTCGCGCTCCTCATATGACGAGCCAATGCGGCCACACAGCAACGGACCTTCCCGGAACCACGTCCACGGACGTCCCAAAGCGGCCCTGTGAGCGCTCCCGGGGCGTTCCCGGAACCGAGCACGGTGCCCCGGACGAGGCCCGCCGCACGTTTCAGCCGCGACGCCAGCTCACCAGGCGCCAGATCGTGCGCCTCGCGCAACCGATGCCGTGACCTCGGTCGCCGGGGCCGACACGGGCTCGGCTAGTCGTCCGCAACTCACCGAATGGGCACCGTGGATATGCGAAGCGCACCTTGACCGAACCAGGTCACCAATCAGCCCGCGGGCTGGGATCCTTCTCGGAGGCTCCTCACTCGATTAGCGGACAATCCTCGATCCCCACGACCAACCCGTGGTCACCCGATGTCGTTGTTGTGCACCGAAGGATCCGTCGCCAACGAAAGGTCGATGGGAACGATGAACATCGATGCCGTGTCGACAGCTGGCGTGTAGCCGATACCCGAGATCGAATTGTTGTGGATGCTGTCGCCGTCGCCGATATCGGTGATCCCGGCCTGATAGCCCTGACAGCTGCTGGAGCAGCCATTCCCGCTCACATTGGTCTGCTCGTCATTGGTGATGACGTTGTTGTGGACATTTTCACCAGTCATCACGGCAGTCTGCGCGGTGCAAGTGTCATTCCAGTTCTCGACCGCGATACCGATGTCGTTGTTTCGCAGCACGTTGTTATGAATGGAGATCCCCGGGGTGAGCTGATAGCCGAAGCACCCGCCGAACACCAGGATCCCCGTCGATTGGGTCTGACCGTCTCCGGTGTACGAGTTGCCAGACACCGTGTTGTTCGCGATGTCCGCGGTGGCGCCGTTGGCAACTTGGATCCCGTTTGCCGCAATGAAGTCAACCGGACCGAGGCCGGTCACCGTGTTGCCATGGATCACCGCTGACCCGCCATTGACCGTGATCCCACCCTTTTGGTACTGGCTCACGGTGTTGTTCATGATATTTCCGGAGCTCGGTGCTCCGAAGGCCCAATAGATCCCGACACCCTGCTGGAGGCCGTTGAACGGAACCTCCCCGATGTTGTGGATCGATGAGTTCATGACGTTCACCGAGCCACCGTTGTTCACGACGCCGAACTCATTGGCCCCGAAGATGTCCGCGTGCATGACCTGCCCATGCGATCCCGGTCCGAAATACACGCCGACGTTGCAGCCGGTGGCATCGACGACCCCGCTGACCGTCCCCGGGTTCACCAAGGCCGCCGTCAAGTCCACACCGCCGCGAACGAACCCCGTTGCGGTGCAGGACGCGGCTGCCGCTACGGAGCTCGAAAGCGACACCGCCGCAATGAACCCCACGACGAGCACACATGCCGAGATCACTCGCCTGATCCCATGCGTCGTAGTGCGCATTTGATGCCCCCCTCCGCAGAGAACCCGCGCAATCAGAGCAGAGCAACTCGCGCAACGCAAGCGCCATTGTTGCTAACGGCTGGAGCCAGCTGCAGCCTGTGGTTCCCGCCAGGCGCCGCCCGTCGGCCGCTAGATAATTCCAGCTCGCGTGGCCTCGATGCGCATCTCATTGATGCACCGTTGGCAGAGCTGATCGGGCCCGCACGTCCACTCCGATCGCTCATCGCACAGGGGACGAAAAGCTTCGCAGCGGGCACATACTGAGACGAGAGGCCACACGTAACGCCCGGGTCTCTGCTTTGGGCCACACACGATGCAGGGGCGGACCTTATGACGCATCCGAACCCCCACCATGTGGTCACCATAGCGCCGAGATACCCGGCTAGCCGGGGGACCCGAAACACCGAGAGATCTCGACCTTCCCTTCGGTGCGATCCGGCCCCTATGGTGCCTCACTCCATCGAGAACCGAGCGGCGCCACCGCGAAGCTCACGATCGGTGAGGACTCTCGGAGCAATGGTCGTCGGCCGTCCCTTCAACCACGGAGGACCTCGACGGATGTGACCCTTGTTCGCGGTCAGCATCGGCGGTACGTTCGCCGGGCGTGCGGCGCGTCATTTCGTACCTGTCGCTGACCGTGCTGATCCTGGGTACAGGGTTCGGGATCGGTCTGGGACTCGCCGAAGCGCCCGCTGGTCAGGGACACAAGGTAACGACGGGCGAAGCAACGTCGACCACAGCACCTCCGGGCTCCACCTCCCCTCGAACGTCTTCTTCCTCACTTCCACTTCCTCAGCTTCAACAGATTGCCTTCTTCAACCGGACATCGGGCTACGGGCTGTTCACCACTGAGTCGAGCCTTGGTGCATGTGCTCTCTTGGTTGGCCCAAGTAGCGACGGTGGTGCGCACTTCGGACCTCTCACACGGGTCACCACGTGCGACACGCACTTGTGGGGCGATCAGCTCGCGTTCAATGACCATGGTGACGGGTATGTCTTCAACCCTGATCTGTTCATCACCTACGACGGAGGAAGGCACTGGGCCTACGTTCCTCAAGCTGGCATCGTGCTCTCGGTCGAGACCCTCGGCTACTCGGTCTGGATGCTCGAGGCTGACTGTGCGCCGGCGAATCCGCAGTACTGCACGCTCAACTTGCAGACCTCGGCCGATGGTGGAGTGTCGTGGTCGGAGTCACCGAGCCAGCCTCACCTCGACTCTGTCTCCTTTGTCCCGGCGGCTGGAGGCTTGCTCGGTCAGACCTGGCTCGTTCGCACGAGCCAGTCATCGGCTTATGTCCTGTCGAACCCAGTTCAAAACCCCTTCGGAGCTCCGGACCAGGCCGCCCTCGCCTTCACCGACAACGGAGGGGAATCCTGGACGACCAGTGAAGTTCCTTGCGGTTTCGACGCGCAGTCCGTGGAGATGTCCGCAGCGCCGGATGGCTCGCTCCTGGCGTTGTGCGCCGGAGAACCCGGCGCCGGTAACCAGGTGAAGACGGTTCTGCGTTCCTCTGACCACGGTCAGACCTGGACCACGATGGTCCCTTATAAGACCTTGGTAGCGATCGACGATGGTTACATCGGATAGTTCGATGCTGTCTCCCCGACGACCGCCTTCGCCATCGGCGACAGGAGCCCGCTGCTCGTCACCCGCGACAGCGGAAGGACCTGGCAACCCGTAGACATCGCGGGGGATACGGCCGGAGGACCAGGCCAGGTGATCTTTTTCAACGCTTCTGTGGGCATCGTGCTGGGTGATAACACCCTGTGGAGCACGAGCGATGGTGGGGCGAGCTGGTCCCGCGTGATACCCACACCATGACCCACACAGGTGTGACGCCGTGAGCCCGTTGCTTCAGCGGCTGGGACGCCGAGGGGGGAAACCCAACCCAAAGGGCCTGCGGACTCGGAACGTCGCATTAGTAGGCCACCGTTCCAACGAGCGTCGAGGTGGCGTCAGGCCGCTGAATGATTCGGGGCCACAGACGGTCATAGAACTCCCGAAAGCCAAATTGACCCTGTCCAACCGTTCCAATCAGGTCCAACGGACCGCCGCGACCCCTCGCGTCGACGATGTATCCCGTAGCTGCCGCTAGCGCCACGGGTCGGCGAACCCCCAGGGCCAAGACGGCGCGGACCCGAACTCTTAGGCTCCTCTCCCCGGCTCGCGCGGGGCACCATGGTGGACGAGTCCGTTGAACTGGGTTGCCAAGCCTCGAGCCTGACTCGGAGCCTGGGCGGGGAATCGAACCCCGGACCTGCGCATTACGAGTGCGCTGCTCTGCCGGCTGAGCTACCCAGGCCGATCGCCGGCGTGGACGCCGGACCGAACGCCGTATCCTACGCCCCTCGCTGCGCCAACCGAGTGAGCCGCAGCAGCAGCGACTCGAGCAGAAGCGGTTCGTTGGGGTTGCGCTCGAGGGATGCGGCTGCCTGGGTGATCATCTGGGCGGCCCGGGTGCAGCGCTCGATCTCCTCGCCGTCCCGCCCGGCGGCCAGTACGCCGGCCATCCGGTCCCGATAGGCCCGGGCAAGCACGCCGAGACCGGCCCGCAGTTCGTCGGTTCGCCACCGCCGCTCCTCGCGGTGGTGACGTTCCAGGATCTCGCGCCGACCGGGGATGGCCCGCTCGCCCAGACTCTCGGCCTGCGCACCCAGCGCGGCAAGCTCCCGAGCGTGCTCGTTGCGCAACGGCGCCACGGCGGCGTCGGAGGCCGCGAGCAGCTCGGACGCCAACGAAGCCGCCACCGCACCGTCGCCGGTGAGCCGGGCCGGCACCGACCGCCACAGTTCGTGGCGAACCACGAACCCTTCGTCCTCGGCCAGAAGCCGCGCTCGCTCCAAGTCGCCACCGCTCCCGTCGGCCAACACTCGGGCCCGCTCGGGCTCCACGCCCCTCGCCACCAGCCACGCCTCGACGGCAGCCGGAGCGATGGGCGGAAAGCGGATCTCGACGCAGCGACTGGCGACGGTGCCCAACTCCGGCGGCAGCTCCTCGCAGAGCAAGACGAACACCGTTGCTGGTGGCGGCTCCTCGACCGTCTTGAGGAGTGCCGGAGCCGAGCGGATGGCCAGGTGCACGTCGTTGACCACCACCACTTGGCGTTGGGCCACCAGCGGGCGGCGCTGGGCCAGCAACACCAGTCGCCGGGCGTCGTCAACCCCGAGGGCGGCACCGGTCCGATCGACGATGACCAAGTCCGGGTGGGTGCCGGCCAGCGCCTGCCGGCAGGTGTCGCAGCGCCCGCACCCGCCCGCCGGGCACAGCAACGCGGCAGCGAAGGCCCGAGCCGCCGGTTGCACCCCTGACCCGGCGGTGCCGAGGAAGAGGTAGGCATGCACCGGCGTGGGTGCTGCCGCCCGCAGGGCGGCGACCGCCTGGGGCTGTCCGACCACCGCTGCGAACAGGGAGGACGCCGGGAGACCGTCGGTGTCGGTCATCCCGGCCGACCCAGTCGCCCGACCACCGCGGCATGGACCGCGTCGGCCACCGTCTCAACGTCTGCCGTCCCGTCGACGACGACCCAGCGGTCGGGGTCCGACCGGACCAGCTCCTGGTAGCCGGCCGCAACCCGGGCGTGGAAGTCGTCGTCGTCGCGCTCCAACCGGTCGCGCCAGGACCCCGCGGTGCGCGCCCGGGCGAGCTCCAGGGGGACCTCGAGGAGGACCGAGAGGTCGGCCGCAACGCCGGCGGTGGCGAACTCGAGCACCCCGTGGAGCGACGGCGCCCCCAGTCCCCGGCCGAAGCCCTGGTAGGCGAGGGTGGACCCGCAGTAGCGGTCGGTCACCACCCAGCGGCCGGCGGCCAGGGCTGGCTCGATCACCTCGTGCACGTGCTGGGCCCGGTCGGCCGCCATCAGGAGGGCCTCGGCCCGAGCCGACGGCCGGTGCTCCGGGTCGAGCAGCAGGGCCCGGATGGCCACGCCTAGCTCGGTGCCGCCCGGCTCGTAGGTGAGCAGCGCGCCGAGCCGCTGCGCCAGGATCGTGGCCTGGGTGGACTTGCCGCTGCCGTCGATGCCCTCCAGGGCCACAAGGCGGCCGGCCGGCCCGCTCACTGGTCCACGGACCTCAGCCGGAGCCGGTTCCAGAGGGCGGGCGATCGGGCCGAGTCCTCCGCCCTGTGGCACTGGCCTTTTTGGCTGTTGCCTTCGTCGTCCCCTTGGCCCCGGCCGCCTTGGTGGCCCGGGTCGCCTTGGTTGCCTTGGTGGCCCGGGTCGCCCGCGGCGCCCGGGGACCAGCCGCCCGGCGCTCGGCCAGCAGCTCGACCGCCCGCTCGAGGGTGATCGACTCCACGTTGTCGCCGCGCCGCAGCGACGCGTTCACCGTGCCGTCGGTCACATACGGCCCGAACCGGCCGTCACGCACCACGACCGGCCGCTCGGTGTCGGGGTCCGTGCCGAGCTCCCGCAGCGGGCCGGCCGTCGTCCGGCCGCGGCGGGTCTTGGGCTGGGCAAACAGGGCCCGGGCCTCGTCCAGCTCGATGGTCAGCAGCTGGTCCTCGGTGGCCAGGCTGCGGGTGTCGCTCCCCCGCTTGAGGTAGGGGCCGAACCGGCCGTTGTGGGCCACGATCTCCTCACCGGTGTCGGGATCGACCCCGACCACCCGGGGGATCGACAGCAGCTCGAGCGCCTGTTCGAGGGTGAGCGTCTCGGGCGACATGGAGGCGAACAGCGAGGCCGTGCGCGGCTTGGCCCCCCCTTCGGTCGCGTCGCCCAGCTGGACATAGGGCCCGAAGCGGCCGGCCTTCACCCACACCTCGAGCCCGCTGTCCGGGTCGGTGCCGAGCAACCGGTCCCCGGAGGGAGCGGCCAAGAGCTGCTCGGCTCGCTCGACGGTCAGCTCGTCGGGCGCCAGGTCGTCGGGCAACGAGACCCGGTCGCTCCCTCGCTGGAGGTAGGGGCCGTAGCGGCCGACCCGGACCACGATCGGCTCGCCGCTGGCGTCGGTGCCGATCGGGATCGAGTTGATCTCCCGGGCGTCGATCTCGCCCAGGTGGAGCGCGACCGCCGCCTTGAGGCCCAGGCGCAGGGTGTCGCCGCCGAGCTCGCCAGGCTGTCCGTCAGACCTCTGGCGGTCCGACCGATCGGTGCCATTGCGACTCGAGCGCTCCTCGGTCGAGCCGAAGTAGAAACGGGTGAGCCAGGGCAGCGCTTCCTCCCGGCCGTCGGCGATCTCGTCGAGGTCGTTCTCCATCGACGCGGTGAACCCGTAGTCGACCAGCTCACCGAAGTGCCGTTCCAGCAACGACACCACCGCGAACGCGGTGAAGCTCGGGACCAGTGCCGAGCCCTTCTTCCACACGTAGCCGCGGTCGATGATGGTCGACAGCACGGTGGCATAGGTCGACGGCCGGCCCACCCCCAGCTCTTCCATCGCCTTCACCAACGAGGCCTCGGTGTAGCGGGCCGGCGGTTGGGTGGCGTGGGCCTCGGGTTCGAACGCCTCGGCGCGCACCTGCTGGCCCTCGGCCAAAGGAGGCAGGATCACCTCCCGCTCCGCCAGCTCGGCCTCGGGGTCGTCGTCCCCCTCCACATATGCCCGCAGGAAGCCGGGGAAGGTGATCACCCGGCCGTTGGCCGAGACCTCGGCGTCGGCCCCGGCGAAGCCCTCGACCGACGCCGGCACCGGGGCGACCAGCCGGACCTGGGCGCTGCGCCCGGTGGCGTCGTTCATCTGGGAGGCGACCGTGCGCTTCCAGATGAGCTCGTAGAGGCGAAGCTCGTCACCGCTGAGCGAGGCGGCGGCCTGGTCGGGGGTCCGGAAGGTCTCCCCGGCTGGGCGGATCGCCTCGTGGGCCTCCTGGGCGTTCTTCACCTTGCGCTCGTAGCGGCGAGGACGCTCGGGCACGTACTCGGGGCCGTAGAGGACGGCGGCCTGGGTCCGGGCGGCCGACAGAGCCTCGTCGGACAGCGTGGTCGAGTCGGTCCGCATGTAGGTGATCCAGCCCTGTTCGTACAGGCGCTGGGCCACCTGCATGGTCCGCTGGGCACTGAAACGGAGCTTGCGGGCCGCCTCCTGCTGCAGGGTGGAGGTCATGAACGGCGGGGCTGGCGAGCGGCGGAAGGGTCGTTCGGTGACCGAGCGCACCCCAAAGCGCACCCCGGCCAGGGCCGCCGACAGCGACCGGGCCGCCGGTTCGTCCAGCACCCGGACCCGGTCGGGCTCCGCGACCTCGCCCCGCTCGTCGAAGTCCTTCCCGGTGGCCACCGGGGTCCCGCCCAGGGAGACCAGGGTGCCGGTGAATCGGGCCGGCGTCGTCGAGTCGCCCGGCTGTGTCTGCTCGGGCGCGGCGAAGGTTCCCTCGACGCTCCACCAGGCGGCCGAGCGGAACCGCATCCGGGCCCGCTCCCGTTCGACGATCATCCGGGTGGCCACGCTCTGGACCCGGCCGGCCGACAGCCGGGGCATGATCTTCTTCCACAGGACCGGGGACACCTCGTAGCCGTAGAGGCGATCGAGGATGCGGCGCGCCTCTTGGGCATCGACCAGGCGGCGGTCGAGCTCGCGTGGGTTCTCGACCGCCCGCTGGAGCGCAGCCGGGGTGATCTCGTGGAACACCATCCGTTTCACCGGCACCTGCGGCGCCAGCACCTCGTAGAGGTGCCAGGCGATCGACTCGCCCTCCCGATCCTCGTCGGTGGCGAGGTACAGCTCGTCGGCCTGCTTCAACTGCCGCTTCAGGTTGGCCACCACCGACCGCTTCTCGGGGGCGGTCACGTACAGCGGCTTGAACCCGTTGTCCACGTCCACGCCCAGGCGAGACCACTCCTCGCCCTTGTATGCCGCGGGGATCTCGTCGGCCCCACGGGGAAGGTCCCGAATGTGCCCGACCGAGGACTCGACCACGAAGTCCGGGCCGAGCATGCCCGCGATGGTGCGAGCCTTGGCCGGTGACTCGACGATCACGAGTGCTCTGGGCATCTCAGCTCCTGCGGGCCGGGTGCGGCCAGGGGGCCGCCGGAGGGACACGATCCCCGCCTGGAGGCGCTCCAGTCAAGAGCGCCAGCCCCCGACCAGGACATCGAGGCTGGTCGGGGCCCGTTCGGACCCGGAGTCGTCGGCGAGCCGTCGCCGCCCCAGACCCCCGCTAGTCCGCCACCGCCAGGGCCGGCGGCTCGTCGGGCACCATGGCCTCCGCCTTGCGCTTGGAGAAGGCGATGGCCGACAGCAGGATCACCAGGGCGATCCCGGCGATGGCGTAGCGGGCCCCATCGTTGTGCCGCAGCGAGATCACGGCCGGCAGGATGAGCAGCGAGACCAGGTTCATCACCTTGATCAAGGGGTTGAGCGCCGGGCCGGCGGTGTCCTTGAACGGGTCGCCGACGGTGTCACCGATCACCGCCGCCTTGTGGGTCTCGGAGCCCTTGCCCCCTTCCCGGCCTTCCTCGATGTACTTCTTGGCGTTGTCCCACGCCCCACCGGAGTTCGACAGGGTGTTGGCCATCAGCTGGCCGGTGAGGATGGCAGCAGCCAGGAACGCGCCCAGGGCCTGGTAGTTGATGCCGAAGCCGATGATGGCCGGCGTGAGCACTGCCAGCAGCGCCGGGGTGGCCAGCTCGCGCTGGGCGGCCGCGGTGCAGATCGAGATCACCCGCCCGTACTCGGGCTTCTCGGTGTTGTCCATGATCCCGGGGTGGTCCCGGAACTGGCGGCGCACTTCTTGGACGACGGTCCCAGCCGAACGCCCGACGGCCCGGATCGCGAGCGACGAGAACAAGAACGCGACCGACCCGCCGATCAGCAGGCCGATGAAGGTGGTCGGGTCGGCCACGTTGATCTGCGCCGCGATCTGGTGGAACAGCTGGGAGCCGGTCGCATGGAGATTCAGCTGGGAACCGATGGTCTCGATGAACGAGGCAAACAGCGCCACCGCCGCGATGACCGCCGAGCCGATCGCCACCCCCTTGGTGATGGCCTTGGTCGTGTTGCCCACCGCATCGAGGCTGACCATGATCCGCTCGGCCTCGCCGCTGAACTCACCGGACATCTCCGCGACCCCGGCCGCGTTGTCCGAGACCGGACCGAAGCTGTCCTCAGAGACGATCATCCCGGTGGTGGCGAGCAGGCCGATCCCGATCAGCGCCACCAGGTACAAGGAGAACTCGATGTTGCCGTGGCCCAGGCCGATGGCGACTGCGATCGCGATCGCGATCGCGATGATGGCCCACACCGACGACTCGAGGCCGATCGAGATCCCCGACAGCACCGTGGTGGCCGGACCGGTGCGGGCCGATTCGGCGATCTCGCGCACCGGGCTGCGCTCGGTGGAGGTGAACTGCTCGGTGATCTGGCTAGCCACCAGCGCGAGCACCACGCCGGTCAGCACCGCGTAGAAGACCTTCAAGTTGTGGACGTAGTACTGGGCCACGAAGAACGCGCCCACCACCGTGATCAACGCCGCGCTCCAAAAGCCGCGATTGATCGCCGACAGGGCGTTGCGATCCTTTGGCCGAGCCCGAACCAGCAGCACTCCGGCCACCGAGGCCACGATGCCGATAGCCGGGACGATCAGCGGGTAGAGGACCGCCGGGGTGGGGTTGCGGTGAATGGTCCGGAACGCCGCGAAGCCGAGGATCAGCGAGGAGATGATGGTGATGATGTAGGACTCGAACAGGTCGGCCGCCATGCCGGCGCAGTCGCCCACGTTGTCGCCCACGTTGTCGGCGATGGTGGCCGCGTTCCGGGGGTCGTCCTCGGGGATGCCGGCCTCGACCTTGCCAACCAGGTCTGCCCCGACGTCGGCGGCCTTGGTGAAGATCCCCCCGCCGACCCGCATGAACAGGGCCAGCAGCGAGGCCCCGAAGGCGAAGCCGACCAGGACCGCGGTGGCGGTGTTCTGGAAGATGAACATGATCGCGGTTGCCCCGAGCAGCCCGAGGCCGACACACAACATCCCGGTCACCGCGCCCGAACGGAAGGCAACCTTGAGCGCCCGGTCCAGCCGGCCGCCGGTGGCAGCGGCCGCGGTGCGGACATTGCCCCGCACCGCCACGCTCATGCCGATGAACCCGGTCAGCCCGGAGAACGCCGCCCCGAACAAAAAGCAGACCACCCGCAGCAGCCCGGCCTGGGCGAAGCTGAACGCGATCGTGCCGTTCGGCCTGGTCACTTTGGTCGCCGTGAAGAAGATGAGGATGGCCAGCGGGACCACGATGATCGCGATCACCTTGAACTGGCGCTTCAAGAACGCTTCGGCCCCCTCCTGGATGGCCCGGGCGATGTCGCGCATGGTGGCGGTGCCCTGGTCCGCCCGGAGCACCCCTCGCATGAGGGCGAGTCCGGAGAGGATCCCTACCACCCCGGCGAGGAGGGCCAGGACCAGCCACACCTTGTCGGTCCCCCCGAGGTGGAAGTTCTGGTAGCTGCCCTCGGTGGCCAGCTGGGTCAGGCCTGGCATACGCGACATGGTTCCCTTCGCATGGCTGTCCTATCGGTGCTCCCCCGCTCCCGGCGGGGCCACCCGGCCGAGCCTCCGGCGGCCCGCGGCAGGTCCGGTCGCAGAACCTCGGGCCACCGTGCCGGGGAGAGGCGGAACGCGGCCCAGCAGGAGTCGCCGACGCTCCATGGGCCGGGTGGACGATAGCGAGCCCGGGGCCCCTCCGGCAAGGTCCCCGGCGCTCGGCCCATCTCAGGCCTCCTGATCGGCCGGTCCGGCCACCAGCTCGTAGTCCGGGTTGAGCAGGGCCAGCCGGCGCCCCCAGGAGCCGGCCATCCCCGATGCGACCAGCCGGGCCCCGGTCTCGATCCCCGGGATCCGTGGCCGGCCCTGGAAGACCAGGAGGATCCGTCCGGTGTCGTCCACCAGCACGCACTCGAGGTTCTGGGTGCCACCCCGGGGCTGCACCCGGACCGAGTGGATGCGGCCAGCCACCCGCACCCGCTGGCGCCAGCCGACCTCCCCGATCGGCACCGTGTCCCGGGACCGCCGGGCCAACGCCTCGTCGGCCGCCAGCGGTCGGCCTCGGGAGGGCGGCGGGGCCGGCTCCCCCCGGGGAGCGGGGCGGGAGAGCAGCTCGCCCACGTTGAACGGGACGATGGTCGGGCTGACGTGGGGCACCACGCTCAGCGCGGCCGCGATCCGGTCGGCCGTCCGGTCGTGCAGCAGCCGCTCCCAGGCCGAGCGGAAGCTCCGCCGGGGCAGGAGCACCGTGCACTCGGTGTCCCCGTCGGCCACCGCGTCGGCCACCAGGGCCAAGGCCGCCCGGTTCAGCCGGCGGTCCCGGCACTCGACGATGTCGAGCGGCAGCCGTGACAGCCCGAGGCGACCCCACTCCTCCTCCAACTGCCTGGCCACCTTGGTGTCCAGGTTGAAGTGGACCGCCCGCAGGTCGTCGGGGTTCAGGCTCCGCGCATACTGCAGCGCTCGGGCGGTCGCCAGGTCGAAGCGGTCGACGAAGACCACGACCACGTGGCGGGAGAGGATCGGCTCCTCGGTTGCCCGGACCGCCCCCAGCTCGAGCAGCTCCTCCTCGGCCACGTAGCGCCGGTGGAGCCTGATCAGCCCCACGAACAGCAGCGGGCCGACCACCACGACGACCCACGCCCCCTCGGTGAACTTGGCCACCGCGAAGATGGCGACCACGCTCGCTGAGAGGAAGGCGGCGAAGCCGTTGACCACCAGGTTCCGGCGCCAGTGCCGGCCCCGTTCGGTCAGGTGGTGGTGGACCATCCCGGCCCCGGCCATGGTGAACCCGGTGAACACCCCGATCGCGTACAACGCGACCAGGGCGCTCACCTTGGACCGGGTGACCACCAACAAGATGATGGCGACCGCGCCCAGGACCAAGATCCCGTTGGAGAACGCCAGCCGGTGTCCCCGGCGGGTGAGCTGACGGGGCAGGAACTGGTCGGTGGCGACAAAGCTGGCCAGGTAGGGGAACCCGTTGAAGCTGGTGTTGCCGCCGGTGTAGAGGATGAGCAGGGTGGCCGCCTGGACCACGTAGAACAACCCTCTCGCCACCCCGCTCGTGCCCAGCACGTCGCGCACCTCCTGGGAGATGACCGTGGGGGAGCCGGCCGCATAGGGGATGGCGTGGGTCCAGCGGGCGAGCAGGGTCACCCCGGCCAAGAGGAAGGCGAGGGTGGTGCTCATGACCACGAGCGTCCGCCGGGCGTTGACCGCCTCGGGCGGCCGGAAGCTGGCCACTCCGTTGGAGATGGCCTCGAGGCCGGTCAGCGAGGAGCCGCCGTTGGCGAACGCCCGGAGCAGGGTGATGAACGCCAGCCCCATGAGCAGCCCCGACCCGGAGTGCCCCAGGTGGCCGTCGACCAGCAGGCGGGCCGGGGGGAGGGGGTGAGGGTGGAGGTCGCCCAAGGCCGCCTTCACGTAGCCGACCACGATGACCGCGCCCACCGAGACCACGAAGAAGTAGGTGGGAAAGGCAAAGAGCCGGCCCGCCTCCCGGATCCCCCGCAGGTTGCCGTAGATGAGGAGGAGGACCACTGCGACCGAGATGATCACGCTGTAGGGCAGCAGCGCCGGGAACGCGCTGGTGAGGGCGTCGGTGCCCGCCGCGGTCTGCACCGCCACCGTCACCGTGTAGTCGATGAGGAGGGCCACCGCGGCGATCTGCGCCACGGTGGGGCCGAAGTTGTCCCGGGCCACCACGTAGGCACCGCCGGCTTTGGTGTAGCGGCCGATGACCTGCAGGTAGGAGAGGGTGACGAAGAACAGCACCCCCAAGATGGCGATCATCACCGGCACGATCAGGGTGAACGCGGCCAGGCCGATCGCCGGGACCAGCTGGTTCAGCGCCTCCTCGGTGCCGTAGGCCGAGGACGACAGGCAGTCGGGGGAGAGCACCCCGAGTGCGATGGGGCGGCTCAGCCGTTCGCTGCGGAGCTGCTCGCTGATGAGCGGCGGGCCGAGGAGGCGGTTCTTCAGCCGGTAGCCGAGCGACTCGGGGATGCCGGCGGCAGCATCGGCCGGCATCGCCACCGGCGGGGCGGGCGGCGGGGCCGGCCGGGTCGGGGGCGGGCGGTCGTCGGGGGACAGGACGGTCCCGGCCGGGCGCACCCCGGCCGACTGCGGGTCCGTCGGCGACCGATCCATCCGGCTCACCCTAAAGCAGCGCCGTGCCGACCCGGGACCACCGCGGCGACCTTTACAACCGCAGGTCCCCGTGTTCCACTGTGCGGGTGCACGTCGTGGTGGTCGGATGCGGCCGGGTCGGCTCCGGCCTGGCCAAGGTCCTGGACGACCAGGGCCACAGCGTCGCCATCTTGGACCAGAACCCCCGGGCGTTCCGCCGGCTCTCCGAGAGCTTCGGTGGCCAGCGGCTGGTCGGCTCGGGGTTCGACCGCGACGACCTGGAGGCAGCCGGAGCCAAGGAGGCCGACGCCCTGGCCGCGGTGACCAGCGGCGACAACACCAACATCCTCACGGTGCGCATCGCCCGCGAGAACTACGGCATCGCGCGAGTGGTGGCCCGCATCTACGACCCCCGGCGGGCCGAGATCTACCAACGGCTGGGGATCCCGACCGTGGCCACGGTGCCCTGGACCATCGACCAGGTCCACCGGGCCCTGCTCCCCGAGCAGAACGACGCCGAGTGGGTCGACGCCACCGGCCGCCTGGTCCTGGTCGAGCGGCGGCTGCCCGAGCACTGGGCCGGTCGGGCCCTGCGCGAGCTCGAGGCCGATGGCCAGGTCCGCCTGGTCGCGGTCACCCGGGCCGGCACGCCCCGCCTGGAGACCGCCGACCTGGTCGGCCAGGAGGGGGACGTCCTGCACCTGGCGGTGGTGAAGGAGGCGCTGGACACCCTCCGGGTACGCCTTGGCCCGGCCGAGCTGGTGAACGGGCGGGAGCGCTCGCGGTGAAGGTCGCCATCTGCGGGGCCGGCAACGTGGGCACGGCCATTGCCCGGGACCTGAGCGCGAGCGGCCACGACGTCCTGGTCATCGACAAGGAGCCCGATGTGGTCGATCGGCGGCGCAAGGAACTCGACGTCACCTGGATCACCGCCGACGCGTGCGAGGTCGCCTCGCTCGACGCGGCTGGCCTGGCCAGCGTGGACGTGGTGGTGGCGGCCACCGGCGACGACGAGGACAACCTGGTCATCTCGTTGCTGGCCAAGCAGGAGTTCGCGGTCCCCCGGGTGGTGGCCCGGGTCAACCACTCCAAGAACCAGTGGCTGTTCAACGAGGGCTGGGGGGTCGACATCTCGGTCTCCACCCCCGGGCTGATCACTGCCATCGTCGAAGAAGCGGTCTCGGTCGGGTCCGTGGTCCGGCTGCTCCAGTTCGAACGGGGTGCCACCCACCTGGTCGAGGTGACCTTGGCACCGGAGTCCCCGGCGGTCGGGCGGTCGATCTCGTCCCTCGAGCTTCCCCGGGAGGCGACCGTGGTCGCGGTGGTGCGCGACGACCACCTGGTGGTCCCCCGGGCCGAGGTGGTCCTCCACGACGGCGACGAGGTGCTGGTGCTGGTCGCCCAGGAGGCCGAAGCCGAGGTGCGAGCGGTGCTCGTCGGCGCCTAGACGGCGGTGCACCTGGGAGCGGGGGTGACCCCCGTAGCATGGAGCCGTGGAGAGCGCGGCCTTCTTCGACCTGGACCGGACGGTCATCACCAAGGCGTCGATCGCCGCGTTCAGTGGTCACCTGCGCCGTGACGGGCTGATCACCCGGCGGATGGTGCTCCGGGCGGTCGGCTCCCAGCTCCTCTACGCCCGCCTGGGGGCCGGCGAGGAGCGGATGGCCAAGTTGCGCGAGTCGCTCCTCGCCCTCAGCCGGGGCTGGGAACGGGATCGGGTGGCTCAGATCGTCCGGGAGCGACTGCTCGAGACGGTCGAGCCGATCCTGTACGCCGAGGCGCTCGAGCTCATGGCTGGCCACCACCTCGCCGGCCAGCGGGTGTACCTGGTGTCGGCCTCCCCCGAGGAGATCGTCCTGCCCATGGCCGAGCTGCTGGGGGCCGACGGGGTCATCTGCTCCCGGGCCGACGTGGACGCCGAGGGCCGCTACACCGGCCGGATCGCCTTCTTCGCCGACGGCGCGAACAAGGCCAAGGCCATCGCCGAGCTGGCCGAGACGGTGGGCCTCGATTTGGCGGCCTCGACCGCCTACTCAGACTCGGTGGCCGACCTGCCGATGCTCGAACTGGTCGGTCGACCGGTGGCGGTGAACGCCGACCGGGCGCTGGCCCGGCTGGCCCGCAGCCGCAACTGGGAGACCTGCCAGTTCACCAAGCCGGTCCGCCTGCGCGATCGGGCGGCATCGGCGGCCCCGGTGCTCACCAGCCTGAGCCTGGCCGTGGCGGCGGTGCTCTTCGGTCGGCGGGGGCGGCGGCGAGTACTGCGGCTGCAGGAGCGGGCGACCGCCGCCCTCCCCTGAGCCGGGCCGTTCAGGCCTCGCGCAGCCGGCGGGCGGCGACCGCCCCAGCCAGCGCGACCAGGACCACCAGCACCAGCAGCTTCTTCATGCCGATCCTCCCAGGGTGGCTCAGACGGTGAGCAGGTCCCGGGCCCCGGTGTCCGAGGACGGGTGCCGGAGCTTGGACATCGCCCGGGCCTCGATCTGACGGATCCGCTCCCGGGTGAGGTTGAAGTACTCGCCCACCTCCTCGAGGGTCCGGGGCTCGCCCCGGTCCAGGCCAAAGCGGAGCCGCAGGATCTCCCGCTCCCGCTCGTCCAGCGGGGACAGGAGGCGGCCGATCTCCTCGGGCAGCAGCGAGACCGCCGCCACCTCGAAGGGGGACTCGGCCGACCGGTCCTCCACCACGTCGCCGAGCTCGGCGTCACCGTCCTCACGCAGCGGCTCGGACAGCGACAGGGGCTCGGCCCGGAACCGCAACGCCTCGACCAGCTTGTCCTCTGGCATCTCGACCTCGACCCCCAGCTCGGCCAGGGTCGCCGGCCGCCCCAGCTTGAGCTCCAGGCGGGCCTGCGCCTTTTGCACCCGGGCCAGGGTGTCCCCGGCGTGCACCGGGAGCCGGATGGTCCGACCGGTGTTCGCGATCCCCCGGGTGATGGCCTGGCGGATCCACCAGGTTGCGTAGGTGGAGAACTTGAACCCCTTGCGCCAGTCGAACTTCTCCACTGCGTGCATGAGGCCGAGGTTCCCCTCCTGGATCAAATCCAGCAGGGGCAGTCCGGAGGCCTGGTACTTCTTGGCGATGGAGACCACCAGGCGGAGGTTGGACTGCACGAAGGTCCGCTGGGCCTGCTCGCCGTGGATCACTGCCCGGCGCAGCTCCCGCCGCCGGGCCGCGGTCATCCCCTTGGGCGCCTTGCGCAGCTCGCACTCGGCCTCCCGACCCGCCTCGATGGCCTGGGCCAGGCGGACCTCGTCGTCCTTGGTGAGGAGCGGGTACTGCCCGATGTCCGTCAGGTAGAGCCGGACCAGATCCTCGTCGTCTCGTTCGATGCGTTCCTTCGCCAAGGCTTGCGTCGTCCTCCGTCGGCTTGTGGGGCATCACCCTCGGCTCGGGGCTGGGGGATCTCCGGAATGGCCCGACCGGCCACGCCCCAGGGCGTGACGAACGGTGTGTACCTAGTTTACCTGGACGTCAAGCCCTCCGGTCGGGCCAGGCGACCAGGCCGGGCCCGATCTCGGCCCGGACCAGGGCCGATTCCACCGCCACCGCCACCGCTCCGGCCCGCTCGACCTGGTCGGGCCGGTCCAAGCACCCCTCGAGCAGCGCCTCCCCGGCCACCAGGGCCTCGACCTCGTCCCGCAGCACCAGGCGGAGCGCCCGGCGAGTGGGCCCGTCGGCCGCATCGGAGGTGGCCCGCAGGTGGCGCCGATAGGTGGTGACCAGCCGGGGCAGGACCACTCGCACCAGACCGGCCAACCGCTCCACGGGCGGCTCGGACGACAGCCGGCCGAGCAGGTGGGCGGCCGGGGCCGGCAGCTCGACCAGGGCGTGGACGTCCAGGTCGGCCACCAGCGGGAGGCGGTCGGCGAACAGCTCGGCGTGCCAGGCGTGCTCGGCGCTCCAGGCATCCAGCGCCACCCGGGCTGCCGGCCCGGTGCCGGCGTCGGCTGCCAGCGCGCCGGTCAGCTCGAACAGTGCCCGCTCGAGCGCACAGTACGCCCCGAGCAGGACGGCCGAGCGGTGCAGGTCCAGCAGGGGCGGGTCCGGAAGGCCGCTCACCGAGCCACCGGCCCGGCCCGGTACCGGTTGGTGATGGGCACTCGGCGGTCCTTGCCGAAGGCCTTGGCGGTGATCCGCACCCCAGGAGCGAGCTGGCGACGCTTGTACTCGGCTGCGTCCACCAGCCGGACCACCGCGTCCACCACCTGGGGGTCGAGCCCCTCTTCCACCATCTCGGGTCCGGTCCGGTCCCGCTCCACATAGGCCTCGAGCACCGGGTCGAGCAGCTCGTAGGGGGGCAGGCTCTGGTCGTCGCGCTGATCCGGGCGCAGCTCGGCCGAGGGCGGCTTCTCCAGCACCGAAGCCGGGATCGGATCGAGCGGCGGGGGGCCGGGGCGGGCGTTGCGGTAGCGGCACAGCTCGTAGACCTCGGTCTTCACGATGTCCTTGATGGCCGCGAACCCGCCGACCGCGTCGCCGTAGAGGGTGAAGTAGCCGGTCGCGATCTCGCTCTTGTTGCCGGTGGTGAGCACGATCGCCCCGGTGGCGTTGGAGACCGCCATGAGCAACAGCCCCCGCAGGCGAGACTGGAGGTTCTCGTCGGTGAGGCCGGTGGGGTCACCGTCGAGGACCGGCGCCAGCAGCCCGGCCAGGGCCCGGTGCGCCGGCTCGATCGGCACGATGCGCAGATCGATGCCGAGCCGGTCGGCCACCTCCTTGGCATCGCTCACCGAGCCCTCGCTCGAGTAGCGCGACGGCATCGACAGCGCGTGGACGTGCTCGGCCCCCAGCGCGTCGGTGGCGATGGTGGCGACCAGGGCCGAGTCCACCCCGCCGGAGAGGGCGATCACCGCGTCGGAGAAGCCGTTCTTGACCAGATAGTCCCGGGTTCCGAGCACCAGGGCCTCGTACACCTCGGCACTGGGGCCCAGCCGGGGCGCCGGGGCCGGCGGCGGCAGCGGGTCCCGCCTCGGACCCGGCCCGGTCACCGGAACGACCGGCAGCGAGCGGCCGGGCCGCTCGGCCACCTCGAGGTCCACCATCAGCAGTTCGTCGCGGAACTGGGCGGCGGCCGCGACGACCGACCCGTCGGCGGCCACCACGGTGCTGGCCCCATCGAACACGAGCTCGTCCTGGCCGCCAACCAGGTTGCAGTACGCGATCGGGCAGCCGGCCTCGGCCACCCGACGGCGCAGCACCCCGAGGCGCTCCTCTGTGCGCCCCCGCGCAAAGGGCGAGGCGTTGAGGTTCACCACGACCTCGGCCCCGCCCCGCCCGAGCTGGACCACCGGTCCCTCGGGGTCCCAAAGGTCTTCGCAGATCGAGACCCCGACCGCGACCCCGGCCACCCCGAACAGCACGTGGGGCCCCTCGCCAGGGTCGAACCATCGCTTCTCGTCGAACACCCCGTAGTTGGGCAGGTTCCGCTTGCGGTAGACGCCGACCACCGAACCCTCGGCACACACCGCGGCCGCGTTGGCCAGCACAGACGGCGGCCGGCTGCCGCCGCCGTCCCCGCGCCGCTCCGGCGCGAGCTGCCCGGTCTCGACGAACCCCACCACCGCCACGCACCGGCCGGTGGTGGCGGCGATCCGCTCCAAGGCGGCCTGGGTGTCGGCCAGGAACCGGGGCTTGAAGAGCAGGTCCTCGGGCGGGTAGCCGGTCACCGCGAGCTCAGGGAACACGCACAGGTCGCAGCCGGCGTCGCCCGCTGCGGCCAGCGCCCGGCTGATCGCGTCGGCATTGCCTCCCAAGTCCCCCACCACGAGGTCGAGCTGAGCCAGAGCCAACCGGAGGGTGGGCACGACCTCACACTACCGGCGCCCCCGACGGGTCCCGAGGCCCAGCCGTGCTGCCCCACCCAGCCACCAGTGGGAGGATGCCCGGCGTGGACCAGCTGGAAGAGGGAACCGCGCTCAGCATCGACTTCGGCAAGATCCATCGGGCGGCGGCCAGCCCCGAGGGCCTGGTCCCGGTGGTGCTGCAGCACGCCGACACCAAGGACGTCCTGTTCGTCGGCTACGCCAACCACCTCGCCCTGGCCGAGACCCTGGCGTCGGGACGGGCGGTGCTGTGGTCGGCGTCACGCGACGAGCTGTGGCGCAAGGGCGAGACCTCCGGCGACGTGCTGGCCTTGGTCGAGGTCCGGGTCAACTGCGAGCAGAACGCCCTGCTCTACCTGGTACGCCCGGTCGGTGGCGGGGCCTGCCACACTCGGGACGCCTCCGGGGCCACCCGGCCCACCTGCTTCTACCGCCGGGTGGCCGACGGGGCGCTCGTCTTCGTCGAGGGCTTCGAGCCGTCGACCTGAACGCCTGGGACCGGCAGCCGACCGATCAGATGTCGAAGTACAACGCGAACTCGTAGGGGTGGGGCCGCAGCCGCACGGCGTCGGCCTCCTCGATCCGCTTGTACTCGAGCCAGGTGTCGATGAGGTCGTCGGTGAACACCCCACCGGCCTGGAGGAACTCTCGGTCGGCCTCGATGGCCTGGAGCGCCTCCTCCAAGGAGGAGGGGGTGTGGGCGATGCCCGCCAGCTCAGCCGGCGACAGCTCGAACAGGTCCTTGTCGACCGGTTCGGGCGGCTCGATCTTGTTCTGGATCCCGTCGAGCCCGGCAAGCAGCATGGCCGAGAAGGCCAGATGGGGGTTGCAGGCGGCGTCGGGACAGCGAAACTCGATCCGCTTGGCCTTGGGGCTGGACGAGTACAGCGGGATCCGGCAGGCCGCCGAGCGGTTCCGCTTGGAGTAGACCAGGTTCACCGGGGCCTCGTAACCCGGCACCAGCCGCTTGTAGGAGTTGGTGGTCGGGGCGGCGAACCCGAGCACGGCCGGGGCGTGCGCCAGCAGACCCCCCACGTACCACCGTCCGATGTCCGACAGTCCGCCATAGCCGTCCCCGAAGAACAGGGGCTCGCCGTCCTTCCACAACGACTGGTGGCAGTGCATCCCCGAGCCGTTCTCCTGGAACAGCGGCTTGGGCATGAACGTGGCGGTGCAGCCGGCTGCCTGGGCAACGCTCTTCACCACGTACTTGTAGATGGCCAGCTTGTCGGCCATCGTCACCAGCGTGTCGAAGCGCATGTCCATCTCGGCCTGACCGCCGGTGGCGACCTCGTGGTGCTGGACCTCCATCTCGATGCCGAGCCGCTCGAGTTGGAGGATCATCTCGCTCCGCAGGTCCTGGAACTTGTCGTTCGGCGGGATCGGGAAGTAGCCCTCCTGGGGGCGCATCTTGTAGCCCAGGTTGGGGAACCGACTGTCGGTGGTGTTCCAGTGCCCCTCGATCGAGTCGACCCGGTAGGTCCCGTAGTTGACCCCCTGGCCGTACTCGACGTGGTCGAAGATGAAGTACTCGGCCTCGGGACCGAAGTACGCGGTGTCGGCGATGCCGGTCGAAACCAGGTACGCCTCGGCCTTGCGGGCGACGTGACGGGGGTCGCGCGAGTAGGGCTCGAGGGTCACCGGATCGTGGACGTAGCAGTGGATGTTGAGCGTCTTGTGCTGGCGGAACGGGTCGATGTAGGCCATGTTCGGGTCGGGCAGCAGGAGCATGTCGGACTCCTGGATCTGCTGGAACCCCCGGATCGACGAGCCGTCGAACCCGAACCCTTCGCTGAACCGGTCCTCGGTCAGCTAGTGGGTCGGCACCGAGAAGTGCTGGGTCATCCCGGGCAGGTCGGCAAAGCGCAGGTCGACGATCTCGACGCCCTCGTCCTTCGCCAGTTTCACCACCTGGGCGGGGGTCCGCTTGATCACCATTCCTCCTGACCGCCCGAGCCTCGGGCGTCGCTTCCAGGTCGCGCTGCACCGCGGTCGGGTGCGCGGTCCTGGAGCCGAGTCTCGCGGCCGAGCGTTTCGCCGCTGTTGCCCGAATGTAAACGGGGCGTGAACTCGCGGCCTTGTGCCCCGGCGACCAGGACGCAGAGACGCTAGCCGGACCCGGCCGCCCTGGCGACCTGGAAGAATGAGGCGGTGCAGGACACCCGGGACTACGTGCTGCGCACGGTCGAGGAGCGAGGCATCCGCTTCGTCCAGCTGTGGTTTACCGACGTGCTCGGCACTCCCAAGACCTTCAACATCACCCCGGCCGAGCTGGAGAACGCCCTGGACGAGGGGATGACCTTCGACGGCTCGGCCATCGACGGGTTCAGCCGGGTGCAGGAGTCCGACGTGCTCGCCCGGCCCGACGCCAACACCTTCCAGCTCATCCCGTGGCACGGGCACGGGGAGCCAGTGGCCCGGGTGTTCTGCGACATCTTCAATCTCGACCAGACACCGTTCGAAGGGTGCCCCCGCCACGTCCTGCGCCGGGTCCTAGCGCGGGCTCGCAGCAGCGGCTACACGTTCTTCGCCGCTCCCGAGGTCGAGTACTTCTACTTCGCGGACCTCGAGGTCGACCCGTCCCGGCCGCCCCGGCCCATCGATGCCGGGTCCTACTTCGACCTGACCGGTGCCGACCGGTCGAGCGACCTGCGCCGCCGGACCGTGCTCACCCTGGAGGAGATGGGGATCCCGGTCGAGCACGCCCAGCACGAGGACGCCCCCGGGCAGCACGAGATCGACCTGCGCTACACCGACGCGTTGACCATGGCCGACACGGTGATGACCGTCCGCCTGGTGGTGAAGGAGCTGGCCCGCCAGGAACAGATCCACGCCAGCTTCATGCCCAAACCATTGGCCGGCGTGCAGGGCTCGGGCATGCACACCCACCTGTCGCTGTGGGAGGGGGAGCGCAACGCCTTCTCTGACCCGGACGACCGCTACGGCCTGTCCGAGGTGGCCAAGCACTTCATCGCCGGGCTGCTCCGCCACGCCCGGGAGATCACCGCGATCACCAACCAGTGGGTCAACTCGTACAAACGTCTGGTGCTCGGGTACGAAGCGCCGAGCCACGTCGGCTGGGCCCGCAACAACCGCAGTGCGCTGGTACGGGTGCCGGTGGTCAAATCCGGCAAGCCGGAGTCCACCCGCATCGAGTACCGAGCCCCCGACTCTGCCTGCAACCCGTACCTGAGCTTCGCGGTGATGTTGGCTGCCGGGTTGCGGGGGATCGAGGAGGGCTACGACCTGGGCCCCGAGGCCGACGCCAACCTCTACGATCTCTCCCCCGCCGAACTGGCCGCCCGGGGGGTCGGCTCCCTCCCGGTCAGCCTGAACGAGGCGGTCGACGAGATGGAGCAGTCCAAGCTGGTGCTCGAGACCTTGGGCGACCATGTCTTCGAGTGGTTCCTGCGCAACAAGCGGGCGGAGTGGTCCGCCTATCGGGCCGAGGTCACCCCGTTCGAGCGGCAGCGCTACCTGCCGGTGCTCTGAGGTGTCCAGAACCAGCCCGCCCCGCTCGTTGGTCGAGGTCGGACGAGGCGGCCCGCCGCTGTTGTGCTTTCCCGACCCCCTCCCCGGCGAGGTGGCTCGCCCGCTGCGCGAGGCCGGCTACGACGTGCGCTGCGTGGCCGGGCCGGCGGCCGCGGTGGCGGCGGAACGGGCGGGGCGCACCGGGTGGCTGGGCGCGGTGGTGTCAGCGGTCGAGGACCTGACCGGAGCCATCGCCTTCTGCCGGCACCTGCGGCGCCGGGACGATCCGTTGTCCCCGCTGCTTTTGATCGTCGCCCGCCACCAGCTGGGCGAGCTGCGGCTGCGCGACGACCTGTTCGACGACTTCTGCGCCGTCCCCGTCCACCCGGGCGAGCTGGCCGCTCGGATGGCGCACCTGCTGTGGCGCCGGGGCCAGATGGGCGACGAGGCGGTGGTCGAGCACGGACCCCTGATGCTCAACCTCGAGACCTACCAGGCCAGCATCGCCGGGCGGGCCCTCGACCTCACCTACATGGAGTACCAGCTCCTTCGGTTCCTGGCCACCCACCCGGGCAAGGTCTTCACCCGCGACACCCTGCTCAATCGGGTGTGGGGCTACGAGTACTACGGCGGTGCCCGCACCGTCGACGTCCACGTGCGGCGGCTCCGAGCCAAGCTGGGGGAGGAGCACGCCCACCTCATCGAGACCGTGCGCTCGGTCGGCTACCGGCTCCGCCAGGGGGTGGCACCGGGCCCCCGAGGCTGGACCCGAGCATCCGAGGAGACCGCCCCGCCCGCCGAGGCAGCCACCGAGGGGGCCTGGGGCGAGCCGGGCTAGCTCCCCGGCTGCTCCCCGAGATAGGCGGTCGCCGCCACCTCGACCCGAGCCCCGAGGGGGAGGGCGGCCACCGCCACCGTGGTCCGAGCCGGCGGACGGTCGCCGAAGGTGGCTGCCCAGATCTCGTTGGCAACCGGGTAGTCGGCCATGTCGACCAGGTACACGGTGGCCGACACCACATCGGCCAGCCCGGCACCGGCGTCGGCCAAGACGGCAGCCAGGTTGGCCAATGCCTGCACCAGCTCGGCCCGGATGCCTCCCTCGACCAGACGGGGTCCGGCCGGGGAGCTGGCCACGCCAACCTGACCCGAAGTGAAGACCAATCCACCCGCCCGCACCGACGGCGCGTACGGGCCGAGCGGCCGGCTCACCGGACCCGCCGCCGAGTCGGCCAGCGGGGCGGCAGGCCGTCGGCCAGCCACGCGGCAGCCGCGGTGGCCGCGAAGACGGCGTCCGAGCCGTTCACCGGGACCAGGTCGCAGTGGTGGATCCGGACGTCGACCGGGGGCAGCTGAGCGGCCGGGAGGATGCCGAAGGAGCGCACCGTCAGGTCCTCGACCCGGCCGGCCTCGTCGACCGCGACCCCCTCGCTCCACACCCACCCGAGCGCCTGGTGGACCGCGCCGACGCAGTAGGACCGCAGGACGGTCTCGTCGAGGACCTCCCCCGCCCACACCTCGACCGCCACCGCGCCGTCGGTGTCGATCGAGACCTGGGCCCGGCCCCCCGACCGCCCCTCGACGGTCACGCCGTCGGCGGCCCCGACCCCTGCTGCCTGGGCGGCCAGGACGGCTCGGAGCACGGCCGCCTCGGCGAACCCGGCTGCCCGCAGCTCCGGCGCCACCGGGGGTCCGGCGGTCACCACCTCTTCCACCACCAGGCCCGGCGCACCTGCGGCCACCGCGGCCCGGTAGGGGGCGAGGTCGGCTGAGCCAGGGGGGCGGGCGACCCGGAGCACCCCGGTCCCGTCAGCCGCCACGCCGGCCGCGATCGGCGGCCGCTTCGGCCCCCGCCGCACCACCTCCTCCCGGGTCCACAGGGCCAGGACCGGCCGGCCGAACTGGTCGGCCAGGGCCCGGGCCTCGGCCCCCACCGGGGAACGCCGCTTGCCGCCGAAGGCCCCGCCGTTGGCCAGCGGGGACGCCGGGATGCCGCCCGGCCGGCACCAGCTGGCGTCGGGTTCGAGGTAGGCGGGCTCGACCCAGGTGGTCTGGAGGGTGAGGGCCCAGTCACCCTCGGGCACCTCGACCGGGTAGGCGAGCGGCCGGCCGCTCCGACGGCCCTGCACCTTGGCCAGCCCCCGGCGGGCCTCGGCCAGCGTGGCCCCCACCGAGACCTGCCCCTGGTCGCAGAACGCGATCAGGGCGTCCGGTGGTGCGGCGTCGCTGGCGAACCCGGCGTCGCCGAGGACCTCCCGCAACCCCGAGGACTGGTGGGCTGGCCCCTCCACCTGGGCCCGCCAGGAGGCGAGCACTGGGTCCCGTGCTCGTGGGGGCGGCGGCGAGCCCTCGAGCGCGCCGGCGGCGGCTTCGAGGATGCTCTGCCAGCCGGTGCACCGGCACAGGTGGGCGGCCAGTGCCGACGCCAGGGAGCCTCGAGCCGCGGGGCGGCCCTCCAGCGCCATCAGCCGCATCAGGATCCCCGGGGTGCAGAACCCACACTGGCTGGCGCCGGCGGCCACGAAGGCCTCGGCAAAGCGGTTCCGCAGCACCGGGTCCACGCCCTCGAGGGTGGTCACCGACCGACCGGCGACCCGGCGGGCCGGGGTCACGCAGGCCACCCGGGGCCGGCCGTCGACCCAGACCGTGCAGCACCCGCACTGGCCCTGGGGGCTGCACCCGTCTTTGACCGAGCGCAACCCGAAGCGGTCCCGGAGCAGGTCGAGGAGGGACGCCTCGCCGTCGTCGGCTTCGACCTCGCGCCCGTTCAGCGTGAACGACACGCGCTCGGGCATCCGTCGGGCCCCGCGGGGCCTGGGCTCAGCTGAAGGACGACCCGCAGCCGCAGGTGCGGGTGGCGTTGGGGTTGGTGATGTGGAAGCCGGCGTCGTTGAGGCCGTCGCTGTAGTCCAAGGTCGAGCCGGTCATGAGCTCGGCGCTGGTGGGGTCGACCACCACCGAGACCGTCCCGAAGGTGCGGACGATGTCGTCCTCCGCCACCTCGGTGTCGAAGAACATCTCGTAGCTGTAGCCCGAGCACCCCCCGGGTCGCACTGCCACCCGCAGCACCAGGCCTTCGCCCTCCTCCTGCGCCAGGAGCTGGGCGACCTTGGAGGCGGCCACATCGGTGAGGGTCACCGGGTCCGGCTTCTTGCCGATGCTGACCGAAGTCGCGACCGTCATCTGCTGCCTCCCATCTCGACTCGGGGCCATGTTACCCGGGCCCACCGGGTGCTCGGCCCCGGTGGGCCCGTAGAATTCCGCCATGGCTCCCGAGACCTCCGACCCCGTGCCCACTCGGGACCAGGTCCTCGAGGCCTTGCGGTCGGTCATCGACCCCGAGCTGGGCGACAACGTGGTCGACCTGGGGATGGTGCGGGGGGTCGAGGTGCCGGCGCCCGGCGTGGTCCGGGTCGAGATCGCGCTCACCATCGCCGGCTGCCCGCTCCGGGCCCAGCTGGATCGGGACGTCCGGGCCCGGGTCTCGGCGCTGCCCGGCGTGCAGGCGGTCGAGCTCGCCATGGGGGAGATGGACGCCGAGGCGCGAGCCGAGGTCATGAGCCGGGCTCGGTGGAAGGCCCGCGAGCGTGCCCCGGTCACCGGCATCGCGCCGTCCACCAGGATCCTGGCGGTCGGCTCGGGGAAGGGCGGCGTGGGGAAGTCTTCGGTCACGGTCAACCTGGCGGTGGCGCTGGCCCGCCGTGGCCTCACCGTCGGCCTGCTGGACGCCGACATCTGGGGCTTCTCGGTCCCCCGGCTGCTCGGGATGGACGGAGCGGTCGAGGCCCGCCGGGGCAAGATGATCCCGCTGGTGCGCGCCGTCGAGCCCGGGACGCTGAAGGTCCTCTCTATGGGGTTCCTGGCCGACGAGGACCGGGCGATCATGTGGCGGGGGCTGGTCCTCAACCGGGCCGTCCAGCAGTTCCTGGAGGACGCCGACTGGGGGCAGCTGGACTACCTGCTGATCGACCTGCCGCCGGGCACCGGGGACATCCAGATGGGCCTGGCCCGCATGCTGCCGCGCACCGAGCTGCTCATCGTGACCACCCCGCCGGTGGCTGCCCAGAAGGTCGCCGCCCGGGCCGCCGACATGGCCCGGCGAGGCTACCTGCGGGTGGCCGGGGTCATCGAGAACATGAGCGCCTTCACCTGCGAGCACGGCACCACCTACCAGCTCTTCGGCGCCGGTGGCGGGGCCCGGCTGGCCGAGGAGATCGGCGCCCCGCTGGTCGGGACCATCCCGATCCACCCCCAGGTGTCCGAGGCCGGGGACGCTGGCGTCCCGGTCGCGATGGGCGACGGCCCGTTGGCTGGGGTCTTCGCCGAGCTCGCACGAGTCCTGGCCGAGGAGGTGGCGCCCCTGGTGGAGGCGTCGGGGTGCACCGCCCGCCTCCTCGACCAACTGGCCGAGGTGGTCGCGACCGAGCCGGTAGGGACCGAGGGCTGACCGGCTGACGCCGACCGCTAGTGGTCGGCGGCGGGCGCCCACCGGCTGGCCTCGGTGGTGGCCATCGGGTCGGTGCCGTCGCTCACCCGGGCCCGACCCTCCAGTGCCAGCTTCTGGAGGTGCGCCCACAGGGAGAACCGGGCCACCGGCAACAGGGACGGCGCAACGTCGCCATAGACCGGACCGAGCAGGTCGTCGAGCCCGGCCTCTCCGGCCGCCATGAGGGCCTCCGCCACGATGGCCTCGCGCTCCAAGCGGTGGGCGATGATCGCCTCGATCACCTCGGCTGGCCGGCCGATCATCCGGCCGTGGCCGGGCGCCACCGCCGCCACCGGGGGCTGGAGGTAGAGCAGCCGGCGCAGCTCGGCCAGGTACTCGGCCATGTTCCCGTCGGGAGGGCGGATCACCACCGTGGAGCCCTGCATCACGTGGTCCCCGGAGAACAGCAACGACTGGCCCTCCAGGAGCCAGCAGAGGTGGTCCGAGGCATGGCCCGGGGTGTGCAGGGCGCGCAGGGCAAACCCCGGCCCGCGCAGCACGAAGCCATCGCCCACCTCGGTGTCCGGCTCGACCCCCTGGGGGTGGCGGTGGGCCAGCAGCTCGGCCCCGGTTCGCTCGGCCAGGGGCTTCGCCCCCGGCGCATGGTCGAGGTGGTGATGCGTCACGGTGACCCAGCGGACGGCCCCGCCGGCCTCGGTGGCTGCTCGCTCGATCGCCCCCAAGTGCTCCTCGGTCGCCGGGCCGGGGTCGATCACCGCCAGCTCGCTCGTCCCGACCACATACGTGTTGGTCCCCGGTCCGGTCATCGCAGACGGATTGTGGGCAGTGACCCGCAGGACCCCGTCTGCCACCTGGACCGGTACGTCGTACACCACCTCCGGCCCGGCCGCGGTCTCCGGGAGGGAGCGGGGTGGCACCTCAGGCCTCCCCGCCGGCCAGGTCGGCCGGCTCGATGCTCACCACCACCTGGCGCCGACCGGCCTCGTCGACCACCACCGTCGGCTGGACGGTCGGGATGGCGCCCATCGTCGACACCGCCGCCACCAGCTCGGCCGTGGTGGCGAAGCGCCGAAGCAGGCGGAGGTTCCACACGGTGGGGAAGACCAGCTCGATCTGGCCCGCCTCCTGCTGGGCCAGGGCCTCGGCCGGTCGAACCCACATGTGGTCGATCGTCTCCACCTCGTCGTGGACGGCGGTCTGGCCCTCCGGGGCCACCGCGGCAAAGAACCGGGTGTCGTAGCGGCGGGGCGGGCCCTCGGGGGTGATCCAGTGGCCGACGTAGTAGAGGGCGTCGGCCGGCAAGCTGAGCTGCTCGGTTTGGCAGATCTCTAGGAAGCTCCGCTGACCGGCGTTGAGGGCCCGGCGGTGCTCGGCGAAGCGGGCCTCCACCGTTCGGTCCCCGAAGTCGAGCGGGCCGTCCGGACCGCTCGCCATCAGGACGCCGGCCTCCTCGAAGCACTCCCGAAAGGCGCAGACCCAGTAGGCGAGTCCCCCACGCTCGACCTCCAAGACCCGGCTGGCCTGGGCGTCGTCGCGCCCGGTGCAGCGGGCCAGCAGTGCTGCCTCGGCGTCTCCAGCGTCCAGTGCGCCGCCCGGAAAGACGTAGGCGCCGCTCACGAACTCCGAGCGCAGGCTCCGGCGGAGCATGAGGACCTCGAGACCACCCGGTCGGTCCCGCAACACCATCACCGTTGCGGCCGGCCTGGGGACGAGCGACGCGGAGCTCACCGGCTGAGGTTACCTGGCACTGGTCGGCGCGGCCCGATCCCGCCGCCAACGACGGCGCGTCTACGCTGGGGCGAGCCGACCCGCCGATGCCTCCTGCCCCGACGGCGCGGCCAGAACCTTCCGACAACCCGAGGACCCGAGTCCAGCCATGCCCGAGACCAGCGGATCCGGTCGCACCCAGGCCGACAAGAACCGCAGCAAGCAGCTGTCCCGGCCGGTCGGCACCGGGACCAAGGGGAACGCCAAGGCTGCGGCGGCCCGCCCCCAAGGGGGGCCCCGCCGCAGCGACCAGCGCGTCCGCCCTCGCCAGCCGGCCCGCGCCGACGGTGCCCGGCGGGGCGGGCCCCGGCCGGCACCGACCCGACCCGGGCCCCGCCGCTCCCCCACCGCACTGCTCACCTGGGGAACGGCCGGCCTGGTGATCGTGATCGTGGTGGCCCTGGTGGCCTTGAAAGTCTTCGGTGGTTCGAGCACCCCCCAGAGCGGCCCGGCCCGTACGCCGGCCTCGCCGGCCGTGGTCGCCGAGGTGACCCACATCCCGGCCTCCGTCTACAACGCGGTCGGGGTGACCTCCGACGTGGCCCCGATCTATCCCCCGATCGCGATCAGCGGGCAGAAGCCGCTCACCTTCACTGCTCCGAGTGGCCGCCAGCTTCCCGGAGTGTTCTTCTTCGGCGCCGAGTACTGCCCCCACTGCGCGGCCGAGCGGTGGGCGATCATCGCCGCACTGTCGAGGTTCGGGACCTTTCACCACCTGACGAACATGCAGTCCTCGGCGAGCGACGTCGACCCCAACACCCAGACGTTCAGCTTCTACAAGGCGACCTACACGAGCCCCTACATCGCCTTTCGAGCCGACGAGTACTACAGCAACCAGTGGGACCCGGCCACCAACGACTGGAAAGTCCTCCAGCGGCCGACCAAGGTCGAGGCCGAACTCGAGCAGAAGTACAACTCGCCCACCTACTTCCCCTCGCTCAGCGCAGGCGAGATCTCCTTCCCCTTCCTCGACATCGGCAACCGGGTGCTGTCTCAGGAGAACTACGACCCCTCGATCCTCCAGGGCTTGACCCGGGAGGAGATCGCGGCCGGCCTTACCTCACCAAAGAACCCGATCACCCAGGCCATCGTGGCCAGTGCCAACTACCTGTCGGCGGCGGTGTGCGCGATCGACGGCGGCCAGCCGGCGTCGGTGTGCACCAGCAGCGGCGTCCAGGCGGCCATGAAGGCTCTGAAGCTCGGGTAGCCCGGTGGGCACGGCCTTGAGCCGGCTGGCCCAGGCCGGTCCGGCCCAGCCGACGGCACCGTGGCGAGCGTGGACGTCGTTCCTGCTCGCCCTGTGCGGCCTGGGCGTGTCGACCTACCTCACGGTCGTGCACTTCGCCGGCAACCAGCTCCTGGTGTGCTCAGCCAACAGCGTGGTCAACTGCGAGGCCGTCATCACGAGCCCGCAGTCCTACGTCGCCGGGATCCCGGTCGCCGTCCTCGGCCTGGCCTTCTACGTGGTCATGGTGGCGGCCTCCTCCCCATGGGCGTGGCGGGCGCGCGACCGCCGGATCCACCTCGCCCGGCTGGCGCTGGCCGCGGCGGGCATGGCCTTCGTCCTCTATCTGATCGGCACCGAGCTGCTCGTCATCAAAGCGATCTGCCTGTGGTGCACCGCGGTCCACGTCCTCACGTTCGCCCAGCTGATCCTGGTGGTGGCCACGGTGCCCACCATGGTCGGCTGGGCCAGCCAGCCCGAACCCCATGCCGCAACCGCCCGACCCGGGTCCCGACCGCCCGGCCGCCCCGCCCCTCGGGCCGGAGCCTCCCCAGCCAGGCGAGCGGGCTCGGGGGCCCGCCGCCGCTGACCCTCAGCCGGCTCGCCGCTCCACGAGCTGCTTGCGCTCGGCCTCGTTGAGGCCGCCCCAGATGCCGTGGGGCTCCCGGATCCGCAAGGCGTAGTCAAGGCAGTCCAACCGGACCCGGCACTCGGCACAGATGGCCTTGGCCCGGGCCTCCCGAGCCAGCTTCTCCTCCTTGCGCTCGACGTGCGCAGGAGGGAAGAACGCCTTGGACTGCGGGCCCCGACACGCGGCGGCCGCCTGCCAGGACTCAGGACCCTGAGGCATGCTCCACCCCCACCCTCTTCCCCTCCGGCGCACAGGGTACTGCCGACCCCTTGGCACGACAAGGCCGCTGAACTGGGCTTTCGGCGTGGACACGGCGGGCCTGGCCCGGTCGGGCAGTACGCTCCGCCAGGTGCAGGTGGCCGATTTCTGCTCGGCGAGCAAGGTGGTGATCGTCGCCGGCAAAGGCGGGGTCGGCAAGACCACCGTCTCGGCCGCGCTGGCCCGCATGGCCGCCGATCACGGGCTGTCGGTGCTCCTGGTCGAGCTGGAGGGCCGGCCGGGGCTGGCTGCAGCGTTCGGCGCGGCCGAGCCCCTCGCCTACCACGACGCCACCCTCTACGAGGGCGGCCGTGGGCGGGTCGCCGGGCGCTGGCTCACCCCCGACGATGCCCTCCTCGAGTACCTGGACGACCACGGCCTCGAGCGCATCTCCCGCCGCCTGGTCTCCTCCGGGGTGCTCGACGTGGTTGCCACCGCCATCCCCGGCATCCGCGACGTGCTCGTGCTGGGCAAGGTGAAGCAGCTGGAGCGGGCCGGAGCAGCCGACCTCATCGTCCTCGACGCTCCGGCCACCGGGCACGCGGTCACCTTCCTCACCTCGGCCAACGGCTTGCTGGACGCCGCCCGCACCGGCCCCATCCGGGCCCAGGCCTCCGAGGTCCTCCAGATGCTGAGCGACCCGGCCCGGTGCCGGGTGCTGCTGGTCACCCTCCCCGAGGAGATGCCGGTCAGCGAGACGGTCGAGGCCGCCTTCCGCCTGGAGGACCAGGCCGGGGTCCAGCTCGGTCCAGTGGTGGTCAACCGGCTGGATCCGGCCCGTCCCGGCCTGAGCGAGCGGGCAGCCGACGCCGCCCGGGCGGCCGGCGTGGCAATGGACGCGACCCAGCTGGCCCAGCTCGAGGCGTCCCGCCAGTTCGCCCTGCGTCGGCTGGCGCTGCAGGACGCCCAGCTCGAGCGGCTGGCCCGCGAGCTCCCCCTCCCCCAGCTCCGGCTGCCGTCGCTGGTTGCGCCGTCGATCGGCCCCCCCGAGCTGGCCGCCTTGGCAACCACGCTCGCCGAGGCGGTCGAGGGGCTGGGGGCGACGCTGCGGTGACGCCACGCACGATTGCCACCTTGGTCTCGGACCGGCGGGTGCTGGTCTGCGCCGGACCGGGCGGCGTGGGCAAGACCACCGTCTCGGCCGCCCTGGCCCTGCAGGCGGCCCGCGGTGGCCGGCGGTCCTGCGTCATCACCGTCGACCCGGCCAAGCGGCTGGCCGACGCGCTCGGGGTCGCGGCGCTGGGCAACCAGCCGACCCCGGTCGAGGGCGGCTTCCCCGGTTCGCTGCACGCGATGATGCTCGACACCAAGGGCACCTTCGACGACCTGGTCGACCGCTACGCACGTTCCGAGGCGCAGGCCAACGCGATCAAGCACAACCGCATCTATCGCGACCTGACCGGGATGCTCTCTGGGACCCAGGAGTACATGGCCATGGAGAAGCTCTACGAGTTGACCGAGAGCGGGCAGTTCGACCTGGTCGTCGTGGACACCCCACCCACTCGCAACGCCCTCGACCTGCTCGACGCCCCCCGCCGCCTCACCCGGTTCCTCGACAACCGACTGTTCCGGGCCTTGCTCGCGCCGACCCGGGCATCGCTGCGGGTGCTGTCGCTGGCCACCAAGGCCCTGCTGCGAACCATCTCCAAGGTGGCGGGCGCCGAGATCGTCCAAGACGCGGTCGACTTCTTCCAGGCCTTCGAGGGGATGGAAGAGGGGTTCTCCAGCCGGGCGGCCGCGGTGCGAGCGCTGCTCAACGACCCGGAGACCGCGTACGTGCTGGTGACCACCGCCCGCCCGGACTCGGTCGCCGAGGCGGCCTACTTCGCGACCAAGCTCACAGAGACCGGGGTCGAGCCGGCCGCAGTGGTCGTGAACCGCGTCCACCCGCCGTTTGCCCCGATCCCGTGGCCGGCCGCGGACCCGGGGCCCCTCGGGCCGCTGTTGGCCAACCACCAACGGCTGGCCGAGACGGCTGCGCTGGAGAACCGGGCGCTGGCCGAGGTGGTCGGCCAGCTGCCCGGTTGCCCGGTGGCCAAGGTGGCGCTCCTGGCCAGTGACGTGCACGATCTCGAGAGCTTGGGCGCCCTGGCCGACCTGCTCTTCGCCGACCCCGACGTTGGCTAACCTGCAGCGGTGCCCACGATCGTCGTGGCCAGCGATGCCGCCTTCCTCCGCAAGGAGATCGCCGCCGTGGTGGGCGGCGACGACACCGAGGTGATCGAGGTCGACTCGGGGCCCAAGGTGATCGCGGCCGTCCAGCGCCAACCACCCGACCTGGTGGTGGTCGATCTCCAGATGGGCAGCATGGGCGGCATGGCCGTCTGCTTGGAGCTCCGCCTCGAGGAGTCCTCGGGTGACCTCCCCCACGTGCCGGTCCTCATGCTGCTGGACCGCCGGCCCGACGTGCATCTGGCTCGCCGGTCGGGGGCCGACGGCTGGCTGGTGAAACCGCTCGACCCGCTCCGGGTTCGCCGGGCGGTCGAGGAGCTGCTGCGCGGCGGGGAGTACTTCGACGATTCCTACCGGCCGGTCCCGGTCCTGGTGGACGCCGACGAGGAGCTCGACGCCCTGTCGACGACCTGAGATGACCGACGAGGCTGGTCAACCTCCACCACGACCGCCACGACGCTGGCCATTCCTCCGCCGCCGTTCGACTGGAGATCTCGAGGCCGCCGCACGCCGGGCACGCCGGCCCAACCCGGTGGCCGACGAGCAAGAGCGCCTCATCATCGAGCGGCTGGCCGACCTGCGCGACATGGAAGTGCGGGAGGTGATGACCCCCCGGGTCGACGTGGTCGCGCTCACCATCCCCGTCACCGCCGAAGCCGTCATCGAGGCCGTCGCTGAATCTGGCCACAGCTGCTTCCCGGTGGTCGGCGACGCCCTCGACGACCTGGTCGGTGTCCTGTTCGTCAACGACCTGTTCCGAGCGGCACCGCGCCGGCGGCCAGGTGAGCTGACCGAGCGATCCCCGCTCGACATCTCCCGCCGGATCCGCCAGCCCTACGTGGTCCCAGAGACCCGGCGGGTGCTCGACGTGCTGGCCGAGATGCGCCAGCAACATCGGGCGTTCGGGGTGGTCGTCGACGAGTACGGGGGCATCGCCGGGGTGCTCACGGTCAAGGACCTGGTCGAGCCGCTGGTGGGCGAGCTCCAGGACGAGTTCGATGCCAACGACGAGCCGGAGATCGTCCGCGTCGACCGCAACCGCTGGCTGATCGATGGTCGCACCAGCATCGACGAGGTCCGCGAACGGCTCGGACTGGAGCTCCCCGAGGGGGACTACGTCACGATCGGTGGGTTCCTGTTCGACCATTTCGACCACATCCCGGTCGAAGGGGAGCGAGCCCATCTCGAGGGGTGGGAGCTCCGGGTCGTGGAGCTGGACAAGCGGCGCATTGCCAAGGTGCTCGCCAAGCGCCAGGAGCCCGAGCCCGCCGATGGGCCAGGGGCGCGATCCGACCAGCCTCCTCGCACCGCGGCATCTGGGGAGCCCAAGACGCTCGGGTAGGCTGGCGTGACCACGCGGGCTGTGGCGCAGTTTGGTTAGCGCGCTGCGTTCGGGACGCAGAGGTCGGCGGTTCAAATCCGCCCAGCCCGACTCCGTTCCCCGTTGAAATCCGACACCCCGACTGACCGGACACAGTGGGCACGATCCCACCGACGCTGACCCGGTCCAGGAAGCGAGTGCCCCCATCAGGGACGGGTCGGCTCACGGACCAGCAGCGCAAGTGCCATCCAGGCACATCGGCGAGGGAGTCTGAAGCCCAGAAGGGCAGAAGAGCGCGGCTACTGTCTCTGGTGATCTGCTAGGTGACAGTCACCCAGGCAGTCGCATCGGGGGGAAGATCCGACCCAGCACGCTCCTCGCTCAACAGCAGGACCTGTGGATGCGCTGGAAGCTCCACCGGCTCGGAGGAGAAGTTCGTGAGACTGGCGAACGCGTCGCCTCGAAGGAACCCGAGCACCCCAGGCGGCGTCGCCAGCCAGCGAACCTCCTCTCCCCACTCCGCGCGCTGGTCACGTCGACAGTGCAGCGCACGGCGGTAGAGGTTGAGCATCGACGCTGGGTCGCGTTCCTGGGCTTCCACGGTGAGCCGTCCCCACTCCTTCGGTTGGGGCAGCCAGGGAGAGACGTCGACCTCGCTGAACCCGAAGGGTTCTTCCTCCCCGGACCAGGGCAGTGGCACCCGGCACCCGTCGCGGCCGAGCTGGTCGCCGCCAGTTCGGAAGAAGATCGGGTCTTCACGCCGATCCTCCGGCAGATCGAGGACCTCCGATAGGCCGAGCTCCTCACCCTGATAGACGTACGCCGAGCCAGGCAGTGCCAGTGCGAGGAGCGCAATGGCACGAGCCCGCCTCGTCCCAAGCGCGAGGTCGACTCGACCCTTCCGCGTGCTCGCCGCGCTGAGCCGCAACATCGAGCCATCGCCAATCCCGTAGCGAGTCACGGCTCGGACGACATCGTGGTTCGAGAGCACCCAGGTTGGAGCAGCCCCAACCGCTTCGTGTGCGGCCAGCGCCTCCTCGATCGTCTGGCGCATCTTCGCTTCATCCCAAGGGGATGCGAGGAGGCTGAAGTCGAACGCCGAGTGCAACTCGTCGCCGCGCAGGTACCGGGCAAGCCGCTCGACCGACGGGGTCCAGATCTCTCCGACGAACGTCCTGGCCCCGGGGTACGAATCGGCGATCTGGCGCCATCGGCGGTAGATGTCGTGGACTTCGTCGCGGTCCGAGAACGGGTGGTCGTCATGGGACCATTGAGCGAGATCCGGCAGGTCCGGGTGCTTCACGAGCTTGTCGGCAACATCGATCCGAAATCCGTCGACACCGAGATCGAACCAGAACCTGAGGATGTCCTCGAACTCCTCCTGCACCTTAGGGTGGTGCCAGTTCCAGTCGGGCTGGCTCGAGTCGAACAGATGCAGGTACCACTCTCCCGGCGTGCCATCTGGCTCGGTGATGCGAGTCCATGCCGCTCCCCCGAAACGTGACTGCCAGTCGTTGGGTGGCTCGGCGCCATTGACGCCCCGACCAGGCCGGAACAAGAAGCGCTCGCGGGCCGCGCCCCCTGGACCGCCTCGAAGCGCCTCGCGGAACCAGGGGTGCTCGAGGGAACAGTGGTTGGGGACGATGTCGATCAGCACGCGGATCCCCATGGCGTGCGCTCGGTGGACGAGCTCTCGTGCCTGGGCCAATGTCCCGAACATCGGGTGGATGTCGCGATAGTCGGCGACGTCGTACCCACCGTCGGCCATCGGGGATGGGTACCAGGGGTTCAACCAGATGGCGTCGACACCGAGAGCTGCGATGTATGGCAGTCGGGCCAAAAGACCGGACAGGTCTCCAATCCCATCGCCATTCCCATCCGCGAAGCTCCGCAGGTAGACCTGGTACACCGCGGCCCTTCGCCACCAGGGTTCGGGTTCGACCATTCTCGCTATGTCCGTCGCCGGTCGCTTCCCGCCGGCTTCGTTTGGCGCGACCACCGCCCAATGGGCCGCGCACCACAGGGGTCGCTGGCGCCAGGTGCCCGAGATTGCCAGCCCTGCGAGGGAGGAACCCGTCGCCCGCTACAGCACATGGTACCCGGGCACCTCCTCGTGGCGAGTGTCGAGATAGACCTTGGCCTCCGGTGGCTGGGCGAAGCGGCCGTGGCTCCAGCGCACCTCGACGTGCCCCTGTACCGTCCGGGCCACGCCGTCGTCGACGCGCTCGTAGGTGATCCGCCAGCCCACCCGGGGCTGCCCGCCGGGCTGTGCCTCGACCTCGAGGGCGCGCAACCGGAACTGTTGACGCCAGTCCCAGGGGGTGTCGATCCGCAACCGCATCGGCCGGAGTCTCCGCCCGGTCCCCAGGATGAAGTAGGGCACCGACCCGATCCGCACCAACCGCCACACCACTACCTCGGGGTTGGTCCGCCCGATCGCCGCCCGCCAGGCCTGCGCGGTCCGCTCGGCCACCACCTCGCACAGCCGCCGGTAGGCGGCGGCCGCGCCGGGCGGCCAGCCGGTGCTGAGACAGCGAGCCAGCTCCTTGCGCTGCATCGCCGACAGGGAGCCGGCATCGGCCGGGAGCCCGGGGTGCGCTGGCGTGCAGGCACGGTAGAGGTCGCGGTACTCCTCGGGAGCGACACGCTCGAACCAGTCTCGCTCGTCGCCCCCCGACCAGGCCAGGAGTCCCTCGACCAGACGCGACGGGCTGGGGTTGTGCAGGATGCGCGACAGGTACTTACAGCTCACCAAGTACACGTGGTCGACCCGGAGGTCGGAAGGAACGACCTCGTCCCCGGGCGGCCGTCGACCTCCGGTCCACTCGATCCGCCGTGGCCGCCGGCCGTTCAGGGCGTCGGGAGCACAGAAGAAGGCCCGCCCGTTGAGGAACCCCTCGAGGAACTCCCGGCCGTATTGGCCAGAGTCCCAGAGGTCCTGGAGACGCTCCCAGTCCCGCTCGTTCAGGTTGACGAACTCGGCCGGCCGACGCTCGAGCACCGTGACCACGTCGTCCTCGCCGAGCATGCCGAGCCCGGTTGCGAGTTCGGTCACGAACGTGCGCTCCGAGGGCATCAGCTCCGACAGCCCCGGGTGGCGTACCCCTGCAGCCGCCGGTACCCATCGGGGTCGTGCAGATCGATGACGTCGTGCAGGAGCTGGCCCGGACCGCTCACGGCACGCAGGGCGCGCTCGCCTGCGCTGCCCCGCGCCGGCAGGTCGGTGGTGAGGACCACGACCGGCAGCTCCGGCTGGTGCCCGTGCACCGCAGCAGCCCGGCCGATCGTCCGCCACAGGGTGTCGGCCCGCCGCATGCCAGTGGCACTCGAGGTCATGGACCCGGCGACCTCGAACGCCCACTCCGAGCCGATGCGGTCGGTCGCCATCAACGGGAGCTCCAGCCCGAGCCCGGGCAGCCGAACGCCGCGGCGTAGATCCACGAACCCGCAGCCCACAAGCAGCGCCGCCGCAACCTCCCTGGCCCCGCTCCCATCCGCCAAGGCCCGCCGGAACGCATCGAAGGTTCCTTCCGGCGCAGCGGTCTCCGGTTCATCGTGGGCCGGGCGACGGTGGGCCAGCTCCCTGGCGATCCGGGCCCGCGCCCGCATCACGTACGACGCGTCGGTCTCGTAACCGATGTAGTGGCGACCGGTTCGCAGTGCCGCCACCGCGGTGGTGCCTGAGCCCATGAAGGGGTCGAGGACCACGTCGCCCGCGTAGGTGAAGAGCTCGATCACCCGCATTGGCAACTCCACCGGGAAGGGGGCGGGGTGACCAACGCGCGACGCGCTCTCTGGCGGGATCTCCCACAGGTCGGTCGTCGCTTCCAGGAATTCGTCCCGAGTGATCGTCGAGACCGATGGAAGACCTCGGCGCCGGCGGTCGGCCACGCCGACCGCTCGGTCGAATCGACCGTTGCTGGCGATCACGATGCGCTCGGTGACGTCACGCAGCACGGGATTCGCCGGCTGGCGGAAGGTTCCCCAGGCGCACGAGCCGCCCGCCGCCCGTCCCTTCCACCAGATCACCTCGCCCCGCAGCAGCAGCCCCAGCTCTGAGAGGATGTCGGCCACATCTCCGGCCAGCGACCGATAGGGCCGGCGACCGAGGTTCGCCACGTTGACCGCAATGCGGCCGCCCGGCTCGAGCCCCCGCTTGCACTCGGCAAAGACCGCTCGGAGCAACTCCAGGTACTCGAGGTAGGTAGCCGGAACACCGCCCTCGCCCAAGCTGGCCTCGTACTCCTTGCCCGCGAAGTACGGCGGCGAGGTCACCACCAAGGCGACCGAGCCCGACTCCAGGTTGCCCATGTCTCGGGCATCGCGGCGGTAGAGCACGTCGAGGCGGCGTGGACGCCGCACGGTGTCGTCATTGGACAGCTCAGGGGCTGTGAACCGACGGTAGAAGGAAGACGAGTCGTGGCTCTCCCGCCGGGACGATCCGAACGGCGAGGTCGCCGTGGGCCCGCGGCGCCGCGACTTGGGGACGCCGAGGGCGCTCACGGGTGCCTGCGCCCGGCCTTCGCCCGACGACGGAGGAACTCCCGGAGCGCCCGGACGACCAGCTCGTTGGCCGAGCATCCCTCGGCCTTCGCCCGCTCCTGCAGCTCGGTGTGGAGCTCGGGACTGAGGCGCACGGCCGTCGCCACCCGTGCCTCGTGGTAGATCCGGGGTCGGCCCACCGTCCGACCATAACCCCCGGCTGTCTCACCGGCGGGGATAGTGCGCGCGCAAACGCCGGCTGCGGTGTGCTCCCTGGCGTGGTCCATGGTACGAAATGGCCGACGAGGGGAGGGACTGATGGGACAGGTGGAGACCGTCCGGGGGCCGATCGACACATCGGAGCTGGGCCAGACCCTCATGCACGAGCACGTCTTCGTCCTGACGGCCGACGTTCAGGCCAACCTGCCCGAGCCTCTCGACGAGGAGGCCCGGGTCTCCGAAGCAGCGGCCAAGCTGCAAGCCCTGGCAGACCTCGGGGTCCGGACCATCGTCGACCCAACCGTCATCGGCCTCGGCCGCAACGTGGCCCGGGTCAAGCGGGTGAACGAGCGGGTGGACCTCAACATCGTGGTAGCCACCGGCATCTACACCTACGACACCGTCCCTTACTACTTTCGCTACCGGTTCCCAACTGGCGACGCGCCGGATCCGATGGTCGAGCTGTTCGTCCACGATCTCACCGAGGGCATCGTCGACACTGGGGTGAAGGCAGCCTTCCTCAAGTGCGCGGTCGACGAGCCCGGGCTGACCCCCGACGTCGAGCGGGTGCTCCGGGCGGTGGCCGCCGCACACCGCATCACCGGGGCACCGATCACCGTCCACACCCATCCGGGAACCCGGCGGGGCCTCGATGTCGCCCGAGTGTTGAGCGAGGAGGGTGCCGACCCGGCTCGGGTGGTGCTGGGGCACAGCGGGGACACCACCGACCTTGGGTACCTGGAGGAACTGGCCAGCATGGGGTATCTCCTGGGAATGGACCGGTTCGGCCTCGACCTGGCAACCACCGCCGAGCAGCGGGTCCAGACCGTGGCGGAGCTGTGCCGCCGGGGCATGTCCCGGTCCATGGTCCTCTCCCACGACGCCGCCTGCCTCATCGATTGGCTCGACGAGGCGGCCCGGGAACAGTTCCTGCCCAACTGGCACTACGGCCACATCCACCGTGACGTCCTGCCGGCCCTGAGAGCCGCCGGGGTCACCGAGGAGCAGATCAACGACATGCTGGTGGGCAATCCGAGGCGGTACTTCGAAGCAGCGTCCTCCTGAGCAGCGAGGAGCGGTGCCACCGACAGCGGATCCGAAGGACGTCCTGCGGGAGATCGCGTTCCTTCTCGAAGCCCAGGGAGCGCCGACCTACAAGGTGCGGGCGTTCCGCGCTGCAGCGAGCACGCTCGACGCAATCGAACCGGACGAGCTGAGCCGCCTGGCCCGAGCCAGCCAGCTGCAGCGTCTCCCGGGCATCGGGTCCAGTACCGCCCGGGTGATCTCGGAGAGCCTTGCCGGGGTCACCCCTTCCTACCTGAAAGACCTGCAAGCCCAGTCCCCGGTCCCCTCGGCCGCTGGCGCTGCCGGGCGGCTGCTCGCCGCCCTTCGGGGCGACTGTCATTCCCATTCGAACTGGTCGGACGGCGGCAGCCCGATCGACGAGATGGCACGAGCGGCCGTGGCGCTGGGGCGCGAGTACCAAGCTCTCACCGACCACAGCCCGAGGCTGACCGTCGCCCACGGCCTCCAGCCTGACGACCTCCGACGGCAGCTCGAGGTGGTCGCGGCGCTCAACGACGAGCTGGCTCCGTTCCGGCTCCTCACCGGGATCGAGGTCGACATCTTGGAGGACGGATCGCTCGACCAGGACGAAGGCCTCCTGGCGGAACTGGACGTGGTGGTGGCGAGCGTGCACTCCAAGCTCAGGATGGACCGGGGACCGATGACCAGCCGCATGCTGGCCGCGGTCGAGAACCCGCACGTGGACATCCTCGGTCACTGCACCGGCCGCATCGTCACCGGCCGGGGGCGGCCACAGTCCACGTTCGACCATGAGCGGGTCTTCCGGGCCTGTGCCGACGCCGACACCGCAGTGGAGATCAATTCCCGACCCGACCGCCGGGACCCGCCTCGGGAGCTCCTTGAGCTGGCCGTGGCCCAGGGCTGTCGGTTCGCGATCGACTCCGACGCCCATGCCCCGGGGCAGCTCACCTGGTTGGCGTTCGGGTGCGAGCAGGCGATCGAGGCCGGGGTGCGGACCGAGTCAGTGGTGAACGCGCTCGGCTTGGCCGACTTTCTGGCCTGGACCGCGACCCATCGCTGAGCGAAGGGCGGGATCGCCAGGTCGACGCCCGCCGTTCAGCTGCCGGCCAAGAACTCCCGGACTGCCTGGCCGAGCTCGGCCGCCCGTTCGAAGGGGACCATGTGCCCAGCACCGGCCAAGCGGATCGCCGACGCGCCCGTGATCCGCGACGTCCACTCCTCGGCGTAGCTGGGGTCGATATAGCGGTCCTGGTCACCCCAGACCACGAGGACCGGGCATCGCACCCGGTAGAGGCGTTTCGACAGCCGACGATCGGGGATCGGAAAGAGGATCTTGCCTGCCGTCCCGAGCCGCCGGGCATTGGCGATGAAGAACTCGCTCAGCGCGTCGAGGTCGTCGAAGTCGACGCCCCCGGTGAGCAACGCGGCACCGGAGGCCTGGTCGGCGAACAGGACCTCGGCGAACTGGAACGGGAGCAGGCTGAACAGGTCGACCACTGGCCGGTCGTCCCGCCACAGCCCGACCGGGGCCACCAGGACCAGTGCTTTGACCCGGCCCGGGCACAGCGCCGCCATTTCGGCGGCGAGCATCCCGCCCATCGAGTGCCCGATCAGAACCAGCTCGTCAAGGCCCAGGGCATCGGCGACGTCCCAGCCGTGCAACGTGAAGTCGAGCATGTCCTCGAGCAGCCCCTCGCCCGTCGAGCTTCCGTAGCCCGGCATCTCCGGGGCGAGCACCCGATAGCCCAACCCGGCCAGGGCGGCGAGGAACTCCTCATCGCCCACCGACCCCAGCGCCGAGTGGAAGTACAAGACGGCCGGATCGGCGGGATCGCCGAAGCTGCGGAGGGCACAATCCGCGCCGCGAGCCGTCTGCACCCGAGTGCCGGTCGCCGTCATCGCGACACCTCGGGCACTCGCGCCGGAGCCAGTGGGGAACCGGAGGTCGGATCGACCCGGGTCTCCAGCGGCTTGATCCACCACCGGTCGTCGCCCGCGTACTCGGGCCAGATGTTGCGGAGCTCCGGCATCACCTTGGTCGCGAACAGTTCGGTCGAGTATCGGGTCTTCCAGTCGGGCTGGTTCCCGGTGTGCAGCAAGCAGAAGACGTGGCCAATCCGCAGCCCCTTGATCATGTCGGTCATCCGGTCGCGCACCGTGGCCGGACTCCCGGCGATGATGTGGCCGCCCTCAACCAGGCTCTTCCAGGTGAGGTTCTCGAACGACCGCAGAGCTCTCGGAGTCAGCTGGTTGGCCGCGCCGGCCCGAAGCGTGTTGATCGTCCGATAACCAGGAGGATCGGCGAACCCGGGGTAGACGTGGAGACACCGGTTGTAGAAGTACAAGATGTGCTCGGCGTAGAGCCTCTCGGCTTCGGCGTCGGTGTCCGCGACGCAGATCACCTGGGCAAACGCCGCCCGGTACGGTGAATCGTCCTTCTCTCGGGCGGCAACCCGTTCCCAGTAACCGTCCAGGAGGGCCTTGCCTCGAAGGTATCCAGTGAAGGACAGATACGAGTAGTTGTAGTCGTTGTCGAGGCAGAAGTCCCAGGTCTCGATGGACCCACCGCCCGGGATGTAGATGGGCGGATGGGGCTGCTGGATGGGTCGAGGCCAGCAGTTGACGTAGCGGAGCTGGTTGTACTTGCCGTTGAAGGCGAATGGTTCGGGCGTGGTCCACGCCTTGATGATCAGCTCGTGCGCTTCGGCGTACTTGTCCCGGGTGAGCGCCGGGATCTGCCCGTAGCAGAAGTTGGTGTCCATCGGTGTCCCGACCGGGAAGCCAGCGACCAATCGGCCGCCCGAGATGCAGTCGAGCATCGCGAACTCCTCGGCCACCCGAATCGGTGGGTTGTACAACGCGATGGAGTTGCCGATGACACAGATGGCCGCCCGGCTTGTTCGCCGAGCCAGCGTCGCCGCGATGATGTTCGGCGAGGGCATCAGGCCGTAGCCATTCTGATGGTGCTCGTTGACGCCGATCCCGTCGAACCCTAGCGAGTCGGCGTACTCGAGCTGGTCCATGTACTCGTGGTACATGGCATTCGCCTTCACCGGATCGAACAGTCGGCTATCGATGTCTACCCATACTGAGCGGTTCTTCTCCCGGAAATCATCCGGCAAATGCGGCCACGGCATCAGGTTGAACCAAGTGAACTTCATCGCCCTCCCCCACAGCGTCTCCTTGTGGTGCAAATTTCGCACAGGCCGCTGGCCCCGTCGATCTGGCAGGCTGGGGACCTGAGCCGAGGAGGTCTGATGTCAGAACCCGAGCGGGTGACCATCACCATCGAAGACGGGGTCGCCGACGTGCGGCTCAACCGCCCCGAGAAGCGAAACGCCCTCGACCAGGCGATGTTCAGCGCCCTGGTCGAGGCCAGTGACCGGCTGGCGGCCGACCGCTCTGTTCGGGCGGTGGTGCTGTCAGGAGAGGGCAAGTCGTTCTGTGCTGGCCTCGACATGTCGTCGTTCCAGGCGATGGCGTCCGGCGGGCCTCGCCGAGAACGCGACCTGCCGACCCCGCCGCCGGGCCGGAAAACCAACCCCGGCCAGCAAGCCGCCTACGGCTGGACCGAGCTCCCGGTGCCGGTCATCGCGGCTGTCCACGGACACGCATTGGGCGGTGGCCTGCAAATCGCCCTCGCCTGCGACCTCCGAGTCGTCGCCCCTGACGCCCAGCTGTCGGTGCTCGAGATCCGCTGGGGGCTGGTCCCCGACATGACCGGGACCTTCATGCTCCGCCGACTGGTGCCGCTGGACGTCGCCAAGGAGCTGACCTGGACCGGGCGGATGGTGTCGGGGACCGAGGCAGTAGCGCTTGGCCTTGCCACCATGGTGAGCGATGACCCCCGGGCGACCGCGCTCGACCTGGCCCGGACGCTCGCGACCAAGAACCCGCATGCGATCCGAGCCAGCAAGCGCCTCCTCAACCAGTCCGGCCTGGTGGACGAGGCCCAGCAGTACCGCGACGAGGCGACCGAGATGCGAGCGTTGATCGGGAGTCCCAACCAGGCCGAGGCGGTGCGGGCCGAACTCGAGCGGCGAGCGCCGGTGTTCGTCGACCCCGACTGAGCCGACGAGCCGTGACCGGGCACGGCCGGCGTCGGCCAATGTTCCCGCTGAGCACGGTACTGTTCCCCGGCGCGCTCCTGATGCTGCAGGTCTTCGAACCTCGCTACCGCCGGCTTCTCGACGATTGCATGGCTGACGACAGGATCTTTGGCGTGGTCCTGATCGCCCGCGGGTCCGAGGTCGGGGGAGGAGACGAACGGTTCTCGGTCGCCACCGAAGCCCGAATCGAGCAGGCGGTTCCCCTCGCCACCGGGCGGTGGACCCTGGCGGTCTCGGGACGGAGTCGGCTGGCGGTCGACTCGTGGCTGGCCGACAGCCCCTACCCGCGAGCGGTCGTCCGGGAGCTCTCCTCGACTGGGACGGTGCCCGGCCCGACCCTTGAGGCGGCGGCATCGGCGGTGACTCGCGCCAACGCGTTGGCAGCCGAGCTCGGCACCGGGCCGGGTCTTCGGCCGCTGCGGCCGGACCCCGGCGGGGACCCGGAGCGCCGCCTGTGGCAGCTGTGCGACGCCGCCCCGCTCGGCCAGCTCGATCGTCAGCGGCTCCTCGAGATCGACGACCTGGCCGAGCGGGCCGAGGCCCTGCGCTCACTGGCCGAGGCGGTCGGAAACGACCTCCTTGCCCTCCTCGTGGACCGATCACCCCGTCCCGAGCCCGGCCAGTAGGGTGCGCGGTGATGTGCCTGCTGGCGGTCCTCTTCCACCACGATCCCGAGAACCCACTCCTCGTCGGAGCCAACCGGGACGAGCGACTCGACCGGCCCGCCATCGCCGCCACCGTGCTCGCCGAGCATGGCCCCCGGATCCTGGGCGGTCGCGACCTGAGCGCCCAGGGAACCTGGTTGGCAGTCAACGAACACGGGGTGGTCGCTGGACTGACCAACAAGCCGTCCCCGGGAGGCCGAGACCCCTCGAAACGAACTCGCGGCGAGCTCCCCCTGGCCCTTGCAACCTTCGCCACCGCGACCGACGCGGTCGGATCGTTCGTCTCGAGCATCCGTCCGGCCGACTACAACTCGGCCTGGCTCCTGGTCGGCGACCCTGAGTCCCTGTGGTACCTGGAGCTCGGCGAAGGTACGGCCGCAGCAGCCGAGGAGCTCGAGCCGGGGCTGCACATTCTCGGCAACGGACCACTGCACTCGCCCTCACCCAAGATCGACCACGTGCGGCAGATGATCGGCGACGTCACCGGTCTCCGAGCGCCGGAGGTCCTCCACCGTTTTCGGGTTGCGCTCGCTGACCACTCGATCCCGCCTGTTCCAGCCACGACCGATGGTGAACGACCCAGGCAGTTGGCCGCCGCCTGCGTCCACACCGAGAGCTTCGGCACCCGCTCCGCGGCGCTGGTGCAGGTGCCAGCGCACGGCCATCCCAAGATGTGGGTCGCCGATGGCCCTCCCTGCACGGCACCGTTCCGCTCTCTCGAGGGCCTCTGGACCGAGCCCGCGCCGAGTCACCAGAGCCGGCGATAGCCCGCTGGCGCGGCGCCTTCGGTGGTCCTGCTCGGTGAAAGACTTGCGCCGTGAGTGCCACCGTCTCCCACCAGCCGGCAGTGCTGGTCGACCGGCCAGCGCCCGGTGTGCGCCGGATCACCCTCAACCGACCGGCCAAGCTGAACGCGATGAACCTCGATCTGGTCGAGAGCCTGCACCGGACGCTCGACGAGCTCTCCAGCGACCGGGAATGTCGTGTGGTCATCCTCACCGGCGCTGGTCGCGGCTTCTGCGCTGGACTCGACCTCGGCGGTTACGGTCTGGTCAAAGGAACCGAGCAGCTGGGGCCCGTGCAGCGAGGATTTGCGGTGCAACAGCAGATCGCGTCGTTGATCCCGAAGATGCGGAGCCTGCGCCAGCCGGTGATCGCCGCAGTTAACGGGCCGGCTTCCGGCGGTGGGTTTGCACTGGTGCTCGGCTCTGACGTCCGGATCGCCGCTGACACGGCCCGTTTCAACGCCGCCTTTGTCCGGATCGGTCTGTCAGCGTGCGATGTCGGCACCTCTTGGCTCCTGCCGCGCATCGTCGGCGCCGGCCGGGCCCATGAGCTCATGCTGACCGGGCGGCTGTTCGATGCCCAGGAGGCCTATCGGATGGGGCTGGTCGTGGACGTCGTCCCAGGTGACATGCTTGCTCGGCGGGCGCTCGAAGAGGCGGAGCTCATCCTGGCCAACAGCCCGATGGGGGTTCAGATGACCAAAGAGGTGATGTGGGCATCGCTTGAGATCCCTGGGCAGCAGGCAGCGATCGACCTGGAGAACCGCACCCAGATCATGACCTCGGCGACCGACGACCATCGCGAGGCGCTTCGGGCCTTCTTGGAGCGTCGGCCGGCGAAATTCGAAGATCGCTAGGGCGGGCCCACGCCCGACCTCGTGTAGCTGTCGTTCCTCGGACCCGGACTGGCGCGACTCGAACGCTCCGCCCAACGGGACCGGTGGGCTCCCTCCCATCCGGGGGGCGGGCGCTCGACCCGCCACGACCCGCACCCACATGGGCCAGTGGCGAAGGACGCTGCCTAGGCTGCGGGGGGTGGATCTCAACAAGAGTCCGCGGTCCGCGGGCCTGGCCAGGTGGCATCGGCAGGGTCTCTCCCGCTCGCTGGCCGCCCTCCTGGCGGTCGGGGTCGTGGTCGCGGTGGTGCTGCGCGCGCCGAGCGCAGTACGTGACTTCGTGTCGGCGTTCGAGAAGATGCGTCCAGCTCGCCTGCCTCTGCTGCTGGTGGCGGCGTCGGCCGAGCTGGTCTCGTTCGTGTTCTTCGCCCGGCTCCAAGCACGGTTCCTTCGACTTGGCGGCCAGCACCTTCGGCTCCGAATCCTGGTGCGGCTGTCGCTCGCCTCGAGCGGATTACGGGCCTTGCTCCCGGTCGGTACCGTCGTCTCTTCCGGGTGGCTCTACGAGAAGTACCGGCAGTTCGACGCGCCGGCTCCAGTGTCGCTGTTCGTTGTCCTGGCCTCTGGATTTGTCTCGACCGTCACGATCCTCGCCCTGCTGCTCGTCGGAGCCCTGTCGGCCGGGTTCGGCCACGTCACGCTGATCCTCGTCAGTGCGGTCGTCCTCGTGGTCGGCTCGGTGCTGTTCGTGTCTGCCGTCCATCGGCTGGAGCGGCTGGAGCAATTCCTCGGTCGGCGATCACTGCGGTTGCAGCGGCTCACCGGCCGCGGAGTCAGGTTTGTCGAGCAAGTCGCGCTCTGCCGGGTCGGCGTTCGCCAAGGCGCGTTGGCGTTCGGCGACGCCGCTGGGAACTGGTTGGCCGATGTGGTGTGCCTCATCCTCGCCTTCGTGCTGCTGGGGCAACCGGTGCCGTGGCAGGGGTTGCTCTTCGCCTACAGCGCATCCCAGGTGGCTGGCGGGATCGTCCCGTTGCCTGGGGGTCTAGGTGCCGTCGAGGGGAGCATGGTCGGAGCGCTCGACCTGCTCGGGATCCCACTCGGCCGGGCCCTGGCTGCCGCGCTCCTCTATCGGGTCATCACCTACTGGGGGGTCGCGGCGGTGGGCGGTGCCGAAGTGTTGGCCTTCTCCCGACGCCCTCCCGAGCGGGACGAGATCTTCGAGGAGCCGCCTACCGTGAGCCCCCGGCTCTCGGCACCTGAGACGGGCTCCGACCCACAACCACAGGGTCCACAGGTCCGGCTGCCGCAAGTCTGATCCTCGAAGTCCGCGTGAGCACTGGTGACGGCAGGCCGCCGCTGAAGCGGACCTTTACCTTCTCCCGACGCATGACTCGCACGAACCACACCACCGACGCGGCGATGGCCAGAGCGGTGACCAGCCACGAGACCACTGCTCGTTCGACGACGAAGGCTCGGATCGAGGTGGTCAGCAGCAGCCACATGACGCACGCCGAGTTGGCCAGAAAGACCAGGCCCCAGAGCACTGACACCTGACGGAAGAACCGCCGCACTGCGGCGCGGCGGACGAGGTCCGGATCAAGTGGGCAAAAGTCGTGCGCGAGGCGCTCCAGGATCGGTCGACGAACGAGTGCTGTTGCCAGCACGACAACGGCCATCAATGCCGTCCCGGCCGTCGGCTGGGCGAAATACAAGAACGCGCTGCCGGTCACGATGGTGAGGGCAGTGCGAAATGCCAGCATGAGCGTCCCCACCACCAGAGTCGCCGGCACCCGTTCCCGGCGCACCACACGCCGACCAAGTGCCAACAACGACCAGCCCAGCCCGGCGATGCACGCTCCGCGAATACCAGCCACCAGCAGCATCGCGTAGAAGATCCCGAACGGGGCGATGACCCCTTCGAAGACCACCCGACGCGAGTGCCGGACCGTTGCTCGCAGCGACGGCAGCACCAGGACCTCTGGGCCAGGTGTGGGATCCGCCCTCACAAGGGCGCGTGAATCTGACGAGACGGTTCCAGTGGCGATCGAGCAATGGTAGTCGAGGGGACCGCCGTTCGGGGCCCACCCGGTGCCCCGACTCCCCTCCGTGGCCCCTCAGTCTCGTTACCGCCGAGACTGCGCCGCCGCCACTAGGGCCGCCACCAGGGCCACTGGCCACAGCTCCCAGATCCCGGCGATTCCCTGCAGCACGGCCGCCACAGTCCCGATGGCCACCGCTCCGACGAACCGGGCCTGTGAGCGGCGGGTCACCGGCAGCTCCGGCAGGTCGTCCACCAACGACGTCAACTCGTGCCGGGTCCGCACCTGCCAGAGCCGCTCGATGCGGTCGAGGCCCTCATCAAGACCAAGGCGGGCATCACCGATCGCCCGAGCGATGACGTCGCCGGCCCGCTCCCGTTCGGCCTCGGACACCAGGACCGCCTCGCCCGACCCCCTGGTGATCGGATGCTCGGTCCGGCGCTTTTCCCGGCGAGCACCCAACCATTCGACGCACCAGCGGCCGGCCGACAGCACTGCCACCACCGCCCCGAGCACCAGGGGCACCGCCACGAAGTCCAGCACCGGCGGGAGGGCGGCCCAGTGGTGGTGCCATCCCCACTCCCCGAAGGGCGGCGCAGCGGCCGACGACCCCAGCAAGGGCACGCCTGAAGGATACCGACCCCACCGGTATCGTTCAGCGCGACGGCGGGCGTTCTGAGGCCCACCGCCTCTGAGCCCACCGAGGGACGGGGCGCCCGCTCAGTGGCGCCGAGATGACCAGCGGCCGTCGCAGGCCAGGTACGGTCAGGCCGCGCCTGCCCGATAGCGGGGGATGGCGTGAACTTCACCGCCAACCACGCCGCTCACCTCATGGATGGCCTCAACGATCCGACGAGTGCCCGGGTCAAACGGATCGCCAAGCGCTTGGACCTTGACCAAGTAACGAATCGTGGACGCTTCCTCGACGCTTACTCCGTTTCGCGACAGAACCTCGTACACCTGACCGACGGTGTCGGCGTGGAGGCTCGAGGCGAGCGGATATCCGTGGTTGACCAGCTGAAAGACACGAGCAACTTCCTCGCCAGCCAGGTACCCGGGTCGGCCCCGATGACCCATCTCAGCCACCACAAGGTACCCGTCAGGCGACTGCGACAGCAGTCTTGTTGTTTCGGACTCGGTCCCGGTGAAGTCGTACCGACGACAACCGGCCGGGACTTTGGCGAGGATCGCTTCCACGAGCGTGGACTTCCCAGCATTCCTAGGCAACGAATAGACCAGGAAGGACTCCCTGGCTTCGCCGATGCTCATCAAAAGATCCGCACCCTCAGGTTCAATCGAATTTCCCTCGACCATGGTTTCCAGGGTGATCATCGCTTCCTCCAGTTGCCAACACACTGAGCCGCTGTCGTCTGCCAACTCGCCGCGAGCTCACATTCGATTGAGTTCTCACAAGCCCGCTCGAGCTGAGCGCCGCTCGTTCCAGCGCACCACAGCACCACCGTATTGCCAAACACGGACGTCAAGCAGAGCGCCAGTTGTCCACTCCAGGCCGCCAACGACCTGTCGATCTGGGATCGACAGAATAGGTCCTTGGACCACGAATCACTTACTGGGGCAGGCGGACGTTCGGTAGGGACTGTCGTTAGGGGACACCTCGGTCCGCAGGGTTCGGGGCCGGCTTCCACGAGCACCGGAGGGATGCTCGGCGCTCCACAACCCGCGCTCAGCAGGTGCATGGGCGTGCCATAGACGGGAAGGTTGCTAAGGCGCACCACCGGGCGCTCTATCACCTGGGCCCGGTCCCTGCAGCCGGGACAACGGACATCGCTTCTGATCTGCTCGGTCATGAGCTCGACTTCGGATCCGCTCCGCTCGTAATGCAGGACCCGGACGTCCTCCAGGCTCACCAGGGCCTGAAGGATCTCGTCAGGGTGGGTGAGGACGAAGGTGCTTCTTGTTTGGCGACTCACACCTCAAGCTTGAGGCGCCTTCGTTCGTGTCTGGGTGACCCTCAGGGGCCCGGACTCCCTACGAGATCCGAAGCGCCGGTTTTTCGAAGTGGAGACGATGGGACTCGAACCCACGACCCCCTGCTTGCAAAGCAGGTGCTCTAGCCAACTGAGCTACGTCCCCGTGTCCCTCGGGCGACCCGATGCCGGCCAGGCTGTTGGCGAGGCTTCGCGCCGCTGCAACAACCATATGCCACCCGCCCGACCGCTGGCAGCAAGGAATGGGTGCTCCGGGACGGACGACCCATTTCGGGTGCCGAGGCAGCCGCCGAACACCTTCCAGCCCTTAGCTCTCCGGCACCGAGTAAGCCTTGAGGTCCTCCAACGCAACCCACTCGAGCGCCGAGGCATGGGTTGCTTCGAGGACGACTGGGGGCGCCACCCCAGCATCGAGTGCTTCCTTCCAACGCGATGCACACAGGCACCACCTATCCCCCGGTACGAGACCGGGGAAGCCGACCTCCGGCTGAGCACTCACGAGGTCGTTGCCCCTGGCAAGCGAGAACCTGAGGAAGGCATCGGTCATTTCAGCACAGACGACGTGCGCGCCAAGATCCTCGGCCCCAGTGTTGCAGCAGCCGTCACGGTAGAAGCCGGTCAACGGTCGCTGGCTGCAGGTCTTGAGCGGAGTACCCAGAACATTGCGTGCCACACTCAGAATTTCAGCACACGTGGCAGCCGGTCCGGACAAACCAGCCTCCGGTCTGCCCGTGCCTGGCCGCTAGCCTGCACGATCATGCAAACCAGCCAGTTCCTCGGCATGCGCCAAACCGACGCTTCCGGCCTAGCGTGGGAGCTGGAAGTCGTACCTGGTCTTTCCACACCAGGGCTCTTCTTATTCGGAGGCTGCGGACTGGCAGCTGGAATCGTGGCTATGGAGCAGGCCACCGGCCGGTCAACGGTCTGGGCGACGTCGCAGTACTTGTCGTTCGCCCCGACCGGCAGTTGTCTACAGCTGGCGGTCACGCTCGCTGCCGTCGGGCGACGAACGACGCAGGCTCGGTCGATCGGCACGGTAGACGGAAAGGACATCCTCACCGTACATGGGGCGCTTGGAGAACGGCGCGGTCGTGAGGAATCGATCTGGGTTGTGCCACCTTCGGTCGATCGCCCGGAAAACTGCCCCCCGCGGGGATCGCTAAACGGAGAGGTCGAGACCGTTTTCGACAAGGTCGAGACACGGCAGGCCCTTGGCTTGTCCTTTGGGGAAATGGCCGCCGCGGCTCCGCACGATCCACAACCTCGCTCTGCGATCTGGGCTCGGGTGCCCGGCCATCTGGGGATGGAGGCGGCGGCACTGGCCGTCTTTGGCGACCTCGTCGCCGGTGGCGTGTCCCAGGTCCTCGGGAAGCCGACCCACGGGAGCAGCTTGGACAACACCTTGCGAGTGGTGGCCCTCGAACCAACCGAGTGGGTGCTGTGCGACATCCACATCACCGCACTGGCTGGAGGCTATGCCCAGGGGTATGCCTTCTTGTGGTCCGAGACCGGTCGCCTGCTGGCAACCGCCAGCCAGTCGATGTCCGTGAGCCCCCAGGGCTCGAACACGGCTGACCCCGTCCCGGAGGCTCAGAGACCTGGCTAGCCTGTTGTCGCTCCGGGGCTATAGCTCAGTCGGTTAGAGCGCAGCACTGATAATGCTGAGGTCGCTGGTTCGATTCCAGCTAGCCCCACCGCTAGTTACGGGCAGGTCGGCATTCATCTCGTTGCAGATGGCTCGGCCTCCAGCGACACGGCGAACCGTGTCGCGAACGCCCTGATCCGCCGCGCCCGTGCCGGTTCCTTTGTTCGTACACCTCGACGGCCGCCATCCGTGCCTCCCCGCCGCGGGTACCGACCGGACTCGGCCTGCTTAGGCGGACGGCGCTCCTACACCCACACACGGCCGACCCGGTCCCTAGCGAGTGAAGTTTGAGTCCCCCCTGGTGGTGGGGTTTGAGGTGACCCGAGGGTCCACCACGTAGGTAGCCATCGGGGTGATCCTCGGTGTGTTCCTGAACCGAACGCACCAAAGGAGAGCACCCCGATGGCCCTTGACCAGTCTGACGTGTCCGCGCTGCTCGACGCGCTTCGTGCCGGTGACGGCGTGGATCTCATCCGTGATCTCGTCCGCTTCGTCCTCCAAGAGCTGGTGGAGACCGAGGCTTGTGCGGTGATCGGCGCCGGGCATCTCTGGGACGAGCCAGTGGTACTCGGCACGCTCGACCTTGCTGTCTGCGAAGAACTCGCAGATGGCCGACGTGATCCTCGCCGCTGTCTCCGGCTCGCGTCGCTGCTCGCGTACGATCACGTACTCCCATTCGTCAAGAAGACTGTCGGTCCAGATCACCTCTTGGTGACTCCCAAACGCCATGCCCCGTATCTCGCTGATCTGTCCGGCGACGAAGCGAGCGCGATGTTCCAGCTCGGCACCCGCTTGGAAAGCCGCCAATCGCCGCTCACTCTGTCCCAACAGTTGGGTCCCAGTCGCTCCCCGGCCGTCTCTCCGTTCCACGAAGCTTCTCGGAGCTGCCGATTCATCTCGGAAACCAGGACCCACGGGGAGGTCTGGTTCGATTCCAGCTAGCCCCACCTCATAAATCCTGGTCAAAGGAGGTCGTGGACCGACTATTGACCGTCAGGAGATGTGCCCCTGTCCCGACAGGCTTCCAACGCGACCTCAACCAGGGGTGGACGCCACCGCAAATTGAAATGCTACTATGTAGCACATGGAACGGATCGGGGTCCGAGAGCTTCGCCAACACGCCAGTCGCTACCTCGCCCGGGTTGCGACCGGCGAAACGATTGAAGTGACCGATCGAGGGCGACCAGTCGCGCTCCTCGTTCCCACTCATGAGGATCCGTGGCAGGACCTCGTGGTCAGTGGTCATGTTCTCGCCGCTACCGATGAGGGGGATGTGCTCGACGACGCACCAAAGGACTACGGCGTTGACGCGTCGGGTCGGCTGGCAGCAATGCGTAATCACGAGCGTTGAGGCTCTACCTTGACTCCTCCGCATTGGTGAAGCTCGTCCAAAGAGAGACGGAGTCCGATGCCCTTCGACGCTTCCTGCGTCGTCATCGTGCGGACCAGCCCGTGACGAGCGCACTTGCGCGAGTGGAAGTGGTGAGAGCCATCCTCACCGGTGGACCTGCCGCTATCGCACACGCGCGGCGTCAGCTTTCGAGAATCGACCAGATACTTCTGGGTACGGAGGTTCTCGATCGCGCAGCGACGTTGGCCCCGCATATCCAGTTGCGCAGTCTTGACGCCATTCACCTCGCCGCCGCGCAGGTGGTCGGCACAGACCTACGAGCTCTGGTCACCTACGACCATCGAATGGCAGATGCAGCACAGGCCCTCGGCCTTACGGTCGAGGCACCAGTCTGAATCTGTCCGGAGCCGACCATGACCTCGGCATCGCAGCCTCGGCGCGGGTGACAACGCTCTGCAACAACCTCACTGAATCGGCAGCTTGCTCCATCTGCGCACACCGAGAACATGGCTTGGGATTCGAGGCTTGTGACCGGTTGCCATTTGTAAGTGCTTGTGTTCCAGTGGACATCGTTCCGTTCAGCCACCATGCTCGCGGCAATGACCGTTGAGTCCTGGCCTCACGTTGTCGAGCTCCGACTCCAGGTTGCCGATCGCTTCGAGACCCTCGCCCCAGCCAACTGGGAAGCCGCCTCGTGGTGTCCGGGGTGGCGGGTTCGTGACGTTCTCGGTCACCTGGTCTGGTTGGCTGAGGCGACCCGCTGGTCGGTTCTTCGGGACTTGGGACTCGATGTCCTGCGTCCCAACCGAGCAGTTGATCGCATGGCCCGACAGCTGGGCGATCAGCCAGTGTTGGAGCTCGCGCACCGGCTCAGAGCGTCGGTCGGCGGCCGGTTTTATGCACCGGGCATGCCTCCGGCGGTCGCGCTCGGCGAGGTCCTCGTCCACGCGTGCGATGCCTTCCGGCCCCTGGGTCTCGACATCGAGGTATCGCCAGCCACGGTGGTCCCGGCATTGGACGCCTACCGCCGCGTCGGTCCGTTGACCTTCAGGACAGCGCCGCAGCGAAGGGCTCGGCTCACGGCCACCGACACGGCGTGGTCTGCAGGCCGTGGACCTGAGGCTGTGGGCCGAGCGATCGATCTGCTTCTGCTCTTGGCGGGCCGCCGCCAAGTCCTCGATGCCCTCGATGGCCCCGGCGCCATGGTCCTCCGATCCTGACGGGTTCAGACCGATGACCGAGCAACGAACGCCTCGCGGGCAGTGAGGGGAGCCCGGCCGGGATGGCGCCCTCCCGGCCGTCGCCACAACCGGCTGCCCAGGAGGGACAGGATCGTCGATGGCGCAGTGAACACTGCCAGGGCCGGCCGGCACGCTAGGCCGGGACGTCGGCCAGTTCGACGTGGGATGCCGCCGGTTGCATGTCGCGCGCCCGCAACGTGACGACGGAGACGACGAGGACTCCGAACGCAATCAGGGAGGCAACCAGATAACCGAGGTCCCATCCGTGGACCAGAGCACCGTGGATCATGGAGCCAGTCAGCCGGCCGCTGTGGGTGCGCGCCAGCTCACTCAACCTCGTTCTGATCGCGGTCACCGAGACGGTGGACAGCAAGGCCAAGCCGATGGCGCCTCCGACCTGCTGGCCGGTGTTGAGGAGGGCAGATGCGAGCCCCGTGTCGGCTGCCTGCACGCCGGACACCGCGGTCAACGTGAGCGGGACGAACGAGGTCCCCATCCCCAAAGCGATGAGCGCCAGCGGCCCGACGACGTCCCAGTACCCGTTGCCCAGGGTGATCCGGGACAACCAGAACAGCCCACCGGCCACCAGCGCCGGCCCGATGACCAGTGGCACCCGAACGCTCACCCGTTGCAGTACCCGGGCCATCGCCTGCGCTGACACCCCAATCAGAAGGGTCATCGGCAGGAACCCCAGCCCGGTCTTGAGCGGGCTGAAGCCGAGGACCTCCTGCAGGTACTGAGTCAGAAAGAAGAAGGTCGAGAAGACCGCGACACCAAGGCCCAGCATCATTGCGTATGCGGCAGATCGATTGCGGTTGAAGATCCGAAGTGGCATCAGGGGGTGGCTTCGCCCTCGTTCCCACATGACGAAACCCGTCAGCAGAACGGCCCCGGCGACCAGGCAGATCAGCGTGGCTGAGCTCGACCAACTGTGGGTCGCTGCGTTGGTCAGTCCGTAGACCACGAGCGCCATCCCGCCAGTCACCAGGACCGCACCAGGCACGTCCAACTCACCTCGCCTGATCTGCGATTCTGCAAGCACTCTTGGGGCGAGGAGCAGTACCGCCACCCCAATGGGGACATTGACGAACAACACCCATCGCCAAGACGCCAGGTCGGTGAGCACCCCGCCGAGCAGCAGGCCGACAGCGCCTCCCGCACCCGCCATCGCCGAGTAGACGCCCATCGCTCGTGTCCGAACTCGCCCTTCGGGAAAGTTGGTGGCGATCAGGGATAGCGCGGTGGGAGATGCAATGGCTCCCCCAATCCCTTGAGCGACCCGGGCGACGATGAGCCACACGTCGCTCTGTGCCAGCCCACCGAACAGCGAAGCCAGTGAGAACAGGGCAACGCCGACCATGAACATGCGTCGGCGGCCGAAGAGATCGCCGGTTCGTCCCCCGAAGAGCAACAGGCCACCGAAGGCGAGCGAGTAGGCGGAGGTGACCCAGACCAGGTTCGCGAGCGCGAAGTGCAGTCCGCGCTGGATCGACGGCAGCGCCACGTTGACGATCGTTGCGTCGAGGACGACCATCAGTTGCGCAGTGCTGATCACCGCCAGCGCGAGACCGAGGCGTGGCGCTGGCTTGGCATCGGGGCTCATGTAGATGGTCCTTCCGTCGGTTGTTCGGACGTCGCTGCCGGTGCCAGGGCCAGCGGGAGGAGAACCTGGTCCACGATGGCCCGGACGTATGCCGCGTCTGGCTCGACGCCGACAAACATCATCCGATGCAGTACCAGCGCCGGGAACAGACCCTTCCAGAGCGTGAAGTCCCTACCCACCGGAACCTCACCGCGTCGGCGGGCCCGCTCGATGAGCTCGTCGACCTCGGCGGTGCGGGCCGCCACAAAGCCCTCGTGGAAGGCCCGAGCCAATTCGGCATCCCGCACCACCGCCGGCGCGAGGCCGCACACCAGCCGGAAGGGGCTGTCCGGGCTGGCTGCCGCCCGGCCGTAGAAGGCGTGCAGATCGCCGGCTAGCGAGCCGGTATCAGGCAACGAGCCGAGCGAGGCCTTGAGATCGTTGAGGGCTTCGACCACCAGTTCGGCCTTGGACCCCCAACGGCGGTAGATGGTCGCCTTCCCGGCCTTGGCCCGGGCCGCGATCGCGTCGATGGTGACCCGGTCGTATCCCTCTTCGCTCAGGAGCTCCAGCGTGGCCCGCTTGATCTCGGCGTCCCTGGTCGCGTCGAGGGTCCGTCCGCCAACCATTCGTTCCTCCTCGAACGATACGGGAACGTTTCGTTTCGAAACTAAACGGTATCGTTTCTAATGGACCAGGCGCAACCCGGCCCTGGTGTCTGCCCGCTCACCCGGCGGCGTGGCGACCGCTGGCTCAGGCTCGCCGCGTGGGCTCGGGCCGGGAGCGCTCCGGCAGCGGCATGCCGGACCCGCCGAGCAGTTGACCGGCTCCCCGGCGTCGGGCATCCTCGCCCCAGACCCAGCGGCGTGGAGACCGCGATGCCCAGGATCTCCCTCGCATCTCGAACCCGCGTCGTCGGCGAGCGGATCGAACCGAGAGGAGAGGGTCGCATGCCGTGGATCGACGTGAACGGAGTCGACATCTACTTCCACGAGGAGGGCAGTGGGCAGCCCCTCGTGTTCTTGCACGGGATGTCCTCATGCGCTGAGGCGTGGTTCCAGCAGTTCGAGGCGTTCCGTGACCGCTTTCGGGTTCTCGCCTATGACAGCGTGAACCACGGACACTCGGCGAACTCGCCGAGAGGAGAGCCCGAACCGGACCGCGCTGACGAGCTCGAGGGGTTCTTGCGGGCACTCGACATTGAGCGGCCCATCCTGGCCGGGAACTCGATGGGGGGTGCGACCATCTTGCGCTGGGCCTGTCGGCACCCCGACGACGCGCTCGCGCTCATTCCTTCGGGCGCCGGAGTTGCGCCACCCAATGCGCAGCCGTCCCCGGAGCTCGCTCGCCTGCGGGAGCCGATCGACGACCAGACCATCTTCCTTCCCTTTGGAGACTCGTTGACCGAGAAGCTCCGTGAAGAGCGCCCCGTTCTCTACGATCGCTACTTTCGAATCCGTTCGACCGCGACTCGGATCGAGGCCCTCCGCCATCCCCGCACCCCAACCGCCCAGAACCCGTCACGAGCCGAGCTGAGCGAGCAAGTCGGAAAAATCGCCTCGCCCATGCTGATCGTGGTTGGCAGCCTCGATCGGGTCCTGCCCTCTGCCGAGCATCTCCATCGGCTCGTACCGGCCAGCCGGCTCGCGGTCATCGACGGTGCTCCCCACAACGTCTATTGGGAGGCGGCCGAGCAGTACAACGCCGTGGTGTCGAGCTTCTTGGACCAGGTGGCCAGCAAGCCCTGAGCCGTCGACCCTGCCGGCCGCTTCGCCGACAAGTCAATCCGGGTCGAGACTTCGTGCCACACTCGGCCCGTGTTCCAGCGGGTGATCGTGATCGGGATGTCGGGGAGCGGAAAGTCCACTTTCGCGGCCGAACTCGCCCGGGTGCTCGGATGCACCCATGTCGAGCTCGACGCGCTGTTCTGGAAGCCGGGATGGAAGGAGGCGGACCAGTCCGAATTCCTTGCGCTGGTCGAGGCGGCAACGGCGCCCAGTCAGTGGGTCGTCTGCGGCAACTACTGGAACCGCCTGCGGACCCTGCTGTGGGACCGAGCAGACACCGTGGTCTGGCTCGACCTGCCGATGCGGGTGACGCAGCGGCGGGTGGTGCTCCGCACGATCCGCCGAGCCCTCACCCGCGAGCACCTGTGGGGAACCAACCGCGAGCGCCTCTCCAATCTCTGGTCGGCCGACGCCCTGTGGCGGTTCAACCGGGCGCGCCGGGACGAGTTCACCCACCGCTACGAACAGGCCATGACTGACCCACGCTGGTCACATCTCAGCTTCCACCGGCTGCGCAGCGGTCGGGAGGTGCGTCGGCTGATGGCGGCCCTCCCCGAGCTGTTGGGGCACTGAGCAGCTCCGTGCGCCACTCCGATTCGGCCCCTCCGTTGGGGTTCCCCGACGCCGTGTCGTCCCTCTCGTCCAGTGAGCCGGTCCGGCTGATCTGGCGTAACGATCTGGACGCCCTCACCTTCGAGATCGGCATCGGACCCTCTCGCCGGTTCGTCAAGTGGCTTCCCCGACGCAGTGGCGTCGTGGCGGCCGACGAGGCGGCTCGCCTGCGGTGGGCACGTGCCTACATCTCGGTCCCCCGACTCCGCTCGACCGGTGGCGACGCCGAGGCCACCTGGATCGTCACCGACCCACTGCCCGGCCACAGCGCGGTCGCCCCGCGCTGGCAAGCCGATCCGGCAACCGCGGTGGCCGCCATCGGCCGGGGCCTGCGGACCATGCACGACGAGCTCCCGGTCGATGCCTGCCCGTACTCCTGGAGCACCGACCTCCGGCTGGCAGCCGTCGTGCACCGGGCGGAGGCTGGCCTCATCGAGGCGTCCCAGCTCCACCCAGAGCACCGTTCCCTCACGGTGGACCAGGCGCTCTCCCTGGCAACCAGCCCGCCGCCGGTGGACACGCTGGTCGTCTGCCACGGCGATGCGTGCGCCCCGAACACCCTCGTGGACGACGACGGCAGCTGCACCGGGCACACCGATCTGGGCGCGCTGGGGGTGGCAGATCGCTGGGCCGACCTGGCCATCGCAACCTGGAGTGCCACCTGGAACTTCGGGCCTGGCTTCGAGGACCTGCTCCTCGGGGCGTACGGGGTCGAGCCCGACCCGCTCCGGATCAGCTACTACCGCCTCCTGTGGGACCTGGAAGGTTGAGCATCGCGCGCGGCGATCCAGCCGAGCACTCCCGTTAGCCTGCGTGGCGGATGGACCCCGATCGGCTCACCGTCACGAGGACCTACCTGGAGCACCTGAGCCCCCACGACCTGGCCCTGGCATGCCCAGAGGACGTTGCCCGAATCGGCGTGCCTGGAACTCGAGCCCAGCTGGCGAGCGACCCCGACCGTCTCGAGCGGGCCCTGGGCGCCGATGCGCTGTTCGAGCGGGTGTTCTCCCATGACTCGGGCGACGGGCCCTTGCTCGGCGCATCGCCCTTCCTCGTCTTTGCCGTCTGCGTGGAGCGGGCAGCAGCGGAACTGACCACGGCCACCTACGTGGCCGAGTGGCTCGGACCCGGGCGGCGGGCACCGGTCTTCGACGTCGACCAGCTCCTCGAGTTCCTCGCGTTCCGCCGGCGGCGGCTGTTCCTGACCGAGCTGCTGGCCTCCTACACCCACGTCCGCAGCGGGTCGGTGGTCCAGCTCACCCGGCGGGGTCTGCGTCGCCACCGGTTCTCGGAGCTGGACCCGGTGCGCCTGGCCTCGCTGCTCGA
>JAJPJD010000006.1 GCA_021324355.1 Actinomycetota bacterium
AGAAGGCATCGAGGATGGCCTCGAGTTGGTTGGCGGCGGCCACCCGTTGGTCGACCAGATCGGTCCGGCTTCGCACCACGGCCCGCAGGGCCCGCGTCTCGGCGCTGGCCGTCACCCCGACCCTCATCGAGTCACAGGAACCGTGACAGCCCCTGCACCAGAGAGGGTGGACCAGTGACCGACGGACTCTCGGAGCTCGAGCTCGAGCTGCGGCTGCTGCCGGGGGTGGTCGACGTCGGCTTCGGGGCGCCCGAACCGACCGGCCACGTTCCCATCACCGTGGTCGTGATGGACCCCGAGGGCGATCTCCAAGACGCGGCCACCCGGGTGGCCCGAAGCTTCCGAGGTTCGGCCTCGGTCGAGGTCCTCGACCTCACCCCGCCGGCGACCGAGCCCCTGGCGGCCGGGGCCGCCGACTGGCCGGACGAACGGGTGGCACTGGTCGAGAGCGCGCCTGACGGCCGGGACGGGGTCCGGGTGGTCCTGTCCTGGCAGGGCCGTTCGGCCACCGGGGTGGAGGCCGCGCCGGCGCCGGTCGGCCCGGTCCGGGCCACCCTGGCCGCCCTCCAGCGGCTCGGACTGGAGGTAAAGGCCGAGGTGGCCTCGATCAGCTCCGGCCGGGGCGTCGCGGGCCCGCCGGTCCGGGTGGTGCTGCGCACCGACGACGGTGCCGAGCTCGTCGGCATCGCCCGCTCGGGCAGCGAGCACGAGTCGGCCGCCCGGGCCACCCTGGCCGCGTTCAACCGCTACCTGCGGCACCGGGCCGGGCGGGGCTGAGCCGGTGGGCGCCAAGTTGGACCGTTCAACGCTGTAGGGGGCCGTATCGCTCCCAAATCCCATTGATGTGGTTTACCATGATGGGCTCCGAGGCAGCGTGGGAGCCCAGCGCGTCGAGCCAGGGACAGATCGCGAAGCGGGAGGACGGGCCATGAACCGGGCCACCTTGCCGGCTACCAGCCAGCTGCTGGGGAACGGCTTCTACGACGAGACGACCGAGCTCACCTTCGAGTTCCACCACCCGCGGGCCCGGCCCGACGTGTGGGCCGAGTACCTCGACGGGGCGACCGCCGCCTACGCCAAGTACGGCGTGGGCGAGGTGATCGACCGAGACGCGCTGGAAGACGGCTCCAGCGTCTCGGTGTTCATCGTCGGGCGGCGGGCCGACGGCACGGTTGGCTCCGGGGTGCGCTTCCACGGCCCGCTCAACGGGATCGAGGAGTCCTCCTCGCTCATCGAGATGGCCAGCTCCTCGGAGATCGATCGGCTGCGCGCGCAGGTGGCCAGTTTCATTGCCCACGGCGTGCTCGAGATCAAGGGGGCCTGGAGCCTGGTCAAAGGGTCTGCGCCCCACTCCACCTTCACCAGCCTGAACCGGTGCCTCGTCCATACCCTGCATTGGCTGCGCTGCGAGCACGCCATCGCCACCATCGCCGAGCAGCACATCGAACCGCTGGTCGCTGGCGGTGCGTACCTGCTCGGGGCGGAGAGCGTCCCGTTCCCGAGCGAGGAGTACCGGACCGTGCTCATGGGCTGGCGCCGCTCCCGGCTGCTGGCCGGCACCGTCCCCCACCAGGTGGTGCTGGAGCGCCGCGAGCTGGTGAAGCTGGCGCCGACGCCGTGGTCCTCGGTCCGCTCGGCCTCCACCCGGCTCCAGGACCAGTGGTGGCGGCCGCTGGTCCTGGACTGCCGCTCCAGGGGGGACCGGGCGGTGGCCGAGTGCCTGATCTCGGCGGGGACCACGGTCGTCGATCGGCTCCAGTCCCAGCGGGCCGAGCTCGACCAGCTGCGGCCGCCGGTCGACCCCGAGCTGCGGGCGGAGCCGCCCCGCTACGTCTACTACCCCTGGCGCCGCAGCCTCCTCAAGACGGTCGGGCCGCGGTCGTTCGACCGCCTGCGGCTGGACCGGAACCGACACAAGATCACCGCCGCCGAGCAGGCCCGCCTGCGCCAGGTTCGAATCGGCGTGGTCGGCCTGAGCGTCGGCCATGCCGTCGCGCACCTCTTGGCCATGGAGGGCTTGTGCGGGGAGCTCAGGCTGGCCGATATGGACCAGCTGGCCACCACCAACCTCAACCGCATCCCAGCCACCCTGCTCGACTTGGGGCTGAACAAGGCGGTGGCCGCAGCCCGCCGGATCGCCGAGATCGACCCCTACCTCCCGGTGTCGATCTGGCCCGAAGGGCTCAACGAGGACAACCTGGCCGCGTTCTTGGACCGGTTGGACCTGGTGGTCGAGGAGTGCGACTCGATCGACATGAAGCTGCTGGTACGCGAAGCCGCTCGGGCCAGAGGGATTCCGGTGCTCATGGAGACGAGCGACCGGGGCCTGCTGGACATCGAACGCTTCGACCAGGACCCCGAGCGCGAGCCGTTCCACGGACTGCTGGCCGGGGTGCAGGCCAGCGACATTGCGGGGCTCTCGATGCGGGACAAGGTCCCCTACGTGCTGCAGATCCTCGAGCCTGAACAGGTCTCGGCTCGGGGGGCGGCATCCTTGGCCGAGGTCGGCCGATCCCTCAGCACCTGGCCCCAGCTGGCCGGCGACGTCACCTTGGGGGCAGCCACGCTCGCCGCCGCCATCCTGCGCCTGGTGCGAGACGGGGACCTGCCCTCCGGACGCCTCCGGGTCGACACCGATGCGCTCCTCGGCGCGCTCGCCGAGCCGGCCAGCCCCAAGGCCCGACCGGCCGAGCCCGAGCCGACCGACCAGCAGCCCCCGTCCGACCCGCTGCGCCTGATCGCGTTCGCGGCCAGTCGGGCCCCCTCGGGCGGCAACGTCCAGCCGTGGCGGTTCCAGCTGACCGACCGGAGCTTCGCGGCGTTCCTCGACCCGACCAAGTCGGTCACCATGGACGTCGCCTACCGCGCCAGCTACCTCGCCGTCGGGGCCGCCCTGTTCAACGCCACGGTGGCGGCGGCAGCCGTCGGCCGGCTGGGACCCCTCGAGCTGTTCCCCGAGGCCCGCCTGGACGGCCCGGTGGGCCTGCTCCACCTGGGCCAGGGCACCGATCCCGAGCTGGCCAGCCTGCTCGGGCCGGTGCTCGCCCGGACGACCAACCGGCGCAAGGGCACCCCGGCCCCGATCCCGGCCCCGGTGCTCCAGCGGCTGGCCGACGCGGCAGCCGCCGGCGGCGGCCAGGTCCATCTGCTCACCGACCGGGCCCAGCTGGACCAGGCCGGGGAGCTGCTGGCCGAGTCGGACCGGCTGCGCTTCCTCACCCCCCGGCTCCACGCCGAGATGGTGGGCGAGCTGCGCTGGCCCGGGGTCGACCCGCTCGAGACCGGCATCGACGTGCGGACCCTCGAGCTGGACCAGGCCGACCTGGCGGCCCTGGCCCTGTCCCGCCGAGCCGACGTGATGGCCCAGCTAGCCGACTGGGACGCCGGCCAGGCCCTGGGGGACAACACCCGCACGTCGGTCGCGTCGTGCTCGGGGATGGCGGTGGTCACCGCGGTCGGGTCACGGCCGATCGACTTCGTCCGCTGCGGCGCCGCGGTGATGCGGGTGTGGCTGGCGGCCGAGGCCGCCGGCCTGGCGGTGCACCCGGTCTCCCCGCTGTTCCTCTACGCCCACCACGACGAGCACTTCGAGACCCTGGCCGGGGAGCGGTTCGGCCGGCGCCTGGCCAGGCTGGCGGCGTCGTTCGGGGAGCTGTGCCAGCTGCGCCCGGGCGAGCAGCTGGGGCTGGTCCTGCGGCTCAGCCACGCCCCTGCGCCGACGGTCAAAAGCCGGCGCCTGCCGCTCGAGGCGGTGCTGGCTGGCACCCCGCCGATGGCCGGGCCCGCTGACCGCTCTGCTACCCATCGGTAGCCATCGCCCCAGTTCACGGCAGATCCGGAACAACCGTGCCATCAGCCGATGATCCACTTGTTGGCGCACCTGCCATCGTAAGCTTGGTTGAGCACCGGCTTCGGTCGGACCCCCAACGAGCTGCGGACGAGCGATGAGCCAGCCACCTCCCACCCCGAGCGACCTGGGAGCGAGTGGCGCGGGTCGCTTCGAACCGGCCGACCCGCCGGTCATCGTGGCCGGGCTGTCCCAGCTGCTGCCGTGGTCCAAGGCCATCGTGCTGCTCCCGCTCCCCCAACACGCCCCAGTCGGGGCCGACACCACCAACTGGGTGGTCGAGGGCTACGAGGAGTCGGCCGCCTTGGCGATCGCCGAGACCATGCGGGCCCGCCTGGAGGCCGAGGGCCCGCTCGGCTACCTCGAGGTCCCCGTCGCCGGCGGTGGTCGGTTGTCGGTGTGGGCCGAGCCGGTCCGGCTGGGCCCGGGCCCGGCTGCCGGGGCGCTCGGGGTCGCCCGGGAGGCCGGGGAGGCCTGGGCGGCGGCCGACATCTCGACGGTGCGGGTGTTCGCCGCCCTGTGCGCGTCGGCGTGGGCCCGGGCGTCAGCCGAGTACCAGGGCAGCCTGGACGAGCTGGTCATCGGGGTGGCCAACCGGCTGATGGTCGCGTCGGCCGCCACCTACACCGAGACCCTGACCGAGGTGCTCACCGTCCTGGCCGAGTTCCTGCGGGCCGACACCGCCTTCATCCGCCGCAACGACCTGGTGGCCGACGTGAGCATACTGGTGGCCGAGTACCCGCCTCGGCCGGACAAGCCCGATCCCGATCCTTTGGCGGTGGTGCCCTTCGACTCCGACCCGGTCTTCGCCGCGCTGCGGGACCTGAAGGAGCCGCTGGTGGCCCGGACCTCGGAGAACCCCGAGGAGTACAACGAACGAGTCAAGGACGCATCGGGCGTGACCGAGTTCTCCGGCGTCGCGGTCCCCCTGCTGAAGGGCGGGGTCACCGATGGGGCGCTCGGGTTCGTCATGTTCCGGGACGTCCAGTGGACCCAGCCCCAGATCAACGCCCTCCAGGCGGTGGCGTCGATGCTGGTCCAGCTGGACGCCCGCATCGACGCCGAGACCCGGCTCCAGCACCTGGCCCTCCACGACGACCTGACCGGCCTGCCCAACCGGCGGGCGCTGGTCGAGGAGCTCGAGCGGCGCCTGGCCGGGCGCACCCCGACTGCCCTGTTGTTCTTGGACATCGACCGGTTCAAGTACATGAACGACTACTTGGGCCACCTGGCCGGGGACCGGGTCCTCATCACCACCGCCGATCGGATCCGGATGTCGGTCCGCCCCGGGGACTTCACCGCCCGGCTCGGCGGGGACGAGTTCGTGGTGGTCATGAACGGGGGTGGGGGGGAGCTGGCCGCCATGGCGACCGCCAACCGGCTGCTGTCGCTGGTCTCCAAGCCCCTCGAGGTGAGCTCCCAGCACGTCTCCCACACCGCCTCGGTCGGGATCGCGCTGGCCCAGCCGGGCGAGATGGACCCCCTGGAGCTGCTGGGCAACGCCGACGTGGCGCTGTTCGCCGCCAAGACCCAGGGGCGCAACCGGGCAGTCCTCTTCGACGACGTCCTGCGGCTGGCGATCGACGAGCGCACCGACACCGAGATGCTGCTGCGCGACGCCCTGGCCAACGGCGGCCTCCGCCTCTACTACCAGCCAGAGATCGACATGACGACCGGGCGGGTCCTGGGCGTCGAGGCCCTGGTCCGCTGCGAGCACCCCGAGCGGGGCATCATCCCGGCCGGCCAGTTCATCGCGGTGGCCGAGGAGACCGGTCTCGTCGTCGACCTCGGCCGGTGGGTGCTCGAGGAGGCCTGCCGGCAGATGAAAGTATGGCGGGACCGCTACCCCGGCCTCGACCTGCTCATGCGAGTGAACATGTCGCCGGCCCAGCTGTCGTCACCCGGCATCACCGACCACATCAGCCGCTGCCTCCGCCAGGCGAACCTGCTGGGCTCGGCGCTGTGCCTGGAGATCACCGAGCACGTGGTCATGCAGGACGTCGACCGGGCCATCGCCATCCTGGAGGACTTCCGGGCCCTCGGGGTCCGACTGGCCTTGGACGACTTCGGGACCGGGTTCAGCTCGATGGCCCAGCTGAAGCGGATCCCCATCGACACCTTGAAGATCGACATGAGCTTCGTGAACGGCCTGGCCGATGAACCGAGCGACCAGGCCATCGTCGAGGCCATCGTCCACCTGGGGGAGTCCTTCGGGCTCGAGCTGGTGGCCGAGGGAGTGGAGAACCGGCGCGACATGGCGGCGCTGGTTCGGCTGGGCTGCACCCGGGGCCAAGGGTTCCTCCTGGCCCGTCCCTCCCCGGCGGCCGACCTCGACCCGGTGCTGTGGCGGGGCGGCATCGACCTGTCGACGCTGGGCGGCGCCCCCGCGGCCGGGGCCGGCCACCGCCGGGGCGCCTGAGGTCCGCCCGGCGTTGGCCGGGCTCAGACCGCCAGCACCAGCGGGATGATCATGGGACGCCGGCGGGTCCGCTCCCCGACCAGGGCCCCGACCGAGCGCCGGAGGGCACGCCCCAGCACCTCTGGGTCCCGGGCGCCATCCGCCAATGCCCCCGACACCGCCTCGGCCGCTCGCTCGACCGCCTCCTCCAGCAGGTCCTCGGCTTCGGGCGCGTGCACCCAGCCCCTGGTGATCACCCGGGGCTTCCCCACGATCGTCGCTGCATGGAGGTCGACCGTCGCCACCACCATCACCACCCCCTCGTCGGCCAGCATCCGCCGATCGCGCAGCACCCCGTGGCCCACGTCGCCCACGGTGCCGTCGACGTAGAGGTACCCGGCCGGGACCGTGCCGTCCCGACGGAGCTCGCCGGCCTCGAGCACCAAGGCGTCGCCGTCCTCACACAAGAGCACCTGGTCGGCCGGGACCCCCATCCGCACCGCCAGCTCGGCATGGTGAACCAGGTGGCGGAACTCGCCATGGACCGGGACGAAGGCCCGGGGCCGGGCCACCGACAACAGCGTGGCCAGCTCGCCCTGCCGGGCGTGCCCGCTGGCGTGCACCGCCGCGGTGCCCGAGTGGACCACCTCGGCTCCTCGGCGGTGCAGCTCGTCGATGACCCGACCGACCGACCACTCGTTGCCCGGGATGGGGTGGGCGCTGATCACCACCACGTCACCCGGCTCGATCTGGACTCGCTTGTTCTCGCCGGTGGCCATGAGCGACAGGGCCGACATCGGTTCGCCCTGGGACCCGGTGGAGACCACGCAGACCTCCCCGGGCTCCAGGCGCCCGATCTCGTCGATGTCGACGAGCGCGTCGTCGGGCACCGAAAGGGACCCGAGCCCCCGGGCCAGCTCGACGTTGGCCACCATCGAGCGCCCGACGAAGGCCACCCGTCGGCCAGCCGCCCGGGCCGCGTCGGCCACCTGCTGGACCCGGTGGATGTGGCTGGCGAAGCAGGCGACCACGATGCGCCGGTCGGCCCGGGCAGCGAACAGCTGGCGGAGGGTCTCGCCCACCGCGCTCTCAGACGGCGTGAACCCGGGCTCTTCGGCGTTGGTCGAGTCAGACAGCAGCAGCCGGATCCCAGGGTCCTCGGCCAGCGCGCCGATGCGTGCCAGATCGGTTCGCCGCCCATCCACCGGGTGCAGATCGAGCTTGAAGTCTCCCGAGTGCAGCACGACCCCCTCGGGGGTGTGGAACGCCAGGGCGAAGGCGTCGGGCACCGAGTGGGTGACCGGGATGAACTCGACCTCGCAGGGACCGATCCGTCGGCGTTCGCCGTCGGCCACCGGCACCAGGGTGGTCCGCTCGAGCAGCCCGGCCTCCCGAATGCGGTTGCTGGCCAGGCCGACCGTCAGCTCGGAGCCGTAGATGGGGACCGACAGGTGGCGCAGCACGAAGGCGAGGCCGCCAGTGTGATCTTCGTGGCCGTGGGTGAGGACGATCCCCTCGACCCGTTCGGCGTTGTCGATCAGGTAGGAGAAGTCGGGCAGGACCAAGTCGATCCCCGGCATGTCGGGCTCGGGGAACATGATCCCGCAGTCGATGACCAGGATCCGCCCGTCGACCTCCAGGCAGGCGCAGTTGCGACCGATCTCGCCCAACCCGCCCAAGAACACCAGGCGGACCGGCCGGGGGCGAGCAGCCGGCCGGCGCGCCCGGGACCGGCGGCGCGCCGGGCCTGCCGTGGATGCCCCCTCAGGCAACCGGGATGCCCAGCCGTTCGAGCACGCCCCGGGCGGCTTCGTCCAGGGCGGCAGGGGCCGGGCCGAGGGGGTCCCGGCACTGCCCGACCGCCAGCCCCAGGGCACGGCATGCGGCCTTGGCCGGGAGGGGGTTGGGAAACGCCTCGGTCGACTCGAAGGCAAAGGACTCGAGCAGGCGAGCCAACACCGCCCGGGCCCCGCTCAGGTCGCCCTTTCTGAACGCGGCCAGCATCTCGGCCATCTCCCGGCCGGCCCAGTGGGCGGCCACGCTGACCACCCCCACCGCCCCGACCGCCAGCATGGGCAACGCCAGATCGTCGTCGCCGCAGTAGACCTCGAAGCGGGCCGGGGTGAGGGCGTCCAGGCGAGCGGCCCTGGCCAGGTCCTTGGTCGAGTCCTTCACTGCGACCACGGTCTCGACCGAGCAGGCCAGTTCGACCAGGGTCTCGAGGGCGATGGCCCGGCCGGTGCGGACCGGGATGTCGTAGACCATGACCGGCAGGTCGGTCGCCGCCGCCACCGCCTCGAAGTGGCGCCGCACGCCGGCCTGGGACGGACGGCTGTAGTACGGGGTGACGATCAGCAGCCCGTCGACCCCGGCCTTGGCGGCCTTGCGGGCGAGCTGCACCGAGTGGGCGGTGTCGTTGGTGCCGGCACCGGCCACCACCGGGACCTCGACGGCCTCCCTGACCGCCCGCCAGAGGGTGAACTTCTCCCGGTCGCTCAACGTGGGGGCCTCGCCGGTCGTCCCCGACACCACCAGGCCCTGGCTGCCGTGATCGACCAGCCACCGGGCCAGGTGCTGCGCACCCTCCGGGTCCAGCTCGCCGTCGCGGTCAAACGGGGTCACCATCGCGGTGAGCAGGGCGCCGAAGCGGCCACGGTGCTCCGGTTCCATCGGGCTCAGGGTACCAGCGGCAGTGGCGGGCGCCCCGGTAGCGGACCGGGGCGCCGCTGCCTCAGGCCACGCCCCGCGCCACCGGCGAGCCGTCGGCGAACGCGTCCTGGTCCTCGGTCGAGTCGCTCAGGTTCTCGAACTCGATGACCCCCATCTGGGTGAACTTCTGCCGGAGCCAGCCGTCGGCGGCATCGAGCAGGCCGAGCTTGCGCAGGTTGGGCACGATCCGGGAGAACAGCAGGATCTGGAAGTCGTCCTTGGAGGGGTCCTCCCGGCGCGCGATGGTGACGACGTCCTCCCACGGGACGCCCATCCGCTCCCACACCTCCTGGGAGCGCAGACGGTCCCGCATCCGCACCGCGGCTTCGAAGGCGAACTCCTGGCGCTCCCGCAGCTCGGCTGCCGACAGCTGCGAGTAGAGCTCCTGGAGGCTCAGCACCCCGAAGGCCACGTGGCGGGCTTCGTCGGCCATCACGTAGCGCAGGATCTGCTTGAGCAGCGGCTCCTCGGAGATCTGGTGCATGAAGCCGAAGGCCGCCAGGGCCAGGCCCTCCACCATGATCTGCATGCCCAGGTAGGTCATGTCCCAGCGGGAGTCGGCGATGATGTCGTCGAGCAGCAGGCCCAGGTGGGCATTCATCGGGTAGTGGCCCGACATCTTCTCGTCCAGGTATCGGGAGAACACCTCGACGTGGCGGGCTTCGTCAACCACCTGGGTGGCGGCGTAGTACTTGGCGTCGATCCACGGGACGGTCTCGACGATCTTGGCCGTGCACAGCAGGGCCCCCTGCTCGCCGTGCATGAACTGGCTGAGGGTCCAGTTCTGGCTCTCGATCCCGAACTGGAGCCACTCCTTCGGGCCCCACTTGGCCAGGGAGGTGCCCTCCAGCATCGCCTCGTCCCAGCCCATCTGCTCGGGGTTGGTGGCGAAGTTGGCCATGAGGGTCGCCTCCTGGTCGACCGGCGTGTCCCAGGGGAGGTCGGTGCGGGCGTTCCACTGGGCGGTCTTGGCCTTCTCGTAGAGCTTGTCCAGCTTCTCGAGCCGGCCCTTCTCGTAGTTCCAGGTGAACTCGGCCTCGCAGTTGTCCTTCACCCGGTGGTAGCCACTCGGCTCCTCCCGGCCGACCAGCGACAAGATGGCGGTCAGGTCGTTCACGTCGGCCCGGCCGATGATCTCCTCGGTGCTGCGCATCACCACCTGCTCGGTGCCGTTGGCGTCGGTGCCCATGGCTCCCTCCGTTGTCTCGTTGGTCTTGGTCTCGTTGGTCATGACTCGGTCGCCTCCTTGTGGGACTGCCGGGCCCGCTGGGGTCCTGCCCTCCCTGGGCCGGGCGGATGCAGTGCCAGGACACCCGGGACCACGTAGCGTCCGACCAGCGCCGCCACGTCGTCGGGGTCGGTCACCTCGAGGAGGCCACGGCCCGGGGTGAGGAGGTAGCTGACGACGATGCGGGTGGCCCACTCGGCGGCCCGGGCCGCCTGGTCGGGCTCGAGCCACCGGGCCAAGAAGGGGGCGGCGAACTCCGAGGCCACCGCCAGCACCCGGTCGAACCGGCCGAAACAGAGCTGGGAGAGCACCAGGCCGGGCTCGGTGGCCGCCACCGCTGCCAGGGCCGCGTGGCCCCGGAGCCGGCGGGCGGCGGTCACGATCCCGGCCACCAGCGCGGCCTCCAGGTCGGCGGCCTCCCCCATCGCCACCGCCAGCTCCGAGAAGAGCCGGGCCACCTCGGTGTCCACGATGGCCGCCAGCACCTCCTCGCGCCCACCGGGGAAGAGGCGGTAGACGGTGGCCCGGGAGACCCCGGCACTGGCGGCGAGGTCGTCGAGGCTGGTGCGGAACCGGCCGGTGCGGGCCATGGACGCCAGGGCGGCGTCGATGATCCGGATGCGTTGCGAGGAGCGGTCGCTGGTCCCCAGGCGTCGCAGGGGCCGGGACGCCGCCACCGCCGGTCGCTCGATCCCGATCACCCCCACCATGACTGAGACGATAGGGCGAAATTCGTCTCATTGTCAACGCGCCGTGGCGTGAGGACCAGGGGGAACCACCAGCTGGGACCGGGAGACCACTAGCGTGGTGGGCTCGATGGCACGGGTGCGCCCGAACCGGGTCGACAGCATCGCACCGGCCGGCAGCGGGGCCGAGCCGGACCCCGAGGGGCTGCGGTCGCTGGCTGCCCAGCTGGCCGCTGGTGCCCCCGAGCCGCTCGGGGTCTACGCCCTGGGGCCGGGAGCGCCCGAGGCGGCCTTGGCCCGGTCTTTGGAGGCCCGGGTGCTGGCCGAGGCGCCCGGCGGCCCGACGGCGGCCGAGGCCTTCGCCCCCTACGACCACGCCAGCCTCCTGCTGTGCGTGCTCGACCACCACCGGCGGTTGCCAGCCGGCATGGTCCGGCTGGTCCTGCCGTCGCGAGCCGGGCTCAAGACCTGCAACGATCTCGGCCCCGCCTTCTCGATCGACGCCGACCGGCTGTTCGCGGCGTGCGGCTTCGACTACGACCCCAACCACACCTGGGACGTGGCTGCCATGGCGATCGGGCCCGAGTACCGGACCGCCGCCTTCTCGGGGCTGGTGACCATGGCGCTGTGCCAAGCCGTCTCGGTGCTCGGTGCCCGGCTCGGCTTCCCGTGGGCCTTGACCATCCTGCACGTGCCGGTGCTGCGGATGCTCCAGTGGAAGCTCCACCGGCCGTTCCACGAGTTCGAGGGGGTCGAGCCCCGCCCGTACCTCGACTCCCCGGCCAGCCTGCCGGCCTGGATGCACCTCGGCGAGTGGCACCGACGGCTGGCCCAGCGGGACCGGGTCCTGCAGCGGATCATGGTCGAGGGCACCGGGCTGGAACCGGCGGTGCGGCCGCCCGACTGGGACCGAGCGGCCGAGCTCGCAGCCGAGGTCAGCGCGCTGGCCGACCTGCGCCTCCATCTCCGGTGACCAGCCGCAGCCCCTGGCGGGGCGAGATGGCCCGCAGGGTCGGCACCACCTCGTCGTCGGGGACCGGGCGGGCATACAAGAACCCCTGAGCCAGGTCGCACCCGAGCTCCCGGAGCACCTGCTCCTGGCGCTCGTGCTCCACCCCCTCGGCCACCGTCACCGTGTCGATGGCCCGGGCCATGGCCACGATCGCGGCAACCAGAGTGGCCTCGGGGGCGTCCCCATCAACCAGGGGCTCCACCAGACGGCGATCGATCTTCACGTAGTCCACCGGGAACTGGCGCAAGGAGGCGAGCGAGCCGTAGCCGTGGCCGAAGTCGTCCACCGCGATGCGCACCCCCAGCTCCCGGAGCCCGACCACCAAGGCCACCCCGTCGGCTGGCCGGTCCATGAGGGTCGACTCGGCCAGCTCGAGGCAGAGCGCGTCGGGGGCGAGGCCGGTCTCGGCCAAGACCCGACGCACTCTGGCCAACAGGGTGTGGCTCTTCAGGTGCAGGGCGGACACGTTGACCGAGACGAACAAGCCCTCGGCGCCGGGGACCTCCCGCCAGCCAACCAGGCGGGCCGCCGCCTCTCGGACCACCCAATCCCCGATCTCGGTGAGCAGGCCGGCTGCCTCGGCGCACTCGATGAATGCCGACGCTGGCACGAGCCCGCGAGTGGGGCGCTCCCAGCGAAGGAGGGCTTCCAAACCGGCGACGGTCGGCGGCCCCTCTCCCAGGGTCACGATCGGCTGGAACGCCAGGCGCAACTCGTCCCGCTCGACTGCCTGGCGCAGGTCGTGCTCCAGGGCGAGGCGGTCGGCGATCCGGTCACGCATCGAGGGGTCGAACCGGACCACCATGTCCCGGCCGGACTCCTTGGCCTGGTACATGGCGGTATCGGCATCCCGCAGCAGGCTCTCGGCGTCCGTGTCTCCTTCGGTCCCCGACCCCACCGCCACCCCGACGCTGGCCGAGACGGCGAGCTCGGTCCCGTACAGCGGGAAGGGTGCAGCCAACACCCCATGGGCGAGCTCGGCCTCCCGCGCCGCCCCCAGGGGGCCGTGGACCGGGAAGACCACCACCGCGAACTCGTCCCCGCCGACCCGGGCCACCAGCGCCCGACGGCCGAACGCCCGGGTGAGCCGCTCCCCCACCTCGACCAAGAGCCGGTCCCCGACGCTGTAGCCATGGGACTCGTTGACCAGCTTGAACCGGTCGAGATCCAAGAACACCACCGCCACCTGCTCGCCGGCCCGGGCGGCAGCACCCAAGGCAGCGGTGATCGCCTGCTCGGCCGCGGTCCGGTTCCCCAGCCCGGTCAGCGGATCGTGGGTGACCTGGTGGGCCAGCCGGGCCTCCCGCAGCACCGCGCTGCGGGTCGCTCGCCCGACCCGCCACGCTCCGAGGCACCCGGCCAGGGCCGCCGCGCCGACCAGGACCGCCTCGGCGCCGCCGGGCCGTCCCGGATCGGCCAGGCCGGCGACGGCCAGGGCCGCCGGCACCAGCACGACCACCCCCAGGCGGACCCCGGGCTCTGGTCGCTCCCCGGCTGGCGGCCGACCCCCGAACAGGCGCCGGACCGTCGGGTGCAGGAAGGCCGCCGCCAGGCAGCCGGCCCCTACCAGGTCGAGCACGCTCAGGAGGGCCCCCGGGACGGCCGCCCGCCCCACCTGGGCGACGAGGTCGAGCGCGCTGGCCGCAGCCAACAGGGCGGTGGCCGCAGTGAGTGCCCGGGCGGCCGGGGTGCGCGGCGCACGAGCCAAGATGCCGACCAGCGCGACCGCCAGCGCGTCGATCGCCAAGGCGGGTGGCACCGCCAGGACCGCCTGCTCGGTCCCGTCGGCCGGTCGGCCGAACACGGCCGGACCCACCACGGTCAGCCACAGCAGGGCGTACGCGCCCACCCCGGCCACGGCGCCGTCCAACACCGTGTCGAGGTTGGCCCGGCCGTTGGGGTACGGGGCGCGGGCCAAGACCGTGACCGCGAAGGCCACCAGGACCCAGCCGGCCAGGACCACGACGTCGCCGGCCAGGGGTCGCCGCAGCCCCAGGACCCCCTGGGCGTGCTCGGCCAAGCGGAGGAACCCGCCGGCAGCCAGGGCCGCGGCGCCGATCAGGAGGACCTCGAATGGACCCCGCCGGGGTGGGGCGTTGCGGCGGATCCCCACCGCCATGGCCACCAGCGCCGCGACGCAGCCGGCGGCGACCAGCGCCGGGCGGAGGTCGGGCGGGTCTCCCGCCACCGTCGCCACCGCCAGCACCGCCGAGCCGCCGAGGGCACCCCAAGCCACCCGCCCGGGCACCAGGCGCCCGGGCGGACGGGACGCAGGCGCGGCCGGTCGAGCCATCGATCGACAATTATCCAGGTGGCGCCAGCCGTCCGGTGGGATGGCTCAGTCAGGCGGCGCGATCCCGCCCAGCAGCTCGGCCCGCACCAACCGAGCCACCTGCTCGGGGTCCTCCAGGTCCCAGCGACCAGGGGCAGTCATGTACGAAAGCACCATGCGGGCCAAGAAGTCGGCCGCAGTCTCGATGTCGACCTCCCGAGCCAGACGGTGCCGCTCCAGGTACGGACGGAGGAACTCGGCCACCAGGGCGATCGTGCCCTCGGCTCGCACGGTGATGGCCGGCAGGAGGAGCTCGGGCTCGGTTTCGAGGACCCGCTGGAGGACCTCGTGGTCGACGATGGCCTTGTGGGCCAGTGGGAGTCCTCGCTCGAGCACCTCCTCCAGGGTGGTCGCGTCGTGGACCGCGTCGTAGAGGCGAGCGAAGAACCGGTCGTACTCCCAGCCGACCACCGCCGCGATCAGCTCCTCCCGGCCGCCGGGGAAGTAGCGGTAGAGGGTGGACCGAGAGAGCCCTGCCTCCTTGCTCACGTCCTCGATGGAGGTCTTGGACAGTCCCCACCGAGCGACGCAGGCGTAGGCCGCCTCCAGGATGCGCTGGCGGGTCGGGGCCGGCAGCACCACCCAGCTCAGCGCTCGAGCAGGGCCAGCAGGCCCACGGTCAGCCCCGGGCGGCCGGCCACCGAGCGGACGGCGAGGAGCACGCCGGGCATGAAGGAGCGCCGGTCGAAGGAGTCGTGGCGGATGGTGAGGGCCTGGCCAGCCGCCCCGAACACCACCTCCTGGTGCGCGACCAGGCCCGGCAGCCGGACGGCGTGGACCCGGATCCCACCGGGGCCGGCGCCGCCCCGCGCGCCCTCCAGGGCGAGCGCCGAGGTCGGGTCGGGGGCAAACGGACCGGCGCCTCCGGCCTCTCGGGCAGCAACGATTCGCTCGGCGGTGTACAGCGCGGTGCCCGACGGGGCGTCGACTTTCTGGTCGTGGTGGAGCTCGACGATCTCCACCCCGTCCATGACCGGGGCCGCCAGCTCGCAGAACCGGACCAGCAGGGCCGCTCCTAGCGCGAAGTTCGGCGCGACCACTGCGTTGGCGGCCGAGCGGGCGAACAACGCCTCGGCCCGACGCAGCACGGCCGGCGGGATGCCGGTGGTCCCCACCACCGCGTGGACCCCGTTGGACGCGTACCACTCCAGCCGCTCGCCGACGCCGGCCGGGGAGGCGAATTCGACCGCGACGTCGGCCGACGAGCTGAGGAGGGCGTCGAGACCGTCGGCCACCGCCAGGTGGGGCGAGGGGCCGTCCAGCAGCTCGGAGAGGTCCTCTCCGGCCGCAGCCGGGTCGATCGCGCACACCAGCTCGAGGTCCGGGGCCTCCTGGACGGCCTCGAGCACGGTGCGGCCCATCCGGCCGGCGGCACCGACCACGCCAACCCGGAGCATTGCCCGACCCTAGCGGGCAGCAGACCGCCCGGACGGACCCAGACGGCGCCGTCTGACGAGCCGCCAGGCGACCACCCCCAGCAGCGCCGCCACCCCGACGGCCGAGGCCACCCCGCCCAGGGTGAGCCCGGAGGGCCAGTAGGTGAAGGTGAGCCGCCACCGCCCAGCCGGGACCCGAACCCCCTGGATCAGTCCGACCCGGACCACCGGCAAGCGCACCGTGCGGCCGCCGCCGATCGGCGTGGCCCGGACCTCCCAGCCGGCCAGGTAGGCCTCGGAGCGGACCACCAGCGCCGGCCGGGGGGTGACCACCGCGTCGGTCTCCTCCCCCTCGGGCCCGAGCGCGAGCCGGGTGGCCCGAGCGCCGGGGACCCCCACCACCGCCACCGTCGGCCCCAACCGGTCGGTCTCGAACCGGGCGTAGTCCTCCCAGAAGCCCCGCTGGTGCCAGGATGGCTGGCCGAAGGCCTGTTGGAAGGGGCCGTCCAGCTCGTCGCGCCCCCCGCCGAGCGTGGTCAGCGTCGAGGCCTCGCTCCAGGCCCGGCCGCCCGGTCCGCGGACCACGATCGCCTGGGCCCGCTGGGCACCGTCGAAGCGCACCTCCCAGCCGCCCGGCCGGCGGCGCGCCGACTGACCCGGGTACCCGAGGCGACCGCTCGGACCGACCACCCCCACCAGCGGCGCGTCGGCTGGGGGGCGGGCCGAGGCCAAGAACGCGCTGGTCACGGTGACCTGGCTGCCGAGGTAGAAGGTGCGGCTGCTGGCGGTGCCCGCCGGCGCCGCGCCCGGACAGCGCGGCGGGGGGCCGGGCGCCTGGCCGGGGGCCAGACGCTGGACCAGGGAGCCGGGCAGGACCAGGACGGTGGCCAGGCGGAGGGGGACGAACACTCCCCGGGCGAGCGCGCACGGGTCCATCGTCGACATGAAGTGGGTCCCGGTGACCTGGTCGTAGGTGCCGCTCAGGATCGAGCCGTAGCCCTGGACGCTGTCGAGCCCGGTCAGCGCGTTGAGGTCGGGCTCCGAGATCGAGCTGAGCTGGGTGATGCTGGGGACGCCGACGATCGCGAAGCGGCCGGCGGCGCCGAGGGCAGCCGCGCCCTCGGCTCGGGTCGGCTCGGGTTGGCCCCCGGCCCACATGCCGGTCGAGCAGGCCAGGTTGAACAGGCCGAGGTCGGCCACCACCACTGCCACCAGGAGCCGACGGGCCAGCGCCGGCGGGCTCCGGCGCCAGGCCACCACCACCGCCAGGGCCCCGACGGCCACCGCCGCCTGGGCCGCCATCCACGGCCGGCGGCCGTTGGGGTCGGTCGGCAGGGCCCCCAGGGCGGTGAGGACGGTGACCGGGAACCACAGCATGCTCAGTGCGGCGGCCAGCCCGGCCAGCGGGAAGGCGGCCGGGACCGCCACCTCCCGCAGCCAGCGCAACGGCCGGTCGGCCCGCTCCCGCCACTCCCCGGACAAGAACAGCTCCAGCCAGAACGCGAACACCATCGCCAGCGCGAGGTCCACGATCTGCAGGTTCCGGCTGTCCAAGCGGACCTTGTTGTAAAAGGGGATCTCGGCGAAGACGTGGCCGAGCGGGGTGAAGGTCCCCCAGGCGAGCAGCAGGCCGAGGGGGGCCAGGAACAGCCACGGCCGCCAGTCCCGGGCCCGGGGGTCGGCCCGCCGCCCGACCCCGCGCACCACGAGCACGAGGAAGGCGGCCAGCGGGAGCAGGCCCACGTAGCCCGTGACCTCGGGCAGGTTGTAGGTGTTCGAGAAGGCGGGCTGGCCGAACACCCCGTTGCCGCCGAAGAGGTTCTGGACCAGCATGAGGATGGTCCACGACGGGCGCAGGGAGCCCAGCCCGAAGAAGGTGTAGCTCTCGGTGGCCCGCTGGGAGGCGAGGATGAACGAGCGGCCGGGCAACAGCTCGGCCGCCCCGAGGGCCACCGCCCACAGCGCGGCCAGGGCGGCGTAGCCAACCAGCGCACAGCGGCGCTGTGGGGTGACCGTGTCCCCGGGGTAGCCGCGCAGGGCCAACCAGGCCACCAAGACCGAGCCCACGATCTCGGTCTCGGCCATGCTCCGAGGTTCGCCAGTCAGCAGGTTCAACCCCATGACCCCGGCCAACAGCGCCACCCAGGGCCACGGGGAGCTGACCGCGGCTGGCCGGCGGCGGTACTCGGGGCTGGGCCCGGTGCCCAGCACCGCCCAGGACAGTCGGAGCACGGCCAGCACCATGAGCGGCATCCACCCCATCCCCTGGACGATCCCCAGGTGGACCAGCTGGCCGGTCATGGCCCCGCCGACCTGGTAGGTGAGCGCCGAGAGGAAACACGCCAGCGGGCGCAACCCGTACTGGCGAGCCAGCGCGTAGAACCCCACCCCGGCCGCCCAGTAGAGCGCGAGCAGGTTGAGCACCCAGGCCCCCACCGCCGGCAGGACCGCGAACAGCAGGGTCCCGGGGTAGAAGGAGCCGGCGTTGAGCCCGGCCAGCAATGGCGAGCCTGACCAGATGGTCGGGTTCCACAGCGGGAGGTGGCCGGCCGCCAGCAGCTGACCCGAGAGCACCCGCAGCGGGAAGTTCTGGAGCAGGTTGTCGTAGCTGATGGCCGGGTACCCGAGGGCCGCCGGCACGACGAAGGCGACCACCGGGACGCCAACGAGCACCGCCACCGGCCAGGCGTCCGGCGAGCGGGCGAGCGCCCGGACCCGGGCCCAGGATGCGGCCGCGCCGGCCGTCGGGGCGACCGCGGTCACTGGGTGGACCTAGGCCAGGTGGGCGGCCAGCCCGCTCACGACGTGGTCGAAATCACCCTGGCCGAAGGGGCCGACCACAGCCAGGGTCCGCGGCTCGCCGGCCAGCCGCTGCGCCGCCCGTCGGACGTCGTCGCGTCCGACCGACTCGATGAGACCGAGGATCTCTTCGACGGTCTTCACCTCGCCGTGCAGCAGGAGGGCCGAGCCGACCCGACTCATCCGGGCCCCCGAGTCCTCGATGGCCAGCAGGACCTCGGCCCGGAGGTTCCCTTTGGCGACCGCCAGCTCCCGCTCGCTCACCCCGTCGGCGGCCAACGTCCCGAGCTCGCCGGCCACGATGGACAGGACCTCTTCGGCCCGCTCCGGCGCGGTGCCGGCCACCACGCACAGCGAGCCAGCATCCTCGAAGGCCAGCCGCTCCGACCCGATCGAGTAGGCCAGCCCTCGCTGCTCCCGGACCTTTTGGAACAGCCGGGAGGACATCCCGCCCCCCAGCACCTGGTTGAGGACCGAGAACGCCCACCGGTCCTCGTCGGCCCGGGCGATGCAGCGCATGCCCAGGGCCAGGTGGGCTTGCTCAGTGGGCCGGGACACCACCACCACCGGCTCGCTTCGGTCCTCGGGCCGTCGCCGCTCCGGGGGGCCGCCGCCCGGCGGGCCGGCGAAGCGCGCTTGGACCGCCGCCGCCACCTCCTCATGGCGCAGCCGGCCAGCCACGGACACCACCATGTTCCCGGGCCGGTAGTGCTGGGCGAAGAACCCCCGGACGTCGTCGGTGGTGATGGCCCCCACGCTCTGCGCGGTCCCCAAGGCGTCCCGGCCCAACGGGTGGCCCGGGAACAGCCCGGCCAGGCATCGCTCGACCACCAAGTCGGCGGGCTCGTCGGCGTGCATTCGGATCTCGTCTTGGATGACCGTCCGCTCGGACTCGAGGTCGGCCGGCCGCAGGGCCGGGTCCCACATGATCTGGCTCAGGATGTCCAAGCCGAGCGAGAGGTGCTCGGCCAGCAGGCGGACGAAGAAGGTCGTGTACTCCTTGGTCGTATAGGCGTTGCAGTCACCGCCGACCTCGTCGAGGGCCTCGGCGATCGCGGCTGCACTCAGCTGGGGAGTGCCCTTGAACAAGAGATGCTCGAGGAAGTGAGACGCCCCGGCAACCTGCTCCGGCTCGTCGCGTGAGCCGCTGCCCACCCAGAAGCCGATGGCCACCGAGTGGACCTCGGACATCGCCTCGGTGACCAGGCGGAGCCCGCAGGGCAGGGTCTCGACCGAGGTGGCGGGAGCGTCGGCCCGCCGGCCGCTCAACGCCGGCGGGACCGGGAACGGCGCCGCTCGCCGGTCCGGCCGTCGCCGGCGGGGGCGGACCCTGGGCCGAGGTCGCCGAGCTCGGCCACCAGCTCGGCCTCGAAGGCCTCCTCAAAGGAGGCGAAGGTCGAGCTGCCGTTGGCCGGCCGGCTGCCCGAGGCCGTCGGCTCGCCCTCGTCTCGCTCGGGGGGCGGGGCGCTGGCCAACGACAGCGACACCTTCCCCTGCTGGTCGATGTCGTCCACCCGGACCTCGATCGACTGGCCGAGGCTCAGGACCTCCTCGACCGACCCCACCCGGCGGCCGCCGGCCAGGGGCGAGAGCTTGGAGATGTGCAGCAGCCCGTCCCGCCCCGGCAGGACGTTGACGAAGGCACCGAACTTGGTCAGGTTCACCACCTTGCCGCTGTAGACCGCGCCGATCTCGGCGGTCGGCGGGTCGAGGATGAGCGAGATCCGGCGCTGGGCCTCGGCCACCGCCCGGGCGTCCTTGGCCCCGATGGTCACGGTGCCGACCATCCCGTCATCGTCGACGGTGATGTCGGCCCCGGTCTCCTGCTGGAGGGTGTTGATCACCTTGCCCTTCGGCCCGATGACCTCCCCGATCTTGTCGATCGGGATCTCCATCGACACGATCTTGGGTGCGCTCTCGGCAACCTGGGGCCGGGGCTCGGCGATGGCCGCTTCCATCACCGCCAGGATCTGGAGCCGCGCCTCCTTGGCCTGCTCGAGCGCGGTGGCCAGCACCTCGGCTGGCAGGCCGTCGATCTTGGTGTCCAGCTGCAGGGCGGTCACCGCGTCGGCGGTCCCGGCCACCTTGAAGTCCATGTCGCCGAACGCGTCCTCGGCTCCCAAGATGTCAGTCAACGTCACGTAGCGGCCCTGCTCGTGGACCAGGCCCATGGCGATCCCGGCCACCGGGGCGGCGATAGGCACCCCGGCCGCCATGAGCGACAGGGTGGAGCCGCAGACCGAGGCCATGGAGGTGGAGCCGTTGGAGGCCAGCACGTCGGACACCAGCCGCAGGGTGTAGGGGAACTCCTCTTCGCTCGGGATCACCGGCAGCAGGGCCCGCTCGGCCAGCAACCCGTGGCCGATCTCCCGCCGGCGGGGTCCGCGCATCTGTCCGGCCTCCCCGGTCGAGTACGGCGGGAAGTTGTAGTGGTGCATGTAGCGCTTGGAGTCGTCCGGCGAGATGGTGTCGAGGAGCTGGTTCATGCGTGGCATCCCGAGCGTGGTCACATTGACCACCTGGGTCTCGCCCCGCTGGAAGAGGGCCGAGCCGTGGGCGGTGGGAAACAGGTCGAGCTCGACCGACAGGGGCCGGATCTCGGTCGTGCGGCGGCCATCGATGCGGATTCCCTCTTCGATGATCCGCTGGCGGACCAGTTGCTTGGTGAGGGCCCGCACGGCTGCTTTCACCTCGCCCTCCCGCCCGGCAAACTCGTCGGCCAGGGCGCCCAGCACCGACGCGGTGGCCTCGTCGACGGCCTGGTTGCGGGCGGCCTTCGCGGTCACCCGGTTGGCCTCCGACAGCGGCCCGGTCCCCACCTCCACGACCCGGGACCAGACGTCGTCGCCGTAATCGGTGAAGGTGGTGAACGCAATCGGCTGGATCGGCCCTCGGGCCGCCTCGAAGGCCGCCACCAGCTGCCGCTGGAGGTTGATGGACTCTCGGATCCACAGCTTGGAGGCCTCCAGCCCCTCGGCCAGGACCGCTTCGGTCACCTTGGGCGCGCCCTGGGCGTAGTACTCGAAGGAGCGCTCGGTCCCCCCGGCTTCGACCATCATGATCGCGATCTCGGCGTCGGCGTCCTGACTCAGGGCCCGCCCGGCCACCACCAGCTCGAAGGTCGACTCGTCTCCCTGTTGGAAGGTCGGGTGGGGGATCCAGTCCCCCTCGACCGAGTAGGCGATGCGGACGGCGCCGATCGGACCTTCGAAGGGGATCCCTGAGATCATGAGCGCGCACGACGCGGCATTGATCGCCACCACGTCGTGGGGGTTCTGCTGGTCGGCACCGAAGACCGTTCCCACCACGTGGACCTCGTTGCGGAACCCCTTGGGGAACGACGGGCGAAGCGGCCGGTCGATGAGCCGGCAGGTCAAGATGGCCTGGTCGGTGGCCCGGCCCTCCCGGCGGAAGAAGGAGCCGGGGATCTTGCCGGCGGCATAGGCCCGCTCCTCGATGTCGACGGTGAGCGGGAAGAAGTCGGTGCCCTCCCGAACGCTGCGCGCCGCGGTCGCGGTGGCGAGCACGATGGTGTCCCCGATGCGCCCCACCACGGCACCGTCGGCCAGCTGGGCCAGCTTGCCGGCCTCGAAGGACAGGTGGCGGTCGGTACCGGTGATCGGCGCCGACACGGAGATGGCCTCGGCCATGTCGCTCCTTGAACTCAGGGGCTGCCCCGTGTCGGTTCCCAGTGGTCGATCACCTCGCGGCCGTCGGCCGAAGTGATCGGCGACTGGCAGCCGACCTGGGGCGGTGCCCGTCTGGTATGCAACCGCCCGGCCACAGGGCCGGGCGGAAGGTCTGTTGTTACCGGCGGATTCCCAGCCGCCCGATGAGCGCTCGGTACCGCTCGACGTCGTTGCGGGCGACGTAGTCGAGCAGCCGCCTCCGTCGACCGATCAGCTTCATGAGCCCCCGCCGGGTGTGGTGGTCCCCGGGGTGGACCCGCAGGTGCTCGGTCAGCTGCGCGATGCGGTCCGTGAGCAAGGCCACCTGCACCTCCGGCGACCCGGTGTCGGTGGGGTGCCGGCGGTGCTCTTCGATGATCGCCGCTCTGTCAGGCATGCAGGAGAACCACCACGCTGTCTGGGTACGGCTCCCGGGACCGGCTCAAGAGGAGCCGTCGCCAGGGGCCGGCCGCGTGCCCGGTGGCACGCAACGGTGCGGGCCAGCACAGCCCGCTCCAGACCGCAACTTTAGCAGGTCGACGCCCGAGCGCCCGAGCGGGTGCCGGGGCACTCTGGCCGTGAGGGGTACGCCCGCCGGCGGCCCACCGTCTGCGATGGTGGCGCCGACGGGTCACGGGAGCCCCGGAGAAGGCGCTCGATGCGCAGCAGTCCCGTTCCCCAGTGCCGACCAGCGAGCGGGCCAGCTCAGGCCAGGGCGGCCCGGACCGCCTCGACGTCCGCCCGCATCTGGGCCACCAGTGCCCCGAGGTCGTCGTAGGCGCGCTGGGGCCGGATCCAGGCCTCAAAGCTCACCCGGGCGGCCTCGCCGTACAGGTCGCCCTCAAAGTCGAGCAAGTACGCCTCGACCAGGGGCGACCCGTCGCCGGTGGCCTCGAAGGTGGGAGGCTGGCCGACAGAGATCGCCGCCGGGTGGTCGCTGGCCGCCCGCCAGGAGAACCGGCCGCCGTAGACGCCGGGGGCGGGAAGCGCGATCTGCCGGCCCACCCCAACGTTGGCGGTCGGGAAGCCGAGCAGCCGAGCCCCCCGGCCAGCCCCGTGGCGCACGGTGCCCCGGACCTGGTGCGCCCGGCCGAGCATGGCCGCCGCAGCGGCGACGTCACCTTCGGCGATACACCGGCGGATCCGGGTCGAAGAGATCGGCGGGCCGGAGTCGGCACCGACCAGACGCACCGACACCACCTCGAACCCGGCCTCGGCGCCCATGGCCGAGAGCAGCGCCACGTCCCCTTTGCGGCCATGGCCGAAGTGGAAGTCCCGGCCCACCACCACCAGCCGGGCGCCCAGCGCGCCCACCAGCACCGCCTCGACGAAGTGCTCGGCCGACTCCTCCGAGCGGGCCCGGTCGAACGGCACCACCAGGGTGCGGTCGACGCCGCACGCCGCCAGCAGCTCCAACTTCTGCTCGAGGTCGGTCAAGGTGGTGGGGGCCGACTCGGGCCGCACCACCGAGGCCGGATGGGGGTCGAAGGTGACCACCACGGTCTCTAAGCCCCGGGCAGCCGCGAGGTCGCGCAGCCGGCCGATCACGTGGCGATGCCCGAGGTGCACGCCGTCGTAGGCGCCCACGGTGACCGCGGCACCGCCGGGACTGGGCGCGCAGCTGTCCGGAGCAACCACCTCCATCGCTGGCACCATAGACGGTCTTGGCGAAGCTCCTGAGGAGCGCCGGAGCGGGCTCAGCCCGGGCCGAGCACCACCGCCGGTCGGGCCAGCGGCTGGCCCTCGGCCCGCTCGTACACCGCCAGCAGTGCGCCCGCCGGGTCGACCAGGGCCACCGGGCCCGGCGGCAGGTCTCCCCAGGCCTCGACCGCCACTGCCCGTCCGGCCCGCACCGACGGGCACAGCTCGAGCGGTACCGGCGCGCTCGGAAGCTCCAGCCCATCGAGCGGCGACCGGAGCACCGGCTGGCCGTCCCGCCAGGCCGCCTCGATCTCGGCCAGCGGCCGGGCGTCGGCCTCGGTGAACCGCCCGGCCCGCACCCGGCGGAGCCGGCGGAGGTGGGCCCCGCCGCCCAGTGCCGCCCCCAGGTCGGCGACCAGCGACCGGACATAGGTCCCGGCCGAGCAGGTGACCGCCAGCGCGTAGGTCCCCGGCTCGGGCAACGGAGCCACCTCGAGCCGGTCGATCCTGACCCGCCGGGACGGCCGGGGTGCCGTCACCCCCTGGCGGGCCAGCCGGTAGAGGCGCTGGCCGCCCACCTTCACCGCCGAGACCATCGGCACCTGCTGGTCAATCTCCCCCCGAAAGGCGGCGGCCGCCGCCTCCACCTGGGCCGGGGTCACCCCGGCCATGTCGAAGCGGGCCACCGGCTCGCCCTCGTCGTCGCCGGTCGAGGTGCTGACCCCGAGGATCATCTCGGCCCGGTACTCCTTGACCGAGCTGCTGAGGTAGCGCAGCAGCCGGGTGGCCGGGCCGACCCCCAGCACCAGCACCCCGGTCGCGCCGGGGTCCAGGGTCCCGGCGTGGCCCACTCGCCGGACCCCCAGCACCCGCCGGCACCGGGCCACCACGTCGTGGGAGGTCCAGCCGGCCTCCTTGTCGACGACCAGGAACCCGATCACCGGCCCGCGGGCCGGTCCTTCAGGCGCCGCAGGACTGCTTCGACCGCCTCACCCGCCGACACCGCCGGGTCGGGGGCGAAGCCCAGCCGGGGGGTCCGCTTCATCCGCAGCTGCCGCCCGATCGCCCGCTGGAGCTGGACGCGGCGCTCGGCCAGCGCCTCGGCCGCCGGCTCGCCCAGGCTGTCCAGGTACACCGTCGCCTGGGTGAGGTCTGGCGCGCTGACCACGCCGGTCACCGTGACCAGCCGGAGCCGCTCGTCGGCGTCGGCCAGCCGCTCGATCTCCACCGCCAGGACCTGACGGAGCGCCTCGTTGACCCGCAGAGTGCGCGGGAAGGGCGGGACACGCCCGGGAAAGGACCCTCGACGCTCGGGCATCGCAGGCACCGGGCCTCAGGCCCTCGGGATCTCGCGCTCCTCGAAGGTCTCGATGACGTCGCCCTCCTTCAGGTCCTGGAAGTCCGAGAGGCCGATCCCGCACTCGAAGCCGGCCTGGACCTCCCGCACGTCGTCCTTGTGACGCTTGAGCGAGGCGATGGTGCCCCGCCAGATGACGACCCCCTCCCGCAGGAAACGGACCTTGGCACCCCGCCGAACGGTGCCGTGGTGCACGAAGCACCCGGCCACCGCCCCGACCCTCGGGATGCGGAAGATCTGGCGGACCTCGGCCTCCCCGGTCACCACCTCCTCGTAGGTGGGGGCGAGCATGCCCAGCATCGCCGCCTCGATGTCCTCGAGCAGCTTGTAGATGACCTCGTAGGTCCGGATCTCGACGTTGGAGGCCTCCGCCAGCTCCCGCGACCGCCGGTCCGGCCGCACGTTGAAGCCGATGATGGTCGCGTTGGACGCCTTGGCCAGGGTGATGTCGTTCTCGCTGATCCCCCCGACCCCCCGGCGCACGAAGCTGAGCTTCACGTCGTCACGCTCGAGCTTGCGCAGGCCCTCGGTCACCGCCTCGAGCGACCCCTGCACGTCCGCCTTGAGCACGATGTTGAGGGTCGCCGTCTCGCCCCGCTGGATCTGCTCGAACAGGTCCTCCAGCCGGGCCCCAGTGGCCGAGGGGGCTGGCAGGTGTCCGGAGAGCCGGGTCCGCTGGGCTCGGGCCTCGGCCAGGGTGCGGGCCGTGGCCAGGTCGGCCGCCGCCCGCAGCTCGTCGCCGGCCTGCGGCGGTTCGGAGAGGCCCAGCACCTGGACCGGCATGGACGGCAGCGCCTCTTTCACCTGGTCGCCGCGGTCGTCGATGAGCGCCTTCACCTTGCCCCAGGCCGAGCCGGCGACCACCGCGTCGCCGACCCGCAGGGTCCCCCGCTGAACGATCACGGTCGCGACCGGTCCCCGGCCGGTCTCGAGATTGGCCTCGAGCACCGTGCCCCGGGCCCGGCCCTCGGGGCTGGCCCGGTACTCCTCCACCTCGGCTAACAGGATCAGCTGCTCGAGCAGGTCGTCGATGCCGGTGCCCTGGAGCGCCGAGATCTCCACCGTGATCGTGTCGCCGCCCCAGGCCTCCGGGACCAGGCCCCGGTCGGCGATCTGCTGGAGCACCCGGCCGGGGTCGGCGTTGGGCCGGTCGATCTTGTTGAGGGCGACCACGATCGGGACCCCGGCTGCCCGAGCGTGGTCGATCGCCTCGACGGTCTGCGGCATCACCCCGTCGTCGGCCGCCACCACCAGGACCACGATGTCGGTGACCTTGGCCCCCCGGGCCCGCATGGCGGTGAACGCCTCGTGGCCTGGGGTATCGATGAAGGTCAGCAGGTGGCCGTTCCAGTTGACCTGGTAAGCGCCGATGTGCTGGGTGATCCCGCCGGCCTCGCCGGCGACCACGTTGGTCTGGCGGATCCGGTCGAGGAGCAGGGTCTTGCCGTGGTCGACGTGGCCCATGACCGTGATCACCGGCGGACGCGGCCGCAGGTCCTCCTCGGCCTCCTCGTCGTCCTCCTCGAAGAAGCGAGCCAGCAGCTCGGCCTCGGCCTCCTCGCCCGGGTCAACCAGGCGGACGTTGGCCCCCAGCTCGGCCGCGAACAGCTCGATCATCTCGTCGCTCAGCGACTGGGTGGCGGTCACCATCTCGCCTTGGAGCAGCAGGAACCGAATGACGTCCCCGGCCGAGCGGTTGAGCTTGGGACCCAGGTCTCGAGCGGTGCAGCCCCGCTCGACGATGATCTCGCCCTCGGGGACCGGGGCAGTGGACGGCACGTACGCCGTCAGCTGGGTGGGCTCGAGCTCCTCCAGGTTGCGCCGGCGGCGCCGGGTCCGGCGCTGCGGCGGGCGGCCACCCCGTCCGAACCCTCCCCGTCCGGTCGGGGGGGCGCCGACCGGGCCCCCCGGACCGGAGCGCCGGGGGAACCCGCCCCCGGGGCGTCCGCCCGACCCGGCCCCCGGTCGCGGCGCGCCGCCACCGGGCGGGCGGCCACCGGTGCGGGACCCGTAGGCCGACCCGCTCCGCGGCGGGGTGGGCGGCGAGGGCCGTCGTCCCCCCATGCCCGGCGGCGGTGGGATGGGGCGGCCCGACGGCGACAGCGGCGGGCGCACCGGCGGCGGCGGGATGGGGCGGCCCGACGGCGACAGCGGCGGGCGAGGGGGGCGGGGCCGTGGCTCGGGTCGCACCCCGGGGTCGGCGGTCGGCGGGGGCCCGGCGGCGGCCGGGCGGGGAGCGGCCGGAGCCGGAGGCGGCGACGGCCGGGCCGGGGCCGGGCGTGCGCTCGAGACCAGCCGGGGCCGGGGCGGGGAGGGCTCGGGTGCTGGCGGCGGGGTTGGGCGGGCTGCCGGCTGAGGCGGGGGGGCCGGGGCCTCTGCCTCGGCTGCCTCGGCCGGCCGGCGGAGCCCCTCGGCGTCGGCCTTGCGCCGGACCCGGTCAGCCTGGGCGTCCTCGATCGACGACGAGTGGCTCTTCACCCCGATGCCGAGCGACAGGCACAGGTCGAGCGCCTCTTTGTTCGTCAGCCCGAGCTCACGGGCCAGCTCGTACACGCGGATCTTCGCTGCCAACGGTGTCTTCGCTCTCGCGTTCTTCCTGGGTGTGGGTCGGAGGTCGTCCGGCACGTGCGCCGACCCGGCCGCTCGCAGGTCATTGTCCCACAACAGCAGGCCGGGCCCGGCCGGGCGCGCCCTCGGCGTCGTCTCCGAGGCTACCGAGCCGGCGGAGGGGTCAACCTCCGGCCGCCCCCGGCGGTGCCGCCGAGGGCTCGATCCACAGGTCGGTCGGATCGACCCCGGCGATGGCCGCCAGGTAGCGGGCGTGGACCACGTCGGCCCCGACGAGCTGGGGGACCGCCTGGGTGAGGAGCGGAACCCAGGCCGGGTCACGCTCGGTCGCCTGGACGTCGGCTCGCTCCCAGTCGGCCGCGGCCTGCCGGGCGCTGGCCGCGGCCTCGGCCGCGCTGACCGCCCGATCGACCACCGGGTCGTCGTAGCCGCCGTAGTTCGTGGGTCCGGCCAGCGGGCCGCGCCCGCAGAGGAGGGGCCCCAGGTAGCTGGCGGCGTCGTTGCCAGGCCAGTCCGGGTACCAGGTGGCCAGCGCGACGTCCCACTGGCTGCGCTCGGCCGGGCTCTCCAAGACGCCGACCTCGGCCCCCCAGCTGGGCTGCTCGGCGAGGCGGAGGGTGACCCCACCGTTGGCCATCTCGGCCACGAGCGCGGAGGCCTGGGCGGGCATCGGGGCGTCGCCGTCGTCGAGGAGCGTGAGGGTGAGGCCGTGGGGGTAGCCGGCGGCCGCGAGCATCGACCGGCACCGGGCCGGGTCACCGTTCCCGTGGGGTGTCGGGAAGGGGTGGAGCGGGCGGGAGCCGACCGAGACGGTGGGCGGCAGGACCTGGTCCAGTGGCCGGTCGAGCCCGGGGCCGCCGCTCACCTGGACCAGCTGGCGCCGGTCCACGCAGTACTGGAGCGCCCGCCTGACTGCGACCCGAGCCAGCGCACCGTGGTCGGCCCGGGAGCGCAGGTTGAAGACCAGGTAGGTGATCGCGCCGGAGAACGGCGCCAGCACTCGGAGGCCGGCGACCGGGGCCGCCGCCTCGGTCACGCCCCACCCGAGGTCGGCCTGCCCGCTTGCCAGCTGCTGGACCACCGCAGCCGGGTCTTCCGCTTCGGTGACCGACACTGTGGCGACGTACTGGTGGCGGATGGGGTCGGTCCGCTGCTGCCACGCCGGGTTGGGGACGAAGGTGTCGCCGACCCCGGGAATGGAGGACGCAACCGTGTAGGGGCCGTCGGAGATGAGGTGCTGTGCCTCGTCGAGTGATCCGGGAAGCGCAGAGAGCGCCTCGACTGGCACCGGCGAGCTCATCGGCAGCGCCAGGACATCGAGGAAGGTGCTCGAGGGGTGCAGGAGCCGGAACACCACCGTGCGGGCGCTCGGGGTCGAGATCCCGGTGACCCGGTGGGTGGCGAGGAACGCAGCGATCGCCGCGACCTGACCGGCGGGGTCCGGCGGCAGGCGCAGCGTCTCGAACGCCCGACAGAAGGCGGCCATCCCCTGGATGACACCGGTCCAGTACCCGAGCTCGGGGGCCGGCACCACCGGGTTGCACAGCCGCTCGATCCCGCGCTGTGCGTCGGTCGAGGTCACCTGGCGGGGCCCGGTCGGTGCGTCCCAGTCGGCCCCCCGCCGAATGGTGAAGGTGTACGTCAGTCCGTCGGGGCTCACCGCGACGGTGGCCAGGTCCCCCACTGGGCCGGAGAAGGCCGACCCGGCAGCCGCCGGCCGGAAGGACACCAGCTGGCGGCTGACCAGGCGCAGCAGGGCGCTGGTCTCGGTGTACTCGGCGCAGCAGGTGTCGAGCGGGCCCAGCTCGCCGGTGGCCGCGATCCGCAGCGTGCCGGTCGGGACGGCCGGCGGTGCCGGCCCGGCGCCGGCCGCGTCCGCCCCCACCGCGGGCACCCACAGGACCGCGACGAGGACCAGCGGGGCCACGGCCACGAGGCCGGCTCGCGGTCCCCGGCCCCGCCGAGGGGGCGCCGAACGACCGCCGGTCAGCCGAACAGCTCCCGTTGCAGGCCGACCAGGTCGCGGTCGCTCAGCTGGTCGCGCAGCGCCCGGCCCAACCGCCCGCCGCGAGCCGCCCGGTCGAAGCACTCCGGCGAGCCGGCGCACAGCCATGCCCCGCGGCCGGGGCCGGGGCCTAGCGCCAAGGCACCCTGGCGACGCGACACCCGGACCAGCGCGCGGATCGGGGCCCGCCGACGGCACCCGACGCAGGTGCGGACCGGCTCAGCTGCCGTCGCCGGCACCCGATCCGGGGTCGGCAGGTGCGTCGGTCGACGCGGGGTCTGCGGCCTGGTCACCCTGTTCCTCGGCAGCCTGGCTCCACGCCTCGGCCGAGATGGCCTCGCCGCCCTCGGCCGGTTTCCAGACCATCTCCCCGGACTCGTCCTCGACCCACTCCCCCTCGGCCCAGTCCTGGGACTCGTAGGCCGCCTCCTCCTCCAGCTGGCTCTCGCTCTTGATGTCGATGCGCCAGCCGGTGAGCCGGGCCGCCAGCCGGGCGTTCTGGCCCTCCTTGCCGATCGCCAGCGACAGCTGGTAGTCGCTCACGATGACCGTGGCGGTGCCGGTCGCCTCGTCCAGGTGCACCTCTCGGACCCGGGCCGGGGCCAGTGCGTTCTGGATCAGCTCCACCGGGTCGTCGGAGAAGGGGACCACGTCGATCCGCTCCCCCCGCAGCTCGTTGGTCACCATGCGCACGCGCGACCCCCGGGCCCCCACGCAGGCGCCGACCGGATCGACGTTTGGGTCGTTGGACCACACCGCGATCTTGGTCCGGTGGCCCGGCTCCCGAGCCACCGCTTTCAGCTCGACCACACCGGAGGAGATCTCGGGGACCTCCAGCTCGAACAGGCGCTTGATGAGCCCGGGGTGGGTGCGGCTGACCACAATCTGGGGGCCTTTGGTGGTCTTGCGGACCTCCACGATGTAGGCCTTGAGCCGGGCGCCGTGCTCGTAGCGCTCGTAGGAGACCTGCTCGGCCTGGGGCAGCAGCGCCTCCACCTTCCCCAGGTCCAAGAGGGTGTAGCGGTTGTCGGTTTGCTGGACGATGCCGGTGACGATGTCGCCCTCCCGGCCGGCGTACTCCTCGTACTTCATGTCCCGCTCGACTTCGCGGATCCGCTGGAGGATCACCTGCTTGGCGGTCTGGGCCGCGATGCGACCGAAGTCAGCCGGGGTGTCGTCCCACTCCCGGACGACGTTGCCCTCCTCGTCCAGCTCCTGGCCGTAGACGCGGATCTCGCCGGACTCGGGGTCGATGGTGACCACCGCCTCTTCGGCCGCGTCGGGTCGCCGCTTGTAGGCGGCCACCAGGGCGTTGGCCAGGGCATCGAGGAGCGTGTCGACCGAGATCCCTTTGTCTCGGGCGATCTGGCTCAGGGCGTCCAAGAACTCGAAGTTGGTCTTGCTCATGATCTGGACCGTTCTCTCCTGCCGGCGCGGGCCGCCGGGGTGGCGGCGCCCTGGGGCTTCCACTCGAACACGGTCCGGGCTCGCTCGATCTGCGAGTAGGCCAGGCGCACCGACCCGTCGGGGATCTCCGGACCCTCCACGGTGCAGCCGGCCTCGTCGGCCGACGCCAGCACCCCCCGGAGCCGCCGGGTGAGGCCCGCGTCGGGGCGGGTGCGGACGCTCACCACCTCCCCAACCGCCCGCGCGAACTGGGCCGCGGTGCGCAAGGGGCGCTCGAGCCCCGGGCTCGATACCTCGAGGGTGTAGGGACCCGGGAACGGGTCGAGCCGGTCGAGGGCCCGGGACAGCGCCTGGTTGGCCCGCGCCAGCGTGTCGAGGTCCACCCCGCCGGGGCGGTCCACTGTCACCTGGACCTGGGAGCGGCCCACCACCAGGTCGACCAACTCCAAGCCGGAGGACTCGAGCACCGGTGACAGCGCGTCGGCCAGCTGCCGGGTCACGTCCACTGCCACCTCCTCTCCGTGCTGCTGGTCTGCCCCTTCCCCCGAGGCCGCCGTCCTGCGGACCGGACCGCAAAATGAAAGCGTGGGCCGCGGCCCACGCTCCACGAGGTCCCGTTGGGGGACCGGACAGCCGCCGAATTATACCAGTCAGTAGGCTCTACCGACCACGGCAACCAGGTCGTCGCCGTCGTCCGGTGCGAGCGACCCGTCGTCCCGCTGCAGGCAGCGCACGGTCACCCCGGCCTCGGCCAGCCGGTCCTCCCCGCCGGCGTCGAGCGAGGCCGCCGGCAACACTGCGAACCCCGATGCCGCCGCCTCGATGGCCTCCGCCACCGTGGCCACTCGGCGCAGCCGGGCCTCCCGGAAGGCCAGGGCCTCCTGGTAGAGGCGGCGAGCGGTCGTGTCCAGGGCCTCGACGACCGCGTCGGCCAGGCCCGCCAGCGCGACCGGCGTCTTGGCCCGGTCGTGCCTGGTCACCAAGATCGCGGTGCCCTCGGCGACCTCACGCGGCCCCAGCTCGACCCGGACCGGCACGCCCTTGCGCTCCCAGTCGATGGCCCGCCGGCCGAAGGACGGCTCTGCCCGGTCGTCGAGGTGAACCCGGAGCCCCCGGCTCGCCAGGTCGTCGGCCACCGCGGCGGCCGCCTTCCCGGTCGACTCCCCTGCCCGGACCACCATGACCACCACGTGGCGGGGGGCCAGCGCCGGCGGGAGGCGGAGCCCGTAGTCATCTCCGTGGACCATGATCAACCCCCCGACCAGCCTGGTGCTCACGCCCCAGGAGGTCTGGAACACGTAGCGGGTCGCGCCGGTCGGGTCCGAGAAGGTGGTGCCGAAGGCCCGAGCGAAGTTGTCCCCCAGCTCGTGGCTGGTCCCGAGCTGGAGGGCCTTGCCGTCGCCCATCATCCCTTCGCAGGTCCACGTCCGCACCGCGCCGGCGAACCGCTCGCGCGCCGTCTTGTGCCCGACCAGTGTCGGGATGCCCATGACCCCCTCGGTGACGTCCCGGTAGACGTCCTCCAGGATGCGCACCGCGTAGGCGCTGGCCTCGGCCTCGGTAGCGTGCGCGGTGTGGCCCTCCTGCCACAAGAACTCGCTCGTCCGCAGGAACAGCCGGGTCCGCAGCTCCCAGCGGACCACGTTGGACCACTGGTTGATCAACAACGGCAGGTCCCGGTGGCTGTGGATCCATTTGGCGAAGAAGTGGTTGACCACGGTCTCCGAGGTCGGCCGGACCACCACCGGCTCCTCCAGCGGCGCACCCCCACCGTGGGTCACCACCCACAGCTCGGGCTTGAACCCCTCGACGTGGGACGCCTCCAGCTGCAAGAACTGCTCGGGGATGAACAGCGGGAAGTAGGCGTTCTGCGCCCCGGCCGCCTTGATCCGCCGGTCGAGCTCTGACTGGAGCAGCTCCCAGATCGCAAAGCCCCAGGGCCGGATGACCATGGTGCCGCGCACCGGCCCGTTCTCGGCCAGCTCGGCCTGGGCCACCACCTCCTGGTACCAGCGGGGGAAGTCGGCGGCGCGAGGGGTCAGCGCCCCAGAGTCCTGTGCCACGGTGCCCACGCTACGCGACCGCCCCGGCGGCAGCCGCCGTCGGGGCCGCCTAGTCGCCGTCGCGAACCCGCCGCCGGATCCGCTCGATCCGCTGGCCCGAGGCGTTGGGGTCGGAGCCGCCCTCCGCCAGCAGGGCCTGGCGGTCGGCCTCGGCCTCGGCCGCGGCCGACCGGTCGGCGGCGGCCAGTCGAGCCTCCACCCCCTCGGCCACCAGCCGCTCGGCTTCTGCCACCAGCTGGGAGACCATCTCGTCCTCGGGCACCACCCGGACGATCTCTCCCCGAATGAACAGGTGGCCCTTGTGCTTGCCGGCCGCGATCCCGAGGTCGGCTCCCCGGGCCTCCCCCGGGCCGTTCACCACGCACCCCATGACTGCGACCTGGATCGGAAGGTTCCGCTCCTCGAGCGCCGCCTGGGCGGCCTGGGCCACCGCGATCACGTCCACCTGGGCTCGGCCGCACGACGGACACGCGATGAGGTCGAGGCCTTTGCGCTCCCGCAGCCCCAGGGCCTCGAGCAGCTGGCGACCGGCCCGGGCCTCCTCGACCGGGTCGGCGGTGAGCGAGTACCGGATGGTGTCGCCGATCCCCTCGGCCAGCAGGGTGGCGATGCCGGCCGTGCCCTTCACCAAGCCGGCCGGCGGCGGGCCGGCCTCGGTGACCCCGAGGTGCAAGGGGTGGTCGAAGGTCTCCGAGGCCAGCCGGTAGGCAGCGATCATGAGGGCCACCGAGGACGCCTTCACCGAGATCTTCACGTCCTCGAAGCCGACCTCGGCGAAGTACTCGAGCTCCCGGCGGGCCGACTCCACCATGGCCTCGGGGGTCACGCCGCCGTAGCGCTCGTAGAGCTCCTTGTCGAGCGAGCCGGCGTTGACCCCGATCCGGATGGGCACGCCGCGGTCCTTCGCCTCGCGGGCCACCGTCTTGATCTCGGACTCCTTGCGCAGGTTGCCCGGGTTGAGCCGCAGGCCGTGGACGCCCGCCTCCAGCGCGGCCAGGGCCATGGCGTGGTGGAAGTGGATGTCGGCCACGATCGGCACCGGCGAGCGCGGCACGATCTGGGCCAGCCCCTCGGCCGCCGCCTCCTCATTGCAGGTGCAGCGCACGATGTCGGCGCCGGCCGCCGCCAGCTCGTAGATCTGGGCCAGCGTGCCCTCGACGTCGGCGGTCTTGGTGGTGGTCATCGACTGGACCGAGATCGGCGCGCCACCCCCGATGGGGACGCTGCCCACGTGGATCTGGCGAGTCGGGCGCCTCGGACTGAGCAGGCCGGCGGAGGGTTCCACGCCTCCATTGTGCCCTGCCGGGCCCGCTGGCGGCGCGCCGGCTCACCCGAACGGGTTGGGCACCGGGTGGGTGATGTCCAGATAGGCGGCCGACACCACCAGCATGGCCAGCAGGACCACGAAGCCGTAGGCCAGCGGGATCAGCTTGGCCGCGTCGGCGTGGTAGGGGGGGCGGCCGCGACGGCTCCGGGCTCGCTCGTAGAGGGCAATGGCGACGTGGCCGCCGTCAAGGGGCAGCACCGGCACCATGTTCACGATCCCGATGAAGATGTTGAGCGCGATCAGCACCGCCAGCAGTGGTCCGGCGCCGGCCTTCGCCCCCTGCACCGCGGTGCGGACCGCCCCGATGATCGACTCGGGCCGTTCGGCCTGCTGGGCCGGGCTGGCCGCCGAGGGATTGACCACCTGGTGCACGTAGCTGCCGATCCCGCTCGGCGACAGCAGGTGCCCGAGGCCGGCGAACGCGCCAGCAGTGGTCTGGCCGAGCACCACGGCCGCCCCTCCCAGCGCGCCGAGCGGGTTCTCGGGCACGGTGACCGTGCCCAGCTCCACGCCGATCTCCCCCGCCCGACGCTCTCGACCCCCCACCAGATGGCGGTGGAGCGCCGGCACCACTGCCACGACCAGCTGCTGGTGGCCTCGGCGCACCCCGAGGGCCACCGGGCGCCCGGCCGAGCGGGCGATGGTCGCGCTGAGCTGGTCAGGGGTGGCGAAGCGGTGGCCGTCCACCGAGTCGATGACGTCGCCGACCCGCAGGCCAGCCCGCTGGGCCGGGTTGAGGCGCTGGTGCGCGAAGGGGACGAAGCCCACCACCTGGACCTCGTGCTGCGATGCGGCGCCCACGAAGACCAAGGCCGCCCACGCCAGCACGAACGCCATGACGAAGTGCATGACCGAGCCCGCCGAGGCGACCAGGACCCGCCGGCTGCACGGCGCCTGCCGGTAGGTGCGAGGCTCGTCGGCCGGGTCCACCTCCTCGAGGTTGGTCATGCCGACGATCTTCACGTAGCCCCCGGCCGGGATGGCCTTGATGCCGTAGTCGGTCTCTCCCCGCCGGACCCACCACAGGCGGGGTCCGAAGCCGACGAAGAATTCGGTGACTTTCATCCGGCTCCACTTGGCGGTGGCGAAGTGGCCGGCCTCGTGGACGATCACCATCAGCACCACCGCCACGATGACCGCCAGCAGGTCGCCCAAGCCGAAGGCGAGGAACAGCCCGACCACCAGCGCACCGGCGACACCCAGGCGCAGCAGGGCCCGTCGGCTGCTGTGGGGTTGCGCCGGGGCCGCCGCCGTCATCCGGCCCGCCGGGCCACCGCCTGGCTGGCGCGCGCCCGGGCGGCCCGGTCGGCCTCCAAGACCGCGTCGACCGAGTCGATCGGCGCGCCGTCGAAGGCGTCCAGGGTCTCGGCCACCACCTCGGCGATGGCCAGCCACCCGATCCGTCCGGCCAAAAAGGCGGCCACCGCGACCTCGTTGGCCGCGTTCAGCCAGGCCGGGGCGCCGCCGCCAGCTCGGCCGGCCCGATAGGCGAGCTCCAGGCAGCCGAACGCCCGGCGGTCGGGCCGCTCGAAGGTGAGCTCGACCGGACGGCCCCAGTCGACCGGGGAAAAGGCCACCGGCAGGCGCTCCGGATACCCGAGGGCGTAGCCGATCGGCAGGCGCATGTCGGGCCCCGAGAGCTGGGCCAGGGTCGCCCCGTCGACCAGCTCGACCATGGAGTGCACGATCGACTGGGGGTGGACGACCACCTCGATACGGTCGTAGTCGAGGCCGAACAGCTCGTGAGCCTCGATCACCTCGAGTCCTTTGTTCATGAGGGTCGACGAGTCGACGGTGATCTTGGGGCCCATCTTCCAGGTGGGGTGGACCAGTGCGTCCTCCACGGTGACCTCGGCCAACGAGGCGGGGTCCCGGCCCCGGAACGGCCCGCCCGAGGCGGTGAGGAGGAGGCGGGCCACCTGGTCGACCGAGGCCACCGAGGCCAGGCACTGGTGGACGGCGCAGTGCTCGGAGTCGACCGGCACGATCTCGGCCCCCGGGGTGGCCCGGGCCTGCTGGACCACCGGCGCCCCGGCGACGAGGGACTCCTTGTTGGCCAGGGCCAGGCGGCGCCCGGCACCGAGCGCGGCCAGCGTCACCGGGAGGCCAGCGAATCCAACCACCCCGTTGAGGACCACCTCAGCGGCGGTGGCCGCGGCGGCCAACCCTTCGGGGCCGCTGACCACCTCGGTGCCCGGTGGCACCAGCTCGGCCAGCTTGGGCGCGAGGGCCGGCTCGCCGATCGCCACCAGGGCCGGGCGCAGGGCATGGGCCTGCTCGGCCAGCAGGTCGATCGAGCCGTGGGCAGCCAGGGCCACCACCTCGAACCGACCGTCGCTGGCCTGGACCACCTCGACCGCCTGGGTCCCGATCGACCCGGTCGAGCCGATCAGGCTGACCGTGGTGCTACCCATCGGCCCGGTTGCGCTCGGCCATCGGGCCAGCATGCCACCGCCGGGCGCCCCCAGGGGCGCAGTCGGTCACCGTCGGTGACCGGTCATCCCAGGTGGAACGCCAGGACCAGATAGTAGGTGGCCGGGAGGGCGAACAACAGACCGTCGACCCGGTCGAGCATGCCCCCGTGGCCCGGGAGGAGCCGGCCCATGTCCTTGAGGCCCAGGTGGCGCTTCACGGTCGACTCGAACAGATCACCCAGCGTGGCCACCACCGAGACGACCAGCGCCAGCGCCGCCGCCTTGCCGGCGGTCCACGGGTGCACCAGGTGCAGCACCACCACCGAGACGATGAGCGAGGTCACCAGGCCACCGACCAGGCCCTCCCAGGTCTTGTTGGGGCTGGCCGACGCCAGGGGATGGCGGCCCAACCACGCCCCGAAGGCCAACGCGCCGACGTCGTAGGCGACGCCGGCGACCACCCCGCCGAGCAGGAAGGCGATCCCGTGGCGGTGGGGGAACAGCGACGGGGACAGGAGCAGGGCCCCGAAGGACCCGAACCCCGCCACCCAGGCGAACACGAACACCGTGGTCCCGGTGGAGCGCACCGCATCGGTCCGCTCCACCCCGACCAGGTGCCACACCAAGCACGCAGCCACGAGCAGCACCAGCACCAGTGGGAGCGCGCCCAGGCCCCGGTTGTAGGCGGCGACCATGACCGACACCGTGGCCGCCAGCCCCAGCAGGGTGGCCGGGTGGTAGCCGCCCCGGCGGAAGGCGGCGAACGCCTCGGCCGCTGCCAGCGTCACGACCAAGGTGATGAAGCCCACCGCCGCCGCCGGACCAGCCTTGAAGGTGATGAGGGCCAGGCCGCCCAGGACCACGCCCGAGGCGATGGCGGCGGCCACGTTGCGCGGCGGTGGCTCGGCCGGCTCGGGCGGCGCCGGCGGCTGCAGCCGCTCCGCTGCCCGGGCCGCCCGGTCGGCCGGGGGGCGGGGAGCGGACCGACGGCCGGCCGCAGCCCGCAAGGAGCGGAGCCGGGACGCCGGCGGCTCGGGCGGCGAGTCGAGATCGTCGACGACCAGCGACTCGCTTCTCGACCCCTCCTGGTCCTCGCCCGCTGCCGGAGCCTCGGCTGGCTCCTGCGGACCTGGAGGCACCGGGTCCTCCCGGCCCACTGCCGGGAGGACGGCAGTGGCCGGGCCGTCGTCGTCGGTCCACGGCGTCGCGGCCCCCCCGGCCAGGTCGTCCCAGGCCTCCTCGGCCTCATCGTCCCAGGCGTCCTCGCTCAGGAGGTCCCCGGCCGTGCCCCTGGCCCCTCCGGGGAGGTCGAACACCCACGGCTGGCGGTCGGAGCCCGCGGCACCAAGCCCCCCAGCCTCGCCCTGTCCGGCCAGCATCGAGGGCTCGAACCCCCCGTCCTGGGCCTCCCAGTCGGCGTCCTCCTCCCGCCAGGTGGGGGCGCGCAGGGTGGCAAAGGGGTCCGAGCGGTCGTCAGCCGACGAGCCGGACAGGACCGACGGGACCTCGCCGGTGGGAGGCTCGGTCCAGTGCGGCAGCGGGGGCACGACGAAGCCCTGGGCGGATCCCTGGTCGGGCGCGGCCTCCTCGGTCGGCGGGGGCTCCGCCCCCCCAGTCACCCGGCCGGCCGGCTGCGCCCCCACGATCCGCACCTGCCCGCTTCGATACCCGGTGTGCTCCAGGTCCTCGTGGTCTTCTCTGGCCATCTGTTCCCCCTCAGACCTCCAAGAGCTCCCGCTCTTTGTGGCTGAGCAGCTCATCGATCACGCCGATCTGGCCGTGGGTCAGCTTCTCCAGTTCCTTCTCGACCCGCTCCAGCTCGTCGGCGGTGAGCGAGCCCTCTTTCTCCAGGCTCTCGAGCTCGTGGCGGGCTGCCCGGCGGAGGTTCCGAACCGCGACCCGCCCCTCTTCGGCCTTGTGCCGCACCACCTTCACCAACTCCCGGCGGCGCTCCTCGGTGAGGGGCGGGAAGGCCAGCCTGATCACGGTGCCGTCGTTGGCCGGGTTGATGCCCAGGTCCGAAGCGCTGATCGCCCGCTCGATGGCGCCGAGCGAGCTCTTGTCGTAGGGAGAGACGACCAGCAGCATCGCGTCGGGGACGCTGAAGCTGGCCAGCTGGCGCAGCGGCGTCTGGGTCCCGTAGTAGTCGACCATGATCGACTCGACGAGCGCCGGCGAGGCCCGGCCGGTGCGCACCGAGGCGAACTCGCCCTTGGCGTGCTCCACCGCCTTGGCCATCTTCTCTCTGGCCTCCTCGAGCACGACCTGGCCGAGCTCTTCGGTCATCGGACCAGCGTACCGATCTGCTCGCCGCTCAGGGCCCGGCGCAGGTTCCCGGCCGGCATCAGGTCGAACACCCTGATGGGCAGGCCATTGTCCTTGCAGAAGGTCACCGCGGTGAGGTCCATCACCCGCAGATCCTTGGCCACGATGTCCATGAAGGAGATCTCGTCGAAGCGGGTCGCGTTGGGGTCGAGGCGTGGGTCGGCGCTGTAGACGCCGTCGACCCCGCTGTGGGTCCCCTTGAACAACAGGTCGGCCTCGATCTCGGCAGCCCGCAGGGCGGCCGAGGTGTCGGTGGTGAAGTACGGGTTCCCGGTCCCCGCCGCCAGCAGGACCACCCGGCCCTTCTCCAGATGGCGGACCGCCCGGCGCCGGATGTAGGGCTCGGCCACCTCGGCCATGTGGATCGCGGTCAGCACCCGGGTGTCCTGCCCGTGCTTCTCCAGCGCGTCCTGCAACGCCAGCGCGTTGATCACCGTGGCCAGCATCCCCATGGTGTCCGAGGTGGCTCGGTCCATCCCGGCCCCGGTACCGGTGGTCCCTCGCCAGATGTTCCCCCCGCCGACCACCACCGCGAGCTCGAGGTCGAGCTCGGCGCGGGCCTCGGCGATCTCCACCGCGAACCGCTGGACCACCGCGGCGTCCAGGGTCTCCTCCGAGGAGGCCGAGGCCAATGCCTCGCCGGACATCTTCAGCACGACTCGCTTCTGGTCAGCCACCTCGCGCCCCCATGTCGGCTCGGACGATCCTAGGGACCGATCACCACCTGGGCGAAGCCCACGATCCGAGCCGAACCCAGCATGGCACCGACCGACGTCTTGTCGTCGTGAGCCGAGGGCTGCTCGAGCAGCACCCGCTCCTTGAACCAGCCGTTCAGGCGGCCCTCCACGATCCGCTCCAGCGCCGCCTCGGGCTTGCCCTCGTTGCGGGTCAACGCCTCGAGGGTCCGCCGCTCCTGCTCGACCACCTCGGCCGGCACTTCGTCCCGTGACACGTAGGCCGGCCGGGAGAAGGCGGCGGTCAGCGCAACCTCGTGGGCCTGTTCGGGCGTCCCGCCGGCGAGGACCACCGCCACCGCGTTGACGCCCCGTCCGGACTGTTGGTGGAGGTAGGTGTCGACCACCTCGCCCTCGCCGGCGACCAGCCGGTACACCTGGCCGACCGAGATGTTCTCCTTCAGCACCACTGCCAGCTGCTCGACCGCCTCTGGGCGGTCAGCCACCGCCTCGGTGCCCTCGGCCGCCACCAGCGCCGCCAGCTCGTCGGCGGTCGCCACGAACTCTGCCGCCTTGGCCACGAAGTCCGTCTCGCAGCGCAGCTCGACGATGGCCGCGACCGGTCCGTCCTTCACCACCGCAACCGCCCCCTGGGCGGCCTCGCGGTCCTCCCGCTTGGCGGCGTCGGCAAGCCCGCGCTCGCGCAGCCATCCTTTGGCCGCCTCCATGTCGCCGTCGCAGGCCTCGAGGGCTCGCTTGCAGTCCATCATCCCGGCGCCGGTGACCTGGCGCAGGCGCTGGACGTCCTTGGCAGTGAACGACGCCACCGCTACCCCTCCTCGTCGACGCCGTCGGAACCGACTGCGACCAGCCCGGACGGGTCCTGCGGGGCCGCAGACCCCGCTGGCTCGCCCGCCGGGGGCGGCTCGGGTGCCGGCTCGGCGGCCGGCGGGCCCGGCGGGGCAGTCGGCTGGGGCCGGGGACCACTCGAGCCGTTCGGTGGTGGGCGGTGCCCGGCGATCCAGTGGCCCTCCCGCACCGCCTCGGCCACGATCCGGCACATGAGGGTCCCCGAGCGGATGGCGTCGTCGTTGCCCGGGATGACGTAGGTCACGACGTCGGGGTCGCAGTTGGTGTCGACGACCGCCACCACCGGCAGGTGCAGCTTGTTCGCCTCGGTGACCGCGATGTGCTCCTTCTTGGTGTCGATCACAAAGATCGCATCGGGCAGCCGGTCGAGTCCGCTGATGCCCCCCAGGTTGCGCTGCAGCTTCTCGAGCTCTCGGACGTGGCGCAGCGCCTCCCGCTTGGGCATGCCGTCGAAGTCGCCGGCCGCCTGCATCGCCTCCAGCTCGCGCATGCGCTTCACCCGGGAGCTGACCGTGGCGAAGTTGGTCAGCATGCCGCCCAGCCAGCGGTGGTTGACATAGGGCATCCCGCAGGCCAGCGCGTACTCGGCCACCGGGCCCTGGGTCTGCTTCTTGGTCCCGACGAACAGCACCTTGCCTCCCCCCGCCACCAAGTCCCGGACGAAGGAGTAGGCAGACTCGATCCCTTCCAGGGTCTTGTGCAGGTCGATGAGGTAGATGCCGTTGCGCTCGCCGAGGATGTACCGGCGCATCTTGGGGTTCCACCGGCGGGTCTGGTGCCCGAAGTGGACCCCGGCCTCGAGCAGCTGGCGCATCGTGACGACGGCCACGGGTCAGTCCTCCAGTCGGTTGTTCCTCCCCGGGCGCAGCACCTCGCGTGGAGGCGACCGCTGCGCGCGCCCGGGTGTGTCGTTGGCCACGCCGCCCCCTGTGGGCGGCGCCCGAGTGTACCCGGCCCCGGCACCACTGGCGGCGGCGCTCAGGCCCGGGGGTGGGTGCGGCGGTAGACGGCAACCAGCCGCTCCTTGCTCACATGGGTGTAGACCTGGGTCGTCTGCAAGCTGGCGTGGCCCAGCAGCTCCTGGACCACCCGCAGGTCCGCCCCCTCGTCGAGCAGGTGGGTGGCGAAGCTGTGCCGCAACGCGTGGGGGTGGGTCGGGACCGCCGAGCGGCGGTCGAGGATCCGCCGGACGTCGCGGGGCCCGAGGCGGCGGCCGGCCCGGTTCAAGAACACCGCCTCGGCGGGGCTGGTCGGGGTGGCCAGGACCGCCCACCCCTCGGTGAGCCAGCGCTCGATCGCCGCGGCTGCTCGGTCGTGGATCGGCACCCGGCGCTCCTTGGACCCCTTCCCGAGCACGGTGACCGTGCGCCCGGGAAGGTCCAGGCCGGCCCGGTCGAGGCCGCACAGCTCGGCCACCCGCAGCCCGGCGGCGTAGAGCAGCTCGAGCACGGCCAGGTCACGGCAGACCACCGCCTGCTCCAGCCGCTCCGGGGGCGCCGGTGGGAGCTGGAGGAGCCGGTCGACCTCCCGCTCGGAGAGCACCCGGGGCAGTCGCCCGGCCGCCTTGGGGGAGGACAGGCCCCGGGCCGGGTCCAGCTCGACCAGGCCGCGCCGCCGGCACCACGCGAAGTAGGCCCGCAGGGCCGCCGCCTTGCGGGCCACGGTGGCCCGGGCGAACCGACGGGTCGCCAGGTACGCCAGGTAGCGCCGGAGCAGGAGCCGCTCGACCTGCGCCGGCGAGCTGACCTGGGCCCGGCCGGCCCACTCGGCGAATGCCGCGACGTCGCTGCCGTACGCCCGGCGGGTCGCCGCGGCACGCCCGGAGAGGGCGGCCTCGAACCCCTCCAGCTCCCAGCGGCGCCGGAGGTCCGCCTCGGGGTCGGTCACCGGCGTTGGCACGGGCCAACGCTACGGCCACCGGTTGGTCCTGGCGGGGACCGTGACCAGGGCGCGACGCGGCGCCAGGGACCGCAGCAGCTATGGCAAGATCGGCCGCGGCGGGTCGGGGCCGGTCGCCATTCGGTCGCCACGGCCGCCGACCCAGTGCTGGAGGCGACGCCATGAGCAGCCGCATCTTGGTGGTTGAGGACGACGAACGGATCCGCTCCTCGATGCGCCTGGCCCTGGAGGAGGAGGGCTACGAGGTCGACGACGTGGGCAGCGGCGAGGAGGCGCTGGACCACTTCAACGCCCAGCCCCCTGACGTGACGCTCATCGACCTCATGCTGCCCGGGATGGACGGCTTCGAGTGCTGCCGGGCCCTGCGACGCCAGAGCGCGGTGCCGATCATCATGGTGACCGCCCGCACCGACACCCACGACGTGGTGGCCGGTCTGGAGGCGGGCGCCGACGACTACGTCACCAAACCATTCGTGGCCAAGGAGCTCGGTGCCCGGATCCGGGCCCTGCTCCGGCGGGCCCGACCGGCCGAGGAGGAGCCCCGGGTGCTCACCTTCGGCGACCTCGAGCTCATCCCCGAACAGGGAGTGCTGCGCCACCGCGACGGCCATGACGTGCACTGCACTCGCACCGAGTTCCGGCTGCTGTGCGAGCTCGCCTCCAACCCGAACAAGGTGCTCACCCGAGAGCAGCTCCTCGACCGGGTGTGGGGCTACGACTACTTCGGCGACGGTCGGCTGGTCGACGTCCACATCCGCCGGCTGCGGACCAAGGTGGAGGCCGACCCGGCGCTGCCGCGCCACATCCTCACTGTCCGCGGCATGGGCTACAAGCTGGTCCCCTGAGGTGACCGAGGCGGTGGTGGCCGACGCGCCCCCCGCACCAGCTGACCGCCGGCTCCACCGCTACCTGCGGGCCCCGGTCGCGGCATGGGAGCGGCTGGGGCTTCGGGCCCGGGTGACCGGGCTGTTCGCGCTGGGCGCGCTGCTCCTGTCGGTGCTCATGGGCGGCCTGTCGTACTACGCGACGTCCCACTTCTTGGTGGGCGACCGGATCAACGCCGCCATCAAGGAAGCCTTCGCCGGCCGGGCCGCGGTGGAGCAGCGGCTGGTGGTGGTCCCACCAGGCCAGCCGGTCCCAAACGAGCTGAACGTGGTGGCCGACCTCAACGCCGCGACCGGCGCGACCACCTCGGTCCTGTACTTCCGAGGGACCGCGTACTCGTCCAACTCGTTCACCGTGTCGATCGGCGACCTCCCAGAGGCGCTTCGGGCCATGGTCCGCGCCGGAACGCCGGCCACCCAGACCTTCGTGCTCAATAACCAACCCCAGGTGGCAGTGGGGGTTCCCCTGCCCACGCTCGACGCCCGGTACTTCGCCATCTTCGACCTGGCCGACCTCGATCACACCCTCCATGTGCTGGCGCTGGCCCTGGTGCTCGGGGGTCTGGTGACCACGCTGCTCGGCGGAGTGGTCGGGCGGATGGCCAGTGGCCGGGCACTGCGACCGTTGAGCGCGGTGTCCCGGGCAGCGGTCGCGGTGGCCCGGGGCGACCTCGACACCCGGCTGCGTGCCACCACCGAGGACCCCGACCTTCGGGGGCTCACCCTCTCGTTCAACGCGATGGTCGACCAGCTCCAGGACCGAATCGAGCGCGATGCCCGGTTCGCCTCCGACGTCAGCCACGAGCTGCGCAGCCCGCTCACCACCATCGCCAACACCTTGAACGTCCTGGAGGCCCACGCCGCCGAGCTCAGCCCGCGCGCCCGCCGGGCGCTCGAGCTGCTGGGTGCCGACCTGCGGCGATTCGAGCGGATGGTTGCTGAGCTGCTCGAGATGTCCCGCTCCGACACCGGTTCGGCCGACATGTCGCTCGAGGTGGTCGACGCCGGCGAGCTGGTCCGCCAGTCGGTCAGCGCCGGGATGCGCACCCTGCCCACCCCGGTGCCGCCCCCGGCCATCTGGATCGACCCGGTGCTCGACAACGTGACCCTGCAGGTCGACAAGCGCCGGTTCGAGCGGGTCATGGCCAACCTCCTCGAGAACGCCGCCCTCTATGCCGGCGGCGCGACCCGGGTCGCGGCCGAGCCCGGACCGGACCGACGGGGTCGACCGACCATGGTGGTGGCGGTCGAGGACCACGGTCCCGGGGTCCCGTTGTCCGAGCGCCGCCGCATCTTCGAGCGCTTCTACCGGGGACAGGTGGCCGGCCGCCGGGGGGCGAGCACCGGCACCGGGCTCGGTCTCGCCCTGGTGGCTGAGCACGTTCGGCTCCTCGGCGGCCTGGTGGGCGTGGAAGACGCCCCCGGCGGCGGGGCCCGGTTCACCGTCGAGCTCCCGATCACCGACGGCGAGGAACCGTCGTGAGGAGGCGAGCGCCCGGGGTCGTGGCCGCGCTGGCGCTGGTCGCGCTGGTCACGGCCGGTTGCGGCATCTCGACCTCGGGGGGACCCAGGGCCATCGCCCCGAGTCAGATCCCGAGCGCCCCCCAGGTCACCCCGAGCACATCGCCAGGATGCGCCGTCCCGGTCACCGTCGTGCTGCTCAACCAGCTGGCCAACGGCGCCCCGACACCGGTGGCTCGCTGCGTGCCCCAGAAGGGTCAGCTCTCCTCGATCGTGCGCCAGCTGCTGTTGGGGCCGACGGACACCGAACGCCTCAAGGGGCTGGCCAGCGCGATCCCTCCCACTACCAGGCTCTTGGACCTGAGCGTGTCCAAGCTCGGCATGGTCACCGTCGACCTGTCGATCGACTTCATCTCGGGCAGCTCCCCCCAGCAGGAGCAGGAGGTCGAGCAGGTCGTCTACACCGTGTCCTGCGCGCTCACCCCGCTCACCAAAGTGCTGTTCGAGGTCGAGGGCAGCCCGCAGTCGGTGCCCATCGCCAGCGGGGCCACGGTCAACGGCCCGGTGAGCGCGGCCGACGACTACAACTTCGGTTCGTTCAACTGCACGCCGAGCTGAGCCGTGCTCAGCGCCGCTGGCCGAGCGCGCTGGCCCGCTGCCAGCCGACCCGGGGTGCCCCGGCCCACAGGTGCTCGAGGTCGTAGTAGCCGCGAGTCTCCTCGGCAAAGACGTGGACGACGAAGTCGCCGTAGTCCATGAGCACCCAGGTCGCGTCGGCCAGGCCCTCGACCGCCAGCGGCCTGGTGCCGTCGTGGTCGGCAACCCGCCGCTCGACCTCCTCCACCAGGGCCCTGACCTGGCGGTCGTTGCGGCCCGAGGTCACCACGAAGGCATCCACCACGCCCAGCAGCTCCCCCATGGCCAGCACGACCGTGTCCGCGCCGAGCTTGTCGTCGGCCGCCTGGGCCGCCACCAACGCGCTGTCGGGGACCGTCGGCCGACCGAGGGAACTCACCGGCCTCCCCACGGGGACGGCTCCGTCACTCGGGCCGCCCGCCAGCTCAATGCACCATGTCCAGCACGCAGACGGTCGCCCCCAGGGCCGCGGCCAGGATCCCGAGGCCGATCGCGGCGTCCCGCCGGCGGAGCCGGCGAGCGGCGTGGAGGTCGCGGCGACTGGCCGACACGGTCCGGGCTGCGATGGCCTCGGCCGGGAGGGTGGCCCGAGCCACCACCGCCGGCCGAGGGTGCACCTCGGCCCGGGTGGTCCTCCGACGGGAGCGGGCGCTGCTCACTCCGGCTGCGGTCATCTGGGTACAGCGTACAGACTGTGGGCCCGGATGTACCGCTCCACCGGCTCTGGGACCAGGTCCGAGAGGGGCTGGCCGGCCCGAACGGCCTCACGGACCTGCGAGCTCGAGACCGCCACGTCGGCTCCGTCCACCCGCTCGAGCCGCCACCCGGGCAGCCCCGCCGGCTCGGGGGAGCCTGGTCGGCGGACCACCGCCACGATCACCAGCCGAGCCAGATCGTCGGCCCGGTGCCAGGTGCCGAGGGTCGGGACCACATCTGCCCCCACGATCAGGAACTGTTGAGGCTCGGGATCGCCCCGCGCCCGGGCTGCCGCCGAAAGGGCTTCCACGGTGTCGACCGTGTAACTCGGACCGCCCCGTTCCAGCTCGATCCGACTGGCCTCGGCGCGAGGCACCGAGCCGACCACCGCCTCGACCATGGCCAGCCGGTGGGAGGCCGGGGTGACCGAGCGCCGGGGGCTCTTCTGCCAGGGGTCGTTCGCCACCACGAACAGGACTCGGTCGAGGCCGAGCTGCTCCACGCAGGCGCGAGCGGCTGCGACGTGGCCGCGGTGCGGCGGGTCGAACGTCCCGCCCAACACGCCCAGACGCTCGCCTCGGGGGCTGCCTGGCATGGGCCGCCAGCCTACGGGTCGCCCCACAGACCAGCGCACCAGCCCGGGGGCCGCCAGCCCCTACGCTTGGGGGACCATGGCTTCTGCCGTCACCCCTCCGAGCACCTGGTACCCCGGGTCGTGGCGCGACCGTCCCGCCGAGCAGCAGCCGACCTGGCCCGACGAGGACGCCCGCAAGCGGGTGGAAGCTCGCCTGGCCGCCCTGCCGCCCCTGGTCTTCGCGGGCGAGGCCCGCAACCTCACCGCCGCTTTGGCCGAGGTCGCAAGCCGCCGGGCGTTCCTGCTCCAGGCGGGCGACTGCGCCGAGTCCTTCGACGAGTTCTCAGCCGACCAGATCCGCGACAAGTTCAAGGTCATCCTGCAGATGGCGGCGGTCCTCACCTACGCCGCCGGAGTCCCAGTGGTGAAGGTCGGCCGCATCGCAGGCCAGTTCGCCAAGCCTCGGTCGCAACCGACCGAGATCATCGGCTCCACCGAGCTCGAGGCGTTCCGCGGCCACATGGTGAACGACGACGCCTTCGATCCCGAGGCCCGCCGCCCCGACCCCGAACGGCTCATCACCGCCTACCACCAGTCGGCCGCCACGCTGAACCTGCTGCGGGCGTTCGCCACCGGTGGGTTCGCCGACCTCACCCAGGTCCACGCCTGGAACCAGCAGTTCGTCTCCACCTCTCCTGAGGGCCGCCGCTACGAGCGGATCGCAGGCGAGATCGACCGAGCCCTGCGGTTCATGGCAGCCTGCGGCATCGACCTGGCCCAGGAAGCCGGGCTGCACCAGGTCGACTTCTGGACCAGTCACGAGGCCCTGATCCTCCACTACGAGGAGGCCCTGACCCGTCGGGACTCCCTGAGCGGTGACTGGGTCGATGGCTCGGCACACATGCTCTGGGTGGGCGAGCGCACCCGCCGCCTCGACGGTGCCCACGTCGAGTTCCTCTCGGGCATCCTCAACCCGGTGGGCGCCAAGGTCGGCCCCTCGGCCACCCCCGACGAGGTGGTCGGGCTGTGCGACGCCCTCGACCCGCACCGGGTGCCAGGCCGGCTCACGCTCATCACCCGGCTGGGCGCCGGCCGGGTGGAGGAACTGCTGCCCCCGCTGATCGACGCGGTCAACGAGTCTGGCCACCCGGTGGTGTGGGCCTGCGACCCCATGCACGGGAACACCTTCACCAGCTCCTCGGGCCGAAAGACCCGCAACTTCGAGGACATCTGGACCGAGGTGCGGGGCTTCTTCCGGGTCCACCGCCAGAAAGGGACGTGGCCCGGCGGCGTGCACCTCGAGCTGACCGGCGACGACGTCACCGAGTGCCTGGGGGGGGCAGAAGAGATCTCCGAGGCCGACCTCGACCAGCGCTACACCACCACCTGCGACCCCCGGCTCAACGCTCGCCAGGCCCTCGACCTCGCGTACCGCATCACCGAGCTGCTCCGAGACCTGCCCGACGACTGACCGGCAGCGCTCCGGGCAGCGTGCCGAGAAGGCCCGCACGGTGCCGGCCGGGGTCGGCTGCCGACTGTGTCGTGCCCGCGCCGCTGACCCCGGCCTTGTGGTCGGGCGCAGCCGGAGCTCCCGGAGCCACGATCACGGATCGGGCGTAGGGGCCGAGCGGCGCCACCGGACTCGGCGCGACCGGCATCGACGCCTGCCTCGCGGCCCTGGACGACCGCTCCTTGCTCGTGGCTGGGGCGCCGACGCGGCCGCCCCCGAGGGAACCTCTCGTGGATCGTCCTCGCACCGCTGTAGCGTCAGGCCGGCCATCACCCTAAGGAGGACCTCCGTGCCCGCACTGCCCTGGAGGAGCCGGACGCCGATCGACCCCGAGCGCGTCTACACCGTGCTCGTCTCGGAACTACGGCTGCTGCGGTATCGGTCGGTGCCGGTGGTCATGGCCGGTACTCGTGCGATCGTCCGCCAGCTCGCCTCGGCTTCCGGCTTGGTCGGCTATAGCCTCGACGCGGACCTTGTCGGCCGTACCTTTTGGACCTTCTCGGTCTGGAACGACCAGGACAACCTGGACGCCTTCGTCGCCGCTGACCCGCACCGCCGGGTGATGGAGCGGCTCCGCGCGCACATGGATGGGACCCGCTTTCACCGAGCACGCGTCGCCGGCTCGGACATCCCGGCCAGCTGGGCCGCGCGCCGGGCCCTCCTCGACTAGCAGTGGCACCTATGACCGGCACGGCGCGATCGAGGGTCGATCGATTCGGAACACCCCCTGTCCGTCCGGGCTCTCGCACCGGGCCAGGCGACGGCGACGAGCTCGGTCCACTCCGTGGCGGCAGGCCCCCATCCCGACGCAATGAGGTCGTCGCTGCGGCGAGCCGTCGCCCGATCGGCCCCGCTGGCTCACACGTCGGGGCCCGCACGAACCGATCGAACTGGCGCGGCGCCGGCACGCAGCCGCTTCGTCGCAGTGCCGCCGTACTCGGACATGACACGAGGAGGGCTCGAGCCAACGTGGACGTCACGCCCGCTGACCGAGGGCCAGGCTGACCTCCCGACATTCCGCCCATTCGTGGTTGCAGCGCGATCGAGGCCAGCTGGTCGACCGCCGCCACGGTCGACACCACGTTGGTCACGACTGCGGCGGTCGGTATTGCAGTCCGGCCACGTTCTGAGCCGTCGACGACACCTGAGCGAAATGCAGAGCGATCTCTCTCGGCCGGGTCGCGAGCTGTCGGCTCGAGCCGACCCCAAGCTGGCCGTGCTGGTTGTCACCCCAGACCCAGAGTCGGCCCGAGCGATCGATGGCGTAGCTGGCGTAGCCGCCTGAGGCAACCCTCACGAAGGCAACGCCGTGTGGGACGTGCACCGGCACCGGGACATCGGAGCTTTTCGTGCTGCCGATGCCGAGCTGACCCCGATCGTTTTCTCCCCACGCCCACGTCGATCCATCCGCCAAGATGGCGATGGTCTGTCCGTTCTGCGGCCCGCTCCCACCTTGGAAGACCTGCTTCACCGGGAACGGGAGGGCAACCTTCACCGGAACGGCCCGATTGGTGGTGGAGCCGTCGCCCAGTTGACCAGCGGCGTTGTACCCCCAGTCGTAGTAATCGCCATTGGCGAGCAACGCGCCCGATCCTTCCCACGAGGCCGTGAGCGCGGTGATCTCGGTGCGGGGTGGCAGCCCGACCACAGGGGTCGGCACGTTCGACGATGCCGTCGACCCGTTGCCCAACTCGCCCGCGTCGCCACTACCACACGCGAGCAGCCTGCCCTTCGAATCGAAGAGTGCGTGCGTGCGGGCGCCGGCGGCAAGCGTCACGTCGCTGAGCGGCAGTTCCTGTGGCCGAACGTGGACCAGTCCGGGCAGGCAAAGGTCATCGGCGCCATTGAGCCCCCAGCCCCACGCGTGACCAGCGGAGTCGATCGCGATCCCGGCGTCGAAGGGCATGGGGTTGGCGAGGGCTCTGATCGTGATCTTCGGGGGGAAGTCGACCTTGACCGCCTTCGTCTCGTATGGCGTCCGGTGCCCGCCTCCCAGCTCTCCGTCGCTGTTGACCCCCCAGCCATAGACGACACCGGTCGAGGTGAGCGCGTACCCGTCGGAGTTCGAGGTTGCGATCTGTACGACCTTCCCCCTGATTCCAGTGACGAGGCTTGGTCGGTCGAGCTGAAGCTCCGGGATGGCTCCGCCATTGCCGACCACACCCCATCGCAAGACAGAGGACAGTGGCGTCGCTTCACCCCGCGACGTGGCGTTGCCGCTCGCAACGCCGCATCCGGCAAGAATCACAGAGCCACTGACGAAGGTCGTCACGGCGATCACGACGGACAAGGGTCGCCTTCTGTGATCGGAACCCCGGTGGCACGAGGCTGGGCCGGTCTGCCCTTGTTCGTCCGTGGAGTCCTCGTGGCGTGCCGTCATGGGCCGCCGCCCATCGGGCGCGTCTGTGCTCGACGATGCATGGGGTCGACGGCGCCAATTCCGAGCGGTCTCGAAAGGTCCGGACTTCCAGACAGGCCGACGCCGGTTCCCCATGCCGGAAGGACGCCTCGCTCGAGTCCCCTAGTCCAGGTCTCCCACGAACCGCTCCAGCTGGCGCAGCGTCCGGCACTCGACCACCGCGTCGCAGTGCTGCCCGTACTCCGAGATGATCGAGTCGCCCGACCCCCAGTAGTCGCGAGGCTCAGGGTTCAGCCAGTAGAGGTGGCGCGCCTTCTTGCGCAACTCGGCCAGGACCCAGTCCTCGGACGCGTGGTAGTTGTTGCGAGCGTCCCCCAGCACCAGCACGCTGGTACGGCTGGTGATCTCGTCGCCGTAGCGGTCATAGAAGACGCCGAGGGCATGTCCGTAGTCGGAGTGCCCGTCGACCCACACCACGTCGGCCTCGGTGTTGATCTTTTGGACCGCCTCGGCCGGATCCTCGGCCCGCTCGAAGAACCGGGTCACCTCGTCGATCCCGTCGACGAACACGAAGCTTCGGACCTTGGAGAACTGCGACTGGATCGCGTACACCAGGTGCAGGGTGAAGCGGGCGAAGGATGCCACTGACCCCGAGATGTCCGCCACCACCACGATCTCGGGCTTGGCCGGGCGAGGGTGCCGGAACCGCGGCTCCACCGGCACTCCGCCGGTGGACAGTGAGCGCCGGACGGTGGCCCGGAAGTCCAGTGGCCCCCGGCGGCGGTGGCGACGCCGGCGGGCCAGCCGCACCGCGAGCTTGCGCGACAGCGGCTGGAGTGCCCGCTGGAGGGTGGCCAGCTCGTCGCGGGTGGCATGCATGACGTCGAGGTCCTCGGGGAGCGGCTTGCGAATCGAGCGGGCCAGCGCCTCGGCCCCCCGGTCCTCCACCAGGCGGCGTCGGATCTCGTCCTCCACCGCCTTCTTCAGCTGGTCGATCCGGCCCCGGTACTCATCCCCGAGCAAGCGCTCCTCGAGCGGCGAGAGCTCGCCTTGGCCCTGCTCCTCGCGCTCCCGCTTGGCCTGGCCGACCAGGCGGGCCAGCACGCCGTCGAGGTCGAGGTTCCGCAGGGTCCGGTAGAGGTAGTAGGTCCCCCCGACCGGGCGACCGGGCTCGATGCCGGCGAACCGGGTCACCGCCTGGCGGGCGATCACCCGCATGAGGGACTGGTCGCCTTGGAGCAGCGCCTGGTAGAGGAGGGCGGCCAGTTCCTCGGGAGTCAGTTGGTCCATGGCCCCGCCCCCCTGCTGGCCCTGGCGCTCCCCCGCCAGCGGGCGCCGGTCGCCCGGCGCCGAGCCGTCCTCGGCTGCCCCCGGCTCGCCCGAGCCCAGGCCCCGGGCGAAGTAGATGTCGAACGCGGTCTCGAACGCGTGCCAGTGGCTGGCCGACTTCACCATGGTCGCCCCGAGCGCGTACTTGAGCGCCTCGCGGTCTTCGATCGGCACGTGATGGATGGCCTCGGCCGCGTCGAGGTGCTCGGTCAACGACACCGGCAGCCCGGCGCGGCGCAGCTCTTCGACGAACCCTGAGAGCAGGTGGAGCACCGGCCCCCGCCCCTCAGGCCTCGGTGGCCGAGAGCAGCTCCTTGGCCGCCTTGTCGATGTCGCTTTGGTACTTGAGCAAGATGTGGAGACTGTCCCTGGCCGCGGTGGCGTCGATGGAGGAGACCCCGAGGACGACCAGGGTGCGGGCCCAGTCCAGGGTCTCAGAGACCGACGGCAGCTTGCGCAGGTCGATGGTCCGCAGCGAGCGCACGATCCGAGCGACCTGGTCGGCCAGCTCGTCGGTGATGCCGGGAACCCGGTGCTTCACGATGTCTCGCTCCCGCTCGATGTCGGGGTAGTCGATGTGCAGGTACAGGCACCGCCGCTTGAGCGCCTCGGACAGCTCGCGGGTGTTGTTGGAGGTGAGGAACACCATCGGCAACCGGGTCGCCCGGACCGTGCCGAGCTCGGGGATGGAGACCTGGTACTCAGAGAGCACCTCGAGCAACAGGGCCTCGGTCTCGAGCTCGACCCGGTCGACCTCGTCGATCAAGAGCACCACCGGTTCGTCGGCCCGGATCGCCTCCAGCAGCGGCCGGGTGAGCAGGAAGTCCTCCGAGAAGATGTCCTCCTCCAGCTCGGCCCAGGTGGGCGAATGGCGGTCGGCCGAGGGGTCGGCCGCCCCGTCGGCCAGGACCTGGCCGGCCTGGATCCGCAGCAGTTGCTTGCGGTAGTTCCACTCGTAGAGCGCCTTGGACTCGTCCAGCCCCTCGTAGCACTGGAGGCGGATGAGGCGGCTGCCGGTGAGCTCGGCCACCGACTTGGCCAGCTGGGTCTTGCCGGTCCCGGCCGGACCCTCGACCAGCACCGGCTTGGCCAACCGATCGGCCAGGTAGACGACCCCGGCGATCCCCTCGTCGGCCAGGTAGCCGACCTCGGCCAAGCCCTGGCGGACTTCGGGAACCGAGGAGAACCGGGCCGGCCCGATGTCGCCCAGCCCGAGCGGGTCCTTCGTCGTGGTCATGTCCGTGTCTGTCCCTCTCCCCACACGACCCACTTGGCACACGTGAGCTCGCGAAGTCCCATCGGACCGCGGGCGTGCAGCTTTTGCGTTGAGATCCCGACTTCAGCACCGAGACCCAGCTCCCCGCCGTCGGCGAACCGGGTCGAGGCGTTCACCACCACGGCCGCCGCGTCCACCTCGCGTACGAAGCGCTGGGCAGCAGCCAGGTCCTGGGTCACGATCGCCTCGGTGTGGCCCGAGCCGTACCGCTCGATGTGGGCGATGGCGGCGTCGAGGTCGTCGACCACCGCGACCGACAGGCAGAGCCCGAGGAACTCGGTCGCGTAGTCGGCCTCGGTGGCCGGCGTCGCCCCGGGGACCAGGGCCAGCGTGGCGGCGTCGCCTCGCAGTTCCACCCCGGCCAGGGCCTCGGCTGCCCGGGGCAGGAACTCGGCGGCCACGGCCCGGTGGATCAGCAGGCTCTCGGCCGCGTTGCACACCCCGGGCCGTTGGGTCTTGGCGTTCACCACGATGTCGAGCGCCATGTCCAGATCGGCCGCCGCGTCCACGTAGACATGGCAGTTGCCGTCCCCGTCGAGCACGTAGGGGACGGTCGCATGCTCGAGCAAAAGCTCGATCAGCTCCCGCCCTCCCCGGGGCACCAGGCAGTCGATCACCCCCCGGAGCCGCATGAACTCGAGCGCGGTCGCATGGCTCGTGTCCTCGACCAGCAGCACCGCGTCGGCGGGGAGGCCGGCCTTGTCGAGTGCCTCCCGCAGCACCGCCACCACCGCCTGGTTGGACCGCAGGGCCGACGACGAGCCCCGCAGGAAGGCCACGTTGCCCGACTTGAGGCACAGGCCGGCCGCGTCACTGGTCACGTTGGGGCGGTTCTCGTAGATGACCCCGACCACCCCGAGGGGCACCCGGACCCGCTGGACCCGCAGGCCGTTCGGTCGGACCCAGCCGTCCACCACCTCGCCGACCGGGTCGGCAAGCGCGGCCACCCGCCGGAGCCCCTCGGCCATCGCCTCGATCCGGGCCTCATCCAGGGTCAGCCGGTCCAGGGCGGCCGGGGCCATCCCCACGGCGGCAGCCGCCCGACGGTCGGCCTGGTTGGCGTCGAGGAGGGTGCCGGCCCGGGCCGCGAGGAGGTCAGCCGCGACCAACAGGGCCTGGTCTCGGGCGGCGGCAGAGGACGTTGAGATCGTTTTCACCGCTGCCCGGGCCCGAACTCCCAAGCTCGCGAGCTCGGCGGACATTACCCGATCATACTGCGGCGTTCGGGCCGGCCCCGACGAGCTCACGACCCGGCCGGCGAGGGGTCGACGGCCCGAAGGGTGCGCCACAGCTTCTCGGGGGTGAAGGGGGGGTCCAGGTGCCGCACCCCGAAGGGCGCCAGGGCGTCGACCACCGCGTTCCACACTGCCGAGACCGACCCGGTGGTCCCCGACTCCCCGATCCCCTTGGCCCCGAGGGGGTTGTTGGGCGAGGGCGTGACCGTGTGGTCGGTCCGGAACCCGGGCAGGTCGGCGGCCGAGGGGACGAGGTAGTCGGCCAGGTTGGTGGTGAGCGGGTTGCCCCGGTCGTCGTAGAGGACGCCCTCGAACAGGATCTGGGCGATCCCTTGGGCCAGACCGCCGTGGACCTGGCCCTGGGCGAGCAGCGGGTTGACCACCACCCCGCAGTCGTCGACGGCCACCATCTCCCGGAGCCGCACCAGGCCGGTCTCCCGGTCCACCACCACCACGGCAACATGGCAGCCGAAGGGGAACGAGCCGGCCGATTCGAAGTCGAGCTGGCGCTGGAGGGCAACCCCCCGTCGGGCCGCCTCGGCAGCCAGGCGGGCCCACGGCAGGGTGGAGGACGGCACCCCGGCCACCCCCAACCCCCCGGGGGCGACCACGACGTCGTCGGGCCGGGCCTCGAGCAGTTCCGAGGCCAGGCGGACGGCCCGGTCCAGGACCTCGGTCGCGGCCTGGTGGACGGCCGACCCGGCCAGCTGCAACGAGCGGGAGCCGAAGGTGCCCACGCCGTGGTCCACCTGGGCGGTGTCGGAGTGGACCACCCGGACCACCGCCGGGTCGACGCCCAGCACCGACGCCGCGATCTGGGCCCAGGTGGTCTCGTGACCCTGCCCGTGGGGGACGCTGCCGGTCACCACGGTGACCGTCCCGTCGTCCTCCACGCTGACCGACCCGAACTCTGCGCCCCGGCCCGAGGTCTCGACGTAGCACGCGACCCCGATCCCAAGCAGCTCACGGCCTGCGGCGAGCAGCTCGCGCTGCTCGGCCCGAAGCCGGTCGTACTGGGCCAGCTCGAGCGCCCGGTCGAGGGCGCCCTGGTAGTTGCCGCTGTCGTAGACGGCGCCGGTGGCGGTGGTGAACGGGAACTCCTCGGGGCCGGGCAGATTCCGGCGTCGCAGCTCGACCGGGTCCATGCCGATGGTGGCGGCGGCCATGTCGACCGCCCGCTCGACCAGGGCCGCCGCCTCGGGGCGACCGGCGCCCCGATAGGGGCCGGTCGGGGTGGTGTTGGTGACCACGGTCACTGCCGAGAAGTCGTGCCGAGCCCAGCGGTAGACGCCCGCCGACATCAGCCTGGTCACCAGGGGGATGAACGTCCCGCGCAGCGGGTACGCCCCGACGTCGCCCCAGGCTCGGACCCGCAGGCCGACCAGTCGTCCGGCCGCGGTCACCCCGACCTCGACGTCCTGGACCATCCCCCGGCCGTGGGTCATGTTCACCAGGTTCTCCGAGCGCGTCTCGATCCAGCGGACCGGGCGGCCCACCCGCCAGGCCAGCACCGCGGCCACCAGGGCGTCGGGTACACCCCGCCCTTGGCCCCGAAGCCGCCGCCCACCCACGGCGCCCGCACCCGGACCGCCGATCGGTCGAGGCCGAGGGTCCGAGCCACCTCGCCTTGGACGCCGAACACGCTCTGGGTGGACACCCAGACCTCGACCGAGCCGTCCTGGTGCGGCACCACCAGGACGCCGTTGGGCTCCATCGTCACCGGGGCCACCCGGTTGTGGCGGAGGCGGGCGGTGGCCACGGCATCAGCCTCGGCGAAGAACTCGGGGTCCGGGTCGTGGTGGCGGCCGCCGACCGCGTTGGTGCCGTGGTCCTCGAACAACAGCGGCGCGCCATCGGCGAGCGCGTCCAGCGGGTCGACCACCGCCGGGAGCGGGTCGATGTCCAGCTCCACCAGCTCGGCCGCGTCCCGCCCGGCCGCCTCGGTCTCGGCCAGGACCACCGCCACCGACTCGCCGACGAAGCGGACCTTGCCTGCGGCCAGCAGCGGCCGGGCCAGCGCCGGGTCGGCCCCCATGGGCGGCGCAGCCAGCTCGGCCGCGCTCCACACCGAGTGCACCCCGGGGCAGCGGGCCGCGGCCTCGGTGGCCACCGAGCGCAGCACGCCGTGGGCGACCGGCGAGCGGACGAACACTGCCTCCAACATGCCCGGGACGGCCAGGTCGCCCACGAAACGCGCCGACCCGGTCAGCAGGTCGGGGTCCTCGGAGCGCCGGACCTCGTGGCCGAGCAACGTCCGGGTCACCCCGGCGGCCAGCTCGCTCACCCCGGCGGCTCCGGGAGCTGGGCGGCCGGCCGGCGGCTGCCGGCGTGCTCGGACCGGCCGCCGGCCAACGGCAGGATGCGGGAGTCCAGCCAACGGATGAGATCGGTGGTGACCTGGTCCCGGTTGGTCTCGTTGAACAGTTCGTGGCGGGCACCGGGGTAGACGACCAAGGTGACGTCCCGGAGGCCGGCCGCTTGGTAGGCGGCGGCCAGCCGGGTGCCGCCGGCCTCGCCACCGACCGGGTCGGCGGCGCCGTTCAAGATGAGCACCGGCAGCGAGCCCGGGACGGCGGCGTCGTCGCCCTCCTCCAGATAGGCCCGACGGGGGTCGTGGGGGCTCGGGCTCAGCTTCTCGAAGCCGCACCACGGGTCGGCCACGTACTTGGCCACCTCGGCCTCGTCCCGGGTCAGCCAGTCGTAGCGGCCGTCGGCCCGCGGGCTCGGGGCGGCCCGGGACTCGCTGGCCGGCCGCCTGGTGGTCCCGGTCAGGACCAGGGCGTCGTAGCGGTCCCCCCAGGTCCGCACGATCCGCTGGGCCAGGAAGGAGCCCCAGGAGTGGCCGAGCAGGCACAGCGGGAGCCCGGGGTCCTCCCGCCGGAGTCGGGCGGTCACCTCGAGGATCGCCTCGACCACCCCCTCCATCCCCCGGAGCCCGAGGTTGCCCAGGCCCGGACCGCGGGCCCCGGTCTCGCCGTGGCCCAGGTGGTCCTCGGCCCACACCGCGTACCCGGCCTCGCACAGCCGCTCGGCCAGCCGCCGGTACCGCCGGCGGTGCTCGGCCCAGCCGTGGAGGACCTGGACCACCCCCCGGGGCCGCTCGGGAGCCCATCGGGTTCCGTGGACCTCGACCCCCTCGGCACAGGTGAGGGTGAAGTGCCGCTCGTCCATCTCCCGATGCCTACCACGGCCGGCGCTCAGTCGCCCAGGACCACCATGTCGTCCCGGTGGACCACCTCGTGGGCCAGGTCGGCCGGGAGCTCCTCGGTGCGCCGACCGACCCACTCACCAGCGCGGGCCGACGGGCACCGGACCAGCCCCTTGGCCACCAGCTGGCCGGCTTGGTCCCGGACCTCCACCGCGTCGTCGGGTTCGAAGCTCCCCGACACCGCCACCACCCCGGCCGGCAGCAACGACCGGCCGCCGCCGAGGAGGGCCTGACGGGCGCCGTCGTCCACCACCACCGTGCCGGCCGAGCTGAGGGCGAAGGCGATCCACAGCTTGCGGGCCGGCACCGCCCGGGGGCGGGCCCGGAACACCGTCCCGACCCCCGGGGCCCCGGCCAGCGCGCTGGCCAGGACGCCCGGGCGGGCGGCGTCGGCGATCACCGTCTCGATCCCCGACCAGGTCGCGATCTTGGCCGCCGCCAGCTTGGACGCCATGCCGCCGCTGCCCAGGGGGCTGCCCGGACCGCCGGCCCGGCGTTCCAGCTGCTGATCGATCTCCACCACCTCTTCGATCAAGGAGGCATGGGCCACCTCCCTCGGATCGGCGGTCAGCAGCCCCGGGGTGTCGGTCAAAAGGACCAGCATCGACGCGCCGACCAGGTGGGCGACCAGCGCGGCCAGCCGGTCGTTGTCCCCGAAGCGGATCTCCTCGTCGGCCACCGCGTCGTTCTCGTTCACCACCGGGACCACTCCCAGCTCCAGCAGGTGCTGGAGGGTCTGGCGGGCGTGGAGGTACTGGCGACGGTGCACGAAATCGAGCGGGGCGAGGAGGACCTGGCCGCCGGTCAGCCCCACCCCGGCCAGCGCCTCGAGCCACGCCCCCACCACCGTGGGCTGGCCGACGGCCGAGACCGCTTGGAGCAGCGCCGGGTCGGCTGGCGGCGGTCGCCCGTCGCCCAGCGCGGCCCACCCGGCGGCAATGGCGCCCGAGCTGACCAGCACCGCCCGGTGGCCAGCGCTGCGCAGCCCGGCCAGCTGCTCGCAGATCGAGCCGATCACCGCCCGGTTGGGCGCACCGGAGGGCGAGGTCACCGAGGAGGACCCCAGCTTGACCACCACCACCCGGCCGGTCACCGTCGCCCCCGCCGCCGGCGCCCGGCCTCCTCGGCGCCGACCGCCAGGGCGGCCTCCGAGCCGTCCTTGAACCAGGTGAACGACAGCCCGCCGACCAGGACCTCGTCGCCATCGCGGGCCCCCGCTCGGACCAGGAGCCGCTCGACCCCCAGCCGGCGCAAGCGGCCCAGGACCACGTCGAGCGCCTGGTCGTCGGTGAGGTCGCTCAGGGCCACGGCCCGTTCGGCGGCCGGGCCGACCAGCTCGAGCACCCCCGGGCCTCGGCGCCGCACCTCCACGCCGTCGGGGAGCGGCCGGTGCACCACCGGCACGGTCCGGGTGGCCGTGACCGGCGCCGCCCGGGCCGCGGCCACCATGGCGGCGAGCCGGCCGACCAGCGCCGGCAGGCCGGCTCCGGTCGCCGCCGAGACGCACAGCTCGCAGACCTCGGCCCCGGGAGCCCGGTCGGCCACGAGGTCCGCCTTGGACCCGACCACCAGCCGCGGCCGGGCCGCCAGCTCGGGCCGGTACCGTCGAAGCTCCTCGAGGAGCGTCGAGCGCTGGGCCTGCGGCGGCGCCCCGACCGTCTGGGCCAGGTCCACCAGCACGAGCAGCACCCGGGCCCGCTCGACGTGGCGCAGGAACTCGTGCCCCAGGCCCCGCCCCTCGGCCGCCCCCTCCACCAGCCCGGGGATGTCGGCCACCACGAAGTCGGCGGTCCCGGTCGACCAGCGATCGGGCACCCGGACCACTCCCAAGTGCGGCTCGAGCGTGGTGAACGGGTAGTCGGCCACCTTCGGGCGGGCAGCCGAAATCGCCGAGATGAGGGTGGACTTGCCCACGTTGGGGAACCCGACAATGGCCACGTCGGCGACCAGCTTGAGCTCGAGCGCGAGCCACCGCTCCTCGCCCCGCTCCCCCTGCTCGGCGAAGGCCGGAGCTCGGCGGCGGTTGGAGGCGAACGCCGCGTTGCCCCGGCCGCCCCGCCCCCCCCGGGCAGCCCGCCACTTGTCACCGGCCACCGCCAGGTCGCACAGCACCTCGCCGGTGCGGTGGTCGGCGATGACCGTCCCCACCGGCAGCGGGACCTCGAGGTCGGCGCCGGTGGCTCCGGCCCGGCGCCGGCCCGACCCGTGGTCGCCGTCGCCGGCTCGGCGGAAGGGGTGGTCGCGGAACCCGAGCAGCGAGGACTGGTTGGGCGAGGCCACCACCCAGACGTCGCCGCCCCGGCCGCCGTTGCCGCCGTCCGGGCCGCCCCGGTCGACATGGGCCTCGCGGCGGAAGGACACCGCGCCGGCACCGCCGTCGCCGGCCTTGGCGTGGAGCTGCGCCCGGTCGACGAAGCTCGACATGGACCGGCCCGACCTACACCGCGGCGACGAACAGCCGGCGGGAGAGCTCGGTCCCGAAGGCCACCGTCGACCCGCCCACCTCGAGCACCAGGGTGCCGTCGGGCCCCCGCGAGGAGACCACGGCGGTGACCCCGGGGACGAAGCCGTGCTCGTCCAGGTAGACGAGCGACCCCATGTCCATCTCCACTGCCTCTGAGATCCGCTCCAACCGCACGGTGGTGCCGGCCTCGACGCCGGCCAGCGGCCGCTGGAGCGCAGCCGAGGGCGGGGGGTCGGATCCCGGGATCGGGTTGCCGTGGGGGCAGGTCGACGGGTTCCCCAGCAGCGCCACGAGGCGGGCTTCGACGTCGTCGGAGATCACGTGCTCCCACACCCCGGCCTCCACGTGGGCCTTGTGCCATTCCAGGCCCAGCACGTCGACCAAGAAGCGCTCGGCCAGGCGGTGCCGGCGCACCACCTTGGCCGCCAGCGCGGCACCGGCCTCGGTCAGCTCGACCACCCGGCCCCGGCGCCGGACATAGCCCTCGTCGGCCAGCCGGTCGAGCATCTCGGAGACTGACGGCGCGGCACGGCCCATCCGCTCGGCGATCCGGGCGCCGATGACCGGGGTCCCCTCCTCCTGGAGGGAGTGGATCGTCTCCAGGTACTCCTCCAGCGGGGGGTGGTAGCGGTCCTCCACGACCCCGATCCTACGGCGCCCCTGGTGCCCGCCCCGGCCGGCGGGCCCCGCCTCAGGCCTCGACGACGTCGACCAGCTTGCGCCCCCGGCGCTGGCCGAAGCGGACCACGCCGGCTCGGCGGGCGAACAAGGTGTCGTCGCCACCCCGACCGACCCCGAGCCCTGGGTGGAACCGGGTGCCTCGCTGGCGGACCAGGATCGATCCGGCGGTCACCACCGTCCCGTCGTAGACCTTCACCCCGAGGCGCTGGGCCCGGGAGTCTCGGCCGTTGCGGGTCGAGCCGCCACCTTTGGTCTTGGACATGGCTCCTCCTCGGCTAGCCCGACGCCCCGGCCGACTGGCCGGGGGCGGTGATGGCCAGGATCTCCACCGTGCTCAGCCGCTGGCGGTGGCCCCACCGACGGCGCTGGTTGGTCTTGGCCTTGTAGGTGCCGGCCCGGATCTTGGGCCCCAGCCGCTCGCCCAGCACCCGGGCCCGCACGCTGGCCCCGCCCAGCTCCTCGGGCCGGGCCAGCACCCGGGGCCCGTCGACCACCAGGACTGGCTCGAGCTCGACCTCGGACCCCACCGGCGCGTCGAGCCGCTCGACGGCCACCCGCTGGCCCTCGCTCACCTTCTCCTGCTTGCCGCCGGTCCGGATCACCGCGTACACGAGCCCGTCATCCTATCGGGCCCCCGGGGGTCGGGGGCCCAGCTCAGAGCACGGCCGCGTCGAGGACGATCCCGCGGCCGTTGCAGGCCTCGCAGATGGTGGAGACCGACTCGAGGAGGCCCTCTGAGACCCGCTTGCGGGTCATCTCCACCAGCCCCAGCTCCTAGATGTCCCCGACCTGGGTGCGGGTCTTGTCCCGCGCCAGGGCGGTGCGCAGGGCGGCCGCCACCTTCTCCCGGTTTTCCCGGATCTCCATGTCGATGAAGTCGATGACGATGATCCCGCCGATGTCCCGCAGCCGCAGCTGCCGGGCCACCTCCTCGGCCGCCTCCAGGTTGTTGCGGTAGACGGTCTCCTCCAAGTTGGTCTTGCCGACGTTCTTGCCGGTGTTCACGTCGATCACGGTGAGCGCCTCGGTGCGCTCGATGATGAGGGAGCCGCCCGAGGGCAACCACACCTTCCGGTCCAGTGCCTTGTGGAGCTGCTCGTGCACGTGGTAGCGCTCGAACAGCGGCAGCGGCTCGACCGCAGGGTCGTAGAACTCCACTCGCTCGGCCAGCTCCGGGCTGACCGAGGCCACGTAGCGGCGGACCTCCTCGTAGAGGGCGTGGTCGTCGATGATCACCGAGCGGAACTCGTTGTTCAGCTCCTCTCGCAGCAGCCGGATCGCCAGGTCCGGCTCCCGGTAGAGCAGGCGGGGCTGGTCGGAGCGGGCCGCCGCCGCCTCCACCGCCGACCACTGCTCGAGCAACGCCGACACGTCGCGGGCCAGCTCCTCGGCGCTCACCCCCTCGGCGGCGGTTCGCACGATCAGGCCGTGCCCCGGCGGCCGGACCTCTTCGACGATCCGGCGGAGCCGACGCCGCTCGTTGTCGCCCAGGCGCTTGGAGATGCCGAAGGTGGCACTGTTGGGCACCAGGACCGCGAACCGGCCGGGCAGCGAGACCTCCTGGGTCAGGCGGGCCCCCTTCGCCCCGATCGGGTTCTTGGTGACCTGGCACAAGATGGTCTGGCCGGGGCGCAGCACCTGCTCGATCCGGGGCTGCTCGCCGCCCGGGGCAGCCTCGACGTCGTCGCGGTCGTAGCGGACATCGCCCCGGTAGAGCACCGCGTTCTTGGGGATCCCGATGTCGACGAACGCGGCCTCCATGCCCGGCAGCACGTTCTGGACCCGACCCCAGTAGATGTTCCCGTCGATCTGGGTGGTCTCGTCGGCGCTGCGGGCCACGTAGTGCTCGACCAGCGTCCGCCCCTCGAGCATGGCGATCTGGGTCAGCCCAGGCTGGACATGCACGCACATGGCGTAGCGCCCGACCGGCCGGCTCCGGGACGAGCGGCGTCGACGCGATCGGGACCGCTTGGGCGTCTGGTCCTCAGCCGGTGCCGATGGCGGGGCGGCCGACGAGCCGTTGGCCGGGGGCGAGCCGACCACCGGGGCAGGCGGTGGCCGGCGCACCGGCGCCGGCCGGGTGTCCCCGATCCGGGGCCGGGGCGGGGCGGCCAGGGCCTCAGGTCCCGGAGCGGCCCCGCGGTGCTCGGGCTCCCCCCCTTGCCGGCCCACCCCGGTCTGCCCTGGTTGGGGGGCGGGGGACGTCGAATCGTTCATGAGGGAAGGCCCTCCTCGGCGTACTCACGACGCACGCTCCCAGGCGTGCGCGGCGATAGCGGTCCCCAAGCCGGCGCCCATGCCCAAGGGCTCCCGCCGTTCACCGCCATGCTCGATCCACTGTTGCGTCCTGCGGGCTCTGCCCAGCACCACGTCGGCGCCGAGCGCGTCGGCCAGCTCACGGGGTCGGACGCCCCGGGGGCGGGTAGCCAGCTCGGCCTGGAGCCAAACCGACCCACCGCCAGCGCAGTCCTGCTGTCGGGGGGTCACGGACAGGGACCGGATCGCCGGGCGGAGGTCGTCGTCGACGGCTCGACCCTTGCGCTCACGCTGCACCGGGACGCTGGGAGCGCCGAGCAGCTGCTCGACCCTCCTCGCCAGCTCCGATGCCCTCACGCCGCGTACCTCCAGGTCCCAGGAGCACGATGTTACTTGTTCCTGCAACGAGCCGGCGTCACCGGTCACCCAGCCGAGCGCCGCGACCTCGACCCCAACCGGGAGCCCAGCCGACAGGTCCCGGGCCAGCTGGTCGAGGGGGACAACGGCCGCCCCGTCGACCACGGTGATGTCCAGGTACTCGGCCAGCGACTCGGCCCCGGTCGGCAGCGCCAGGCCAAAGGCCAGGAGGGGCCGGGGGTTGAACCCCTGCGAGGCGGCCACCGGGAGCTGGCTCCGACGCACCGCCCGCTCCCACATCCGGGCCACGTCCCGGTGGCTGGTGAAGCGGACCTTGCCCAGCTTCACGAAACGGACCCGCAGGCGCTCGGTCACTCAGCGGGTCCCCACGCCCGCGGTGAAGCGAACCGGGACCCGGTCGCCGCGGGACAGGTCCTGGCCAGTCCCCTGGCTCCCGCCGGCTGGCGGCACCGGGGAGGCCACCACGTGCTCCAAGCCGGCCCCGGTGCAGGCACCGCAGTCGTAGCAAGGGGTCCAGCGGCAGTCCTCGACCGCCACCGCGGCCAGGGCGTCCTGCCAGTCCGACCACAAGAAGTCCTTGTGGAGGCCGGCCGAGAGGTGGTCCCAGGGCAGCGTCTCGTCCTCGTCCCGGGCCCGATACGCGACCGCGTCGAAGGACAGGCCCTCGGCAGCCAGGGCCTCGGCCCAGGTGGCCATGTCGAAGCGCTCCGACCACTCCTGGAAGGTGCCGCCGGCCCGCCACACCCGCTCGATGACCGCGCCCATCCGGCGGTCGCCCCGGGAGGCCAGCCCCTCCACCACCGAGGCCTCCGGGTCGTGCCAGCGCAGCGACAGCCCGCGCACCTTGTGGCAGGCCTCCTTCAGCAGGTTGATCTTGCGCCGCAGCTCCTCGACCGTGTCCTGGCGGCACCACTGGAACGGGGTCTGGGCCTTGGGCACGAAGCCGCCGACCGAGGCGACCACGGTTGGCGAGCGGTGGTAGGCGCGCCCGATCTCCACGCAGCGTCTGGCGAGGGCGGCGATCCCGAGGACGTCCTCGTCCTGCTCGGTCGGCAACCCGATCAAAAAGTACAGCTTGACCCGGCGCCACCCGTTGGCGAAGGCAGCCTCCACCGCGCCGTAGAGGTCCTCCTCTCGGATCAGCTTGTTGATGACCCGCCGCATCCGCCAGGTCCCGCCCTCGGGCGCGAAGGTGAGCCCGGTGCGCCGGGCTCGAGCAATCTCGGTGGCGGTGGCCACCGTGAACGCGTCGACCCGGAGGCTCGGGAGACTGACCGAGACCTGCTGGTCGCCGCACTCGCCGCCCACGATCGCGCGGACCGTCTCTTCGATCGAGGAGAAGTCAGCGGTGGACAGCGAGGTGAGGGCGACCTCGTCGTAGCCGGTCCGGGCGAGCCCGGCTCTGACCATCTCGCGCACCTGCTCGCCCGGCCGCTCCCTGACCGGCCGAGTGACCATCCCGGCCTGGCAGAACCGACAGCCCCGGGTGCAGCCCCGGAACACCTCGACGTTCAGGCGATCGTGCACCACCTCGGTGAGCGGCACCAGCTGGGCCTTGGGGTAGGGCCAGGCGGCCAGGTCGGCGATGGTGCGCTTGCGGACCTCGGCCGGTGCCGCCGGGCTGGCCGGCACCACCTCGGCGAGGGCGTCCCCCGCGTAGCGCACCTCGTAGAGGCTGGGGACGTAGACCCCGTCCAGCGAGGCCAACGCCTCGAGCAGCGCCTGGCGCTCGGAGCCCTGGGCCCGCCAGGACCCTATGACCTCGGTGATCTCGCCGACCACCTCCTCACCGTCGCCCAGCACGAACGCGTCGATGAAATCGGCCAGCGGCTCGGGGTTGAACGCGCAGTGCCCGCCCGCGAGCACCAGAGGGTCGGCGGCGCTCCGCTCGGCGCTGCGCACCGCCAGCCCGGCCAGGTCCAAGAGGTTGAGCACGTTGGTGTAGACCAGCTCGGCCGAGAGGTTGAACGCCAGGACGTCGAAGTCCGTAGCGGGCAGGTGGTTCTCCAGGCTGAACAGGGGCACGCCGGCGGCTCGCATGGCTGCCTCCATGTCCACCCAGGGGGCATACGCCCGTTCCGCCAGGGCGTCCGGGCGCTCGTTCAGCAGCTCGTAGAGGATCTGCAGGCCCTGGTTGGGCAGGCCGATCTCGTAGGTGTCGGGGTAGATGAGGAGCCAGGACACAGCGCCCGGACGGTGCTCGGGCGTGAGGGCCCCGAGCTCACCGCCGATGTACCGGGCGGGCTTGGTGACCCCGTCGAGCAGCGGTTCGATGCTCGGCCACAGCGATCGCACGAAGCGGCCAGTCTAGGCGGTCCGAGGCGGCGGCAGCCGCCGGGGCCGGATCAGGAGGACAGCCCCAGCAGCTCGGCCCCGTTGGCCCAGAAGAACCGCTCGGCCACCTCGGTGTCGAAGCCCTCCAGGGCGGCGGTGAAGTGCTCGAACGGGTGGCGGCCACCCTCGGGGTGTGGGTAGTCGGTCGAGAACATGAACAGCTCGGGCCCGCACTGCTCGAGGAGCCAGCGGGTGTCCTCGAAGGGGAACGGGGTGAACTTGAGCTGGCGCCGGACGTACTCGGAGGGCTTGGCGCTCAGCTCCCGCAGGAGCGGCTCGGTGCGGGAGAAGTTCTTGTGGGCATGGTCGAGGTTCCGCAGGAAGGCCGGGACCCACGACGCCCCGAGCTCGATCGCGGCCCCCCGCAGCTGCGGGTGGCGTGCCAGCACGCCGTCGAGGACCAGGCAAGCGAGGAACCGCTCCGGGGAGTGGTGGACGACCGGGAAGTCCTTGGCCCGGAGGTTCTCGCCCCCGCCCAACCAGTCGGCCGGTCGGGGACGGCCGTTGTTGTGGTAGGCGCGCGGCAGCAACTTGCCGCCCCCGATGTGCAGCACGAAGGGGACGCCAGCCTCCGCGAGCCGGGCCCAGACCGGCTCCAGATCGACGTGGGCCGGACCGATGTCACCGGGCATGTCCGACGGGATCCAGACCGCGGCGACCCCGAGCTCGAGGGCCTCGTCGAGGGCCTGCACCGCCCGGGCCGGGTCGGCCAGCGGCAGGAACCCGACGGCCTTGAGGCGCGGGTCGGGCTCGCAGAAGGCGCACATGGCCCGGTTGAGGGCGCCAGTCCCGCCGTAGAGGACGTCGAGGTCCCGGCTCGAGCTGAAGTGGCTGAGAGAGAACGTCGGGAACACGAGCTGGGCCCCGATCCCCAGCGCGTCGAGGACCCGGGAGCGCACCTGGGTGTCCAGGGCGCCGGGGGCGAGCCACCCTTTGGGCCCGGCGATCACCTCCGGGCCGACCTCGGCCTCTCGGTGCTCGGCCCACACCGCCGGCAGCTTGGCCATCAGCTCGGCCGCGCCGGACCCGGCGTTGGCCAGCCCGAGGCCCGAGAGCCGCTCCCGCACCGCCGGGTCGGCGAACGACGGGAGCCACTCCTCGGTCTCCATCACGTGGCTGTCGGCGTCGAACACTGCGCTCCTCATGGCACCTCCCCGGGCCCTGTCGGCCCCATTGTGCCCCCGAGCGGCTCGCCGGACTACCCGCTCGGACTGCCTCAGCCCTTGGGGGCGCTCGAGGCCCCGGCGGGCGGGTTGGATGGCGCCGGGGTGGTGGTCGGGGGGTTCTTCGGCGAGGGGAGCTGGACCGGCCCGATCGGGTTGGTCACCAGGTAGTTGAAGATGTTCATGACCGCCGGCGCGGCTGCCTGGGCGCCGTAGCCGGCCTGGGACACCACCACCGCCACCACGTACTGGGGATTGGGCTCGGGGCCGAAGCCGACGAACCACGCGTTGGGCTCGTCGGTCCCGCTGGTGATCGAGCTGATCGCGGTGTCGGCGGTGCCGGTCTTGCCGGCGATCTGGAACTGGGACAGGCTGAAGCCGGCGAACGCCTGGAAGGTGCTGGCCGCGGTCCCGTACTCGACCGCACCCTCGAATCCCTGGAGCATGGCCGAGTAGGCCGCCGGCGGGATCGAGACGTGGCCAACCACCCGGGGCGTGAACCGCTTCACCACCTTGTCGGTCGACGGGTCAACCAGGGCCGCGGCGATCTGCGGCTGGTACCGGGTGCCACCGTTGGCGAACGTCGCGTAGGCGTTGGCCAGCTCGATCGGGGTGACCACCGTGGCCCCCTGGCCGAACGCCATCTCCAGGTTGTCCCCGACGTACCAGGAGGTGTTGGGAAACGCGGCCGGAGCCTCCTTGTGCAGCAGCTCCCGTTCGGCCTGGCTGTCCACCCGGCCCTGGGCCTCGCCGGGGAGGTCGATGCCAGTCACTTGATCCAGGCCGTACTCGTCGGCCACGTTCTGGATCGGGGTCGGGCCGTACTGCTTCTGGTCGACGTAGAACAGATAGCCCATGTCGTAGAAGTAGTAGTCGTCGGAGATGGCCAGGGCCTTGGTGACATTGACGTAGCCCGCCCCCGACGCCTCGGCGTCGTGGAACTGGCACCCGGCCCCCGCCCCGCCGGCCAGGCTGGTGTTGCAGCCGGGGACCTTGAACAGCCCGGTGTCGTCGACGGTGGTGCTGGGCGAGACCAGGCCGTCGGCGAGCGCGGCGGTGGCGGTGGCCAACTTGAAGGTGGACCCCGGGGTGTACAGGCCGTCGATCGCGTAGTTGTCCAGCGGGCAGCCCCCGAGCGAGCTCTGGCACCCCTGGGTGAGGGCGTCGTAGGCGGCGGTGGAGATGCCCCCGACCCAGTCGTTCAGGCTGTAGCTCGGGTAGGAGGCCATGGCCAGGATGGCGCCGGTGTTGACGTCCTCGACCACCGCGGCGCCGTCCAGCGCTGCCGGGTAGACGCCGGTGGTCGGGTCACGGGTGCTGCGGTCGGCCATGATCACCTGGCGCAGGTAGCCCTCGACCGCCTCTTGGAGGTTGGCATCGATGTTGGTGACCAGGGTGTCGCCCTGCTTGGGCGGAGTCCGGCGCAGGGTGCCGACGACCTGGTTCTGGGCGTTGACCAGGAGCTCGTCCTTGCCTTCCACCCCCCGCAGGTAGGGCTCGTACGCTTCTTCGAGGCCGCTTTGGCCAACTTGGCTCGAGGGCTGATAGCCGGCCTTGGGGTTGTCTCGCAGTTCCTTGGCCGTGATGGGCCCCACGTAGCCGAGCACGTGCGCGGCCACGCACCCACAGCCGTTGCCCAGCGGGTAGTCGCGCTCGGTGGTCTGCTGCACGCTCACCCCTGGGAACTCGCTCTTGTGCTCCTCCAGGTACTGGATGGTGGCCATCGGCGCCCCGGTGAGGATCGGGACCGGCTGGTACACGCTGTACTGGCTGTCGGAGAGGGCCTGGTCGATCTGGGCCGGGGTCTCCCCCACCAGAGCTGCGACCTTGGGGATGATCCCCGGGTCGACGGTCGCCTCGTAGCGGGACAGGACGATCTGCTGCTGGACCCGGTTGCCCGCCAGGATCCGATCGTTGCGGTCGAGGATTTCGCCCCTGGGGGCGGGGACCGCCACCACCCGGACCACGTTCTGGTGCACCGCCGCCGTCGCGTTCTTCTGCCCCAAGACCTGCAGGCTCCACAGCCGCAGCACCATGGTTGCGAACAGCGCCAGGAAGATGAGCCCGATCACGGCGATCCGGAGGTTGGGCCGGTAGGGGACCTCCTGGGGGGCCGCCACCAACGCGCCCACGTTTACGCTGCGACGCCGCCGGATCCTGGGCGTGCGGCGGGGGCGACGGGGGCCGGGCTCAGGCCGGGCGGCGCGCCGCCGGCGGCGGCCGAAGGGCTCGGGCGGCCGCCGCCTCACGAGCCGTCGCCCGAGACCAGCGTGCCTCGCCAGGCCGAGCCGGTGCCCTCCTGGCCCAGTGCCCACCGGCAGGCCGCGCCCATCGGGTAGCTCAGGATCCCGTTGCTCACGCCGACCACGACGGCCGCGACCGCCGCCCTGGCGCTGAGCATGCCCGGCTGGCCGAGGACCGTACCGACCACGGCGAACATGATGACGCCGATCGCGCTGCCGGCGGCCGCGGCCACCGGCAGGAACAGCGGGTGGGAACGGTCCACGCCAGAGCTGCCCAGCTGGCCGGCGGCGGCCCCGATCACCGTGCCCACCAGGGCACTCAAACCGAAGGGGGTGGGGAGGAACAGGTCGATCGCCACCCCCGAGCAGAATCCGGCCACCGCCCCCCGCTCGGGTCCGCCGACCAGGCCGGCGACGACCGCCAGTCCGGTCAACAGCTCCGGGTGGGCCCCGCCCACCTGGAGCTCGAGAGCCACGGTCAGCTGCAGCACCAGCGTGACCACCAGGACCAGAAGGCCCCTGGTGACCTCCCGGGAGGTCACTGGCCTTCCCCCCGGCTCACAGGCCTGGGGTCCACTGGACCACCGCCACGTAGGCCAGCTCGCTCAGGTTGGCCATTGGCTGCAGGGTCGCCGATGCGGTCCCGGTCCCGGCTGAGGCGTGGAACGTGCGGACGGTGCCGACCGGGATCCCCGCCGGGTACTGGGCGTCGTTCAGGCCGTTGGTGTACATCCGCTCCCCCCGGTGCAGCGCTGCCCCGGTCGGCAGGAAGCTCACTGCCAGCGGCTTGCCGGCGCCCTGGCCGAACGCTTCGGCGTAGAGCTGGTCGGTCGGACCAAACGCCACCCCGACCGATGACCGCGGATCGGTGATCAGCTGGACCACCGCGGTGGTGTGGCTGGCCTCGACCACCTGGCCGACCAGGCCGCCGGCGCCGACTACCGGCTCGCCCACCGTCACCCCCTGGTCGCGGCCCTTTGAGATCGTGATGTCGGCGTCGAGGTCGGACAGGTCGAAGCCGATCATCTGTGCGGTGACGGTCTTGTCGTCGGGCAAGTAGTCGAGGTGCTCGAGGGCCCGCAGCTCGCGCTGCTGCTTGGCCTCGCCCTGGACCTCTCGCAGCTGGAGCTGGAGCTGGCCGATGGTGGCCTGCAACCGCTGGTTCTCTGCCTGCAGCGCGCCATAGTGGACCGAGCCCGCGAAGAAGTCGCCGATCGGCCGCAGGACGTCGTTCACCCCGGCGACGATCGGCGCGAAGACGTCGTGAGCCACCGACCGCAGGCCGGCGGTGATCCGATCGGTCCCGCTGCGGGCGTCGAGCGTGATCAAGGTCACAGACAGCAGGGCCAGCACGACGACGATCACCAGCGTGCGGCGGGATCGCCGTGGCCGGGCCACGCGCATGGGACGGCCGCCGGATCAGCGAGATGAGGAAGTGATCAGAACCTGCTTGAGGGCCTCGAACTCTTCGAGGCACTGACCACTACCGATCGCCACGCAGTTCAGCGGGTCACGGGCCACCACGATCGGCATGCCGGTCTCGTGCTGGAGCCGGGCGTCGAGGCCGTGCAGGAGGGACCCGCCGCCGGTGAGCACAACGCCCTGCTCCATGAGGTCGGCTGCCAGTTCGGGCGGCGTGCGGTCCAAGGTGGTCTTGACGGCATCGATGATGGCCGACACCGGCTCCTCGATCGCCCGACGGATGTCCTCGGTCGACACGATGACCGTCTTGGGGAGGCCACTCAACAGGTCCCGGCCGCGGATCTCCGCGTGGAGCTCCTCCTCCAGCGGGTACGCCGAGCCGAGGGCCATCTTGATCTCCTCGGCCGTGCGCTCACCCAGGGCCAGGCTGTACTCCTTCTTCACGAAGGCGACGATGGCCTCGTCCAGCTCGTCGCCCCCGATGCGGATGGACTGACTGGTCACGATGCCACCCAGGGAGATCACCGCGACCTCGGTCGTGCCCCCACCGATGTCGACCACCATGTTGCCGGTCGGCTCGTGCACCGGGAGCCCGGCCCCGATGGCGGCGGCCATCGGTTCCTCGATGATGTAGGCCTTGCGGGCCCCGGCGTACTCCGCCGCCTCCATCACCGCCCGCTGCTCCACCCCGGTGATCCCCGACGGCACGCAGATGACCATGCGGGGCTTGGCGAACCGGCGTTGGTGGACCCGGTGGATGAAGTAGCGGAGCATCTTCTCGCAGATCTCGAAGTCTGCGATCACCCCATCCTTCAAAGGCCGGATCGCCTGGATGTTGCTTGGCGTGCGGCCGATCATCCGTTTGGCCTCGGCCCCCACCGCCAGCGGTCGGCCGTCCTTCATGTCGACCGCCACGACCGAGGGCTCGTTCAGGATGATCCCGCGGCCCCGGACGTAGACCAGGGTGTTCGCGGTGCCGAGGTCGACCGCCATGTCACGTCCGAGGAGGAACAGGCGATTATCGGGCATAGGGTCTCGTTCCCTCTGGCCGGTGTAGCGGCTCGCAGCCGTTACCGCCGTCAAGTCGTCCGGCTAAGGCTAGGGGACCGGTACCGGGGCGCACAAGGGCGCCCGCCCTCGCCCGACCAGCTCGAACCCGCCCGTGTCAGAACGACATCAGTGTAGTTCCGAGCCGCCAGCCGGCGGCGGACCGGCGAGTCGCCCCCTGGGCTGGGTAGGGTCTCGGCGAGCGGGCACGAAGGGGGTTGGAGGTGGACGGAGGACCGCCATTCCGAGCCGACCACGTGGGCAGCCTCTTGCGACCGCCCGAGCTGCTGGCCGCCCGGGCCAGGGCCGCCGCCGGCGAGCTGTCGGCCGAAGCGCTGGCCGAGGTGGAGGACGAGGCGATCCGCTCGGTGGTGGCCCGGCAGGAGGCGATCGGCTTGGGAGCGGCCACTGACGGCGAGTTCCGCCGGTCGTCGTGGCACATGGACTTCATCTACCAGCTGGGGGGGGTCGAGCGGACCGAGGGGACCATCGCGGTCGACTTCCGAAACGAGCGCGAGACCCTGTCGTTCACCCCGTCGGGGCTGGCGGTGACCGGCCGGGTCCACCTGGACCACCCGATCTTTGCCGACGCCTTCCGGTTCCTCAGCTCGGTGGTGACCACGGCCACCCCGAAGCTGACGATTCCCTCGCCGAGCATGGTCCACTACCGGGGCGGCCGGGCGGCGATCAGCCCCCAGGTCTATCCGGAGCTGGAGGAGTTCTGGTCAGACCTGAGCGCCGCCTACCGGGCCGAGGTGGCCGCGCTTGGCGAGCTCGGGTGCACCTACCTCCAGTTCGACGACACCAGCCTGGCCTACCTCAACGACCCCGCCCAGCGGGCCTACATCGCCTCCCAGGGCGGAGATCCGGCGCACCAGCACGAGATCTACATCGACACCATCAACGCGGCCATCTCTGGCCGTCCGGCCTCCATGGCCGTCACCACCCACATGTGCCGGGGGAACTACCGCTCCTCATGGGCTGCCGAGGGCAGCTACGAATTCGTGGCCGAGGCGGTCTTCGGCCGCCTGGACGTCGACGGCTTCTTCTTGGAGTACGACGACGCCCGCTCCGGTGGGTTCGAGCCGCTGCGCTTCGTGCCCAAAGGCAAGCGGGTGGTGCTCGGCCTGGTCACGACCAAGCGGGGCCAGCTGGAGCGCAAGGACGACCTCAAGCGGCGGATCGACGAGGCGGCCCGCTTCGTACCGCTCGACCAGCTCTGCCTCTCCCCCCAGTGCGGGTTCTCCTCGACCGTCGAGGGCAACGAACTCACCATCGACGAGCAGTTCGCCAAGCTCGAACTGATCGTCGAGGTGGCCGCGGACGTCTGGGGCTGAGTCCCGAAGGGTGGATCCCTTCGGAGCGCATCCCAGCGCTCAGGCCAGGCCGGGGAAGAACAGCGCGATCTCCCGGGCGGCCGACTCGAGCGAGTCCGAGCCATGCACCAGGTTGTCGGGAAGCTCGGTCCCGAGATCGCCCCGGATCGTCCCTGGTGCCGCCTCCTTGGGGTCGGTCGCCCCCATCAGCCGGCGCACGGTGGCCTGGGTGCCAGCCGGTCCCTCCACCACCACCACCAGTGAGGGCGACCGGGTGATGAGCTCCAGCAGCTCGGGGTAGAAGGGCTTGCCCTGGTGCTCGGCGTAGTGGCGCTGGGCCAGCTCGAGGGGCATGGTGCGCAGTTCGCCAACCACCAGGCGCAGGCCCTTGGCCTCGAGCCGCGACAGGATCTGGCCGGCCAACCCCCGCTCGAGGGCGTCGGGCTTCACGATGACGAGCGTCCGCTCCACGAGTCGAGGACCCTACCAGCGCCCCCCGCACCCCTCGGAAGCCGGCTTGGAGCGCACACCGCTCAGCGGTGGTCCGACGGCGCCCCGGCCAGCACGCCCCGGGCAGCACCGACCACATAGAGCGAGCCCGCCACCACCACCATGCCGTCCTCGGCCACCAAGGCGAGCGCCCGCTCGAGCGCGTGCTCGACGGTCCCGCCCACCTCCACCGCCAGGCCGATCCCCCGGCCGGCCAGCGCGACCTCCTCCGCTGGGATCGCTCGAGGCGAGCTCGGCGTACAGGCGACCACCGAGGAGAGACCGGCGGGCCGCAGGGCCGACAGCATGGCAACCGGGTCCCGCCCACCCAGCATCCCGACCACCCCAACCGCCGGCCCGGCCACCGAAAACTCCTCGCGCAGCGCGGCAGCGAGCGACTCCATCCCGGCGACGTTGTGCGCGCCGTCCAGCACCACCAGCGGGTGCCGGCCGACCACCTCCAGGCGACCCGGCACTGCGAGCGAGCCGAACGCCTGCTCGACCACTGCGGGGTCCAAGGGCCGGGAGAAGAAGGCCTCCGCAGCCGCCAGCGCACAGGCAGCGTTGGCACCCTGATGGGCGCCGTGCAGGGAGACCAGCACGTCCCGGTAGGAGCGGCCGGGGGTCTCGATGTCGACCACCCGGCCACCCACTGCCAGCCGGTTGGCGGAGACGCCGAAGTCCCGTCCGACCCGCCACACCACGTCGGCGCCGGCCTCCTTCGCCCTGGCTTCGATGATCGCGGCCAGGTCGCTGTCCCGCTCGCCCACCACTGCGACGCTGCCGGGCTTGATGATCCCGGCCTTGTCCAGCGCGATCGACTCCAGCGTCGGTCCGAGGATGTCGGTGTGGTCGTAGCTGATGTTGGTCACCACTGCGACCTGTGAGTCGACCACATTGGTGGCGTCCCAGGTCCCGCCGACCCCGACCTCGATCACCGCCGCGTCAACCGCGATGTCGGCGAACCACGTCAGCGCGGCTGCGGTCAGCAGCTCGAAGCGGGTCGGCCGGGCACTGGTCAGCGGCTCCAAGCCGGCCAGGGTGGAGAGCACCGAGGCCAGGGAGTCGTCGTCGATCGGCTCGGTGTTGCGAGCGATGCGCTCGTTGACCCGCTGGAGGTCGGGGCTGGTGTAGGTGCCCACTGCGAGCCCCATCGCCCCGAGCAAGGACGTGACCATCGCCGCGGTCGAGCCTTTGGCATTGGTCCCGGTGATGTGCACCGCCGGGTAGGTGCGCTCCGGATTGCCCATGAGGTGGACCAGCTCGCGCATCGCGTCGAGCGTCGGGAGGGAGCGGCGGGTCGGCATGGCCGACTCGTAGTCGATGTGCGAGTCCAGCCAAGCCATCGCCTCGGCCTTGGAGGGGAACGGGACATCCATCCCGGCCACCTCGGCGCTGCCTACGAAGCAGCCCGACGGCTTCTCGGGTTCTTCGCCCGGGGCTCGGTCAGGGGCACGAGAGTCGGGTTGACCCCCTCGAGCACCACCGCACGGTCGATGACGCACTTGCCGGTGTCGTTGCGCCCCGGGAGGTCGTACATGACGTCCAGGAGGACCTCTTCGAGGATGGCTCGGAGCCCTCGCGCCCCAGTGCCCCGCAACAACGCCTGATCGGCGACCGCCTCCAACGCGTCGTCGGTCAGCACCAGTTCCACCCCGTCCAGTTCGAACTGGTACGCGTACTGCTTGATGAGGGCGTTCTTCGGCTCGACCAGGATGCGGATCAGTTCGTCCTTGTACAGCTGGGACACCGCACCCACGACCGGAAGCCGGCCGATGAACTCAGGAATGAGCCCGAACTTGATGAGATCCTCGGGCAGGACCCGCCTCAGGATCTCGTCGTCGTTGTGGCCGTTGGAGACCTCGGCCCGGAACCCGATGCCCTTGCGACCGATCCGACTGGCGATGATCTTGTCCAGACCGGCGAACGCCCCGCCGCAGATGAACAGGATGTTCGTGGTGTCGATCTGGATGAACTCCTGGTGGGGATGCTTGCGGCCACCTTGTGGCGGGACCGAAGCGGTGGTGCCCTCCAGGATCTTGAGCAGGGCCTGCTGCACCCCCTCACCCGACACGTCCCGGGTGATCGAGGGGTTCTCGCTCTTGCGAGCGATCTTGTCGATCTCGTCGACGTAGATGATCCCGGTTTCGGCTCGCTTGACGTCGTAGTCGGCCGCCTGGATCAGCTTGAGCAGGATGTTCTCCACGTCCTCGCCGACATAGCCGGCCTCGGTGAGCGCGGTCGCGTCGGCGATCGCGAACGGGACGTTGAGCATTCGGGCCAGGGTCTGGGCGAGCAGCGTCTTGCCGCACCCGGTCGGGCCCAGCAGCAAGATGTTGGACTTCGACAGCTCGACGCCCTCGTCGCCGGTCGGGCGGGCCTGGACCCGCTTGTAGTGGTTGTACACCGCGACCGAGAGGATCTTCTTCGCGTACTCCTGGCCGACCACGTAGTCGTTCAGGAACTCGAAGATCTCCCGAGGCTTGGGAAGGTCCTCGAAGTTGAGCTCGGTGGTCTCGGTCAGCTCTTCGGCGATGATGTCATTGCACAGGTCGATGCACTCGTCGCAGATGTACACGCCCGGTCCGGCGATGAGCTTCTTCACCTGCTTCTGCGACTTGCCGCAGAAACTGCACTTGACCAGATCGCTGCCCTCGCCAAACTTCGCCACGCCCTCTCCCCTCTTCGGCTCGGGTCCGACCCCGTCGGTTCCTACGCGGCGCCGACCGCTTCGAGCGGTGCAGCTTCCCGGGAGGTGATGACCTCGTCGATGACCCCGTAGCGCACCGCCTCCTCCGCGGTCATCACGAAGTCCCGGTCGGTGTCCTTGGCCACCTTCTCCAGCTCCTGCCCGGTGTCGGCGGCCAGCATCCCGTTGAGCAGGTCGCGCATGCGCAGGATCTCCTTGGCCTGGAGCTCGATGTCGCTGGCCTGCCCCTCGGCACCGCCGTAGGGCTGGTGCAAGAGGATGCGGGCGTGAGGAAGAGCGAAGCGCTTCCCCTTGGCGCCAGCAGCGAGCAGCACCGCTGCCGCCGAGGCGGCCTGGCCGATGCAGAAGGTCGACACGTCGGACTTCACGTACTTCATCGTGTCGTAGATCGCGAACAGCGCGGTGATATCACCGCCAGGCGAGTTGATGTACAGGTGAATGTCCCGGTCGAGCTCTTCGGACTCCAAGAAGAGCATCTGCGCGCACACCAGATTGGCCACTGCGTCGTCGATCGGGGTGCCGAGGAAGATGATGCGGTCCTTGAGGAGCCTGGAGTACAGGTCGTAGGCCCGCTCGCCGCGGTTGGACGACTCGATCACGGTGGGCACCAGGTAGTTGGAGAAGGAGAGATGGGAACGGTCCCCAGCCATCAGGACTCGTCTCCCTCGGGCATCGCCGCCTGCTGGCTCTCCACGGAAACCTCCACTTCGTCGCCCTGGTCCTGGTCCTGCGCGGTCGCCCGCAGTTCGTCGGCCGACACCGGCTTCCCCTGTTCGTCGACCAGCTGCACATGATCGAGCAGCCACGTCAGCGCCTTGGCCTTCTTCTGCTCTGAGCGTACCTCGCCCATCCGTCCGTTGCGGTCGAGCTCGGAGCGCAATGCGTGGACGTCCATCTGCAGGCGCTCGGCGCTCGACGCGAGCACCTCAGCCAACTCCGCCTCGTCGACCTGCAGGTCCTCTGCTTCGGCGAGCGCCCGGAGCGCGAGGTCGAGCTTGACGGCGCGCCGAGCGTCCTGGCGAAGCTCGGCCAGCAGGCCTTCGGCGTCCCGTCCGGTCGCCGCGAGGAACTCGTCCAGTGCGATGCCCTGGTCCGAGAGCCGATGGCCGAGGTCGTGCACTCGTCGAGCCAGGTCGTCTTCCACCAGGACTTCGGGCACCTCGTCGTCGTCGACCAGCTCGACCAACGCGGCCAGGCTGTTCTCCCGCCAGGCCATGCGGGCCTGGAGCAGGTGCAGCTCCCGGAGCCGCCGGGCGATATCGGCCCGCAGCTCGGCCAGGGTCTCGAACTCCGAACTCTCGGCAGCCCAGGCGTCGGTGGCCTCGGGAAGCCGTTTCTCTTTGACCTCCTTCACCAGCACCGTGAAGGCCAGCGCATCGGGGTGGCCTTCCAGCCGCCCGGAGAAGGCCAGGACGTCGCCGGCCTTGGCCCCCCGGAGCTGCTCGTCGAGTTCCGGGACGACCGAGCCGCTGCCGACCTCGTAGAGGAAGTCGTCCACGCCGACCACCTCCTCCCCGCGGTCGGTTCGGGCATGGAGATTGATCGTCACGCTGTCCCCGTCGCGGGCCTTGCGGTCCACCACGACCAGTTCCCCGTCGTTCTCTCGGAGCCGGTCGATCTGGGTGTCGACCTCGTCCTCGGTGACCTCGAGGGAGGGAATGGTGACCTGCAACCCGGCGTAGCCGGGGATTTGGACGGTCGGGCGCACCTGAACCAGCGCGTCGAACGCCACCGCCCCGCTCTCCCGCCCGGCGGTGATGTCGAACTCTGGCGGTGCAATGGGGTCGAGGTCGGTCTCGGCCACCGCCCGGGCGTAGAACTCGGGCAGGGCCTCCCGCAGCGCCTCACCCCGCAGGCTCCCCGGGCCGCCGAGGCGGGCCTCGAGCACCCGGCGCGGCACCTTGCCCGGCCGAAAGCCTGGCACACGCACTTCTCGCGCCAGCTTGCGGAAGGTTTGCTCGACGGCCCGGTCGAACTCCGACTCGTCGACCTCGACGGAGAGGCGGACCTTGGAACCTTCGAGCGCTTCGGCGGTGGCACGCATAGGCGGGAGGTCACACTCTACCGGCCGCTGCCGCGCGGTCGGCGACCCCTTCTGCGACCTAGACCATGATGTTCATGGCCTCGAGGATCCGTCGGCCCAGGGCCTCGTCGCCGGCCACCTCGAGGGCGCCGGAGGCCAGCACCTCGGTCCCCGACGCGCGCCCACAGGCGAGCCGGACGAACTGCTCGGCACCGAGGGTGAGCCGCACGCTCGGCGCTTCTGGCGCCCCTGCCAGCGGGTTCGCCCGCCCGCCGGCCATCTCGAGGGCGAGCACCTGGGGCAGGGGGCCGGTGATGTCGAAGACCACCGTGGTGCCCTCAGGGGGCGCGACTCGCCGGCCAACGACGACGCCCATCGCCGGGACGAGGCGCTCCAGGGCGATCGCCTCGCCCCGGCCGCCGCGGCCGCCGGGACGGTTGGTCGCCCAGCGGATGTCCTGTTCGTGGACCCAGCAGTCCATGACCCGGATGCGCATGAACTCCCCGTAGGGGGCCTCGCCAACCGGGCTCCAGCCGAGCTGGGCCCACCGCTGCGGTGGCATGGCCCGCAGCTGCTCCAGACGCCGGGCCGTGACCTCGACGAACTCCGCCAGCACCTCGGTTCCTGGGAGGTGGCGTCGCGCCTCGACCCAGGCCTCGTTGGCCTGCCCGATCGGATTGCGGACGTGCTCGGGCATCGGGTCCGGCGCTGGCGGCGCTGCGGTGCCGAGCAGCGAGAGCTCGGTGCCGACCATGTGCGAGACGTGGTCCCGCACGCTCCACCCAGGGCAGTCGGTGGCCAGGTCCCAGGCGTCGGGGTGGAGCTGGCCCAGCACCGCGGCGGTCGCGCCCCAGACCTCCTCCAACGCGGCAATGGTCTCTTCCTGGACAGGTTCGGGCACGGGCGCATGCTAGAGCGGACAGCCCAGCAGTGCCGGTGCCAGCCGGCCGGGCCGGGTCCGAGCCTGCCCCGCCCAGGTCGGGGTCCACCCGGCCCTGGGCGCCCCCCGCTAGCTTTCGTGCCGTCCCGCCTGGTCGGCCCAGCTCACGGGACCAAGAGGCGAGGAGGAGTCGCACATGGCGAGCTACGAGGGCTACTGCGTGAAGTGCCGCGAGAAGCGCACCTTCGAGGGCCACGAGGTGGACCTGGCCAACGGGCGGCGAGCCGCCCAGGGCACCTGCCCCACCTGCGGCACCAAAATGAACCGGATCCTGGGCAAGAAGGCGTCGGCCTGAGCGGACTGGTCGGACGCCGCCCTCCGATCGACCCGGCGGGCACCGAGGCTCCTGTCACCCGGCGAGCGACGCTACCGTTGCTCCGGCGTCGACGACGCGGGGCGTAGCGCAGTCTGGTTAGCGCACGTGCTTTGGGAGCACGAGGTCCCCGGTTCAAATCCGGGCGCCCCGACTCAGGCCCAGGGCTGGCTGGCCGGTGCTCACTGCGGCGGGCGGCCGGAGGGAACCGACGGCGCCGTGGACTCCGCTCGGCTGTGGCGGGCCCGGTGGACCCGCCACAGGTGCACGCCGCCCACTCCCACCACCACCACCCCAGCCGCGACATAGGTCCACACCCCGATGGTGTGGAGCGCGTGCTGGTAGGCGGTACCCAACGCGTACCCCAACAAGGTGTACAGGGTTGCCCAAACCACCCCGCCGATGACGTCGAAGACGACGAAGGTCGAAAAGCGCAGGTCGCTCAAGCCGGCTAGCGCCGGCATGACCGCCCGGACCACGGCGATGAACCGGGCGACCGCCACTGCCGGCCCGCCCCGCCTGGCCAGCAGCTGGCGCGACCGGGCGACCATGGGATGCCGTTCCAGCCGGGTGTGGGCCAGGATCCACGGGAGGATGAGCCGGCCGACCCCGTAGCCGATGAGGTACGAGCCGATCGCAGCGGTGACCGCGACGATCACCATCACCACGATGGAGACCCGGTGCTCCCTGGCCAGCACCCCGCCGAGGACCATCGAGATCTCACCGGGAACGAAGAACCCGATCGCAAAGCCCGACTCGGCGACCAGGAGCCCGGCGACGATCAAATAGATGACCGGGCCGTGGAAGTGGGTGAGGAACTGCGTCACCGGGCGCTCCCGACTCCCGCTGTCGACGGGTCGCCCGATCGCACCCCCCGAGCCTACGGCCGGACCGGGGCAGACTCGGTACGATCGGCTCTCGCACGAGCGGGAGGGGCTGTGGCTGAGACCGGGGGAATCCAAGGAACCTGCGACGAGCGGTTCGAACCAGTGCGGGAGGCCTTCCAGAAGAACTTCGACGACGGTCTCGACGTCGGGGCCTCGGTCGCCGTCTACCTGGAGGGCGAGCCAGTCGTCGACCTGTGGGGGGGCTTCGCCGACCAGGCCCGCACGGTCCCGTGGGAGCGCGACTCGATCACCAACGTCTGGTCGACCACCAAGACGATGACCAACCTGTGCGCGCTGATCCTGGCCGATCACAACGAGATCGACCTCCACGCGCCGGTCACCACCTACTGGCCGGAGTTCAAGGCGAACGACAAGGAGCGGATCGAGGTCCGCCACCTGCTCTCCCACACCGCCGGCCTGGCCGGCTGGGAGGAACCGATGCGGGTCGAGGATCTCTACGACTGGGAGAAGGCAACGAGCCTCTTGGCCGCGCAGCAGCCATGGTGGCCGCCCGGGACCGCCTCGGGATACCACGCCCTCACCCAGGGGTATCTGGTGGGCGAGGTGGTTCGGCGGGTGACCGGCCAGACCTTGGGCGCCTTCTTCGCCGCCGAGGTAGCCGGTCCCCTCGGTGCCGATTTCGCCATCGGGCTCCCGCCGGCTGACGACGGGCGGACGGTCCGGGTCATCACCCCCGATGCGCCGCTCATCGACCCGGCAACCGTCACCAACCCACTGCTCGTCAAGACCTTCACCAACCCCCCGCTCTCCCCGGAGGTGAGCTGGGACGAGGCCTGGCGGCGGGCCGAGATCCCGGCAGCCAACGGGCAGAGCAACGCCCGCGGCGTGGGTGCGGTGCAGTCGATCGTGTCCAACCACGGCGAAGCCCGCGGCGTCCGGCTGCTGTCCGAGCGCGGCTGCCGAGCAATCTTCGAGGAGCAGTCCAACGGCGAGGACCTGGTGCTTGGGGTCCCGTTGCGTTTCGGCATGGGCTACGGGCTGGCCAACCAGACCGTCCCGATCGGGCCAGCCGCCTGCTTCTGGGGCGGCCTCGGGGGCTCGCTCGTGATCTCGGACCTCGACGCCCGGCTCACGGTGGCCTACGTCATGAACCGCATGGAGCTGGGGCTGCTAGGCGACACCCGCGGGATGTCCCTGGCCCTGGCGGCGGCGGCGTCGCTGGCCCAGCGGTAGCGGGACCCTCGGCGGCCGTCACTCCACCCCCAGGGCCCGCACCTCGTCGTGGGCCAAGGTGGCCAGGATCGACTCGGCCAGCCGACGAGCCGAGGGCGCGTCGAGTTCGATCGCCACCCGCCGGGCCGGGTCGGCCTGGTCACCGGGACGGAAGTCGATGCACAAGGCGTGCTCGACCGGGGCCTGCTGGGGGTGGTCGAAGTAGACCACCGCCTGCCCAATGGCGAACCAGCCGCCGGCCCCCAGCCCAGTCCCCGAAACCTGCTCGGTGGTCGTGAGATACGTGCACATCGCTCAGCTCGCCAGGTACTTGCCGTAGAAGTTCCAGATCTGGTGCCAGCCGTCCCGAGCCGCCTCGGCGTTGTAGCTCGGACGCTCCACCCAGAAGAATGCGTGACCGGCGCCCTCGTAGCTGTGGAACTCGAAGGTCTTGTGGTGCTTGGTCAGCTCTTCTTCCATCCGTGCCACGTGCTCGGGAGACGGGTTGGCGTCGTTGACCCCGAACAGCCCGAGCAGCGGGCAGCGCAGGTCCTTGGTCATGTCGATGACGGCGACCGGCCGCTGCGGGGTCAGCTGATCAGGCGTGGCCACCACGCCGCCGCCGTAGCAGTCGACCGCCGCGTCCAGGTCGAGGTTGCATGCGCTGAGATAGCTCTGGCGCCCGCCCGAGCAGTACCCGATCACCCCCACCTTGCCGTTGGCGCCGGGCTGGGCTTTGAGGAACGCCATCGCCCCGGCGACGTCGTCGAGGCACTGGGCGTCGGGCACCCCGCCCGCCGCCCTCGCCGCCGCCGCCGCGTCATCGGCTGACGCGCCCGGTGCATAGCGGTGGAACAAGTTGGGGACCACCGCCCCATAGCCATGCGCGGCGAAACGACGCGCGATCTCCTTGGTGGAGGAGTCGTAGCCCGGCATGTGATGGATGACCACGACACTCCCGTAGCCGGTGCGCTCCATGGGGCGGGCGTGGTACGCCTCGATCTCGTCACCGTTCCTCGAGGTGATCGAGATGGTCCCTGCTTCCATCCTGTCGCTGGCCATGGATGCCCCCTTGTCGCTGTGGATCCTGCGGGCCGGCAGCGGCCCAGATCGTCCCCACCGGCCAGCCTGCCGGGAACCACGGACGCCCGGCAACCCCGGGCCCGCAGCGCGGCTCAGGCGCCGGTGACTTAGGCGCCGGTGAAACGCGGCTCTCGGCGCTGGCTGGACGCGGCCACCCCCTCGGCGAAGTCGGCGGTCCGGCGGAGCCGCTCCTGCTCGGCCCGCTCGAGATCGGTCGCCTCCCGGACCTGGTCGGCCAGGCCCCGGCGCATGGTCGCTCGGATGGCCCGGACGGCCAGGGGCGCGGCCGCCGCCAGCTCGGCCGCCATCTGGTGGGCAGCATCGCGGATCTCCTCGGTCGAGCCAACCAGGCGGTCGCACAGCCCGATCGCGTGGGCTTGCTCCCCGCCGATCCGTTGGCCGCTGTAGAGCAACCAGGCCGCGGCCTGGCTCCCCACCACTGCCGGCAGGCTCACGGTGAGGCCGAACCCGTGGTGGAACCCGAGGCGCGAGAAGTTGGCCGCGAACCGGCTCTCGGGGCTGGCAACCCGGAAGTCGGCCGACAGGGCCAGGCCCAGCCCGCCGCCGATCGCCGCCCCGGTGACCGCCGCGACCACCGGCAGCTCAGCCCGGAACAACCGCACTGCCTGCTCGTAGAGGTCCCCGACCGTCCGCTCGGTCCCCCTGGTGAGGTCGGCGCCGGCGCAGAAGTGCCGGCCCTCCGAGCACAGCACGATCGCCCGGCACGACCCGGCCTGGAGCTCCTCATACGCATCGGCCACCGCTGCCACCAAGGCGACGTCGAAGAAGTTGTTGGGCGGCCGGTGCAACTCCACCGTCGCCACCAGGTCGTCGCCGACCTCCACCGTCACGTCGCTCACCACCGCCACCTCCTCTTCTCCGGCGCTCCTGAGCCGGCCAGCTGGACGCTACCGACCGGTGTCGGCACTCCGGAACTCAGCGCGACGGGGCGTTGGTGCGAACCTGTCGAAACGGCAGGTCAGCGTCGACGGACGGCTCCTTGGGCAGTCCCAGGGCGCGCTCGCCCACGATGTTGTGCTGGATCTCGTCGGTGCCACCGGCGATCGAGCCGGCAGGCACCGAGACCAGGATCTCGCTGATCACTCCGCCCAGGAGCGAGTCGGGCCCAGCGAGGAGCGCGTGGGCCCCGGCAAGCGAGCCGTGCGCCCGGGCCGACCGCCGAGCAATGTCGCTGCCGGCCAGCTTGGCCAGCGAGCCCTCGGGGCCCGGTTGGCGCCCGCGGGAGGTGGCCGCCCGGGACCGCTCGACGTTCCATGCTGCCACTCGGTTGCGGGCCACGACGTCGGCGACCAGCTGCCGCTGGGGCGCGGTCGCGCCAGCCTCACGGGATCGCTCGGCCAGCAGGTCAGGCCGTCCGGCTCGCTGCGGGTACCACGCGTAGGTGCGGGCGTGCTCTTCGGCCTCGGCCCGGGCCTCCCGAGCGGTTCGGCCCTCTCGCCACCCCTCCACCGAGACCAGCCGGAGCGCGCCCAGGCCACGCTCGTGGGCGAGGGTGGTGAGCGCAACCCCCCAGCCGGCGTTCACTGCTCCGACCACGTGGCCAGGAGGAACCCTCGCCTCGGTCAGGAAGACCTCGTTGAACGACGCGTGCCCGTTCATCTGGCGAAGGGGTCGCACCTCCACCCCCGGCTGGTGCATCGGGAGAACGAAGTAGGTGATCCCTCGATGCTTGGGCGCGTCCCAGTCGGTTCGGGCCAACAGCATCGCGAAGTCGGCCGAGCGGGCACCGGTGGTCCAGACCTTCTGGCCGCTCACCACCCACTCGTCACCGTCGCGCTCGGCCCGAGTCATCAGCCCAGCCAGGTCCGACCCGTTCGTCGGCTCGCTGAACAGCTGGCACCAGCGATCCTCGCCGGTGAGGATCCGACGCAAGAAGCGCTGCTTCAGCTCGGCTGAGCCGTGGGCCAGCAGCGTCGGTGCGGCCAGGCTCATGGCCGCCCCGACCGGCGTGCCGACGGCACCGAAGGCACGGAGCTCCTCCGCCACCACTTGGGCCAGCACGGCGGTGTAGCCCTTGCCGAACCACTCCACCGGCCACTGGGGTACCGCCCATCCCGAGTCGGCGAGCAGCGAGCGCCACTGGACGAGCGGCCGGTCGTCGTCCCAGTGCGCTTCCAGCCATCCCCGGACCTCGGCCCGGACCTCCTCTGTGGTCGGCTCGCTCACCACCTGCACACCCTGGCCGCTCGTCGGTTCTCGGTCCAGGCTACGCGGTCCACCGCCTTGGTGTCGCCCCGTTCGGGCAGGCGGTGGCAGAGTCAACCGGTGACCTCTGAGCTCCCGGTGGCGATCCTCTTCGACGTCTTCGGCACCGTGGTGGATTGGCGTGAAGGGATCATCCGGGCTGGACGGGCGCTGCCCGATCCCGGTGCCGGGACCCTCGACTGGGGCGCGTTCGCCGACGACTGGCGGCGAGAGGGCTACCTCGAGCCCATCGCCCAGATCGTCGCCGGTCGGCGACCGTTCGCCCCGGTCGAGGTGCTCTTGGCCGAAGCCCTGGCCGGCCTCGTCGAGCGCTACGGCATCGACATCGCAGGCGAGCGGCGCGACCAGCTCCTCGGCGCCTGGCGCCGACTCGACCCCTGGCCGGACGCCGCGTCGGGCCTGGAGCGGCTGCGCCAGCAGTTCCTCGTCGCCCCGCTGTCCAACGGCAGCTTCGCTCAGCTGACCGAGATGGCCAAGCGCGCTGGGCTGCGCTGGGACTGCATCATCTCGACCGAACTGTTCGGCACCTACAAGCCCGACCCGTCCGCCTACCGCGGCGCGCTGGACCTGCTCGGGCTCGCACCCAGCGAGGCGATGCTGGTCGCGGCCCATCCAGGGGACCTGCGGGCCGCCGCGGCCTGTGGTCTGCGCACCGCGTACGTCCCACGACCCAGCGAGTGGGGGCCGCCATCCGCCCCGCCGCCTCCTTACCGCGATGCTGAGGTGGTTGCGCCAGACCTCCAAGCCCTGGCCGACCAGCTCATCGGCCGGGCTCAGGCGCGGGTCCGGCGCTCGCCGTAGCGGTCCCAGTAGGTGACCTCCTCCACCGGCCGCCGCCGAGCCTCGCCCCACCGGCCGAGCGGGTAGCCGACCGGGATCATCGCCCAGGTCTGGACGTCCTCGGGGATGTCCAGAACTGCCTTCACCTCGGCCTCCTTCAGTCGGTGGACCGTGGTCAGCGCGGTCCCCAGCCCGAGGCCCCGGGCCGCCAGGAAGAGGTTCTGGCAGGCCGGATAGATCGAGGCGGGGTCGCCGGCCCGGGAACACGGGATGATGATCACCGGCGCCTCGCCCATGTGGGCCGCCAGATGGTCGGCGGAGCGAAGGATGGCAGAGGGCGCGCCCTCCCCCTGGGCGGCGACGTAGCTCCCCCGGACCGACCCCCAGGCCTCGCCGTAGAGGCGGCCGATCTCGGCTCGCCGGCGCGCATCGGTGACCACCAGCCACCGGGCGACCTGGCGGTTCCCTCCCGACGGGGCCTTGGTCGCGGCCTCGAGGATCGTCCAGAGGTCGCGCTCGGCCACCGGTCGGTTGGGGTCGAGCCGGCGCATGGCCCGTGTGGTGCGGATCGCTTCGAACAGTTCCATCGACCACCATTAGCACGCCGGTGCCCCGGTTGGCCCACCGGAGGTCGCGAGGGGCGCACCAGGCGCTGCGCTGGCAAGAGGGTTGCATTACCGGCCGGTTTCCACGAACATCGCAGCGTGACCTCGGAAAACCGGTCGCGGCCGGTGCAGCTGCGCGACGTTGCCGCCGAGGCCGGGGTCTCCATCTCGACCGCGTCCCGAGTCCTCACCGGTTCGGGTCGGTGCTCTGCGGCCGCCCGCCGGGCGGTCGAGGAGGCCGCTCGGCGCCTCTCCTACCAGCCCAACCGCATCGCCAGGGCCCTGCGGGCGCGCAGCACCGGCAGCGTCGGGATGATCGTGCCGTGGCTGCGCAACCCGTTCTACGCAGAACTGGTCGAAGCAGTCGACGTGTTCTTGGAGCAGGTCGGCTTGGACCTGGTGCTGGCAGACGCCCGAGGGCTGTGGGAGGACGAAGCGCGCCGGATCCACGCTTTGGTGTCGCGCCGGGTCGACGGGCTCATCGTCGTGCCGACCGACGAGCAGGCGTCGACCCGGGCCATCTTCGAGGCCAGTCGGTCCATCCCGGTGGTCCAACTCGCCTACCAGACCGGCCTCAGCACCGACTATGTCGGTCTCGACAACGAGCTCGGCATCAACCTGGTGCTGGACCACCTGGTCGAGCTGGGGGCCAACAGTGTCCGTTTCGTCTCTTCGACCATCTCCAGCTCGGCCGGCCGGGTCCGGCTGCAGGCGTTCTGGCAGGGAGCCGAGGAGCGGTCGCTGCGCCGCGAGGAGCCCATCCTGGGTCGGTTCACCGCCAACTTCGGGCGCCGGGCGGTCCGCCAGATCCTCGACGACGGAGCGATGCCGGATGCCATCGTGTGTGCCTCGGACGTCGTCGCACTGGGAGTCATCGGCGAGCTCCGAGCCGAGGGGATCTCGGTCCCCGACGACGTGATGGTGACCGGCTTCGACGACATCGTCTTCGCCGAGCTCTGCGACCCCCCGCTCACCACCATCCACCAGCCTCGCCGGCGGCTCGCCGATGCGACCGTCTCGGCGCTGGTGGCACGGATCGGCGGGGAACCCCGCGACGCGGTCTGCCGGATCGAGATCCCCCCCCACCTGGTGGTCCGGCGGTCCTCCCTGCGGGGCCCTCGCCCACTCGCAGCCTCGAGCCTGGGTTAGGCGACGGTGCCGACGCCGACCCTGTCGGGGTCGGCACGGCAGCACCACCACTGACCCCGAGCCGTCCCGACGCCGCGGGCCGCTCAGATCCCCGGCGCTTCGATGTTCTGAAGCCGGAGTCGGCCTTGGGCCACCAGCTTGCCGGTGTCGTGGCTGGTCAGATCGACCGCCCAGAGCTGCTGGACCTTGCCCTGCAGGACCGGGCGGGCCACCACGTCAATGCGGCCGCGCACGACCGGCCGCAGGAAGTCGGTCGCGTTGTGCGTGCCGACCGCGACCTGGCCGCGCCCGGCGACCGCCGCCGAGGCCCCCAGGGAGCCCACCGTCTCGACGACGGTGCAGAAGACGCCCCCATGGACCACCCCCCACGGGGTGTGGTGGTCCTCGGCCACGTGGAGGTGCCCGCGGACCACCGTCCCGGAGACCTCCTCCAACTGCAGCCCCAGCTGCTCGAGCCAGGCGCCGCTTGTGGTGGGCACCGGGTGGCCGGAGGCGCCGCCCCCGGTCACCGTGGCCTTGGGCCGGTGGATCGCCACGTCGGGCCGTCCGGACACCGGGCGTTCGCGCGCACGCGCCGACGGTAGCGCCTCGGTAGTGTGGCCATACCGAGTGGCGGTGGGGGGCGGTGATCTACCGAGACCGTGCCGAGGCCGGGCGCCGGTTAGCCGAGTCTCTCCGGCACCTCAAGCCAGAGCACCCGCTCGTGCTGGGGCTCCCGCGGGGCGGGGTGGTGGTGGCCAGCGAGGTCGCGGCGGCGCTCGGGGCCCCGCTGGACGTCATCGTCGTCCGCAAACTGGGCGTGCCGTTCCAGCCCGAGCTGGCGATGGGCGCGATCGGCGAGGGCGACGTCACCGTGGTGAACACCGAGGTGGTGCGGACCGCTGGCCTCGGGCAACAGGACCTCGAGGCGGTCACCCGGACCGAACGGGCCGAGCTGGCCCGCCGGGCGTCCCGGTACCGGGGAGCACGCCCACCCCTCACGCTGGACGGCCGGATGGTGATTGTGGTGGACGACGGCATCGCAACCGGGTCCACGGCCCGAGCCGCGTGCCAGGTTGCCAGGGCGGCCGGAAGCGCCAGGGTGGTGCTGGCCGCACCGGTTGGGCCGCCCGGGGTGGCGTCCCGCTTCGCCGGCCTGGCCGACGAGGTGGTGTGCCCGTGCACCCCAGCCTCCTTCTTCGCCATAGGCGAGGCCTACGGCGACTTCTCCCCGACCAGCGACGACGAGGTGGTCGACCGGCTGGCACACGCCGCTCGGTGACCCGTCCGGATCCGTCTGGGCAGGGACCCGATCGCGGCGCCATGATCGCCCGGTGAGCGGGTTCTCGGCCGTCGTCACCACCGGCATCTACTGCCGGCCCGGCTGCGCCGGGCGGCCACACCCGTCCAACGTCCGCCCCTTTGCCTTGGCAGCGGCGGCCGAGGCTGCCGGCTACCGGGCCTGCCTGCGATGCCGGCCATACCGGGCCGACCCCCCCCTCAGCCCCGAGGGGCCCGAGCTCGTCTGCCGAGCAGTCCAGCTGGTGGTGGACGGGCTGCTCGACACCCATACCGAGGCCGAGCTCGGCCGACGGGTGGGAGTCTCACCACGCCACCTGCGCCGGCTGTTCGAAGCCCACCTCGGGGTCACCCCCGACCAGCTCGCACGATCCCGACGGGCGCACTTCGCTCGACGGCTGCTCGACGACACCGATCTCAGCGTGGCCGACGTCGCCTTCGCCGCCGGCTTCGGCAGCATCCGTCAGTTCAACCGGGTCTGCCAAGACGTCTTTGCCGCCAGCCCCCGCCAGCTTCGGGCCCGCCGGCGGTCGGGCGACCGGCTGGTCGCCGACGGTGGGCTCGCCCTGCGGCTGCCGTTCTCGGGACCGCTCGAGTGGGAGGCCGTCCTCGGATACCTCGCTCGGCGGGCAATCCCCGGCGTCGAGCAGGTGGCCGGGGGAACCTACCGGCGGACGGTGGTCATAGACGGCGACCCCGGCGTGCTCGAGGTGTCGCTCGGCCGGACGGCCGACCACCTGGTGCTGGTGTGCCACCTTCCCCACTGGGAAGGCCTGATCCACCTGGTCCAGCGGGTCCGGCGGCTGTTCGGCCTCGACGTGGACCTCGCGCCCGCCCAGCGCCTGCTGGGGACCGACCCGGTGCTGCGGCCCGTGGTGGCCTCGGCCCCTGGGCTGCGCCCCCCGGGGACCTTCGACTCGTTCGAGGCGGCCGTGCGCACCGTCTGCGGACAGCGGGTCAGCGTAGCCGCCGCCCGAACGGTCCTGGCCCGGATCGCCGCCCGCTACGGGCGGCCGGTCGGCGGTCTCGGCCCGTGGGGGCTGGAGCGCACCTTCCCCGATCCGGCCACGCTGGCCCAAGCGGACCTGGGTGGCCTCGGGCTGGGCCAGGCCCGGGCGGCTTCCCTCCGGTCGTTGGCCACCCAGGTCGCCCAGGGCGACCTCCACCTCGAGCGGAGTGCACCGCTCGAGGTGTTCGTCGACGCGCTCTGTGCCCAGCCCGGCCTCGGCCCCTGGAGCGCGCACTACCTGGCGCTTCGGTGCGGATACCTCGACGCCTTCCCGGCCTCCGATCTCGGGTTGCGCCGGAGCTTCGAGGCGCTCTGGTCACGGCCGGGCTCCCCCCGAGCGCTGGCGCAGGAGGCGGAGCGATGGCGGCCGTGGCGTGCGCTCGCCGCGACCTATCTGTGGTTCGCACCAAGCCTGGGCCGGCGACTGGCGCCTGCGGTCCCGTCTTCATAGGGTGCAGACGTGCCCCTCTCGGCACCGGCTCGAGCAACGCGCCCCCTGCGCTCCTGCTCAGGGCGGTCGACCGGCGCGCCCAGGTCGGCCGGACCACCCGGCTGCCACCACCGGTGATGCTGCTGGTCGGCGCGGCCGGGGGGGCCGGGTCAGGACCGTTGCTCTACGCGTTCACGCTCGGCTTGGTGGCCGCGGTCAACCCCTGCGGGTTCCCACTCCTCCCGGCCTACCTCACGTTCTTCGTCGGGGGCCAGGACGTGGATCGGTCCCGTCGAACGGTACGCGCCCTGGTCACCGGGGTCAGCACGACCGCTGGCTTCCTGGTGGTGTTCGGCCTCTGCGGCCTGCTGGTGGAGTCGGGTGTCGACCTGGTGCTGGGCTGGGTGCCCTGGGTCATGGTGCCCGTCGGTCTTGGCATGGCGGCGCTCGGACTCGCCGCCGCGGCCGGCCATCCCCTCAGGATCGCCATTCCGCTGCGGCGGCTCGGCGACGGGCGGGGGCCGTTGGCCATGGCTGGGTTCGGGGTCACGTACGCGGTGGGTTCCCTCACCTGCGCCCTCCCGCTGTTCCTGGCCGCAGTCGCCAGTTCGTTCGGTCGGCTGGGCCCGGCCCGGGGCGTCGGGACCGCGGCGGCCTACGCGTTGGGGATGGGCCTCCTCTTTGTCGTGGCCGGCCTGGTGGTCGCCACCATCGGGGTGGACCCGTTGCGACGGCTGGGCCGCCGCAGCCGGGCACTCCCCCGCTTGGGGGGGGCGGTCCTCGCCCTGGTCGGTGCATACCTGGCCTTCTACTGGGCGGTGGACCTGGCCGACCCGACCGCGGCCCCCGAACCGATCGGGCTGGTCGAGCATGTCCAAACCACGATCAGCAACTGGCTGAGCGGTTCGCCCCGGGTGATCGGCGCCGTCCTGGGCATGGTCCTCGTGGTGACCCTGTTCCTCCTGGCCACCCCTCGACGACGTCGGCGTCCCCCGATCCCGGAGCCGCCGGCCGCCACCGAGTCGGCGTCGGTCGCCGAGCCGGTCAATGGCTGAGACCCTTGAGGTCGAGCGGGCCGCCTCGGCTCCGGCGCCCCCGCCGCCGCGATCGCCGCTGCGCTTTGCCGCGCTCGGTGTGGCCCTGGCAGCGGTGCTGGCCGTCGTGCTGTTCCTCGGGGTCGGGACCGGCTCGGGGCCGCCGGAAGCCGCCCCGGGGATCAACAGCGCGTCGGCCTACCTGCTGCGGCTGGATGTCCTGGCGACCGACCAGAGCCCGGTCGCCCCGAACTTCACCCTCACCGACCAGCACGGGCAGGCCGTCTCGCTCCGCCAACTCCGGGGCCGCTCGATCGTGCTCAGCTTCAACGACGACCGTTGCACCGACATCTGCACCTTGCTGGCCCAAGACGTCGTGGCCGCCGACCGCGACTTGGGGCCGGCGGCGCGCCACGTCGTGTTCTTGTCGGTCAACGCCAACCCCTACTACCCCCAGGTCGCCGCGGTGGCCTCCTGGAGCCAGGAGCACGGCCTGGCACGGTTGGCGAACTGGCTCTTCGTCACCGGCGCACCGGCCCAGCTCGAGCAGGTCTGGCAGCGCTACGGGGTCGAGGTCGAAGAGGACCCGACCACCCGGACCGTCGTCCACTCGACCGAGCTGTACTTCATCGACCCCGCCGGGCGTGAGCGAGCCATCGGCTCCTTTGGCACCGCGACCGCCGACACCGAGATCTTCGCCCACGCGCTGGCCCAGCTGGCAGTGGACGACTTGCCTCCCTCCGAACAGCGTCCAGTCGGCGGGCCCAGCGCACCCTCCTCGGTGGCTGACCCGACCGCGATCGGGGCTCGGGCGCCGGCCTTCGCCCTCCCGGTCCTTGGCGGGCAAGGCCGAACGGTGACGTCGACCAGCCTGCACGGTGCCACCAGCGTCGTGAACTTTTGGTCGAGCACCTGCACCGCCTGCCGGGGCGAGCTCCCCGCTCTGGAGCAGGCGTCTCGCGCCCTCGGGAGCCGGGTGCACTTCGTCGGCATCGACGTGGCCGACAACCCAAGCGCTGCCCTCCGCCTCGCCCGCCAGCTCGGGGTCACCTATCCGCTGGCTGTCGACCGTTCCGGCCAAGTCGCGAGCGCCTACCAGATCCCCGGCCTGCCATTCACCGCGATCGTCTCGCCCCGAGGGACGCTCGAGGTCCTCCACCCGGGCCCGCTCACCACCGAGCAACTGGAGTACATCGTGGAGAACCTGGACCCGGCCCTGCGGGGCGGCTGAGGTGGCCGCCGTGCTGTCGCCTCCGATCTCGGCCCACCAGCTGCTCACCGCGTGGCAGCACGACCCGGTCTCCTTGGTGGCCGCGGCGGTCGAGCTCGCCCTGGTCGTGTGGTACCTGGCTGGGGTTCGGCGGCTGGCCCGGCGTGGCCGACACTGGCCGGAGTGGCGGACCGCCGGGTTCCTGGCCGGCATCGCCACCGTGGTGATCGCCGTCCAGTCCGGGGTCGCCTCCTACGACGACTCCAACTTCACCGTCCACGTGGTCCAGCACCTGCTGCTCATGAACGTGGCGCCGATCTTCCTCGCTCTCTCGGCGCCAATGACCCTTGCCCTGCAGGCCTCGGGACGGCCCACCCAACAACGGCTGCTCTCCATCGTGCACCACCCGGTGGTCGCGTTCGTCACCCACCCGCTCGTGGTCGCGGCACTCGCCTACGCCACCATGATCGGGTACTTCCTCACGCCCTTCTACAACTTCTCGCTCGAGCACCCCGTGGTCCACGACCTCACCCACCTGCACTTCCTCATCTCGGGCTGCCTGTTCTGGTGGGTCGTGCTCGGCAAGGACCCGTCCCGCTGGCGACCCTCGTATCCGGTCAAGCTGGGCCTGTTGGCGGTGGGCATCCCGGTCACCGCGGTGCTCGGGGTGGCGCTCAGCCAGGCCCGCACCTCGATCGCCCCGCACTTCCACACCGTGACCGACACCCGAGCCGGCGGGTCGATCCTGTGGATCTTCGGCGAGCTCACCACCCTGGTGGCGATGGGGGTCGTCCTCTACCAGTGGCTGAGCTTCGACGAGCGTGAGCAGCTCCGGGCCGACCGTCGAGCCGATCGGGCGGCGGCTGAGGCGGCTGAAACGCGTGATCGTCCCCGCCTGCCCGCCAACGCCGGCTCGGCGGAGGAATCGGCACCCGCCGATCCCGGACGACTCGGCCTAGGAGGTGGCAACCTCCCGGCAGGCATCACAGAGCAGCACCCCTGAGTGCATGCGGGTCGGCGCGTGCTGGCCGCACGACGCGCAGCGGTGCCCGAAATAGATGAGCTTGTCGGCTGGCGGCGCCGGCGCCACCAGTTCCTCCAACCGCCGCTGGACCGCGGGGATCAGCCGCCACCGTGCCGTGCGGCCGCCGTTGCGGGCATCGCCGGTATCACGACCATCGTCACCCGACTCGGGCTCCACCAGCCCGAAGGTGACCAGGGCGCGCAACATGGGGTCGAACCGGTCGAGGTTGGCGTCCCTGGGCTCGGCCGGCTCCGTGGTCATCGTGTCGGCTCGATCGCTCACTTCAGACTCCAGTCCGTGTGGAAGCGTCCCTCCGTGGTTCTACCACCCGGTGCACTCGGCGAAGCGTCGCCTCCAGCCGGGTACCCGGCCCCCTCAACCGTCGGCTCCACCGCCGGCTCCGAACCAGCGGGCCGGGAACCACCACCCGGCGAACCAGCCGAGCGCCTCCACCCACGCGCTCGCGCGCTCGCCCCCCGACGGGTCCCAGGCGGTCCGCCGGTACTGCCGCAGCTGCCCTGCCAACTGGTCGAGCGCGCCGGTCACCTGGCGCGCTCCGCCAGGCGGCTCGGGACCGGAGAGGAAGTGCAGCCGGCACGGCGGACCGGTCCCACCCAGACAGCGCGGACAGGACCGACGGCGCCAGACGGTGGCGGTCGCGTGCAACGCCGCGCTCGTCCGGGCCCGCTTGTTCACAAGGGCAGTCTCGGGATCGGCGACGGGCCCCTGGGCCGCCGACCTGACGGTCCCTTCGCAGGCGATGCAGCCGGCCCGCGGGTGCAACGAGCTGACCCGCCAGCGTCCGGTCGCCACCCGGCGGCCCAGAACCCTGGCCGCCCGGCGAAGCAAGTCCTCGTACAACACCGCAGTCGTGAACGGCGCGCCGCCGCGCAGCTCGATCTCGGTGGCAGCCAGGAGCCAGGCGTGGCGGGGGCAGAGCCCCCAGCCCAGCCGGAGGCGACGACGGACCGCGGGCACCTGGACCGAGCCGTCGAGCACCGCCAGCAGCACTCGGACCTCGACCCGGCTGGCCACGAGCGGACCCGGTCCGCCAGCCGGGATGGACCAGTTGGCAGGGTGCTGACAGGGGGGATGACCGACAGGCACGCCGACTGGCGCTCCTCACACGCGACGAACACGAGGGGTAGAAGCCATCAGCACGCCACGCGCGTGCAGCCGCGGGCCTCATCGCGTCGCTGACACCTTATCGGTCAACCGGTTCCTGACCGGCCGGCCGCACTTGTTATGCTGACGTCGACACCGGATGAGGCTCCGGTTGCGGCCGGTCCGCTGAACTGCCCGTTGGGCTGATGGCCTCTACGCAGGTCCACCTGTCGTGGAGGTCGAGCGGGTTGTTGGCGCCGAGCGAGATCCAAGCACTCCAAGTGCTGACGATCCTCGTCCTCTCCCCGCTGGTGAGCGGGGTCATCGCGCACCTCGAGGCCCGGGTCCAGGGCCGCCGGGGGCCACGACTCCTCCAGCCCTACTACGACCTGGCGAAGCTCTTCGCCAAGGAGACCTTGGCCCCGACCGGCGCCAGCTGGGTGTTCGTCGCTGGCCCGCTGGTCGCGTTCGCGTGCTACCTCACCGTCCCCCTGCTCATCCCGGTCCTTACCGCCTACCCACTGCCGCTCGGGTACATGGGGGACATCCTGGGAGGCGGGTTCATCCTGGCCCTGGCCAGCTTCGCCCTCGCAGTCTCGGCGGCGGCATCCGGCGGGCCCTATGCCCAGTTGGGGAGCAGCCGGGCCATGACCTTCGGAGCGCTGATCGAGCCGTCGATCCTGTTCGTCACCTTCACGGTTGCCCTGGTGACCGGGACCGACCTGCCGTATGCCGAGGCGGCGGCGGCACGGGCATCCCTCGCCCACGCGGTGGAGCCGGCACACCTCCTCGCAGCGGTGGCGTTCTTCTTGGTGGTCTTGAACGACACCGGCCGGATCCCAGTCGAGACCCACTCGAGCACCCTCGAGCTGGGGATGATCGACGAGGCGAGGACACTCGAGCACTCAGGACCGCTGCTCGCGCTCATGCGCTGGGGAGCGGCGATGAAGCAGCTGCTGCTCTATGTCTTGCTGTTGAACGTGTTCAGCGCGCCATGGGGCCTGGCGGGCAGCCGTCAGGCGAGCGCGGTTGTCATCGCGTGTGTGGCGCTCTTCGGCAAGAGCGTCGGAGTCGGGGCGGTCTTTGCCCTCATCGACAACAGCTTCTCCAAGTTGCGCCTGTTCAAGATCACTGAGTTCATGTCGGCATCGCTGGCGATCTCCATCCTCGCAGTGCTGGTCCGAGAGATCGGAGGCGGCTGAGATGGTCGCGCTCATCTCGACGAGGCCGCCGACGGGCGCCGACGCGCTCGTCGTGCTCGTCTTGCTTTGCGAGCTGGCAATGCTTCGGCCAGCGCTTACTCGCACGCAGGTCCGCCTGTACGCAGCGCAGTCGCTCGCGGTCAGCGGGCTGGCACTGCTCCTCGGGCTGAGCACCCACACTGGCGACCTCGACCTGCTCGCCGCGCTCTCACTGGTGGTGAAGGCGGTTGCAGTGCCGCTCGCGGTACTGCGCCTTCTTCGGCGCTACCCGGACGAGCTGGTCACCAGCCACCGGCTCAAGGTGGCCACCATGGTGCTTTTGGCCTTGGTCGCGGCGGCGTTCGGGTTCTTCGTCGTAGGGGAGCTCCCGCTGCCCGCCCGCTTGCTGCCGCCATCTGCGCTTGGGCTAGCTGGCGCAGAGGTCATGGTGGCCCTGGTCCTGGTGATCCTCCGAGCCGACGTGGTGTCCCAAGCGATGGGGTTCTTTTCTCTCGAGAACGCCGTGTCGGTGGCCACCATAGTGCTCGCTCCCGGACTCCCGCTGCTGGTCGAGATGGTGGTTCTCTTCGACCTGCTGGTCGCGGTGGTGGCGTTCGGCGTGCTGATCGAGGCGCACCACGGACGGAACCGGACCTTGTCGACCCACGGGCTCGACCGGCTGCGAGGCTGAGGTGGGCGGGATCCTCCTCGTTCTCGGCACCGTGCCCCTGGCCAGCGCGTTGGTGTGCCTCTGGTCGTCGCCGCTCGCCGGCCGTTCCGTCACCCTGCTCAGTGGGGCGGTCACCTTCGCGGGCGTCCTGACCCTGGTGCCGTCGGGTACCACCGTGGCCCTCTCCGGGTGGCTTCGGGTCGACGCCCTCTCCGAGGTCTTCCTCGGCGCGGTGGCCTTTGTGTACCTGGCCACGGCGCTGTTCGTGCTCGGCTACGTCCGTCCCGAAGCCAGCAGCCGCCACCGCCGACGCTTCCTTGCCGGTTTCAACCTCTTCGCGTGGGCCATGGTCATGGCCCCGCTGGTGAACAGCCTGGCGCTGCTGTGGGTGGCCGTCGAGATCACCACCGTGGTCTCGGCCCTGCTGGTCGCGATCGACGGTACCGACGCCGCGGCCGAGGCCGCCTGGAAGTACCTCCTCATCGCCTCGATCGGCTTGGGGTTGGCCTTGCTTGCGACCGTGGTCCTGTACCAGGCCGGGACGTCGGTGCTGGGGAGCTCCTACCAGGCCTCCGTCCCGATGCTGCTGCGCAGCGCCAGCCACTTCCCTGCGACCGCGGTGCGGCTGTCCGTCGTTCTGGCGGTGCTCGGCTACGGAACCAAGATGGGCCTGGTCCCGGTGCACACCTGGCTGCCCGATGCGCACGCCGAAGCGCCGACGCCGGTGTCGGCGCTGTTGTCGGGGGCGTTGCTGGCGGTGAGCTTCTACGCCATCCTGCGCTTCTACCAAATCAGCGTCCGCGCGATCGGGCCAGCGTTCGGTCGTGAGGTCCTGCTCGGCTTCGGCGTCGCTTCGCTCGGGCTGGGCGCGCTCCTGCTGGCCAGCCAACGGGACCTCAAGCGCCTCCTCGCCTACTCGAGCGTCGAGCACATGGGCATGCTCGCGATTGGCACGAGCTTCTCCGCCCCGATCGCCACCGTCGGGGTGCTCCTCCACGTACTGGCCCACGCGGCAGCCAAAGGCACCGCCTTCTTCGGTGCCGGGAGCGTCCAGCAAAAGTTCGGCTCCAAGGACCTTGCCTCGATGCAGGGAGCGGCTTCGGTCCTCCCCTGGACCGGCCCCATGCTGATGGCGGCGGTGCTTGGCCTCAGCGCCTTGCCCCCGTTCGGCATCTTCCGCAGCGAGCTTTTCATCGTCGAGGGCGGCCTGCGCACCGGGTCCGATACCGTCGCCGCCCTCGTCGTGGTGCTGGTGACCCTGGCCACCCTCGCGCTCAGCTGGTTCATCGGCCGGACCGTGCTCGACGATGCGCCCGTCGGGGTCCGCCGAGGCGAGAGCAGCGCCTGGATGGCCGCCTCGATGCTGCTCGGGCTGGGGGCGCTGGTGGTCCTGGGGGTGCACCCGCCAGCCGCGCTGTCCCACCTCCTCGCCCGGGCCGCCACGGAGCTGCGATGAGCGAGGTCGGGCCCACGATCGCGCCGGCTGACCTGGTCCCCGCCGTGGCCGCCGATGTGCGCCGCGGTCGGCGACTGGCCGCCCTGGTCGCCCTAGCCGAACCCGACGACTCCACCAGTCTGCTCGTCGTTTTGGCCGGCGACTCGACCCTGGAGGTGCGTCGGACCGAGCTCCCCCCCGGCGTGCGCACCTACCCCGCCATCAGCGTCGAGGTGCCGTCGGCGGCGTGGTACGAGCGGGAGATCCATGACCTGTTCGGCCTGGTCGCCCAGGGGACCGGCCCGCTTGAGCCCGTCGTGCTGCCGCGCGCTCCTGCCTCGCCCCACCCGATGTCGCTCACCCCACCGAGCACCATCGCAGGGATCCAACCGAAGCCAGCCGAGCGAGCCCGGGGCGAGGGAGTCTTCACCTTGCACTACGGACCGGTGCGCTCTGGGGTGTTCGAGTCGATCCAGTACCTGGTGGAGACCGTGGGCGAGGAGATCCCCCACCTCGGCGTGCTGGTCCACCACAAGCACCGGGGGCTTGAGCAGCGGTTCTCGCAGCTGGCGGTGCCCGACGCCGTCCTGCTGGCGGAGCGGGTCGAGGGCACCGCCGCCGTCGCCCATGCCCTGGCATTCAGCCAGGCCATCGAGGAACTCGGGGGCGTGAGCCCACCACGACCTGCCGGGCTCCTCCGGGTGGTCCACGCCGAGCTGGAAAGGATCGCGACCCACCTCGACTCGGTGATCCGCCATACCGAGGGCGCAGGGCAGGCAGTCGCCAACGCCCGGATGTCAGTGCACAAGGAGCGGATCCTGCGCCTGCGGGCTCAGCTGTGCGGGCATCGATTTGGCCGGGGGGTGGTGATCCCGGGAGGCACGACCGGGCCGCCACTGCTGGAACCGACCGCAGCGCTGGCTGCCGTAGCTGAGCTTGAAACGCCCCTTCGGGCGGATCTCGACGCCCTGATGGCCACCCCGTCGTTCCTCGACCGGCTGGCCCAAACCGGATGGCTCGACACGTCGCTGGCCGCCGCTCATGGGGCGCTCGGCCCGGTGGGCCGGGGCTCGGGCGTGGCCAACGACGTCCGGGGTGACCGGCCCTACGCTGCCTACCCCGAGCTCGGCTTCGTCCCTGCCACCGCCACCGAAGGCGACGCGCTCGCCCGCCAGCAGATCCGGGTGGAGGAGATCGAAGGCGCCGTGCGACTGATCCGGCTGGCACTGGTCGAGCTGGCTGGACTGCCGGACGGTCCGTGGTCAGTCCCGGTGCGCGCCCAGGACGGGACGGCGATCGCCTCGGTCGAGGCGCCCCAAGGCGAGCTGCTGTACGTCGTGCGGGTCGATTCGGGGCGGCTGATTCGGGTGAAGCCCCGCACCGCCTCGTTCCACAACCTTGGGTTGCTCCCCCGGGCCTTCGCTGGAGACATCTTCACCGACTTCGTCTTCATCGAGGCAAGCTTTGGCCTCTCGCCGGCTGGAGTCGCGCTCTGATGCCTTGGGTGCTGCGTGGGCTGCGCGACGGCATCGTGACCACTCGCTACCCGCGACGGCCCGACGACTACGGACCAACCTTTCGAGCCGCGGTCTCGCTCCGGCCCGGCAGCCCTGCCGGGCTGATCGACACCGAGGCAGGACTGTGCCCCACCGACGCGATCCGTTCGGGCGATGAGACGCCGGGCGCGCTGCGCGTCGATCGGGCTCGCTGCATCGTGTGCGGCCGCTGCGTCGCCCGGCGCCCCGACGTGTTCCAGTGGGACCCAACGGTTGAGCTTGCGGCCACCTCGGCCGGCGCCCTCGTGGTGCCGCCCGATCCCGATCTCAGCCTCGACGCCCTGCGGAGCGAGGTAGGCCGCCGAGTCGGTGCCCTCCGTCGCTCGGTCCACATCCGCCATGTCGACGCTGGCTCCGACGGGTCCGAGGAAGCCGAGATCGCGGCACTGAGCGGCCCCATCTACGACATCGAGCGGCTGGGGATGTTCTTCACCGCCAGCCCCCGCCACGCTGACCTCCTGCTCGTCACCGGGGTGGGCACGGCCGGGATGGTCGACGAGCTCCTGCGGACCTACGAGGCCATGCCCGAGCCCCGCGTGGTGGTGGCGTGTGGCACCGACGCGCTGAGCGGCGGCCTGGTCGGCCCCACCTACTCGGCCGGAGACGGGGTTGGGCGGCTCGTCCCCCTCGACGTGCTGGTTCCGGGCTCCCCCCCGAGCCCCTTCACCATCCTCCACGGCCTGCTCCTCGCGCTGGGGCGGCTCCCGAGACGAAGGGGTCCCAGGTGATCGGTCCGCTCCTGGTCATCGCGTTCGGACTGTGGGCCGCAGGCGCCGTGGTCGACCTGACGCTCGGGCCGCGGCACAACGCAGTCCGCTGGATCCCCTATCTGTCCGCCGCGGTCGGCAGCGCGCTCGTCGCCGCCGTCGGCGTGCACGCCGCCACCGGGACCCCACGGCTGTTCGACCTCGGGGCCACCTTCGCCTTCGGCCGCACGCTGGTGCTGGTCGACCCGCTGGCCGGCCTGTTCCTCACCCTCACCGGCGTGCTCGGCGTCGCCATCTCGGGCTGTGCGATCAGCTGGTCGGCCCGTGGCGAGCCCCGTCGGGGCACGGCGTCGGCCTACCTGGTCATCCTGGGAGCGGCGACCACGATCGTGGTCTCGGCCGACGTGTTCAGCTTCTTGTTCGCCTGGGAGACGCTGACCCTCGCCTTCTTCGGGCTGGTCGGCTCGGGTCGCCGTCGCGCCGCGACGGCCAGCTGGCTCACCCTCGGGTTCGGCAAGGTTGGCGCTGGCGCCTTGACCATCGGAGTGCTGCTGACCGCCGCCACCAACCACAGCACCGAGCTCGACACCCTCCATCGCCTGCCCCATTCGACCACCGAGGCGATCGCCTTCGCGCTGGTCGTGGTCGGCTTCGGGGCCAAAGTCGGGCTGGTCCCGTTCCATCCCTGGGTGCCGGTGGCCTACCAGGAGGCGCCTGGGCCGACCCGGGCGGCGATGGCGGGGCTCGCGGCCAACGTGGGCTTCTACGGCCTGTGGCGATGGCTTGGACTCTTCGGTCGACCGCCACTGTGGCTGGCGGTCGCGGTCCTAGTGCTGGGCGGGGTCACCGCCGTGGTGGGGATCGCCTTCGGCGCGGTCGCCGGCCAGCTCGACCGGGTGATCGCCCATTCGAGCGTGGAACAGGCCGGGGTGATCCTGGTCGGCTACGGCGTCGCCCTGGCCGGCAAGGCCACCGGAGAGCCCATGGTGGCAGCGCTCGGGCTGCTCGCGGCCAGCCTCCAGGTGTTGGCCCACGCGCTCGCCAAGTCGGCGCTGTTCGGCGCATCGACCTTCTTGCAGGCCGACGCCGGAACCGGTGCCCTCGATGCCCTGTCTGGCGTGGGACGGCACCGGCCAGTGAGCGGGCTGGCCTTCGGCGTGGGGTCACTGACCCTGGCCGGCCTCCCGCCGAGCCTCGGGTTCGTCTCCGAGTGGCTCCTGCTCGAGGCGCTCATGCAGGAGTACCGGTTGGGCCCCCTCGCCGCCCGGCTGGCGATGGCGCTGGCTGGCGCGCTGGTCGCCCTCAGCCTCGGGGTGGCCGCCTTGGCCTTCGTCCGGTTGGTCGGCCTGGCAGTCGCGGGCCGAACCTCCGCACGACCGGGCCACCCAACCGCCGAAGGAGCCGCGGCGATCGCAGGGCTCGCCATCCTGGCCGTGCCCTGCCTGGGCCTGGCCGCGGTGACCCCCTGGGTGATCCGGTACCTGGCGCGTGGGCTGGCCGAAGTGACCGGGCCGCCCGGCGTGCTCTCGGCGCTCAAGTCCCCCTGGGTCCTCCAGCCGGTGGTCCCGAACTTCTCCATCCTCTCGCCGTCTTGGCTGTTCGTCGTGCTGCCGATCGCCAGCGCGGTCGTGCTCCTGGTCACGGTGGTGCTCTCGGGCGGGCGGGTGGCCCGAATCCGGCGGGTCCCCCCGTGGACCTCCGCCAGCACCGCCGTGAGTGGCTACACCTCCTTCGCCTACGCCAACCCGCTCCGCCACGTCCTGGCCAACGTGCTGGGCTCACGGCGGTCGGTCGCCCGCCGCCCGGCCAGCAGACCCGGTGAGGCCGCGCCGGTGGTCGTCGAGACGGTGGTGACCGAGCCGTTCGTTGCCTACCTCTTCCGTCCGGCTCGGGCGCTGTGGCTGTGGCTGGCCGTTCGGGCCAGGGCGGTCCAGTCCGGCCGGCTGGACGCCTACGTCGCCTACATGCTGGGCGCGCTGGCGATCCTGTTGGTCGTGGTGGCCGCCCTGCACTGAGCCGGCGGTGTGGCACCGCGCGCTGCCGGGCGCCGACCTAGCCAGCCGGCGGCCGCCCCGGGTGGTGCGCGGCACCAGGTCTCAGGGGCGAGCAAAAGAAGACGCCGAGTCGACCGAGCGGGGCGCGCCCTCGGATCGCCAGGCAGTTCCGGGCGATCCAGCGGTACCGGGGATCGGGGGAGGTGGGGCTGGCCAGGACCAGGCGAACGGCGTTGTCGGCCACCAACGCCTTGATCTGGGACAGCGACGGCTCCACCCCGGTGCCGTCGTAGCCGCCCAAGGGGATGACCTCCTTGCCGCTCACGAAGATCGTCGGCGCGGCGACCACCGCTGTCTGGGTGGCCATCAGGTCGGCCGTATGGAAGGTGGCCTGCAGATGCTCGAGCACCGGCAACAGCGCGCGCGCCCCGGCGCGCAGCTGTGGGCCGAAGAGGTCCTGCATGGCGGCGGCGTAGGCCGCCGGTTCGAACGGGGTGTCGAACGACCCCTGGCCGGCGTCGACCACCGAGGCCGACGCGGTGGCCGGGACCACCAGCGCGCCCAGGACTGCCGCGCCGAGCAGCGCCGCAACGACCCGGGGGGAGCCAAGCCAGATGGAGCCGACCAGCAATGTCGCTGCGGCCGCACCGACACCGAGCGCGGTCGGGGCGAGCCAGCCTGGCAGGTCGGTCCCGGTGGCCGGCAGCAGCCAGGCGGCGTAGAGCCCGGTGCCGAGGGCGCTCGACGCCACCACCAGCTTCGTCGCCAACCGCCCCCGCAGCTCCCAGGCGACCACTGCGCCGGTCCCCACCAGGCCGCCCAGCGCAGGCGTGAGGGCGGCGGTGTAGTACGAGTTGATCGTGGTGCTGACGCTGAACACCGCGACCAGGGTGAGCAACCAGGTCCCCCACAGCAAGAGGCTGGCCCGCAACCGGTCCCGCCTCGAGCGCCGGCCCCGGGCAGCCAGCCCGCCAACCAGCGCGACCAACGACAGCGGGATGAGCCACCCGGTGTCGCGGCCGTAGACCCCGCGGAGCATGCGGGCCCACCCTGGTGGGGTGGAGGCGAGCGGACCCACCCCGATCGTCTCGAACAGCTCGGCGTTGGGCGAGGGCTGGCCGAGCCGACCGAACCCGTTGTACTCGAACACCTGCTCGAAGACCGAGTCGTGCCGGCTCCCATCGACGTACGGCCGGGAACCGGCAGGCTGGGCGCTCACCCAGATCATCCAGCTCAACGACACGGCCACTGCCACCACCGTCAGCACCGCCACCTGAGCGGCGCGCCGACCAAGCCGCCCCGGGCCGGCCAGCAGGAGGACCAGGACGAAGGCCGGGAGCAACAACCAGGCTTCCAGCATCTTGGCCTGGAAGGCCAGACCGACCCAGATCCCTCCGGCCGCCACCCACCGCCAGCGTCCGGTGGTGACGACACCGACCACGGCGTCTGCGGCCAGCACGACGAGCAGGATCATCAGGGTGTCGGAGATGTTCCCCCGGTTGAGGGCCACGTTCGCCGGCGCCAGCGCCAGCACCGCGGCGGCGACGATCCCGGCAACCGGACCGCCCAATCGACGGACGGCGTGGTAGAGGACCGGGACCGTGAGGGCGCCCTCGACGACCTGGGGAAGCACGATGGCCCAGTCGTGGAGCCCGAAGGCTCGGACGGAGAGGGCCTGGACCCAGAAGGCGCCGGGGAGCTTGTCCGTGGAGACCGTCCCTGCGGGGTCGAAGGCCGCGTACACAAAGTCGTGCCAGCTGGTGGCCATCGATCGAACCGCGGCGGCGTAGTAGATCTCGAGGTAGCCAGAAGACCCGTCGGCGTAGAAAAACGCAGCCAGCCCGGTCAGCAGCGTGAGAGCGGGCCGGGCCCAGCGCGGCTGACCCCGTGGCATCGCCAACCGGACCAGCGGTCGGACCGCCCGGGCACTGCGACCTCCAGCCACGCGGCCACCGACGCGCCGGCTCGGGACCCGATCGCTCGGTCCGAGCGCGCCAGTCGTCACGGCCAGCCCGACCGACCGCAGCAAGCCGCCGGGGCGGCCGAGGCTGCCTTCCCCCCGCGGCACGCCGACAGCCTGACGGCTCGACCGGAACCCGTCAACGCGGTCGACCCGGGGCCGATACCCCCATCGGCTTGGCACGCCATTGACAGCGGGTCGCCACCTGGCGACCATCGAGGATGCGCCGGATTGCCCGCCAGCACGCCTGGCGGATCGCCCGCCGCCTCGGCGTGGGCCTGCTGGCCGCGGGCCTGCTCTGTCCTCTGACCGGCGTGCCCTCGGCCGCCGGAACCAGGTCGGTCGGCTTGTCCAGGCCTTTTGGCCGCCTGGCCTGCGAGCCCCGCGACGGCGTCGTCTTCTGCCCCGGCGGGCTCAGCCGCCGAGTCCCATCGTTCGACGGCGTGCCCCTGGACGCCGATCTCACCCTGCCGCGGGCCGGGAGACCCCCGTTCCGGCTCATCGTCCTCCTCCACGGCTTGGGCGGCAACAAGCTCGAGACCGAGTCGGCCAGAGACGACGGCGCCATCGACAACGTGACGTTCGCCTCCCACGGCTGGGCGGTGCTCTCGTACACCGCTCGGGGCTTCGGGGGGTCCTGCGGGACCGCGCTCGCCCGACGGGGGACGCCCGCCTGCGCACGGGGCTGGTCCCACCTGGCCGACCAGCGCTACGAGGTTCGTGACACGCAGTACCTGGCCGGACTGCTCGTGGACGAGGGCTGGGCCCGACCTGGGATCGCCGTCGCCGGCGTCTCCTACGGCGCCGCTCAAGCGCTCGAGCTGGCCATGCTGAAGGACCGGATCGAGCTGCCCAGTGGCCGCTTCGTCCCGTTCACCAGCCCGCGGCGGCACATCCCGATGACGGTCGCCGCGGTCTACGCGGCCTGGCCCTGGGACGACTACGCGAGCGCCCTGGAGCCCAATGGTGCCGGCCCCGGCGCCACCGACCAGGCGCGAGCCGACCGGTCGCCGCTCGGGGTGCTCAAGGTGGCCTGGGCCAGGATCCTGGCCCAGGCCGAGGCGACCGGGTACCAGCCCCGGCGATCGGCACTCGAGGTGTGGCAGCGACTCGCCGCTTCGGCCCCCGGGTCTCCACCGGCGCTGGTGCGGGCGCTCAAAGACCTCCAGCGGTTCCATTCGGCGGTCGGCATCCCGCCCCCGGCCGGCGGGCCCGCCCCCACCGCGATCCAGAGCGGGTTCACCGACTCGTTGTTCCCGGTGACCGAGGCACTGCGGTTCGCCGACCAGGGACCTCGCCACGGATCGAGATCCCCCCTCCTGCTCGTCTTCGACGACGTCGGCCATCCATGGGCCCAAAACCGGCCGGCCGACGTGGGCTTCGACGACGCGACGGCCATCGACTTCCTGGAGGCGGTCGCCGAGCACCGATCGCCTCGGACCGGAGTGCTTGTGCGGGCCCAGCGCTGCCCGTCCACCACGCCGTCGGGCCCGACCCAGTGGGCGAGGTCCTTCTCGGCGCTGTCACGCTCGTCGGTGACCCTCGACGGGTCGAACGCCCAGGTGGTCACCTCCGCCGGAGGTGACCCGACGATTGCCGCCGCCCTGGACGCCACCGACCGGCCGTTGTGCGACCCGCTCCCGGCCACGCCCGAGCCGGGGACGGCCACCTACCAGGTCGCAGCCGGACCGCACGGGCTGCACGTCTTGGGCGGGGCCATCGTGCGCGCGACGCTCACCATCACCGGGAACGATCCTGAGCTCATCGGACGCCTCTGGGACGTCGCACCGGGCGGGGAAACCCGCCAGATCGTGGAGCTCGGCGCGTGTGCCCCCCGGGTCCCTGCTCGGCCAGGGCGCCACACGGCGGTCACCGAGCGGGTCCGTTTCGAGCTGCCGCCGAACGACTACGTGGTGGCACCGGACCACCGGCTCGAACTCGAGCTGGTCGGGAGCACCGCAGGGTTCTTCCTCCCCTCGACCTCGACCTTCTCGATCCGCGTGACCAACCTCCGAGCCACAGTGCCGCTCGCCTGGCGGCCGTCGACCCACGCTGGCCCAACCTGAGAATCGAGCCGCGACCTGCTCAACGCTCGAGAACCACCGACCTCATCGTGCGGGGTCGGCGTAGCACCGGAGCAGCTCAGGTGGCCAGGGAGTGGAACTCGGCCAGGATGTCGGCCCCTCGCTGGTGCCGCGCGCACCACCGTTCCACCTCGCCCAGCACGGCTGCCCGGCTCTGCTCCCGGCCGGGGCCAAGACTCTGGGCGAGGAAGTGGTCCCAGAGACGGCTGATCATCTCGGCACCGTCGTGGCGCTTGCCGCCCTCGCCGATCCAGGTCCGATCGCGCAGCTCGGTGAGCGCAGTGGCCAGGTACCCAACGTGCGGCGTCTCGTCGCACCGGATGTAGCTGACCAGACGCCCGGCAGCCCCATCGCCGGCGACGAGGTCGGGGTCCGACAGCCACGCCTCAGCCCAGCGGAAGGTGTGGAAGGCCGACACTTCGATAAACAGCACGCGGATCATGAAACTGACCATGAGCTCCAACTCGGCGTCGATGTCGGCCGGCAGCAACCGCTCGACCGGGCCGGCGTCCCGAGCCCGCGGTCCGAAGCCCATCCGGGCCAGCGTGCCCTCGATGTCGAGATCCTCGGCCCGAGTCTCGAACGCGATGTCACGGGCCGCGAACCACATGTCCTTGTGGCCAGCCTCCTCCTCCCACCCGGCTTCGTCACGACCGTGGGCCTCGAACAGGCCACCGCCAAGGTGCGCGAGCGCCGTGCCGTCGATGTCCTCGACGAAATGCCGCCGGAGATCGCCGGGGTGCAGCGACCGGATGTTGGCGCCGTAGCCCTCGACGGTCCCGATCCGGGTCAACGTGGCAATCAACGGCTCGGGCACGCCGGTCTCGATGAGGAGACGGGCCTGGGCGACGTTTGGATAGTGGTCACCCCAGAGCTCCATCGGGACCTCGATCGGCGCCTTGCCGAAGACCTCTTGATGGTGCTCCCGCCAGGCCTCGATCGCCGGCACACGGTATTTGGTCCGAGGGGAGACGTAGGTGCCGTCGGCGGTGAACCCACCATGGCACCGGACCCCCCCGGCGATCAGCGGCTCCTCGACCTCGACGTCGGCCAGGAGCTCAGCCTCGGTGAATTCGAGCTGGGCGGTGACAGCCACAGCACACCTCCCTCCGCTGGTCTACTTCATTGTATAAACTGTCGCGTATACCTGTCCAGACCAAGCTCCTGCCCCGGGCCGAGCGCCGGGCGTCGATTCTGCGAGGTGCCGCCCGCGCCTTCGCCCGCACTGGGTTCGCCCACACCTCGATGGAGGACGTGGCCGCCGAATGCGGGGTCACTCGCCTGATCCTCTACCGCCACTTCGAGACCAAAGAGGACCTCTACCGGGCCATCCTCAACGGCGTCTTCGAACGGATGGGCGAAGAGCTCCGAGTGGGTCTGGCCACCCAGGAGCGGCGCGGTCTCGGGGCCCGGATCCTGCTCACGGTGGCTCGAGACGAACCAGCGGCCTTCACCCTGCTGTGGCGGCATGCGGCTCGAGAGCCCCAGTTCGCCGCGTACGCGAGGGACCTCCGTTCGATCTCGGTCGAGGTCCTCCGGCAGTTCGTCGGACTCGATCGAGCGAGTGTCCTTGAGGTCTGGATGGGCCACGCGCTGTTCGATTGGCTGGTCGAGACGACGCTGAGCTGGCTCGAGCTTGGCGACCCTTCGCTCGATGAGCAGTTCGTCGAGCGGACGTCACACGGGCTCGCGGCGCTGCTCGCTGCCTGGTCCTGAGCTCGCGATGTGTCCTCACGCGCGCGACCAAGGGCTGGAGTAGCCTGCGGCCGACCCGGGAGTGGCTCCGGCCGGTCCTGGATCGTCCAGCACGACAACACACAACCCGCCTGCGGGACGCCACCAGCGCCGCCGGTAACGACGAGGAGTCGAGGCCATTGGCGTCCACAGGAGGAGAGCTCGTCACTGAGACGTTCGGGTACGACAACGGCCGCCAGGTCACCGCGTACGTTCCAGCTGAGGAGGTAACCGCAGTCGTCTTCGTCGCCGATGGCCGATGGCACCTGGCACGACTCACCAGTGCGCTCGGCGCGACGACACGGTCCACCATGGTCGTTGGGGTTCACGGGGTGGCCGATGACGACGAGCGATTGAAGGAGTACGTGCCCGGGATCGACAACTCTCGGTTCGCAGCCCACGAACGCTTCTTCGTCGACGACGTCCGCAATTGGGTGCTGACACGCCTGGGCATCGCATTGCCTGTTGAGCGCACTGCAGTGTGGGGGGCTTCTCTTGGTGGTGAGTTTGCGCTCGCCGCCGGACTTCGCCATCCCGATGTCTACGGCGTGGTGCTTTGTGCTTCTCCTGGGGCCGGCTACCAGCCGCCCGCGGTCATGCCAAGCCGGTTGCCTCGTGTCTACCTCGTGGCCGGCACCGAAGAACCGTTCTTCCTTACCAATGCGCAGCGCTGGGCTGATGCACTGCGAGCTGCTGGTGCCCATGTGGTGATGAACGAACGGCCCGGGTCACACGGCGGCGTCTTTTGGGAGCAGGAGTTTCCGCTCATGGTCTCCTGGGCATTCGAGCCTGGCCACGGGGGTCTCGGTCCCGCTGGTTGACAGGGGGCAGATCGCCCCGCCGTCACATCCCGATTCGACCGATCCCATCCGTTTCGGATGACAGGCGGGGTTGATGGTCCGGACAGAGGGTCCTCGCTCGGCTGTCGGTGACCTTCGGTCCTCAGCCTGAGACGTGTTGAAGCCGGAACACGTCGGCCAGTTCCCGCCCGCACTCAGAGCACTGATCCGCTGGTAGCACGGTCTCGGCTCCGCAGACGTCGCAGTAGGCGTGGCGCGGGCGCGCCTCAACGGGCTGGAAGATGCCTGCGAAGTGGGTGTACTCGAAGCCGGTCGCGTGCATGTCTTTGACGGCATCGAGATGGGGGCGGCTCTTGGCGAAGGCCCGGGCGTCTTCCACCCTCCTCCAGAACCCAAGCGCCCAGTTGGCGGCACCATCGAAGAATGCAATCATTCGGATGAAGCCAGGCCACTCGGTGGCCGCCTTGGCGGTAAGCGCCACCTGATACCAGAAGCGCTGAGTCCGCTCCTCGTCGATCATGGTCATGTGCAGCACCAACACCGCCCCTGCCTCTTCCGGCCCGAGATGGCCCTCGGGGCCGTCGAAAGCCACCACCGGGATGGGCGTCTGACGAAAGCCTGGGATCTCGCCAAAGAGCTTCTCGTTAGCAGCGTTGGGCGGGAAGACCTGCAAGGTGGGTGACGACATCACGCTAACCCCCATTGAGATCGTTGACGGTTTCGGCGGTGGTCGCTGGCGCGGCCATGGGAGGCTTCATCGCAGCAGCGAGCCGGTCGCCGCCCTCGAGATCGCCCAGGCTCTTGGCCACATCGTGCGCGATGAAGCGCTTCATCTCGTCTCTCAGGGCGCGCCCACGATGGGGGGACGAATACGGCGGGCGTCGGAAATGCACGAAGCACATCCCGGCGCGCTTTCGGTGGCCCGCCGTCCCGGCTGAACGACATCGCCTCAGGGGACCCGGCGTCGCTTGAACCCACGAACGCATGGTTGATAGTCGGAACGTCCCGGGTCAAGAGCAAGCACCCCTCGAGCTACGTAGGATTGCGCAGCAGCTATGAGAGAGCACTGGGCCTCGAATGGCTCGGCGAGGGTCGGCGCCACCGCCTCCGGCGTCTCCTACGAGGTGCTCGCGGGTGGCTACCCCGATCTGCTCTTCGTCCCGGACGGGCTATTGCCCATGGCCGCCCTCGCGCAGTTCCCACCCTACGAGGTGTTCCTCCGCCGCCTCGATGCCCTCGGCCGGCTCATCCGCTTCGACCGTCGCGGCATCGGTGCTTCGGCCCGAGCCGGCAGGGAACGACCGGTCGGGCTGGCGGACTGGGCCGACGACGCTCTAGACGTGCTGGCCGCCGTCGGGTCGACAAGCGCCATCGTCGTCGCCCTCGCCGAAGGGGCCATGACCGCCATCGCCCTCGCCGCACGGCATCCGGAAAGCGTCGCTGCCCTGGTGCTGATCAACGCCACCCCCGGGCCCTCGGTGGGGCCTCTGGCCCGACGAGGAGAGGGACCTCGCTACATCGATCACTTGCGCTCGACGCTTCCTCAGGGCTGGACACCTGACCTGCCGGGTTTGGAGGTCATCGCTCCGAGCCTCGGGCGCGACCCGACCTTCTCGGCATGGCTCACCGACGGCTTCCGCCAAGCCGGGGACGCCCGGCGGTTCCTGCCCACTTTCGACGTGGCCTTGCGCTCCGATGTCCGGGCGTATCTAACACAAGTGCGAGCGCCGACCCTTGTGGTTCACCGGCGGGCCAACCGCTGGTTCTCGGCCGATCACGGGCGTGTCTTGGCTCGCGCCATAGTCGGCGCCCGCTATGTCGAGCTCCCAGGCGCCGACCACGCCCCGTACATCGGTGCCACCGACGAGCTGCTCAGCGCCATCCGCTGGTTCGCCACCGACACCCTTCCCTCGACCCTCGCCAGCCTGCCGGTCTCAGTGGACGCCACCGATCCTCGGCTCACCCCCAGACAGGGGCAGGTTCTCCAACTGGTCGGTGCCGGGCTGACCGACAAAGAGGTCGCGGCACGGATGGGTCTTAGTCCCCGCACAGTTCAGAAGCACCTCGAGCTGGCGTACCGCCGCCTCGGTGTCAGAAATCGCACCACAGCAGCGCTCGCCTCGGCACGCACGCGGCTGACCTGAGCCTGCCGCCTACCTTCGCGGCGCGGCCAAAATCCCGGTGCGTGTCAGCCTGTGCTTCCGAATGAGGCAGCGGGTAGGTCGTTGACAGAGCCGCTGATCTCGAGCATCTCAGTCGTCCGCCCCATAGGCAGCCGTCAGGAAGGAGATCCTCCAGGCGACGATGGCACTGCACGCCGAGGAAGGGAGCGTCTTGAGATCCGCTACGACCGGACAACCAATGTTGCCGACAGCCTGCTCACCATCCGATCGGCAGTACACAGCCTGGCCAACCCGACATGGCCACACGGCCACGCAGGGCCCGACCCTGCGGAGCGGGCGCCGGCACAGCGCCAACACCTCCCGTTTCCCATCTGCTTGGCGCCCCCGGCAGGATTCGAACCTGCGTAGAAGGGATTAGAAGTCCCTCGCCTCATCCGCTCGGCCACGGGGGCTTCAACTGCTTTCATCGACGTGAAGCGCCTTGCCTGCTGCTCGGACCACCGTTCGCTCGCGGCTAACGCCGGATGCCGAGACCATCCAGCCTATTCGATCAGAACGCCAAGGAGACCTGGGGACGCCGGCCACCAAGACCGACACGCTCCTAGACTCCCTCCTGTGGCACCGTTCGATACCGAGCTCATGACCATCAATGCGAGCGACAGCGAACTCCGGTCGCACGTGGAGGAGGCCGAGCTGCCGCCGCTCCTTCCGGCACTCGCCTATGCCACCGGCGATCTGACCCTTCTCCGCGAAGACCTGCGCCCCGATCCGACCCTGGCTGCGATGCCTCAGGGCGGTCTCAGCCCCGACCAGCAGGCGACTATCCGAGAACTGGCCGTCAGGGCGCTCGGTCGGTTCCGCGACGCCGGCAGCGTTCCCGCGCCGCCACCGTCTGAGGACCAGCTCCTCATGATGATGGAACACACGGTCGGTGCCCGGGACATGTCCGCCTACCTTCCCCTGCTCGAAGAGGAGCTCGCCTACCGCGGGGAGGACCGGCGGGCACCCACGTGGCGCAAAGATGCACTAGCCCCTGAACGAGAGCTGACGGTGGCGGTCATCGGGGCCGGCATGTCGGGACTGCTGGTCGGGCACCGGCTCCGCCAGGCCGGGGTGCCCTTCGTCATCTTGGAAAAGGACGGCGATGTGGGCGGGACCTGGCTCGAGAACAGCTACCCAGGCTGCCGGGTCGACAACCCGAACCACAACTACAGCTACTCGTTCGCCCAGCGGCACGATTGGCCTTACCACTTCTCGACGCAGGATGTCCTGCTCGAGTACTTCAAGAAGTGTGCCGACGACTTCGGCATCCGGCCGTTCATCCGCTTCAACACCGAGGTCCTGTCGGCTGCCTGGGACGACGCGGCGCAGCGATGGGAGCTACGAGTTCGGCACGGCGACCTCGAGGAGACCCTGAGCGCACACGTGGTGATCAGCGCGGTGGGTCAGCTCAACCGACCCCGGTACCCGACCGAGATCGAGGGCTTTGGCAGCTTCAGTGGCCCCGCGTTCCACTCGGCTCGGTGGCGGCACGATGTCGACCTGGAGGGTCGCCGCATCGCCGTCATCGGGACCGGAGCCAGTGCGATCCAGTTCATCCCCGAGATCGCACGACTGGCTGGCAAGGTGACCGTGTTCCAACGGACACCCCCCTGGCTCGCTCCGACGCCCGACTACCACGCCGAGGTCTCGCGAGGGCAGCAGTGGCTCTACCGCCATGTCCCTGCCTACAGCGAGTTCAACCGCTTCTCGATCTTCTGGAAGATGGGTGACGGCGTGCTGGCCAATGTACGTGTCGACCCCTCCTACCCGCCGCGGCACAATGCGGTCAGCGCGGCCAACGATCTGGTCCGTACCATGCTGGAGGGATACCTGCGCTCCCAGCTCGCCGACCGCCCCGACCTCCTCGAGCAAGTGATCCCGAGCTACCCCCCTGGTGCCAAAAGGATGCTTCGGGACAATGGCATCTGGCCGGCAACGCTCAAGCGCGACAACGTCCGGCTGGTCACCGATGAGATCGCGGCAATCACGCCTGCCGGCGTCAGGACCACCGACGGTACCGAGCACCAGGCCGACATCCTGATCTATGGAACCGGGTTCCAAGCGTCATCGTTCCTGGCACCCATGCGGATCTGTGGTCGTGCCGGCATCGACTTGCACGACCACTGGTCTGGCGAGCCCCGCGCCTACCTCGGGATCACAATCCCAGGGTTCCCGAACTTCTTCTGCCTCTACGGCCCCAACACCAACATCGTGATCAACGGCAGCATCATCTACTTCTCGGAGTGCGGGGTGCGCTACATCATGGGCTGTCTCGAGCTCTTGCTGCGAACCGGCAAGACCGCGATGGAGGTCCGCAAGGACATCCATGATGAGTTCAACGAACGGGTCGATGCCGAGAACCGGCGCATGGCCTGGGGCTGGTCCGACGTGCGGAGCTGGTACAAGAACGCGTCCGGTCGGGTCTCCCAGAACTGGCCGTTCACCCTGCTCGAGTACTGGCAACAGACGCTGCGGCCCGACCCGGGACATTACGAGCTGAGCTGACCGTCTCGGACTCGGCCCGGCACGGCCCAGGGCCACCGCCCGGCCCGGGACCACTGTCTCGCTGTGCCACACTGGGACCCCTCGGTGGGCGCAGCTCCGTTGGTTAGAGCGCCAGGTTGTGGCCCTGGAGGTCGGGGGTTCAAGTCCCCTCGCTCACCCCACGGGGATCGGTCCCCACGGGGATCGGTCGGGCGAGGGCAGCACTGCCGGACCGGCGGCGAAGGGTCTCGCGCTCGGTCCCTGCCGGCGCGGCCGGCAGGGACAGGCTGCCGACCGGCCGGTTCGACGCCACCGCCACGAGGCCCAACAATGGGGCCGTGGCGGAGGCAGGTTCGGTCCCTGGAGGTCAGCGCCAGCACATCTTGGACACCGCGTTGGCGCTGATGGCGCAGCGGGGGGTGGCTGGCACCAGCATGCGCGACCTCGCAGCTGCCACCGGGTTGAACGTCGCCTCCCTGTACCACTACTTCCCGTCCAAACAGGACCTGCTGGTCGCGGTGCTCGCCGAACGCGGGTTCCTGGACGACATCGCCATCACCACGCCGACGCCGGGCGATCGAACCCCGGCGGTCAAGCTGGCCGACCTCCTCAACGAGTTGCTCCAGTCCATGCTCGAGGTCGAGGACTTTGTGCGGCTCATGCTGGGCGAAGTGATGCGCAACGATCAGACCGCGCTCTCGGTCGGCCATGAGCTCTTGGCCGCCACCCAGCGGGCGCTTGAGCACTGGATTGACCAAGACCAGCCCGAGCTGGCCCGCGGCGCCGGGGCTGACGCGGTCGCACGGATGCTCCGAGCCACCCTCATCGGCCTGTTCTTCGAGCACGTCGCCGGGGTTCTGGACACCGAGGACCCGAGTGCGGCCCTTCGAGCACGGGCCGAGGAGATCGCGTCCATCCTGCACCGCGATCCCCCTTGAGATAGATCAAGACCCGATCAACGGGATTCGGAGGCTGCCTTGCCCTTCCGGGCGCACCTTCGGCCGGTGGTCCCAGGTGTCCCGGCAGCTGTCGGAACAGAAGAGAATCGGATTGCCGAGCGCGTCCCGGGCCACGCTGTCCGCCACCGAGTGCGTCAGAGGGATGCCACAGATTGGGTCGGGGAACACGGTTCCCTCCAGGGGGGCGAGCCCCAGGCGGGATACGAACAGCGGGTGCTCGAGACCCCGCAGGGTCACCTCGCCGGCCGAGAGGACCGTGACCCATTTGGGTAGGTGCTGAACGATCTCCGGTCCAGCCCAGACCTCACCCCCAGGGGCCACGTCGCAGAGGCGGGCGGCCACGTTGACCGCATGGCCGATGTAGTCGTCCCCCTCGAGCAGGATCACGTCATCGACCATCAACCCGCATCTCACGGCCATCGGCTCCTCCGCCCGACGGGAGGCGACCTGCATCTCCACCGTCGCTGCGACCAGCGGCATGGTTTCCACTCCCACGAGCATGGCGCCGTCGCCGAGCCACTTGGCCACCCGGACCCCTCGCCGGGAGCAGATTTCGCGGACCATCGACCGGAACGCGGTCAGGATCAACACCGCCCGCTCGTCCCCTTGGACTTCGGTGAAAGCGGTGAACCCGGACAGATCGATGAAGGCGAAGCTGCGCCGGATCCGCACGACCAGATCGTCTCACGCCCCAGGGCTCGACGGGGGATCCGCCGCCGGACGGGCCGACGAGCCACCGCCGAGGACCGCCTCCAAGGGCTGGGTAGCCTGGCTCGGCGGCCCGTCAAAACGGACCGAGCCCCGGTCCAAGACGACGGCCCGATCCGCCAACTTGAGGACCCGGTCGACACGCTGCTCGATGACCAGCAGGGCGATCCCCCGATCGTGCAGGGCGCCCAGCTGCTGGTAGAGGTCGTCTACGGCGGCAGGAGAGAGGCCGAGCGAGAGCTCGTCAGCCACCACCACGTCCGGCTGATCCGCCAGGACCTTGGCCAGAGAGAGGATCCGCTGCTGGCCCCCAGACAGGGTCCCGGCTCGCTGGTGGCGGCGCTCGGCCAGGATCGGGAACCGGGCGAACGTCTCCTCCAGGGCCTCCCGGACGGCCTTGGGGCCGAGCCATCGGCCAAAGGACAGCTCGAGGTTCTCAAGGACGCTCAGCCGGGCGAACACTCCTCGACCCTCGGGAACCGAGGCCAGCCGGGCCCGGGCGATCCGCCAGGGTGCAGCACCGGTGAGGTCCCTCCCCCCGACCCGGAGCCGGCCGGAAACCGGCCGGACGAGTCCTGCGCACACCCGGGCAACGGTCGACTTGCCAGCGCCGTTGGGGCCCACCAGGGCGACGACCTCACCACGGCCTACTGCCAGGCTGATGTCGTCGATGGCTCGGTAGGGGCCGTAGGCGGCGGTGATCGACTCGAGCTCGAGGGCGGTCATGCCACCGCCTCACCCAGATAGGCCCGCCGGACGGCCGGATCGGCCATGACCTCCTCGAAGCGCCCCTGGGCGATGACTCGGCCGACATCGAGCACCACGACCCGGTCGCACGCGGTCGCGACCAGCCCCAGGTCGTGCTCGACCAGGAGCACCCCGATCCCCCGAGAGGCGGCCAGTTGAAGGGTGCCGGTCAGCTTGGACGCCTCCCAGCGGTCGAGCCCAGAGGATGGCTCGTCGGCCAGCAGCACCCGAGGTCGGCCGATCAGTGCTCGACCGAGCTCCAGCATGCGACAGGGCCCGAGAGGCAAGCTGGCCACCGGAGCCTGGGCCAGGTCGGCCAGTCCGAGCTGATTCAGCACGTCGACGATCTCTGCTCCTTCGGCGGTACTCGGGCGAGCCCGTGCCAGCAACTGCGACCACTGACCCGCCCGATGCCTGGCCCGCAGCGCCGCCAGCAGGTGCGCCTCGACCGAGAGCTCGGGAAAAAGTGCGACTCGCTGGAACGTGCGGCCGATGCCGAGCCTCGCCCGCTGGAAGGGGGGTGCGTCACCAAGCTCGATCCCTTCCAGAAGCACTGAACCCGAGGACGGCTCGAGCTGACCGCCCACACAGTTCACGAGCGTGCTCTTCCCAGCCCCGTTCGGGCCCACAAGGCCGACGATCTCACCTCGGCGGAGCTCGAGGTCGACGTGGTCCAGCGCGACCACTCCCCCGAAGTTCACTGACAGCGAGCGCACCGCGAGCACGACACGGTCGTCAGCCATCGTCAGCCCCGGGGTGCTCGAGTGCGCCGACGGTACTGGTGGCGATCACCAAGCCGTCATGCGGCGGCTGGTCGCGGCGGAGCAACCGCTCTGCTCGCTCTGTCCACACCCGCTTCTCGTACTCGACGACTCCCTCAGGGTGCGCGGCATACGTCAGCGCCCCGAATGCAAAGAGCACGATCGCGATCCCTCCACTTCCCCACCGTCCCGGGAGATAGCTGAGCAGCTGCTGCAGCACCGTGAACCCGATGCCCGCCTGGATCGCCCCTTCGATCGTCCGGACCCCGGTGGTGACCACCACCACCACGAACACCAACGAAAGTTCGTAATTGAAGTCGGCAGGGGTCACTGTCTGCTGCAACGAGGCATAGAGGGCACCACCGAGGCCTGCCAAGCCGGCCGAGAGCGCAAACACGAGGACCTTCGCCACGCTGGGGTTGATCCCCAGGCTCTCCGCGCCCACCGGGCTTGCCCGCAAGGCTTCGAGGTACAGCCCGACGGTGGAGCGCTGCACCAGCTTGACCCCTGCTGCGCACAGCACCAGGACCACCAACACCAGGACGAAGAAGCCCTTCGTGCTGGTGGTCGCGAGGTTGAGCGAGCCAATCACCGGCCGGGGCACGACCAGGCCGACCGGCGGACCTCCAGCCCACGAGTAGGGAAAGACGGCGTTGTCGGCCAGCAGGGCCAGAGCGAGCGTCAGCAGGGCCAGTGGCAGCCCACGAAGCCGGAGGGCGGGAAGGGCGCCGATTGCACCAACCCCTGCGGCCACGACCGCTCCGACCACCGCCCCCAGCAGGATCGGAAGGCCCTGATGCACGGCGAGCTGGGCCGCAGCAAAGGCACCCACCCCGGCAAAGGTGGCCTGACAGAGAGACACCTCGCCACCGAGGCCGGTGATCAGGGTGATCGAGAGGAAGATGATCGAGTACACGAGCCCCGCCGTCAGCGCGAACCCCCAGTCGCCGGGGACCCAGGTGAGAACCGACAAGACGGCCGCCACCGCCAGAATCCGCCCGCCAACCTTGATCACCCGGTCCAGTTCATGGCTCCGAGTGAGGGTGATGCTCGGCGGCGGAGGTGGGTCGCACCCAGCCAACGGGTCCTCGTTCTCCTCGAGCGCCCGCATCTTGCGCCGACCCACCAGCAGCAGGGCCAGCAGGAGGAATGGAATCGCGGGTAGCAGGCCGGTGTGCCACACGCTGGTCGGCGAGAAGTAGCCGGCGGCGAGGCCCTCCACAACGCCAAGCACGATCCCTCCGACCAGAGCGAGCGGGATGTCAGCGAGGTTCCCGAGGGCAGCCGCTGCCAGCGCGGCAACCAGCAGCACGGCGTAGTCGTTGGACTGCAGTGTCGGGTACTGCGGGGCCAGCAGCACCCCGGCCAAGCCGGCCATGACGCTCGATCCCATCCAGGCGGCCAACAGCACGCGGTCGGCTCGGATCCCTTCGAGCTCCAGCAGGCGAGGGCTCTCGACGGCCGCCCGAATGGTGAGACCGAGACGGCTCGCCCCCAGCAGCGCGCTCAGAACCACGACCACCCCGGCGCTCACCAGCACCGTCTCCAGCTCGAGCCCGTTCACCGGCGTCGCCCCGACGTGGAGGTACACCCTCCCTGGGTCGAGGAAGAGCGTGGGCGGCGCGAAACGGGTGGCGCTCCCGAAGACCAAATTGACCAGCTCGGGCAGGGCAACCGACACTGCCACCGCCGAGACGACCTTGGCGGTCGTGTTGGTCGGTGCGATCCGCCGGAACAAGAAGCGATCCAGGACCCCGCCGAGCACCGGAGCGAGGACGAGCACCGAGAGCACGCACGCAAGACCGACCGGCACACCGTTCTCGGTGAGCACGGTGTACAGGTAGGCGGAAACGAAGGCTTGCGCGCCGAACCCGAAATTGAACACGCCAGTGGTGCGGTAGGTGAGGACCAGGCCCATAGCGACGATGGCGTAGGTGCACCCGAATGGGATCCCCGGGAGGGCGTAGCTGAGAAACGTGCTCACTGGTCCCTGCCCCTAGGCCCCGGGCGATCCCGGAGGTGGCGCCACCGGCTCAAGCCGGCTTGTCCCGTGGGTCGGGAAGCAGACCCAGATGTCCCGCCCCCGGTTGAAAACGACCTTGAACGTCTCGCCAACCGCTTCCACGAACGTCTCACACGTCGGAGACGTGACCACAGTGTGGGCAATCTCCCAATTGATCGGTGTGATCAAACCTCCTCCGGTGAAGTTGGTGATGTGGTTGATCGCGTCGATGAGCTTCTTCTGCGTGGGAGCAGGGCCAGCCGCTCTGAGGCCATCAACGAAGAGCGCCGCGCTGAGCCACCCCTCCATCGCCACCTCGTTGTAGGTGTACGCAGGCTCGTAGCGGTTCATGACCTTGATGTACTGCTCGAGGCCGGGGAACTCGCCGGGAAACTGCGATGTAGCCTGGAACGGTACGTGCTGGAGCAAGAAGTAAGTGTTCTGCATGAGCGACGGGTACTTCCGCAGAGAGGAGAGGTCATAGCCGTCAAGCCAGACCTGCTTTACCCCGGTGAGGCCGTTCTGTTGGAGCTCCCGGGACAAGGTGAGATTCCCCGGCAGGTCCATGCAGCTCACGACGAAGTCGACGCCTGCCTGCTTCATGTGTACGACGTCCGAGCTAAGCGAGGTCCCGTAAGGAACCGCGAGGTCGGAATAGCCCACAGTGATCCCGTGAGACCGCAGCCCCTTCAAGGCGTCGGCGCACTCATCAGAGGACTGGGGGACGTTGTAGGCGATCACCGATGCGACACGAGCATGGAGCTGCTCGGCAAGGTACGGGAAAAACGGCTCGGTAGTCGCGTAGTCGAGGACAGACCCGTAGGCCGCGAAGAGGTTCTTGTAGGGGCTCCAGTCGTTCTGGGTAGCGAACCCGAAGGTCGGCGTGCCGGTCTGTACCAAGAACGGTTGGCCGGAGAAAAACGCTGTCGCCTCACCAACCACCGCGAAGACATGATCCTGCTGGATCAAGGTCCGAGTGACCGCGGCGTTGTTCACAGTGCCGTCGTCCAATGCATGGGTAAGAACGATCTTGCGCCCGTAGACGCCCCCGTGCGCGTCGACCATGTCAAGGTAGGCACGCACCCCTGGAACGATCGGCGCGAAGTCGGCTGCGAGGCCGCCCGAGAGGGTGGCAATCGCACCCACGCTGATCTCATGGGCCGACACGCCAGGCGCGTTCGATGTGCTGGTGCTTGCCGAGGTGGAGGCATTGGAACATCCAGCGAGGAGCAGGACGGTCACAGCACCCAGCACGGCGAGCGACACCGCGCCACCGCGATGTTGCAAGACCCTCGTCGCAGGCTCCCTTTGCTCGTCCACCGCAGCGGTGGGCTGGACCCAAGACTCAGTCGTCACTGTAGTGGCGTCGGCGATGGCCTCCTCTTGCGCGCGATCGACTGAGACGTTCAAGCGAACGTTCGATTCGCCTCAGGCCGGCATCGGGAAGATCAACGGCTCGTCTCGAACTTCGGCCATCGCCCGGTGGCGTGCTGGCACGTCCATGGGCGAGAGCGAACTGGCGATTTCGACTGCTGCCGCCAGCAACGTGACGTCGCCGGGGGTGCAGAAGGCAGCCACGCCAGGGGTCGACAGCGCGAACTCGATTCCTCGCCGGAGTTCGCGCGGATCCACGTACGGCTCGTACCACGTGCCGGCGGTTGGCTGCCGACCCTCCCAGGGTCGCGCTGCTCCGGCCTTGATGGCCATGACTCCCACGTCACGCCGGCGTGCCTCGGCGAGCAACGCCTCGGCATCGGCACGATAGGCGGGGTCGACCCAGAGGCGGGGGTTGATCGGGAACATGACCGTGTCAACGTCGTACCGTCGCAGGGCCTCGAGGTGCGCCGCCGGAGCCCCGAGCCCATGGCCGGTGACCCCGACGAACCGGCACAGCCCCTCCGCACGGGCCGCAAAGATCGCCTCGGCAGCCAGGGCTCGGCGGTCCAGCTCCTCCAGGTCGGTGACCGCGTGCAGCTGGTAGAGGTCGAAGCGGTCGCACCCGAGCAGGGAGAGCGACTCCTCCAGCTGCGCTCGGACCCCGTCGGGGTTCTTGCGGAGGGTCTTGCAGCCGACGAACAGGCGATCTCGAACCGGCGGGATCAGCGGACCGAGCAGCTCCTGGGCCCGCCCGTACTGGGGCGCCACGTCCAGGTGGTTCACGCCCGCCTCCAGGGCCCTCTGGAAGGCCGTCTCCACCTCCTGGGGGTTCGAGCGGCTGAAGGCCGCGCCGCCCAGGATGGCCACCGACGACCAGTGCTCGGTCCGCCCGAGCCGCCGTTGTTCCACGGTGCCGACCGTAGCGCTGGCGCCCGGGCCGGGCCGGGACCGGACCGGGTTCAGGGAGCTAGGGTCAGGGTGGAAGAAGTGCTTCCTCGCCACCGCCGGCCCCAGGCCGGCTGCTCCGGGAGGTCTGACATGGACGTTCGAGACAGGATCTACATCGACGGCGCCTGGGTGCCCTCGGCGGGACGGGGAACCCTCGAGGTGCTCGACTCGAACACCGAGGAGGTGATCGGCACCATCCCGGAAGGAACGGCTGAGGACGTTGACAAGGCCGTTGCTGCCGCTGCCGCGGCATTCGGTGAGTGGTCGTCGATGTCGCACGAGGAACGCTCGAAGCTGCTGGCACGGGTCTCCGAAGGTCTGGCAGCCCGGACCGACGAGATCGCCGAGACGATCTCCAAAGAGGTTGGGATGCCCCTGTCCCTGTCGAAGATCGTCCAGGTTGGCCTGCCCACTGGCGTCTTCTCGGACATGGCCAAGCGCGTAACCGAATTCCAGTGGGAGCGGGAGCTCGGGAACTCATTGATCGTCCGCGAACCGGTAGGGGTCGTCGGCGCGATCACTCCGTGGAACTACCCCCTCTACCAGATCTCCCTGAAGGTGGCGCCGGCCCTGGCCGCTGGCTGCACAGTGGTCCTCAAGCCCAGCGAGATCGCACCGCTGAACGCCTTCGCGTTGGCGGAGATCCTCCACGATGTCGGCTTCCCGCCCGGGGTCTTCAACCTGGTGACTGGCGTGGGCAATGTGGTGGGTGAAGCAATCGCCCGGCATCCCAAGGTGGATATGGTCTCCTTCACCGGGTCCACCCGGGCCGGCAAGCGCGTCATGACCCTTGCCGCCGAGACCGTGAAGAAAGTCGCGCTAGAGCTCGGCGGGAAGTCGGCCAACATCATCCTCGAGGATGCCGATCTCGATGCCGCAATCCCGGCCGGGATGTTCGCCTGTTATATCAACTCGGGACAGACCTGCTCGGCTTTGACCCGCATGATCGTGCCGCGTTCCCGGCTGGCCGAGGTCGAGGAGAAGGCGAAGGCCGCCGCAGAAGGGTTCGTTCCCGGAAGCTCTCTCGACCCGGGAACCACCCTCGGGCCACTCGCTTCGGCGGTCCAACGGGATCGGGTCCGTGGGTACATCGAGAAGGGGCTGAGCGAAGGCGCCAAGCTGGTCACCGGTGGCACCGAGCCCCCCGAGGGCCTCGAGAAGGGCTACTTCGTCCGTCCGACCGTGTTCTCCGACGTGACTCCGGACATGACGATCGCTCAGGAGGAGATCTTCGGTCCGGTCCTCGCGATCCTCCCTTACGACACCGAAGAGGAAGCCATCGCGATCGCCAACAACTCGATCTATGGGCTCTCGGGAGGGGTGTGGAGCCGGGACAAGGCCCATGCCGAACAGGTTGCACGGCGCATTCGCACCGGCCAAGTCGATATCAACGGAGGGGCCTTCAACCCCGCGGCGCCGTTCGGAGGCTACAAGCAGTCCGGGATCGGCCGTGAGCGGGGCGAGTTCGGCTTCGAGGAATTCTTGGAGGTCAAGTCTCTCCAGCGCTGATCGCGAGCCGAGAGCGGTGGCGTACACTGAGGCGCGCCTCTAGCTCAACGGCAGAGCAACGGACTCTTAATCCGCAGGTTGGGGGTTCGAATCCCCCGGGGCGCACGGCGCGTCGCTGGTCGGCGGTCGAGTCCGGCCCAGAGGGCCGCCTGCGCCCTCGCTACCGGCGACGATCTCGCATGTGGCACCCGGCCATCGTCACCCTTGCAAGCTCGCTGCTGGTCTCGGCCTGCAGCACCGGCCAGCACGGCTCAAGCCTCCCGACGACGCCATCGAGCCCGACGACCCAGCCGTCGTCGACCACCACGCTTCCACCGCCGACGACCCAGCCGTCCAACTGCGCGACGGCCCAGCTCAGCGTGGCCACTGGCATGCGCTCGGGCGCAGCTGGAACCATCGGGCTGGTCATCATCTTCACCAACACCTCCACGGCCACATGCACCTTCTTTGGGTTCCCGGGCGTCGCCGGACTTGACGCGGTCGGCAACCAGGTCGCCCAGGCCTCGCGGGTGGCAAGTCCCGGATTGCCACCGAGACTGCTGCTCACCCCCGGAGCGACGGCTTCGGCCATGGTGCTGGCCTCTGACGTCCCGGAGGGCACGGCCGAGACCTGCAGCACTTACACCGCCCTCCTGGTGACCCCACCAAACGCGTACCAGTCGGTTCGGGTCGACGCCTCGATGCCGGCATGCGGTGGCCTCCGGGTTGGTCCCGTCTACAGCGGGACGACGGGCCAGCCAACCACCTGAACCGCTGACGCCAGGCTCCTCATCGCCAGGAAGGTGCCAGACTGGCCTCATGGGCTCCACCTACCCCCAGATCGATGACCGCCTCGCACGGTTCATCGAACGGCAGCCGGTCTTCTTCGTTGCGACCGCTCCGCTCAGCGCTGAGGGGCACGTCAACTGCTCCCCCAAGGGCAACGACGGCACCCTCGCCGTCCTCGACCCCCACCGGGTCGCATACCTCGACCTGACCGGGAGCGGAATCGAGACCGTCGCTCATCTGCGAGAGAACGGAAGGATCGTGCTCATGTTCTGCGCCTTCACCGGGCCTCCCCGCATCGTCCGTCTCCACGGTCGAGGCGAGGTGGTCAGCCTGGATGACCCACGGTTTCCCGCGCTCGCTCAGCGCTTCGCTCCCAACAAGGGCGCTCGGGCTGTGATCACCGTGCAGGTGGATCGGATCTCAGACTCTTGCGGATATGGAGTCCCGCTGATGACCTTCGAGCGCCACCGAGACAACCTCGACCACTGGGTCGAGACCAAGGGTGGCCCGGCTGGCCTCGCCGCGTACCGGCGCGACAAGAACGCCGTCAGCATCGATGGCCTCCCGGGGCATCTCGAGGGGGACCGAGGGGGCAGCGCCCCGTAGTCGGGACTGGCATCGCCGATCCAGGTGCCCGGCTCAGCCCAAATCCAGCCTGCCGGCACAATGCACACAGGTTCCGCCCGAGCTCTGTCCGAGCGAGCGGAGCGCCACGACGATGCGCAACTCGGCGCGCGCCTTCCCTGGCAGCTGGGCGGTGGGCACATCCTCGAGCGAGCGGTTCACGTCCTTCCACGGTCGCCTCGGGCCCACCCGGGCCGCTCTCGACCTGGTATCGGCGACCCCAACGCGGATCGGCTCGATCGGGGTGCCGCGGGAGCCGATGCGGCCGTGGTCGACACCCGAACCAACCCCACGCGTAGGAGCCCCGGGTCGCCCGACCATGAGGGCGACTCCCATCCCCGAAGATCAGATCAGCACGGCAGTGGCCGTGACCAGTGCTGCCAGCCGAAACGCGGCTGGGCGCCACGCCCAGCATTGGCCCTCGTCCTCGGGGTCGCCAAGCTCTTGCCTCGATTTGCTCCCACCGGCGAAGCTAGACCCATGGACGCCGCAACCCCCGACCAGGGCGGCCCCGACCCACTCGAGTGGGTCCTTCGGACCGGAGCGAGCCTGACCACGGCTCCGTTGCGAATGCTCACCAGCGTGGCGTCGCCCCTCCGTGAGGATCTCGGCCGAAGCGTCCGCCACTCCTTCGGGCTGTCAGTCGCACCGCCCCGGCCGCACGTCATGGATCCCGAGAGCGCTTACGTGCATCCCGACAGCGTGGTGCGGGCCGTTCACCGTGACCTTGGGCCGATGATGATTGGTGGCTGGGCCGCGCTCATGCTCCAAGCACTCCATCCCCTGGCCATGGCCGGGGTCGCCGATCACTCCTCGTACGAAGAGGACCCCATTGGTCGTCTCCGCAGGACCGCGCATTTCGTCGCGGTGACCACGTTCGGCACGACCAGTGAAGCTCGAGCTGCGATCCGCCACGTCCAAGCGGTCCATCGGCGAGTGCACGGCGTGGCGCCGGATGGACGGCCATACTCGGCTGACGACCCCGAGCTGCTCACCTGGGTCCATGCAGCCGAGATGTACTGCTTCTTGGAGTCGACCCAGCGCTTCGGCGCCCGCAGACTGACTCCCGAGGAGTGCGACGCCTACTATCGGGAGACGGCTCCAGTCGCCCTCGAGCTCGGCGCCACCTGGGTCCCGACATCGGTCCAGGAGATGGAGTCGTACCTGCTGCGCATGCAGCCCGAGCTCTATGCGGGTCCTCAGGCAAAGGTGGCACGCGACTTCCTGTTGCGTGGTGTCGCCCGCAAGCCCGAGGACCGGGCCGTGTACTCGCTCATCGCAGCCGCTGGAACCACCATCCTCCCTCGATGGGCCAGGGCCCGGTACGGGATCCCCCGGACCACCTTGCTCGACGTCGCGGTTACAGCACCGGCCCGGCTCTTTTGTGCTTGCGTTCGATGGGCCGTCCCGCCTCGGCAGTGACCGGGTCAGCGAACCAGCCTGAAACCTCCGTCGAGCACAAGCACCTCGCCGGTCAGGTAGGGAGACTCGGCCAGGAATAGGACCACATCGGCCACATCGTCGGCGGTCGCAGCTCGGCGCATTGGCGCCACCTGGGCATACTGCTCGAAGCTCCCTTCCCAGTTCTCGGTGCGCGGCGTGTCGACCAGCACAGGCGCGACCGCGTTCACCCGCACGTCGGGACCGAGCACTCGGGCCACCAGCTCTGTCATGTGGTTCGTTGCCGCCTTCGACGTCGCGTATGGAAGGGAGCTGCCGGTCTGGCGGATCCCCGCGATCGAGGTGATGTTGACCACTGATCCCTTGGTCTGTGCCAACGCCTGTGCAGCAGCCACCGTGAGCGCCCACACACCGAAAACATTGACCGCGAAGACCTCCCGCCAGACCTCGAGCGTCGCGTCCTTCAGGTTTTGGTGCGGAATCACCGGTCCCGTGCCAGCGTTGTTCACTAGGACGTCCAAGCGCCCCCAACGCTCCAATGCACGCTCGACCAGCATCGAGCACTGGTCCTCGTCGCCCACGTCGGCCTGGACATAGATGGCGTCGGGCAGGGAGGCGGCTACGGCCTGGCCGGCTTCGACCGAGCGCGACGAGTTGACCAAGACCGACGCGCCGCGCTCGCCAAACCGCCGCGCCACCGCTGCTCCAATACCGCTCGACGAGCCGGTGACCAGCACCACCCGTCCGTCCCACGACCGTTCGCTCATCGCGCCACCATCCCCCATGCTCCTTCCCAGCGCTGCCCTGGCTCGAGGATGATCAGCCCCCGCCCCGAGCGCAACGCGTCCGGTGGGCAGGTCATCGGCTCGATCGCCACCGCACGGCGCCGCTCCTGCGGGGCCAACGTGTCCCCGGTGTAACACATGAGATAGCCGAAGCCTTCGTCCATCCACAACCGGGTCGACGCCGCACCAGCGGGATCACTCAACTCGGCCCATGCCAGGCGATCGCGCCCGCGCCCGAGGCCGGTGAACGCGGTGTCCAGCTGGGTCGGTCCGATCGGGCGGCGTCGGGTGAAGTCGAGCTCGGTCCCCTGGACCCCTCGGACTTCCCCGGTGGGCAAGCCCCGTTCGTCGAGCACGAGTCGCTCGTGCGCGGGCAGCTCGAGGAAGGCGAGGTCCAGCGGCTCCACCGCTGGCTGAAGGTAGGGGTGGAACCCAAGCCCGAACGGGAGGGTCTCCCGACCCACGTTGGACGCGGTACTGGTCACCGTCAGGCCGTCACGGCCCAGGCGGTACTCGACACGCAGCTCCAGGCTGAACGGGTAACCCGGGGTCGGGAACAGCCGGCAGCGGGCCGCCACCAGGTTCTGGGCCTTCGCCTCGAGGCGCCAGGGTAGCCAGCGGACCAGGCCGTGGATCGCGTTGCTCCGCTCGGGCTCGTCGAGGGCTGCTCGGCCCTCTACTTGGCCGAAGCGGTAGCGCCCGTCGCCAAGGCGGTTGGGCCACGGAGCGAGGACCTGGCCTCGCCCGCCCTTGGCCCACTCGTCCTCGCCGAACCCCCACACGACCGGCCGGCCATCCAGCGAGTACCTGCGCAGGGTCGCGCCAACTTCGGTCACCACCGCTCGCTGGGCCCCGTGGGCGATCTCCCACTGGGCACCGGTCGACCAGCTCTCAGAGGGGCGCGGCCTGTGGCTGCCTTCGGCCTGGCGTCGGGTCGAGGGAGGGGGCATGGAGGAATAGCGCCGCTCAGGGTCCCCGGAGCGACCGCGGTATCGTAGTTCCCGAGTGCGTGTCCTGGTCACCAATGACGACGGGGTGTACGCACCAGGGCTCGCAGCACTTGTCCGTGCGCTCGGATCCTGGGCCCAGCAGACCGAGAACGAGGTCGTCGTCGCAGCCCCCCTCGAAAACCACTCGGGCGTCTCGGCCGGGGTGGGGATCTACTACGAGCGCGACGAGATCGGATTCCGACTGGTCCGGATCGAGGGCGCTGAGCGCGTGCCGGTCTTCGGGCTCGACACGACACCCGCCTTTGCCGTGATCCTCGCCTCGCTCGGAGCCTTCGGCCCTCAGCCCGACGTCGTCGTCTCCGGGATCAATCTCGGAGCCAATACCGGGCGTTCGGTCCTCCACTCAGGAACGGTGGGTGCCGCCCTGACCGCAGCGCAGTACGGGTACCCCGCACTGGCCGTCTCGATGCGCTCCTCGCCCGAGCACCGATGGGAGACCCCCGCCCGGATCACCCCGGCGATCCTTCCGGTGCTGGGATCGGCTCCGTCCCCGACGGTTCTCAGCCTGAACGTGCCGTCGGTGCCGCTGAGCCAACTCCGAGGCGTCGTCGAAGGCAGCCCCTCCAAGGCAGGCCTGGTCCATAGCGCCAGTGTCGAGATGATCGATGGCTGGACGGGCAGGATCAAGCTGACGCTGGGCACCTTCCCCTTACCGGCCGCGGCGGTGACCGGCGGCGGAGCCGACGACGTACGCCTGCTCGGAGACGGCTATGCGACGCTCACCGCGCTCCGCGGCGTCGGCGAGGACCACGATGCGATGAGCCGCTCGGTCCTGAAGGCGGCGGTGGGCGCAGCCCGTTCTGCCCTCACGCACTGAGCCACTGCACGCTGGCTACCAGTTCGTCCTGGTCCACTAACGATGCGCCACGCGCCTCGTGTGCCCCGAGCACCAGTGCTTTGCCCACCGTAGCGTTCCTCGCCATGATGGAGCCCGATCGTGCACCGGTGGATGGGACCGGGCGGCCCATCCTGTAAGCCAGGAGGTCCTCCGAAGTGGGAGTCAAGGGGAGGCGAGGGCGCCTCGTGGTCACGCTGGTGACTTCGTCCGTCGTCTCTCTTGTCTCCGGTCTTGTCTTCGGTGTGCACGGAGCCGCCGCTGCGGCGACGACCCTCTATGTTGCGCAAGGGGGGACCGACACCGCCAACGACTGTACGGCGCCAGCCAATCCGTGCGCGACGATCTCCCACGCCGTCATCGAGGCCGCATCCGGGGATACCATCGACGTCGCAGGGGTCATCGACGACCATGTGACCGTGCCGGCTGGCTTCGGATCGCTGGTGATCACGCAATGGCCTGCCACTGCCTCCGGCGCGGTCGACGGCACCAAGAACGGCACGGTATTCACCATCGGAACCGGAGACACCGTCACTCTCTCGGGCCTGGTAGTCGAAGATGGCCAGTCAGCGACAGACGGTGCCGGCATCACAAACTCTGGCAGCCTGACCGTGACCGGAAGCACGGTCAAAGACAATGTCGAGGCAAGTGGAACGAATGCTTTTGGGGCCATCTACAACGTCGGCACCCTCGTGATGAGTAATAGCACGGTCGAGAATAACCAGGGGGCCTTCGCTGGTGGCGGGATCTACAACGGTGCGACTGCCACGATCGCGACCACGGTCATTTCGCAGAACACCCTTCCGGGTGGTGGAGACGGGGGAGGAATCTTCAACTCCGGGACCCTCGACGTCGAGAACAGCAGCATCACCGGAAACGTCGCGGGCATAGGTGGTGGCATCGAGAACAACAGCACATACCTCGCTGGCCCTCAAAACAATGCTGACGCGACCGTCACTGACACGGTGATCTCAGGGAATACCGGTTCGGGTCACGGAGGCGGAGTTGACAACGAGGGAGGCAATCTGACCCTGGCCGAAAGCACCGTCACGGACAACACAACAGGGTCGATCGGCGGTGGCATCAACAACCCTGCCGGCATGGTGACGATCGCCGACAGCACGATCTCAGCCAACAGCGCACCAAATTCCTCTGGTGGCGGCGTCGCAAACTCCTCCACACTTGCGGTCACGGCGTCGACGATCACCCAGAACACCGCTCAATCCGGTGGCGGCGTCGACAGCTTCGGTCCGGCTGCTTCGGCTTCCCTGGTCGATAGCACCATCGCCGACAACAGCGCAGAGCACGGCGGCGGCCTTCAAAACGAGGGAGGCACTCTTTTCCTCACTGATAGCACCGTCTCAGGCAACACGACATCAGCATCAAACGGGTTTGGCGGCGGCGTCGCAAACCTCGCCACGCTTGTGGTGACGGCGTCGACGATCACCCAGAACCTTTCCAGCGTTGGTGGCGGCCTCGACAACGAAACGACTGGAAATGCCACCCTCGCGGCAACAATCCTCGCGGCCAATTCCGTGGCCTCCGGGGGGCAAGGACCGAACTGCTACTCCATCGGGAGTCTTGTCAGCGCGGGCTTCAACCTGACCGACGACCCCACCGGAGCAGACTGCGGGTTCACCCAATCCTCCGATCTCGTCGACGTGGATCCAGACTTGGGAGCGCTCCAGAACAACGGAGGCCCGACTGAGACCATGGCTCCGGCGCCCGGGAGCCCAGCGATCGCTCGGATCCCCCGTGGCTCGATTGCCAACGGCGTCCAGCTGTGCCCGGGAGTCGATCAGCGCGGGGTGTCGAGGCCCCAGCCCCCGAACGGGGCTGCCTGCACCATCGGCGCGGTCGAAGAGCCCGGTCTTGCCGCGCCCTCGATCACCTCACCCCCAACAGCCACCTTCACCGTCGGCGTGGCAGGGTCCTTCCAGGTCAGCGCGACCGGGTACCCGCCGGCCCAGTTCAGCGAGACCGGCCCACTCCCCCAGGGCGTCACCTTCTCGGCGACCGGGCTCCTGTCAGGAACCCCAGCGCCCGGGACTGCTGGGACCTACCCGTTGAGCATCGTCGCGAGCAATGGGGTCAGCCCCGACGCGACCCAGGCGTTGACCCTCACAGTCGTCTCCGGCACCGCCGTGGTCACGGGCCCTGCGACCGCGATCACCGCGTCCAGCGCGACCCTGAACGGGACGGTCGATCCCGAGGGCTCAGCGCAGACCTGTCACTACTCCTACGGCACCTCGAGCGACCTCACCGGCGCCATCGCGACCAACTCGTTCACGACCCCGGCCACCACCAGCTCCATCGCCGAGCCGGTCGCCGTGAGCGGGTTAGCTCCGGGGACGACCTACTACTTCGCGCTCGAGTGCACCAACGGCTCTGGGGCGGTCCTGGAGTTCACCACGTCGACCAAGAACCCCTACCCGATCCAGATCTACGGCACTGACGGGATCGGGACCTCGATCGCCATCTCGGAGCAAGAATTCCCGTCGGCTGGCGCTGCGAGCTGCGTCGTGCTGGCTCGTGACGACTTCTTCTCCGACGCGCTGGCTGGTGGGCCGCTCGCCGCCTCCTGCGGGGGACCCCTCCTGCTGACCGAAGGCGCACCCCAGAGCGCGACCCTCGATCCCCGGACCCAGACCGAGATCGAGCGAGTGCTCGCTCCTGGCGGGACGGTCTACATCCTCGGGGGAGCGTTGGCCCTGAGCCCGAGCATCGACGGGACGCTGAGCGACCTCGGCTACCACGTCGTTCGCCTGGCCGGGAACGACGAGTACGCCACGGCGGTCGACGTGGCCGAGGCCTTGGGCAACCCGTCGACCATCTTCGAGGCCACCGGGCTCAGCTTCTACGACGCCCTGTCGGCGGTCCCGGCGGCCATCAAAGAGCACGCCGCCATCCTCCTCACCGACGGACCCGAGCAATCCCCCGAGACCGCCGCCTACCTCGCCGCCCACCCCGGCGACGTCCGCGACACGGTCGGTGGCCCCCTGGCGGCAGGTGGCGCCGACCCCTCCGCCACCAACATCTCCGGGCCCACCCTCTTCGACACGTCGGCTGCTGTCGCCAACACGTTCTTCGCCGGGGCGTCGACCTTCGGGGCCGCGACCGCGGCCAACTTCCAGGACGCGCTCGCCGGGGGAGTGTTCATGGCGACCGGGGGGCGTTCTGGTCCATTGCTCCTGGTCGCCGGCCCGCCGCTGGCACCGTCGATCGTGGCCTACCTCAACGGCCTGAGCACGGGCACGCAGGGGTACGTCTTCGGCGGTCCGTTGGCGCTCCCGGCGGCAGTCCTCGCGGCCTTGCAGTCGGCCATTGGCTGACCGGCGAAACTAGGCCCCCCCGACGCCAGGCAGGCACTGGCTGCGCCCATTGGACCGGTTGGCCGGTCCGTCGCTCCTGCCCGAGCCCTGAGCACGCCGGTGGGCCGTCGTCTGGTCACTCGTCGAGCAGCGGACGGGCCCGGGTTCGCTTGACCTCGGCCCGCCAATGCTTCTGCTCCAGCCGGCGCTGCGCGGCCGAGGCGCTGGGGGCCGTCGGCCGCCGGGCCGGTGGCCGGCGAAGCCCTTCGGCCAGGCGGCTCACCAGCCGCTCCAGGGCGAGCTCACGGTTCCGCGCCTGGGAGCGATGCTCCCCCGCCGTCACCCGGACCACAGGGCCGAGGCGCTCGAGCAGCCGGGCACGCTGCCGCGGTCCAAGGCTGGCTGACCTGGCGACGTCGAAACGAGCCTCGACCTTGGTCTCCGACCGGTTGGCATGCTGGCCGCCGGGGCCGCCGGAGGTGGTCGCCCGCCACTCGATCTCCTCGAGCGGGATCGACAGCGACCGCCCGATCACCAGGCGCGTCCGCTCCGGCTCCGGCCGTGCAGCGGGTCGAGCTGGACGCGGTGCCACGCGTCCAGCGTAGGGGCAGGGTTCGGCCGGCCGGGCCCAACCGGGGACCACCGGTCGCGAACGCGACCGGGACTCGGGGGGCGATCCTATGCCGGTGCCGCCGGACCGTCGGCCGAGGCTTCGGGATACAAGGTGCTGCGCAGCTCTCGCTTGAGGATCTTGCCAGTGGCCCCCCGGGGAAGCTGTGTGGTCGAGAATGTGATGAGGGTGGGAATCTTGAACGCAGCGAGACGGGTGCGCAGATGGTCCTGCAGCGCCTCAGCGGTGAGGGTGGCACCCGGCTTCAGCACAACCGCCGCTGCCACCTGTTCGCCCAGCCGCCGATCCGGCACTCCGAACACCGCCGCCTCGTAGACGGCAGGGTGCTCGTAGATGGCCGCCTCCACCTCGGCCGAGTAGACGTTCTCCCCTCCCCGCAGGACCATGTCCTTGGCTCGGTCCTCGACGTAGATGTAGCCCTCGGCATCGAGGTAGCCGATGTCTCCGCTGCGAAGCCAGCCGTCAACCAGCACCTCGGCCGTCGCCTCAGGCTTGTTCCAGTAACCACGGATCAGCATCGGGCCCTTGAACCAGATCTCACCCCGCTCACCTGGCGGCAGCGAACGGCCGGCTTCGTCACGAACTTCGAGCTCCATGGTCGGGACGACCCGCCCGGCGGAGGTCGGATGGGTCACGTAGTCGTCACCAGAGTTATTAGGTCCGTAGCCGTTGGTCTCCGTCATCCCGTAGCCGATGGCCGGCCGGCCGGAGCTGAATTCCTTGTCGACCCGCCGCACCAGGGCCGGCGGTGCCGGCGCGCCACCACCAGCGATGGCCACCAGCGAGGAGGTGTCGTACTTGTGGAAGTTGGGGCTTTCGATCAGGTCCCAGCTCTGCGTGGGCACGCCGACGAACGTGGTGACCCGCTCGGCCTCGATGAGCTGCAGCGCCTTCTCGGGGTCCCAGCGGTACATGATGACCAGCTTGAGCCCACCGGCAAACGCCGACAGCATCACCGGGACGCAACCAGTCACGTGGAACAACGGGACGGTGAGGATCAACGCCGGTGGGTAGGCCGGCGCGCCGGCTGGTCGGGTGTCACCTCCAGCGCGGACCTGCTCGATGAGCTGGCGGCACGCAAACGCCATGACCGCCTGAGTGATTGCCCGGTGCGTGGACACCGCACCCTTCGGTTCGCCGGTCGTGCCCGAGGTGTACAGGATGGTCGCGTCGTCCTCGGGGTCGATCGCCACCGCGGGGAGCGGAGACCCCAGCTCGATCACCTCTTCGTAGCGGTCCACTCCGGAGGGCTGCTCCCCGGCGGGGGTGCGAACGGCCACCATCGGGATGCCTCGCTCCTTGGTCCAGCTCGTCATCCTGGCCACCCGCTCGGGGTCAGCCAGCACCAGCGACGCTCCCGAGTCCTCGAGCGCGTAGCTCAGCTCGGGCTCGGACCACCAAGCATTGAGCGAGACTGACACCGCTCCGACGCTGAGGATGGCGGCGAACGAGATGATCCACTCGGGTAGGTTCCGCATGCCGATCGCCACTCGGTCTCCGGGTTTGACCCCGTAGCGCGAGACGAGGGCAGCCCCGAGCGCGTCGACGTGTGCCATGACCTGGGAGAAGCTCCAACGCTCGCCCTCGTAGACGAGAAAGGTCTGCTCGCCCCGCTCTCGGGCCGTTGCGAAGAGCTCTCGGAGGGTCGGCGGCGCGTTCTTGAAGACTTTGTACGTCACGCCGCCGATCGACCTCTCGACGATCTCCATCGGCTGCCCCGGACCGGTCAGCCGGGCCACGGCCTCGTCAAAACTCAGCATCTGCCACCGATTCCAATCTATGAGGTCTTGGCCGGCTTCGCGCGCCGGTCACAGCCCGCCCAGCCACCAGGTCAGGTGGTAGCGAGCAACCGGCCTAGAGCAACCAGTCCGGCCGCGATGTGCGCCGGCCTGTTTGGTCGGTCAGGAGCAGCCGCTGGTCGTGCCGCACGTCGTGCAGACGTAGCACGACCCGGCACGCACCATGGCGTCCCCACAGCTGTAGCACAGCGGTGCGTCACGCTGCTCGGATCGGGCAGCAGCCGAGGAGCTCACGGCCGAGGCCGGGGTCATCCGATCCTCGCCCAGTGGCACCGACGGAGTCGTGCTCTCCTCGACGCCGGGCAACGTCGGCTGGATCCGCTCAGACGACGACAGGACCCCGAGGTCGAGCCGCTCCTCGTAGGACAGGTAGTCGAGCGCCAAGCGCCGGAAGATGTAGTCGACCAGGCTCGTTGCCAGCCGAAGCTCCGGATCGTCGGTCATGCCAGCAGGCTCGAACTTCATGGCCGAGTACTTCTCGACGTACGTTGACAGCGGCACGCCGTGTTGGAGCCCGAGGCTGACCGAGATGGAGAACGCGTCCATGATGCCGGCCAGCGTGGAGCCCTGCTTGGAGACCTTGATGAAAAGCTCGCCGGGTCGGCCGTCCTCGTACTCGCCGACAGTGACGTAGCCCTCGCAGTCGGCCACCCGGAAGGCCCAGGTGCGCGAGTTGCGCCGGCGAGGAAGTCGCTCGCGGACTGCGCCGACCACCACCGGCTCGGACTTGATCTTGCGCTCGCGCTCAAGAGCAGTCTCGAGCTCGGCCACTCGATCAGTGAGCTCTCGCAGATGGGCCTCCGCCGGCGACGCTGGGGGCATCGGATCGCTGACCGCCTCCTTCTTCGTCGTAGAGAGGGGTTGCGCCACCTTGCAGTTGTCCCGATAGATGGCAATGGCTTTCAGGCCCAATCGCCAGGCGTCGATGTGGAGCTGCTCCACGTCCTCCACCGACACGTCCTCGGGGAGGTTGACGGTCTTGGAGATCGCCCCACTGATGAATGGCTGAATGGCCGCCATCATCTTGATGTGCCCGGTGTAGTGGATGGTGTTGTCTCCCATCGAGCAGGCGAAGACAGCCAGGTGCTCGGCCAGAAGGTGCGGCGCGCCGACGATGGTCTTGTACTCGTCGATGTAGGCGACGATGTCGGCCACCTGGGACTCGTCGTAACCCAGCTGGCGCAGGGCCCGGGGGACGGTCTGGTTGACGATGGACATCGAACCGCCGCCCACCAGCTTCTTGGTCTTCACCAGGCTGAGATCAGGCTCCACCCCGGTCGTGTCGCAGTCCATCAGCAACGCGATGGTCCCGGTCGGGGCGAGGACACTGGCCTGGGAGTTGCGGACCCCGAACCGTTCGGCCAGTTCCACGGCCTGGTCCCAGGCTTCCTGGGCTGCTGACAGCAGCTCGAAGGGGACCAGCTCCTCGTCGATCTTGGCCGCCGCCGCCTGGTGCTTGCGAAGCACTGACAGCATCGGCTCCACGTTGTTGTGAAAGCCAACGAACGGCCCCATCCGGGCCGCCGTCCGAGCCGAGGTCGAGTAGGCGTGGCCAGTCATGAGAGCGGTGATGGCGGCCGCCCACGCCCGCCCGGCGTCGGAGTCGTAGGGAAGGCCCTTGGCCATGAGCAGGGCGCCGAGGTTCGCGTAGCCCAGACCTAGCTGCCGGAAGAGGCGGGAGGTGTCAGCGATGCGCTCCGTCGGATAGTCGGCGTTGCCGACCAGGATCTCCTGTCCGGTGAACACCACCTCGACGGCAGCCTTGAACGACTCGGTGTCGAACTCGTCGTTGTCGTCCAGGAACTTCAAGAGGTTGAGGCTGGCCAGGTTGCACGCCGAGTTGTCCAGGTGCATGTACTCGCTGCACGGATTGGAGCCGTTGATCCTCCCCTCGTTGGGAGCGGTGTGCCACTGATTGATGGTGGTGTCGAACTGCATCCCGGGATCGGCGCACTCCCAAGCGGCGTGGGCGATCTGGCGGAACAGGTCACGAGCCTTCACCCGGCGGACCACTGAGCCGTCGGTCCGGGCAATCAGGTCCCAGTCGCGATCTTGGAGGACGGCTTCCATGAATTCATCGGTGACCCGCACCGAGTTGTTCGCGTTCTGGTACTGGATCGAGTAGCTGTCGGCGCCATCGAGGTCCATGTCGAACCCGGCATCGCGCAGCACCCGTGCTTTGCGCTCCTCGAGCGCCTTGCACCAGATGAAGTCCTCGATGTCAGGATGGTCGACGTCGAGGATCACCATCTTTGCCGCCCGGCGAGTCTTGCCCCCAGACTTGATGGTCCCGGCCGAGGCATCGGCACCACGCATGAAGCTCACCGGCCCCGAGGCCGTGCCCCCACCCTTGAGGAGCTCGTGCGAAGAGCGGATGCGCGAGAGGTTGACACCCGCCCCAGATCCGCCTTTGAAGATGATCCCCTCTTCGGTGTACCAGTTGAGGATCGAGTCCATCGAGTCCTCTACCGACAAGATGAAGCAGGCCGACGCCTGTTGAGGGACTCCTGCGACGCCGATGTTGAACCACACCGGCGAGTTGAACGCCGCCTTCTGGTGCACGATGAGGTGCTTCAGCTCGTCGGAGAAGATCTCCGCCTCACCCTCGTCGAAGTAGCCGTCCTTGATCCCCCACGCGGTGATCGTGTCCACCACCCGGTCGATGACCTGCCTCAGCGAGAACTCCCGCTCCTCCGAGCCGAGCGTCCCGCGGAAGTACTTCTGAGCCAGGATGTTGGTCGCGTTCACACTCCAGGTCTCGGGGACCTCGACGCCCAGCTGCTCGAAGACGACGGACCCGTCGCGGTGGTCGATGATTCGGGCGTCCCGCCGCTCCCACCGGACCTCGTCGTAGGGGTGAACGCCGGCGGTGGTGAAGTGGCGGCGGATGCCGATCCCAGCGCGCTGTGGGGCAATGGCCATCTTCCCTGCTCCTCTTCTCGGGGGCTCTGCGGTCCCTGGCTGGTCTGGCCGGCCGCGTGGCGACCGACCTCTTGAGCGCCCCCCAGGGACCCGGGATTCACCCCCAAACCACAACATATTGTGGTGACATCCCTCGTGAGGCACGAGATACTGGGGTCATTACAGCACTGTAGTTACAGGGGTGTCAACCACAGTGCTCGCCCGTCCACCCAGGTGAGGGGGTTCTTGGGACGAACAGTCGGCGGGCCGAAGCCCGGTGAGCGTCGCACGGGTGGGCCCGACGGTGTCTAGCGTCGTGCCGTGAGCGTCGTCGTGGCGATCGACGCCGGCACGACCGGGGTCCGGTCCCTGGCGGTCGACGAGTCCGGGACGGTGCGGGCGGTCTCCTACCGTGAGCTGACCCAGCACTTCCCCCGCCCGGGATGGGTCGAGCACGACCCCGAGGAGATCTGGGACCATGCCCGGGCAACCCTGGCCGAGGTGACTGCCGGTGGCCACGGTCCGCCGGCAGCGATCGGCATCACCAACCAACGGGAGACCGTAGTGGCGTGGGACCGCTCGACCGGTCGCCCGCTCCACCGCGCCCTCGTCTGGCAGGACCGCCGCACTGCAGCGCGCTGCGCGCAGCTGGAGGAGCTCGGCCACCTCGACCAGGTGCGGACGGTCACCGGCCTGGTCCTCGACCCGTACTTCTCCGCCACCAAGATGGAGTGGCTGCTCAAGGAGGCTGAGCTCCAGGGGACGAACCGGAGGGATCTGGCCCTTGGGACGGTCGACTCTTGGCTGCTGTGGAAGCTGACCGGTGGACCCGGCGGCGTGTTCGCCACCGACGTGTCCAACGCCAGCCGAACGCTGCTGTTCGACATCCACGAGCGCGAGTGGGCTGGCGAGCTGGCCGAGCTCTTCGAGGTGCCGATCGGGGCCCTCCCTGAGGTCCGGCCTTCGTGCGGTCGCTTCGGTCTGGTGACCGCGGACGCGGGGCTCGACCAGCTGGTCGGGGTCCCGATCTCGGGCGTCGCCGGGGACCAGCAAGCGGCGCTGTTCGGCCAAGCGTGCTTCGAGCGGGGCATGGTGAAGGCCACCTACGGCACCGGGAGTTTCGTGCTCGCCAACGTCGGGCCCGCCTGCCCGGCCCCGGTGGACGGACTGGTCACCACCATCGCTTGGGACCTCGGCAATTTGGGCCGAGGTCCCACCTACGCGCTCGAGGGCTCAACCTTCGTGTCGGGCGCGGCGATTCAGTGGCTACGCGACGGACTGGGGGTCATCGAACGGGCCGAGGAACTAGGGCCGCTGGCCGAATCGGTGCCCGACGCCGGCGGTGTCACCTTCGTCCCGGCCTTCACCGGGCTCGGGAGCCCGTGGTGGGACCCGGCTGCCCGCGGCACGGTCCTCGGGCTCACCAGGGGGTCCGGCCGAGCTCACCTGGCCCGCGCCGTGGTCGAGTCCATCGCCTACGCGGTCCGTGCCATGGTCGACGCGATGGCGGCCGCAGGGGCGGCGCCGAGCGTCCTGCGTGCGGACGGCGGCGCGGCCGCCATGGACCTGCTGCTCCAGCTCCAGGCCGACCAGCTGGGGATCCCAGTGGCGAGACCGGTCGGGCTCGAGTCCACTGCCCTCGGCGCGGCAATGCTGGCCGGCCTGGCCGAGGAGGTCTGGGGCTCCCTCGACGACCTGACCGCTCTGTGGCGACTGGACGCCGAGTTCACCCCCGGGCCCGACCGCACAGGTGCCGACAGCGCCTACGAGCGGTGGCTGCGTACGGTCGAGCGGGCCCGGAACTGGGCCTGAGCCGCCGTCGCAGAGACTTGGGTTCAGGCCGACAGCTTGGTCAAGCTCCGGCGGAGGTTCCGAACCGCCTGGCCGATTCGCTTCTCGTTCTCGATCAGGGCGAAGCGCACGTAGTCGTCGCCGCCGGGCCCGAACCCGACTCCCGGGGACACCGCCACCTCGGCCTCTTGCACCAGGAACTTGGAGAACTCGAGCGAGCCCATGTGGCGGTAGGGCTCGGGGACCGGCGCCCAGACGAACATCGTCCCCTTGGGCGGCTCGACATGCCAGCCGATCCGTTCAAGGCCGTCGCACAGGGCGTTGCGGCGCGCCTGATAGGTCTCGTTGATCTCCTTCGGGTACTCCGGTGCCTCGTTCAGGGCGACGATCGTCGCGATCTGGATCGGCTGGAACGTCCCGTAATCGAGGTAGCTCTTCAGCTTGGCCAGGGCCTGGACGATGGCCGAGTTGCCGAGCAGGAACCCCACCCGCCACCCAGCCATCGAGAAGGACTTGGTCATCGTGTACAGCTCGACCGCGACCTCCTTGGCTCCCGGGACCTGGAGGATCGACGGCGGCCGGTACCCGTCGAAGGCGATGTCGGCGTAGGCGAAGTCGTGGACCAGAACGACCTCGTGCTCCTGGGCGAAACGGACCAGCCGCTCCATGAAATCGAAGTCGACGCAGGCCGTGGTGGGGTTATGGGGGAACGAGAGCACGATGACCCGCGGCTTGGGCCACGCCGACTCCCACGTCTCCATCAGCGACTCGAAGAACGCCGCTCCTGGATTCGGCGGTGCAGCGCCAGCACTCGCGGACGGGCTCTCCAGCCGCACTTGGCGCACGTCGGCCCCGGCGAACAGCGGCGCGTAGATGTGGATGGGGTACGAGGGCGAAGGGACCAGCGCCGTGTCGCCCGGACCGACCAGGACCCACATCAGATGAGACAGCCCCTCCTTGGCCCCGATCGTCGTGACCACCTCGGTGTCGAAGTCGAGCTCGACCCCGAACTGCTGCAGGTAGCGGTTGGCGATGGCCTGGCGGAGCTTCGGGATCCCTCGGGACGCCGAGTAGCGGTGGTTGCGCGGGTTGCGGGCTGCCTCGGCGAGTTTTTCCACGGCGACGTCTGGCGAGGGCAGGTCCGGGTTGCCGAACCCCAAGTCGATCACGTCTCGGCCGGCGCGCCGGATAGCCAGCTTCAAGTCGTTGATCGTGGCAAAGACGTACGGGGGCAGCCCGTTGATCCGGCGAAACTCCATCGCCTCGAGGGTACTCGGCCGACGGGGTCGCCTGGGGCCCTGGTCAGGGGGCCCGGAGCTGATCGGCAGCGGCTGCGAGCTGGCGGAGGTCCAACGGCCATCCGAACACCAGCCATGACGTCCCGGCCCGTGCAAGGGGACGAGCAAACGAGGCGATCGAGGCTGCCCCAGACCCGATTCCCTCGGGGAGCATGCCGCCCCAGGTCACCTCGGAGCGGCCGACCTGGGCGGCGAGGTCCTCCGGGCCGGCGTCCCAGAAGTTGACCGCCGCGCCGACCTCCTCGGCCACGGCAACGGTCCTCGGGGACCGCCCGCCAACCCACACCACCAGGCCCATCGCGAGGAGCTCACGGGCGCACCCCCGCAGCGCGGCTCGCCGCTGCTCAGCTGGGCCCGGCGGGACCCCGTAGGCCCGGTTCTCGGCGAAGCTCAGGTGGTCCCCGGTGCCCAGGGCGGCCACCACCCGCCCGGGCGCCAGATCGTCCAACGCCGCGAACTCGGCCACCAGCACATTGTCGGGGACGACCCCGACCCTGGCGACCAGCGTCCCCAGCCGGACCGACGCGGTGGATTGCGCCACCGCCCCCAGCAGCGGAAATGGGGCCAGCGCAGGACGATCGGGCCGACCCATCGGCCAGAGGTGGTCGTAGACGAAGACCCCATCGATCCCCAGACGCTCGGCCTCGGTCGCGACGGCCAGCGCATCGGCCGGATCGTCCCGAAAGCTCGGGAGCATGACCCCCACTCGAAGGGTCACCTCGGCCCTTCCACCGCCCAGCGGGCAGCCAGCGCGGCCCCGACGGCACCTGCTCGCTCCCCCAGCGTGGCTGCCGCGAGAGCAACCGGTGGCCGGGCGCCCGGTCCCTCGACCAGCTCGGCGAAGGCGCGGCGGGTCGGGCCAAGGAGCAGCTCGCCAGCCTCCGCCAGCCCGCCGCCCAGGACGATCCGCTCGGGGTCGACCACGGCGACAACGTTGGCCAGCCCAAGGGCGACCCACCACCCAAGCTCCTCGAGCACCCCGAGTGCGCCGGGGTCGCCATGGCGGGCCGCAGTGGTGATGTCCTCGCCGTGGACACTTTCGGGGTCCCCGCCAACAGCGGCGACCACACGGGGCAGCCGGCCGGCTTGGGCAGCCTCCCGCGCCAGCCGGCCCAGCCCGGCTCCCGATGCGAACCGCTCCCAACACCCCCGTCGGCCGCACGGGCAGGGCGGCCCGGCCGGATCGACGATCATGTGCCCGACCTCGCCGGCGAACCCGTTGCTTCCCAGGTGGACCTGACCGCCAACGACCAGCCCGGCGCCGATCCCGGTCCCAAGGGTGATCATCGCCGCCTCGCCCGCCCCCTGAAGAGCGCCAAAGGTGAGCTCAGCCAGCGCGGCGCAGTTGGCGTCGTTCTCCACCACGATCGCCATGCCCCCAAGGCGTCCAGACACCAGGCCCTGGACGTCGACCCCCGAGGCCCCGGGAAGGTTGGGGGCGAAGCACAGGACCCCGTGGCGATCGACCATCCCCGGCGCCCCGATCCCGAGCGCGACCGGGGGCTCGAGCCCCGAGCAGAGTTGTCGCACCAGGTCGGCCACCGCATCGGCTACCTGGTCGCCGCGGCGCTCGGGATCGAGGAGCGACGCTCGCTCGCCGTTGGGGGTGGCCAGGCGGGCTTCTGCCAGGATCCTGCCATCGGGGTCCAGGGCCACCCCGAACACCTTGGTCCCGCCGATATCGATACCCAGGGTGGCCCGAGGTCCCGACCCCCGGTGCTCGGTCACGACGAGGACTCGACCCGTGCCTTCAGGTCCCGCAGCGCCGCAGTCATGATCCTGCTCTGGGCACGCATCTTGATGAAGCCTGGGAGCGGAACCCGGAACTCGACCTCGAGGTGGTAGGTGACCTCGGTCTGGCCGTCGCCGGTGGGCACGAACTGGTAGCGGCCGTCGAGCCGAGTGGTGATGTCGCCCTTCACTAGCCTCCAGCCGAGCACCCGGGGAGCCTCCCGGAGGTCATACGCAAGGGTGTAGTTCGTGCTGCGTCCGAAGGCGGCGGCCCGGAACGAGACCAGCGAGGGGCGACCCTGCTCGTCGCGCTCGTGGACCGTCACCTCCTTGATCTCGGCAAACCACTCCGGGTAGCGCTCGATGTCGTCGGCGACCTCGAAGCACCGCTCTGGCGGCGCCGCCACCGTGATGCGCTCCGTTGCCTCCTCGGCCACGCGTCCTCCTCGCCCGCTTGGGGTCGTACCGGTGCCCGACGTGAGCCCAGCTCGCGCTCAGCCTCCCACCTCAGCGAGCGCCTCGGCCAGCCTAGGAGCGAGCTGGTCGTGGTCGAAGTATGCCTGTGCCCGGGCCCTGGCGGCCACGCCCATGGCACGCCGGAGGCCGGGGTCCTCCAGGAGGGGGGCGAGCGCGGCGACCACGGCTGCTGGGTCGCCAGGCCGCTCGACGACGAAGCCGGTCTCGCCGTGGACCACCGCGTCCGCTGCTCCCCCGCTCCGACCGGCCACCTGGGGAAGGCCGGCCGCCGCGGCCTCAAGAAACACGATGCCGAATCCCTCGTGTTCGAGACCGCCCCAACGGGTTCGACAGACCATGGCGAACAGGTCGGCCGAGCCGAGAAGCGCCGCCTTGTCCTCCTCGTCGACCCGGCCGAGGAACCGGACCGGGGCGTTGTGGCGCGCCGCGAGACGCTGCAGGCGAGCACGGCCCCGGCCGGCTCCGGCAATCGCTACGACCAGGTCCGGGCGGTCGGGAGCCAGCACAGCGGCGGCCTCGATGAGGACGTCCATGCCCTTGCGGGGGACCAGCCGGCTCACGCTGGCGACGACCACCGCGCGTTCCGGCAGACCGAGTCGACGACGTGCCGCGGCCCGCTCCTGCCCCTCCAACGGTGCGAACCGCTCGCAGTCGACGCCCGGCGGAACCTCGACGATCTTGAGTTCGTCGCCCCCGAGCCGCCGAGCCTCGTTGGCCTGGTAGGGGCCGGCACAAACGACGATCGCGGCACCCCGCAGCACGCGGGCGACTTGGCGGCGCACGACTGGGATCCGAGCCGGAATGGTGAACTCGGCTCCATGGAGGATGACCCCGTAGGGGAGGCCGATTCTGGGACCCAGGAGCCCCAGGGGCCACGCCGGGTCCATCAGCACCAGCCCGGCCCCAACGGCGGCGCCTGCCGACCTGACCCGCTGGAGCGCGAGCGGGGTCGGCAGGTACAGCGTCGAGCGAGGCACCCGGCGGATCTGCCGGCCGGCGATCGCCTCCTGACGGTCAAACGCAGCGTGGTCGGGGTGCGACCGAGCGGTGAGCACCGCTGTGCTTGCCGGGTCCAGGCGCCGCCAAAGCTCCCAAAGATAGGACTGGATCCCGCCGACCTTCGGCGGGAAGTCGTTGGTGACGAGCAGGGTCGGGCTCACCGCCCCGCCCTGCTTGACAAGTCAGCCCTAACCGGCCCGAGCGTCAAACCGGAGGTTCGGGACAAGGCCGGCTCGCTCGAGCATGCGCACTGCCCGTGCCTCATCGGCGTCGATGACCACCGCGTCGCCGGGATCGCGCTCAAGCAGGAACGTGACGAGGCACTCCTGGCAGGCTGCGGTGTGCTGCAGACTGCACTGGTCACAGTCGATCGTGATCGTTGCCATCGTGTGGTGCCTCCCTGGTCCGTGGCGCCCTCGGAGCGCTGCACCCAAGCGTGGCTGGGGGCTGTGACATCGAGTTCAACGATCGGCCAGGAAGGACAACCGGACCTGGCGCCGTGGGTTGTCCGGATTGGTGTCCACCAGGACCACGGACTGCCAGGTTCCAAGCTGGACCTCCCCGTCAATTACGGGAAGGGTCACCGACGGGCTGAACAAGGCCGGGACCAGATGGTCGGCGCCGTGGCCCGGTGACCCATGGCGATGGCGGTAACGGTCGTCTCTGGGTAGCAGGCGCGCGCACAGCGCAGCCAGGTCCTCCTCGGAACCCGACCCGGTCTCCATCACCACCAACCCCGCGGTCGCATGCGGGACGAAGACATGACACAACCCGTCACCCCGGCGAGCGCAGAAGCCCCGAACCTGCTCGGTGAGGTCGGTAGCGAGGCGGCCGTCGGTGTCGAGGCGTACCAGCGCGGTGTCCATCGCCTAGCTCGACCGATCCAGGGTCTTGGCGACCGCCGTAGCCACCTGTTCTATCGACCAGGCGACTCCTTCGGTTCGAACCACCCCTGCTCGGTCGACCAACACGAAGAAGGGCGGCGAGTGGACACCGTAGTCCTCCCACGCCTGCTCGGACATGACCACTGGCGCGCTCCGGGCCCGATCTGACAGTGCACTGGCGTCCTCCCCGGAACCGTGCACCACCACGAGCAGCGTCACCGCGGTGGGGAGCGTCGCGTGCGCCCGAACCAGCTCGTCCCATAGCTCGAGGCAGCCATCGCAAGCCGTCGAGACGAACAGCAGGAGGGTCCACGGGTCGTCGAGCCGGTGGACGACCGACTCCCCCGACAGCGTCACGCCCGTCACTGGCCGTGCCCTTTCGGGGCGCGAACCGAGGAACATCGGCACGGCGACAAGATGCTCGGGGTTGGGCACCCGAGAAGCCGGGTCGCTCGTCGTCATGACGACGAGGAGCTGCTCGAGGGCTCCGGTGCCTCGATCACCTCGATCGATCGCCCGTGCCCGCACCACCGGCAGCGCACCTCGTGCACCGTCCGGTCGATCACTTCTTCGTCCTCGATCTCGAGCTCGCCGCCTAGCGTAAAGTGGTAGAACGCCCTGGTCGTGGCGGTGCTCGTCACGTCGAAGCGGGTCAGGTTCCCGCACGCGGCGCACCGGTACCTGGTCATGGCACCACCGTACTGGTGTCAGCGAGCCCCAGCGATTGCCGGTCAGATCCGCCGGAGTAGCTCCGCCTTCTTCGCCGCGAACTCCTCCTCCGAAAGGATCCCCTGGCGGCGGAGACGGTCAAGCGCCATCAGCTGGTCTGGGATCGAGGGTGACGCCGGAACGGCGGGAACCCCTCGTGGCGGCGTGGGTGAGGCAGGACTTGAGGCTTCGAGGCTCCATGGCACGCGGTCGTCGGGCCAGCGCCCTCGGTTGCCGGCCAGTCGGCGATCGAGCTCGGCGAGCTGGCGGTTGATCACGTGCTGGACGGTGCGGGGTCGGCGGACGTCATAGACGGTCAGAGAGTGCTCGTCACCCTCGACCTCGAGGATCAATCGACCCGAGCCGACAAGCCGCTGGAGTGGCCCCTGGACGCAGTGGGTGTCAACGACCCGCTGGAGACGAAGATTGATGCAGCGCCGGGCCAGCACCCCGCTCCGGAGCACGACCCGGCGGTCGGTCACTACCAGGTTGAGGGCGTACCAGCGGGCCAGACGGCCGAAGAGCCACAGCGCCGGCAGGCCAACCAACGCGACGAGCAGCCACGCGATCGCCACTGGCGCGTTCGGCAGCTCTCGCACCACGAGCACCACCACTGCCACCGCAGCCGCAGTGACCACCAAGGGTCCCGAAAAGTAGGCCCAGTGCGGTCGGACGTCGACCAACACTTCCTCGTCCTCGTCGAGGAGGTCGGGCGAGATCGGCACCGAGCCAAAGCGTACCGAGGGCGCAAGGGCTCGCCGTGCCTCGACCGAGCACTGCACCCATGTCGAGCGAGGAGGCGTGCCAGGAGCGACCGGTAGACGCGAGGACCGTGACGAGCCGACCACGGCGTCTGGAGTCCCGCCTTCCTCGAGAACAGAGGCGCCGACACCTTCGGGCCAGGCTGGTGCGAGCCGCCGCGGTTCTTGTGGTGACGGCAGCGTCGGTGGGCACCGCGGTGGCGCTGGGTGTTGCCACCGCGATCCCGGCTCACGCCGACGGTCCAGCGCCGTGCTCCGTCGGAGGGCCGCCGTTCCCCTATGCCGGGTTCTGCGCAACCTATTCGGGTGCCAACACCTGGTACGGCTCCTACGGTCCCGGCTTCCCCACCCCCCAGGGCTGGGGGTTCTGCGCCGATCCCCCGGCCAGCGGGGGCGACTACCCGGCACCCGACTACGACTACGTCGCCTCCGCACCCCCAACCGGCGCGAACACCGTCGGCACCGGTGCCCTGGGATTCGCGTTCAGCGAGGCGCAGGCACTGGGATGGTGGGGCGGTCTCGCCGGCCAGTTCACCGCCGACCAGGCCGCGGTAGCTGGGAAACTCCTGTACGACTCGGTGGTCTGGTCGAGCCCGGTGCCGGCAATGGATCCCGGAGTGCTGGCCGCCTATCAAGCCCTGGACAGTTGGTACTCGATCTCGTCCGGGGCGACTGGTGCGCCGCAGCTCAGCGGGGCATTGCTCGGCGGCGGTACGAGCTTCACCGGACAGGCGACCTACCAGGTGAGCGCGGTATTCCCAGGGACTGGCGACCCGGTGGCCGGCCTGCCGATCGAACTGACTGCCAGCGGGGCGAACCTCGGGAGACCTTCGGGGCCGACCACCCTCGCCGCTGCCACCGACGCCTCGGGGCATGCCGATTTCACCGTGGTCGCCACCATGCCGGGGGCGGTCACACTCACGGCGTCGGCACCTGGAGGGCTGGGCCAGCCGGGACTGAGCTTCCTCGCGCCGAGCCAGCGGGAGCCGAGCGCCCAGCAGCTGGTCGCATTCGCGTCCCCCATCCCCTCGAGCCTTCAGGCCAACCTGGTGGCCCTGCCCACGACCGGAACGCTGTCGATCGTGAAGGCCGGCGACGATAGCGCCTACTACCCGGTCGGTGGCGCGGTGTTCACCGTCGCGCAGGGCTCGACCGTCGTCGCCACCCTCACCACCGGTGCCGATGGCACAAGCCCCCCCTCAGCACCCTTGCCATCGGGGACCTACACCGTCCATGAGGAGACGGCCCCGCCGGGCTACACAACTGCGCCGGATCAGACCGTGTCGGTGGTGGCCGGAACCAACACCGAGGTGATGTTCACCAGCGCCGAGGAGGATCATGTCGAACCAGCCACCCTTACGATCACCAAGAGCGACCTGGCAACCGGAGCGCCCCTCGCCGGAGCCACCTTCGACATCGCGTACGACGCGGCGGACGACGGAACCTACCGGGACATCGGGAACTGCACCACCGCGGCCTCGGGAACCTGCAGCCCCCCGGGCAACGACGGACCGTCATTGCTCCCCGGCCGGTACCGCATCACTGAGGTCGCACCGCCACCAGGCTTCGCTCCCGCCACCCCAAACGTCCAAAACGTCGATCTTCTGGCCGGCGAGCAGGCGACGATCGGCTTTGGCGACCCCAAGCTTGTGAGCGCGGTGTTCCAGAAGGTGACGAGCGGAAACGTCAACCCCGCCGAGCTCGCTTTGGATGGGGCGCTGATCGAAGTGGACCAGGGCACGCCAGGCGGGCCCTCGGTCGCCACCTGCACCACCAACCCGGCCGGCACCTGCACCACCCCGGCCGTGCTGAGCGCAGGGACGCGGTACTGCTGGGTGGAGCGGGCAGCACCGCCCGGGCTCGCCAGTGGGGCCAATGGTTGCTTCACCGCTGACAACGCTCAGGCCGACCAGCCGATCACCGTCACCGACCCCGGCGAGTTCGTCGCCATCGAGGTGCGCAAGGTCGACGCGGCCAGCCCGTCGGTCGGGCTCGCCGGTGCCACCTTCAGCCTCTACCGAGTGACCAACCCGGTGGTGGCCGACGGATCCAGCTTCGTGGGGGCCGCCGGTTCCGCACACCAGACCTTGGTGGCCACCGTCACCACCGGTGCAGGCGGGAGCGCAACCTTCCCCCTCCAGCTCCCGGGCTACGCGTACTGCGCAGTCGAGGTCCAAGCGCCGCCCAACTACGTCGCCGACCCTGACTCCCAGTGCACCACAGTGCTCCAGGGAAGCCCCGTGGTGCCAGCGCCGGTGACCACGCTCACCTTTGGCGACGTCGAACAGACGGTCACCCTCCAGGTGTTCAAGTACAACTCCCTCACCCCCTTCACCGGCATCCCGGGCGCCACTTATGACCTCTATGTCGAAGGAGCGCTCCCGCCCAGCGGGGCGACCGGCACCGTTCCGGCGGATGCCGCAGCCGAGCCCGGCGACACCTGGTACGCGAGGGGATCAACCGGTGCCGACGGGCGACTGTCGTTCACAGTCCCGGCCGGTTACAGCTGGTGTGTCCACGAGGTCCGAGCGCCCATCGACTACGCCGTGGACCCGGGCCTTCACTGCTCGGCCGTGCTCACCACGACGTCCCCGAGCTCTGCGACCACCATCGCGATCGGCGAGACGCTGGCGACGGTGCACGTCGCGGCCTACAAGTACAACTCGCTCCAGCCCAGCACGGTCATCCCAGGAGCCACCTACGAGATCCTCGCCGACGGCGCCCGACCACCAGGGGCCCCGGAGACCGTTCCCTCGGACGCCGTCGTCCCACCGGGCGACGCCTTCTTCGCCGAAGGGACCACGAACGCAGACGGCGTGCTCAGCTTCGCCGTCCCGGCTGGCTACGCATGGTGCCTCCATGAGCTGGCCGCACCGCCCGACTACCAGCCGGACCCCGCCTACCACTGCACCGCCGTGCTCACCACCGACTCCTCCGCCGCCGCGGCCACCGTTGCCGTGCCCGAGACTCCGTTGACCGGGAACCTGCCCTTCACCGGCTTTCCCGCGCTGTGGGTGGGCGGGGTCGGCGGGACGCTGGTGGCGGCCGGGGCGGGCTGGCTGGCGGTGGACCGCCGGCGGCGAGGGGTGGCGCGCCGCCGGGCTGTGACGCCACGCGGCTGAGCCAGAGGTTCGGGTTACCCTGTCTTTGTGGCCGGCCGCCTCGATTCCCGCCCCACCGAGGACGAGGTCCGACTCTTTGCCTTCCAGGTCTGGAGCTACAAGCAAGGCGAGGTGGTCTCCTTGCTCATCCACCTGGGCTCGCGGCTCGGCTTGTTCGCTGCGCTCGCCGACGGCGGGCCGATGAGCGCCGCCGAGCTGGCCACTCGGACCGGCTACCACGAGCGGTGGGTGCTCGAATGGCTCCGGGCCATGGGCGCGGCACGGCTTTTGGATTGGCACGAGGACGGCCGCTTCGAGCTCCCAGCAGCCGGCGCAGCCGTCCTGGTCGACGAGACAGAGAGCCTCTTCTACGCCGGTGGCGCCTTCGGCCCCCCGCTCGACCCGACCCTGGTGGATGACGTCGCCGAGGCCTTCCGCACCGGCCTGGGCTTTTCCTTCGACCGTCAGGGCGTCGCGGGTATTCACCGGACCGAACACATGCTTGGCCCCTGGACCCGACTTGCGCTCGTGCCCCGGATCCTCCCGGCCCTCGAAGGCGTGGTCGGCAAGCTCGAAGGCGGAGCCCGAGTGGCCGACGTCGGCTGCGGGGCCGGGCTGGCCGTGCTGGCGATCGCCCAGCACTTTCCGGCAACGGAGGTGCACGGGTTCGACATCTCGGCCCACGCTGTGGCGCGAGCGCGGCAGCTGGCCGGCCAGCAACGGGCGCACAACGTGGTCATTCACCACGCAGGGGCCGCGTCCTTGCCCAAGGAGCCGACCTTCGACCTGGTGCTCACGCTGGACTGTCTGCACGACATGACCCGTCCCACAGAGGCCATCGCCGCGATCCGCCGGGCCATCAAGGACGATGGCACCTGGCTCATCAAGGACATCCGATGTGCGCCCGAACCGCGTGACAACCTGTCCAACCCGATGGCCGCACTCATGTATGGCTTCTCGATCACCTCGTGCATGGCCTCAGCGCTGTCCGAGCCGGGGGGAGCGGGATTGGGCACGCTCGGGCTCCACCCGCAATTGCTCGAAGAGCTGGTCCGCGCCGCCGGCTTCACCAGGTTCTCAGTCCATGACTTCGACGAGCCGGCCAACCTGTACTACGAGGTACGCCCCTGAGAACGTGCTGACCGGCCCGCAGTCCGGGATGAAGCGGGGTGGGCCGATAGAGCCCCGGCATGTGGTGGGAATCCGAGTGTGATGCTCGGTGTGCTCAGCTCGTGATTTCGAGCTGACGGTCGGCAGTCTCGCGCGCGTTCTGCAGTGCCGCC